>JAGBAA010000010.1 GCA_017939795.1 Thermoguttaceae bacterium
GGTATAGGAACCGCTTCCCCATGAACTATTTTCACCATGATACGAATATTCTCCGGAAATATCATATTCCGTATGGATATTGCCGACGGCGGAATATTCATCATCAATGAACGACCAATTTATCTCCAAATTTTCAGTTTTAGGAATTTTCATTTTTTCTACGCCGTTCAAGAAGGTAAAATGTTCCCTGTGAAACACAGCCCCAAAACATACCGAAAATGAGGTAAAGAAGGAAAAACGCAAACACACACTCCACATCGTTGAGTAGCAGAATCCAAATTACCCCATATCCAATACTAATAACTAATGGAATATACAGCAGAGTACATTCTGAATATTTGTTTCTTGCTAAAATTTGAAAACTAACCAGAACTAATATTGAAAACACTAAAAATGTAAAACTCAATATTACACAAATTTGTTCATAATAAGGAGCTTGATTGCACAACGCTTGATAGGACATTAAGATGGTTGGATCACTTGCTAAGAGTATATCTGAATCAAATATTGAGAGAAAAGGACAGTATAAGGTATAAAACCATATATTTAGTATTGCAAGTATTCGATATCGCATAATGGTATCCCATTCAAACGGTATAAAATATGTAAAAACATCATCAAAACGATATACTGCACCGCTGAAAAAATAAACCAGCAACAACATCGGAACAATAGCAATACACAATACCCGTTTCATAGTAATATTCCTCCTATTTCAATTTCTTCTGAATTTTGCTAGAGTATTCATTGAGATCAACTAAAACGGAACGACTAGCTCCTGCAAGAGAACCATTCCGGGGAGAAAACCAAGGATCAAATTTGCCCAAAACACCGTGCCATAATAGTTCATGAAGGATAACGTTCGTGTAAATTCTTGTCCAATCTTCTCTGGTAGTTGTGACGGAATCACCTTCGTAATTAAATCTTGCCGTATATAAATTAACAACTCCATTACCTCCTTGCCCAAATGCTCCACCCTCTAAATGAAAACGAACAAATCCTCCGTAGTTCAAAACATGTCGCGGACCGAGTATCAGGAACGGTCTATCATACTGAAATCCGATATTATCACTTATTTGTTCAAGACTTTTGGTGGTTTTCAATACAGTTGCTCGTATTCCAATTCCTCTCAAAAGTTCTTCGATTTGCTCCTTAACTGCTTCAAATTCAAATGTAATTGGAGCATTGTCAACATTAATCCAAAGAAAAATTGGAGCAACTGTATTATCATATTCCGATTCTTGTTCTGCCTGTTGTATTGTATTATTTGCGTATGTTTGAACCGTAGCTTTTTGTAATTCAGTTAGTCCGCTTCCAACCCCTTCATTTCCGATTTCTCCATTACTAAAATCTTCATGAAAGTCTGAAGTGTTAGAATAACTCGTACTTCCAGACGCGTTTGCGACGGTGATTTCGCCGTATTCCTGTTCTGCGGTTTCGTACATGGGGGCGTTGTCGTAGCCGTAGAAAAAGTCGTCGATGTCGTCAACATAACGTTGCGACGGCGTCGTGTATGGTGCCGGAGTTTCGGGCGTGGTTGAGTAGGCGGAATTCGGCTGTTCAACCGGATTCGACCAAGAACCAAGACCGTAAGGAATACTATATTCACCGGAATACGGCGAATTGTGAATATAAACGCCTTGCTTTGACTGCACGTTCCAGCCGTCCCACGTGAAACTGAAGCCCGGAGACGAGGTCGTCGACGCATACGAATCCGACGACGGATACGAATCACC
>JAGBAA010000104.1 GCA_017939795.1 Thermoguttaceae bacterium
AATGAATTTAATCTCTTTGAGTTTTACACTCTTTCACTCTCTTTGATTTTACTTTCTTCCCCGGTCTTTTCCCCGGTCTTTTCCCCGGTCTGTCTGGACAGGAGAAACGGAGAAAGAAGAGGCCTCCATAAAATCATTTGCCGTCACCTGCGTATCGTGTTTCAGGCTGATTTCTAAGACACGGTCGGCGCGGCAGGTGTTCTGGTCCCAATCGCGATCCTGAATCCAACGGCATAGCGTGTCCTGTTTGTGAAGATGAACGTTTCCTGACGCAGATTTTATCAGAAGCGCAAAATCCGGCCTTTTCGCAATGAACCACAAAAAACGGCCCATGGAGAGGAACGGCAGTGGGCAGCCGTCCTCCCAAACCATGCGCCGAAAATCTGTTTTATGCCGCGGACCGGGAGTTTCCAGAGAGTAGAGAGCCCAGTTTTCTTGTAAGCGGGAAAAGGATCGGAAATGCCAGAAGGGCCGCGAGCAGTCCCACGCTCCATTTCAGCATCCGATTTCCCTCCCTCAGAAGTTCCGGACCGTGAATTTCAATGGAATCGCGCACACCGGCACTGACCTCATACGCAGAAAGGACCATGGCAGTTGAAAGTCCTACAGCCACGACGGTCTTCCAATTGATATTCTCGAGAAATTTCGCTTTATTCGGGGACTTCTGATAGTATTTCAGCAGCATCTCCCGCGTTGCCGGCGAATCGGCGTTTTCTGCCAGAGAAAGCATTTTTGAAACGTCTTTTGACGGAGCCTTATTCAGTACGCGGATCCCGTCATCTCCGAACTCCGAGGCCGTTTTCAGCACGATCCCGGGATGCTTTGCCTCAAACTCCGCGACCTCCGGCCCGATCCTCCGAGCCAGCGGCATCAGTTCGTCCGCATGGAGCGCAAAGGCACGGGCCGCGTTGGGAGAGTGAAGACACATTTTCCAGAAATCGTCGCCATGTTTTGCCCCCTGCTCCAGCATTTCCAGCCCGCCAAGACGCACGACATCCAAGACTTCATCGCCGTATCGGAGCGTACACTCTCTCAACGCCCGTTCCGCTGCCTCACGCATTGCCGGGACCATCGCTTTTCCGCTAACCTTGAACGCCTGGTCCAAAGTCTCTTTCATCGCTCTTTCCATGACCTCCCCGACAAGTCGGCCTGCCGGATTCGCGTCCGTAACCCCGAAAAGTCCGCAAAAGATCAGGAATGCCAGAAGGCAGGTTTTCCAATTCTTCATTTTTCACCTCCGTTCGCAAGGATCCCGTTTTTCAGTTCCGCATTTGTTCCGGCAGCAGAATCCAGAAGCTCTTTCGCCTTCTCTAATGCCCGGGCATTCAGATCCGAACGGCACTTTCGGACGGATCCTTCAAGTGTCTTTCGCATTTCACGCGGGATCACTTTCTTCGCCTGGTAGATGTCCCAGGCAGTCCACACAGCCCCGCCAGCCGCAAGGGCCGCACCTCCAATATCGCCGAACGGAAGCGGACCGTCGGCAACGGCACACGCAGCCCCCCCTCCGCCTGCCGCGATGAGTTTTCCCGCCGCTTTGCCAAGGATCCTCGACACCTTCTGTATTGTCGACCGAATGCAGGCAACCTCCAAAGCCGCACCGATCTCCGCAATGACATTCGCACTCACGAGCTTCACCGCAGATTCAGAAACTTGCCCCATCGTCCCTTCAAGCTGGAGAGCGATCATCTGAAATTGCGGCTCTTCCAGCACTTCGGCAATCGAAGAACGGAAATCATTGCTGTTCTCCAGCAGTTTCTGCTGAAACGACTCCAGAAGATCATTGACCTCGGCGATCCCCTGCCCGCACGGTCCATTGACCGCCTGAAGCGCGTCGATGAGCGCAGCCTGCAATTCCTGAGTCCCCTTGAGCTGATCCTTCACCATTTTGAAACACAGTTTATTGCACGCTCCGAAACTCGAAAATCTTGCCGTCACTTCCGGGATCGCATTTTCTGCTTTCGTGAAATTCCGTGTCAGGATCTCATTCAGTGCCGTCTCGAATTCCGCTTTCAGCCGCTGATTCTCGGCAGAATACTCCTGGAATTCCGCCTCGATCTTCTGCTCGAAAGCCTTCTGGGCTTCCGGTGAGAGAGTCGTCTCCGTCCCTGAATGCAGTTTCTTCATGGCGTCCAGATTCGTCAGATGTGCCCCCAAGGCCAGCGCGACGACCACAAGCATCGCGAGCGGATAGAGTGCAGACCGAAACGTTTTCCAAAGGTTTCGCTTCTGCGGAACGGTTCCCGGAATGGCATACGAAACAGTTCCCGGAATACTTCCTGGGATACATTCCGCCGTTTGTTCCTGAGTCACGGCCATGACCTCATCCATTCCGATCTTCAGTTTTCCGCCGGTTTCCGAAACAGGATCTTCCTCGCCGCAGTCTTCGATCTTCCATTTTCCATTCACTTCTTCGATCTTCATTTTTCCTCCGATCTCTTCCATGTTTCGCTCTCCGTCAAATGTTTCCAAAGTCATTTTTCACCTTTCTGTTTGAGAGCCAACTACACTTCCTATCTAATTAAACAGCCTGCCGTAACAAAATGACAAAAAAAAGAGGAAAAAACCTGAAAAATTTCCAAAAAAAGTTCCGGATCCCCACACTCTTCAAAATTTCGCATTTTTCGCCGTGCAGGACTTGATTTTCCTTCAGTTCCTGCTAAAATAAACCGTATCGGGCAAAATGTGTTCCCGGTTTTCTCGCAATCCGCTGATCGAAACGAGAAATTCCACTTCCATTTTTCATTAAAGGAACCATCCATGAAACGAATTTTACTTGCGGCTGCCGTTCTCTGTCTCATGACGGCGTCGGTTTTTGCGGAAAGAGTGGTCGTCGTCGGCGACAGCATCACGGCACAGTCCAACCTGGATTGGGGCTATGCTCCGGCAATTCGGAAAGCACTGACAGACGCGGGAGTCACGGACGTCGAGTTCGTGTCGCTGGGAAGCAGCGGGCAGACGGTCGCCACATGGCATGACATCGTGAAGCGCTCGTACACCGATGCAAAACTACACGGCGACCGGGCGCACATCCTCTACAAAACTGAATTGGATCTGGGTGCCGACACGCTCCTGATCTTCCTTGGAATGAACGACGTTCTCTGTCCGTACATCGTGCCGACCGATGAGGGCTACGCGAAATGGAAGGCGGACTACTGCACGCTGATCGACATGCTGCGGGAACGCGCTCCGGCGAAGCGCATCCTTCTCTGCCCGCCGACGATGCTGACGGAAAATCCCTACGTCGTCAAGAACGGCATCATGGACCGGATGGGGGAGATCATGCAGGAGATAGCGAAAGAGAAAAACTGCAAGATCCTCGACCTGCGCGGCGACATCAAGCGTTTCTTCATGAACGCACGGCTTCACGACAATTCGTTCCACTTCACGCCGGACTGTGTGCATCCGCATCACGACGGCCATCTCGTCCTGGCATGGAGCATCCTGCGCGGTATCGGTCAGGAAAAAGCCGCAGAAAAAATCTACGAACAGATCCCGGCCTGGATCACTGATTTCAATGCACCGGGCATGAGCCTCTTCGTCCTGAACAGCACGGAACCCGGAAAAATGCAGATCCGCGGTCATCTGCGCGGCGCGGAAAAGAAAGCGCTGGAAGTCGTCTGTCCGGAAAGCTGGAAACTCGACGGCATCTGCGACCTGCCGGGCGATGAGTTCGAGATCCGGCTCAGCGGCGATTCGAAGGAACTCACGTCGATCCTGACGGTCAAAGCGGGTGAGATCCAGCGCACGATCAAGCTGAACGCACCGTTCTTCGTCTCGAAATTCTTCGACGGCAAACCGTTCCACGGCGGCAATTCCTACGATCCGGAAGCGACATACACCGAGCTTGACGACGCCATTCTCGCCGGTCAGGACCCGCTCCAGGCCAAAGTGGACGGCAAGTCGGTCCCGTGGATCGTTTACTATCCGCAGGCGGACGTGACGGGATACGATCTCCCGAACGCGATCGATTTCGCCTCGATCGAGAACGGCCAGCAGTTCCAGACGGCCTACGTCGTGCGGAAGGTCACGAGTCCGAAAGTGCAGACCGTCAAGCTGAACGTCAACGCGCTGAGCTTCAGCACGATGGCGTATCCGACGATCTACGTCAACGGCAAGAAGATTTACGAAAACTGTGTTTCGCCGCGTCATCGACAGGCGAGAGACAGTGTGGAGATCACACTTCAGCCTGGCGAAAACGTGATTTCAGCCCGAGTGGGGCATTTCACGTGGCAGTGGGCGGTCGAGTTTGCGATCGAGGGCGGCGAAGGCCTCGAATATTAAACATCAAAAACATCAAAAAGTTTTTGAAAAGGGAGTCCAGAGGGAAAAACAATTTTCAAAATGTTTTTCCCTCTCGGCCGTTCATGACATAACGGGCAGCCAGACGGCTCTCGAAGAGTGCCGTCGCGCGTGGGACCTTTAGCCGAAAAACTCTACACTGGATCCACAGAAGATCCGCAGAAACGCCCAAACAAAAAGAAAAAATCCACATCAAAAAGTTTTTGAAAAGGGAGTCCAGAGGGAAAAACAATTTTCAAAATGTTTTTCCCTTTCGGCCGTTCATGACATAACGGGCAGCCAGACGGCTCTCGAAGAGTGCCGTCGTGCGTGGGACCTTTAGCCGAAAAACTCTACCACTGGATCCACAGAAGATCCGCAGAAACGCCCAAACAGAAAGAAAAAATCCACATCAAAAAGTTTTTGAAAAGGGAGGCCGCGAATCACGTTTCCTTCCTCAAAAAAACAAAACGGGCAGTGTGTCGAAACACAGGCTGCCCGTTCTTCGAGATAACGTTCGAGTTCAGCGAGTTTTATTTCTTCGCTTTGCGGTTTTTACGCGCGATGCCGAAGATGCCGAGTCCGCCGAGGACCAGAAGCGCCCAGGTCGTCGGTTCCGGAACTGCGTTATCCATGATGTTGGCCGTCACGAACTGGAGCGACGCAGCTTTGTCGTAACCCGAGAAGTCCCAAATGAACGAGTCGGACGCCATGATCTCGAACGGGGTCTCAAGCCGAACGCTGACCATTCCGCTGCCAACGCCAGTTTCCAGACCCGTTTTGCCTTCGATCCACTCAGCGAACGCGTTGAGGTCGATGTCTTCACCGTCCACGAGGAGGCTGAAATCTTTGACTTCCAGCGAATCTTTTCCGCCGAAATCGATCCCGACCAGCTCGCTGTTCTTCAGTGACGCGGAACCGTACTGGCCGTTTTTGTCCTGATTGATCTTCAAGGCCGTCTGCTCTTCAGTGCTGGCATCCGTCATCAGCGGCGTTTCTTCGATCTCGAATTTCGCTGCCTTTCCGCCGTCGATGAGCGTCAGTGTGTTGGTCGTATTATCCATCGCGCCGACAGTGAAGACGTTCAGACCAACATCGACCGTATTAACTGTAAAGTTTTCCGTCGCGCTGATCGAGCTGAAGCCGTTCGCTGTCGGATCGGCCTTGAAAGTCAGACTGTCGACCGTGACGGAGCCGAGGCCGTCGATCTTAACGCCTTTTCCGAGATCCAGCGTCGAACCGGTGATCGAACCGCCGTGGACCGACACGATCGCGTTGTCGCCGAACGAAACGGCTGCTTTCGTGATGTCCAGCTTACCGTTTTCACCCGTGGTGATACCGCCGCCGAAGTGGTGCGTACCGCCATTGATCGCGACCGCCGTCTCTGCGTGAACGTCGTTCTGCACCCCATTCGCGGTGTTGCCGATGAACGTGGATTCACCGCCGTCGAACGTCACCGTATCACCGTAGATCGCGCCGCCCTTCGCGTCGCCGTAACTGTTGGAAACCGAGTTGTTTTCAAAGACGTTTTTGCCACTGACTTCAATCGTACTGGTTCCTTTTCCATCTTTGGCAAAGGCCGCGACTGCACCGCCGTAAGCGTTTACTTCCGCACCGTCCGCATTGCCTGTGACTTCGACCGTATTTCCGGTGAAGACAGAATCTTTCACTTGGACAGCTGTATTGTTGTAGTTGCTGTGTACTGCGATGGCACCGCCGGCGGCAGATGCGACGGTCTGGTCGTCGTAGTTTCCGTCTGCGGCATCTTTCGTTTCGTTGCTGACGTTGAATTTTACATGGTTACTGTTGAATTCGGCGTTTTCCGCAATGACGGTTCCATCGGTATAGATGGCACCGCCCATAACGGGAAGGGTACCGTTTTCACTGGCGGCTTCGTTGTTCTGGAAGAGGATCTCTCCGCCATCTTCGGCTTTGACAGCAACCGTACTATTGTATCCGTTTCGTCCTGCACCAATGGCACCGCCGAGAGCACGAGAGTTTTTCGTGACGGCTTTATTTCCCTCAAAAATGATGGAGTCGCCGTTCTGGGCCGTGACGTTGACAGCGCCGGAATCCGAACCGATTGCACCGCCAATGGAACCGCCGAGGTCTGTCGTGTTTCCCTTATCGCTGCCGGAGCTGGCGATATTTCCGGAGAAGGTGATCTTGTCCTCACCATCATTGCCGATGTTGACAGTTTGTCCGGAAATAGCACCGCCGATGGCTGGATCTTTACGGTTGCGTCCCGTGTCGGTCACGTCACCGCTAATTGCCTGGTTTCCGGTGAAGTCACTGTTTCCGGAAATGTTCACTGTGCCGTTGCCGTGAACCGCGCCGCCTTGTGCGACAGACATCGTGTTTTTTTCCGGATCGGTACGGAATGTTTCATCATTTGCTTCGACGATGTTTCCGGTGAACGTCACGTCCTGGAGGTTCAAATCGTCACCATAAATCGCACCGCCTTTGGCAACGTGGTCACTGTCCTGAGTCGGCAGGATTTTGCCGTAAGTTTTATTGTTGGTAAATTCACCACCAATAATGTTCCAGCTGCCGCCGCTGATGACACTGCCGTAAACACAGAGTCCTTCACGATATGCGCCGGAGATGGTGATATTTTCCAGCGTGAGGGCGGAGGTGCCGGCGGTCGTGAAGATGCCGGAGGCTCCGTTCGCGTTGATCGTGCGGTTCGTGGTGCTGTTGTTGGAGGAAATGGTCAGGTTGGCCGGGACTTTGATGGAATCGCCGGCGGCAAGGGTCGTATTCTTCGTGACGATGATCTGATCGCCGTCGACCGCAGTTCCAAGGCCGTTGAGGGTCTCGGAGGTGGTCAGGATACCGCTGCTGATACGGTTGAAAATTCCCGCAGTACCGTCTTCCATGTTGACAGTTTTGATGACCAGACCGTTGCTCGCGTCAAGGTAACCGAGTTCGCCGTCGGCAAAAGTTTTATTGGTGAAATTAACTTTCGCGTTCGTCAAGCCGGTAACAGTACCAGTGGTGAGAACCAGATCGTTCGTGCCATCATAATTGACCATCAGCTGATGATTGCCGCTTGCCGTGATCGAACCAACGGTGAATTTGGTGGCATCATCGATGTTGAGCGTGAGATTCGCGCCGGCAAGCGTCATTGCGCCCTGAATATCGGTGATCGAGCCGTTTTCAAACGTCACGTTCGCGCCGTCAGAAATGGTCAGCGTACCGCCCGCGTCCGTCGTGATACCGCCGCCGAAGGAGTACGTGCCCGCATGGGTGATCGTAACAGAACCGTTTTCGGCAACATGGATGTCGTTGTTCACGTCATTCGCCTTATTGCCGGTGAACGTCGCTTCGGAACCTTCGCCGGAGAACGTTACGTCTTTACCGAAAATCGCACCGCCGTAGGCTTCCGCACCAGAAGCAGTGTTACTGTCAAAAGTATTGTTTCCGGAAATGGTAATCGCATGATCTGCCCCTGGTTCGACTGCCATGGCACCACCGTAAGCATTGCCAAGGATCGAGGAAACATAGTTGCCTTCAAAGGTATTTGTACCTGTGAGATTCATGCCGCCTTCGGAGGAAGCCAATGCTCCACCGTAGACAATGTCACCATTAGCTGTACCTTCAGAAACCGTATTTTTGATGTAGTTTCCGGTGAAAGTTGAGTCGGAAACGTTGAGATCTCCACCCTTATGTACGAAGACAGCACCACCCTGACCTTTAGTACCGCCAATAGTATTCATTGTAATACTGTTATCGGTAAAGGTGATGTTTGTCAGGTCTGTACTTCCGATACCGCCGCGGGAATAGATCGCACCGCCGTAAGCACGAGTTCCAGATTCCAGAATAACCTGATTGCCGTCAAAGAGGACCTCGGAACCTTTTGCTGCATTAATGGTAAGACCATACGCATCTTGACGTGCAACGGAAATAGCACCGCCCTGGGATTTGTTATCCACACTATTTACTATATTCTTTACAAACTTGATGCTGTCACCACTTTCTGCCTGAATGAGGATCGAGCCTTCATTGGTCCCCAGAGCACCCCCCTGTGCAGCCCCATTACCACCCTTATTGTAAAGGTTTGTAGCCTGGTTTCCTTCAAAAAGGATGGTATCTGTTACTCCGGTTTCCCCTACAGTCAGTGTTACTGTTCCATTGTCATAACCGTTAACAGTAGCGACCGCACCACCAATGGAATAACTGGCATCGGCCGCAAAAACACCTGAAGAAGTAATATTATTAGTAAAAGTAGAGGTGCCAGAAATTTTTACCGTATTACCAGCAACAGCACCACCGTAGGCCTGTGTTCCATTCTGCGCCTGCGGAGTATTGCCGGATGAAGCACTATTTCCATCAAAGGTAACGTCCTTAAGAACAATATCCGTGCCACAAACAGCACCGCCGTAAGAAATGTTATCAGATGGACCGGTATTAGACGTTCCAGTTGCAGAGTTTTTATATGTTCCGCCATTGATCGTCCAGCTGCCTCCATTAATCAAACCGCCTTTAGCCGAATTATATCCGTTGACACTGCCATTGGTGAACGTGTAACCGGTACCATCGAGAGTGTTAGTGCCAGAACCGGAAAGAAGTCGTTTTTCACCCGAGTCTATCGTAGTGTCAGAACCAGCAGCAATGGTGACATTTGCATTATTGGCAGCCACTGGCCCGCTCGTAGTACTGGAAATCTCAAGTGCATTCAGTTCGGAAACTGCAAGCATTGCGCCGGTCATGGCGAACGCGGTGAGGGCACGGCGGAGTTTGGTCGTGTTAGTTTTCATAATTTTACCTCGTTTAATGAAATGTTTGATGGTCCCGGAATTTTGACTTGTTTCTGTTTCAACACTCACACTGATAAAACGGAATACTCCGGTACTGCGGAATTTTATCGTAAAATTACGTTCATATTTTAAAATTTTCTATCTAAATCCTCAGAGTTTACCCCTTCCCCCGCATTTTAACATAACCGCAATCTTTTCTTTTTTGTTACAATTTAAAATAAAAAAACAGCATGACATTTTTCAGGAAATGCCATACTGTTTGGATCCAACAGGACTTGCGTTACGGATCCATAAGCGGTGCAGGGAAAAATTCGATTGGCGGATCCGCATCCACGAGCTTCACATCCTTCACGGCCGCGCGTCCATCCGGCGTCACACGGAGCGTTACCTCCACCTCCTGACGGGGCAGACTCTCAGCAAAAAACCATGGACTTGCCGCATTTTCGATCTCTTTCCCGGTCCCTTCCTCTACGAAAAATTTCTCGATCCCGTATCGGACATTCTGCCATCTCGTATACTTTCCGCGAATGGCGATCCGTTTTGCATCCGGACGGTTCCGTTCCGGGAGCGTATCGCTCCAATCGACCCGTTTCCAGAGGTGCGAGTCTCCTTCCTGTTCGAGGACCGCGTAGACTGTGCCGGATCCATTAGATTCCGGTCCCCGGCTGAATTCGTAGTTTAAAATCACGTAATCTCCCCGGAAATAGTCTCTCGGATCGATCGGTTCGGTCCGCACGACGATCTCGACCGCCTCCGGACCGAAAGGAAGATTTGCGTACCAGAGCAGACCCGCGAAAAACACGGCCTGCGCAAGAAAAACGACTCCGAGATAAATTCGACGCATCATCAACGGCCTCCTTCCTGAATTTCTGAAATTTGAGTGTTTTGCGCCTGCTTTTTTCTCGCGAATTTCCATGAAACTCCGCACAAGAACAGACCGCAGACGAAGAAGATCACCGCCGCGCCGAGCATTCCTCCCGCCTCACCGAAGAGGTCTGCATACCGCAGGACCGCCCACAGAATGAAGTACAGCACGCCAAAGATAAAGGATGCGGTCAAAACACGGTGCAGACCGAGGTTCAGGAAGTAAAGCCCCAGCCCCATCATGAAGATATTGTGCAGGAACGTCAGCGCAAGCTGATATTCCGCAGGGACCGTCTTCAAGTCCAAAAACACTTCATGGCAGGACGCACACAGCAGCATAAACGCCAGATATACTCCCAGAACAAAGAGAAACGCGGTCTCTCTCAGAAACGCGGTCCCCTTTTTCAAAGAAAGTCCCCAAACGGTCAGAAGCACAAACAGGAAGCTCCCGAAACAGATCAACAGAAAGAGCGGAATATCGCAGCGGATATAAAGGTGCTCCCAAACACGATGGAAAGAGTACGGGATCATGGCGAACCCCAGCATCAGCGTTCCGCATACGGTAAAGAAGTGCGCACCGCCGTTCATCGGTTTCTCTCGCAAATGTGCGTGAAGGCGGGGAATGAGATTCAGCAGAAGTCCCATCGCCGCAAAGTAAAACGAGAGGCAGTCATGCAGATCTGCCCGGATCGGCAGCATGAAAAACCACCACCCCAGCGCGAGAAACCAGAAAAACCGGACGACCGACGCAGAACGCTCAGATCTCCCGAACGCGCGGGACGAAAGAAGTCCGATGAGTGCGAGGAGCGGAAGTTCGGCATCATAGATCGAAAAATACGGAATGTACCAAAACCGGTCCGAAACTCCGTACACAAGCAGACAGACCGTGAAGATCGACACGACCGGCGTCCGCATCGCCAAAGAAAGGGCAAAAGACCCCAAACTCCAGAGGAAGATCCCTTCCCGCACGTCGATCAGAACGTGGAATATCTGCGAGATCTGCCAGATGCCGGCTCCGAAGAGGATCGCGGAGAGGAAAAACGCAGTTTCGGAAAGGATCGGATGTTTCCGCCATGCGAAAGCCGCCCCAGACGCCCACGCGGCAGAAAACGCACCGAAGACGATCGCGAGTTTCTGAAATGCCGTAAACGACGCCCAGTTGTGGCTGATGACCAGCAGGACCGACGCTCCGAAAAGCAGCGCCGCCAGCGACAGGATCGTCACCAGCCCGAGTTTCTGCAGGGAATCGCGTTTCATCACGGTCTCGTACCGTTCCAGGATCGCATCCCGGCACGACTCGCTGATCATCCCGGTCCGGACCCACTCAGACGATTCCTCCGTGAGAAACCGCCATTGAGCATGAGGGATCTGCTTCTTCATGTTCACACCTTCACTCCTTCTTTATTAAGATTCTTTCTGGATACGATAGCCGAATCCTCATCGATCATACCTCGCACGCGGAAATTTTTATCGTTTCGACCGTGTGTGCGGGTCATGTTTTTTCCTTTCAGTTTTGAGTTTTGAACCGCCCCCCCGAAGGCCGTGGGCCGCTGACCTTCGGGGAGTGGGGAGAAATTAAGGGAGGAAACTATTTTTTCTCCTCCTGCGCTTTCGCCTTTTCCTCTTCTTCTAACGCTTTTTCGATATACTTCGGCCACTTGCAGAGCGACATTCGGCCGGCTTTGTAATTCCACGTGCTTTTGACCTGTTCAAGCGTGAGGTCTTCCACGGTAGAAAGGTCACTTTCCGTGAATACCGTATCCGTCATGTTCGTGCCGGAAAAACTGCCGTAAAGTTCGCAAAAACTGAATGTCATGCCCGAAATATCCAGATTTTGGAAAATCTGCTGTCGTTCAGGAATCCATTTGTTTTGCTCTCTCATGAACTTTAACATGTATGGTTCATGCTCCCAAAAACTGATACCATGAAACACTCCGGTCTGGTAATTTTTCGTCTGTTTGATCTGTTCCTGCGTTAGATACTTCGGGATCTTGGCATTTTTAAACCAGGTGTTGTGAAACTTCGCTCCCTCTATCGCAACACGGAAGTAAGAGGAGATCGTGAAATCGGAAAAGTCAAAGTTGCGATAATCATCACCTTTCAAATCAAAGCGAATATCCTTTTTAGTATAATTTATTGTTTGCATAAAATATTCTGGAGAAAGCCCCTCTGTTGAAAAACCAGGGGCGAAATAAGAATTGGTAAAATCATTCTGTAATCCGACATAAAGAGAACCACCCCAAAAAAAACAGTTTGCAAAAGAACAACGATGAATATCCGCTCCACAAGGCACTTCAATGTACCTAAAGTACGTATTGTCAAAATTGAAGCCGGTTATATTATCTCCGAATTCTAAAATAAGATTAGACATTTTATAATGAAGCGGAGGAATGTCAGTAAAGGTCTCATCCCTCAATTGTGCAATAGCTGATGAAATGAACATATTGAAAATGATCAACAAAATAAAAATATTTTTTTTCATGATAAAATACCTCCTTCTTTAAGAATTTTTCTTGGGATCAATAGAAACATTTTGATAGATCACACCGCTGCCCCAGTGTGCCTGGAGGTAGAACTTATCGTCAACACTATCTTTCCGCACGGTATTGGCGTTTATTCTGTCATATTTTTGGGGAATCATTTGAAATTTTCCTGTTGAAAAATTTTAAATCACACAATGTGCAGAACTTCCACACGAGTTTTATTATAGCACGGGGGGAATATTCGAGAAAGGGGGGGAGGGAGACAAATCAAAAAAATTCAGATCCCAATATTGTACGAGAGAGGAGGGGGCATCACGATAAGGCGTGAGAGGGAAACTTTTTTGAGAACCGTCTCCCTCTCAAATGCGTTATTTCAGGTTTTTATTTACTCTTCGTTACCGCGCATGAAGAGGTACGCCAGCGTCATGACCGACTGCAGCGTCGCAGCGACATAGGTCATCGCGGCAGCCGTGAGAGTCCGGCGTACGGCGACCTGCGCTTCGTCCGAGAACATTCCCATGTTCGCCAGATGGTATTTTGCCCGGGTGCTGGCGTTGAATTCCACCGGCAGGTTCACGACCTGGAAGAAAACGACGCACGAGAAGAGCACGATACCAGCTTTCACGAGCATCGGCAGCGATGCGATCATCCCGATGATGAAAAGCCAGATCCCCGCACCGCTTCCAAGATTGGCGAGCGGGACGGCCATGTTGCGGACGACGAGCGGCGAGTAGCCTTTGGCATCCTGGATCGCATGTCCCACTTCATGAGCCGCCACACCGACCGCGGCGGCATTGCGTCCATGATAAACCGCCTGACTGAGCCGCAGGACTTTCGCCGTGGGGTCGTAGTGGTCCGAAAGCTGTCCGTCGATACACTCGATCGGAAGATCCAGCCCGTTCTGACGCATGATCTCCCGCGCAGCCTCCGCACCGGAAAGAGGCACGTCGATCTGTTCACCAGACGCAAATGCCGACTTCACCCAAACCTGCGCCAAAAGTCCGAGAAGCAAAAACGGTCCCACCAAAATAAAATAAAGCGGATCAAAAAACATCACAAACTCCTGAGTTGATCTTCAAAACCAAAAGACAAAAAAGTTCCATTTCGGAAAAGACAGCCTTGCAGAAAACGGTGTTCTGCCGCCATTCCATACAAAATTATATCATACCGCGCAAAAAGATGCAAGGGACCCCCGCCCGATCTTCTAAAAAAATCGAAAAAAATCCCCCCCTTGAAAATTCCTGCCAAAGAAATAAAATAGTGAGAAATGATCGAAACTGCGGCTGCTGACCGTCAACTTCAACACCGAAAGGAATGCCATGAAAAACCTTTTGCTCCTCCTTCCGATCCTGCTTTTCACCCCGTTTTGTGTCCTTGCGGAAGACGCACCGCAAACAGAAACTGTGTCCAGTCAAAATTCCCGTGCAGCACTGGAAGCCGAGCTGAAGAAACTCGGTTTCGAATACGAGATCACCGGCGATTCCGTCACGGTCACCGAATACACAGGCGGAGCGGAGGTTCTCGTGATCCCCGACGGCGTGACGAGGATCGGCGATGGTGCGTTTTTCTTCTGCGAAGATCCATTCGGCGAAAAAGATTCTCTCAAATCGGTGACGCTCCCCGAGAGTGTGATGGAGATAGGATCCCAGGCATTTATCATGTGCAACGACCTGAAAGAGTTCTGTGTTTCTCCGGGAAACACGCACTTTAAAAGCATCGACGGCAGCCTCTTCACCGCCGACGGCAAAACGCTCATTCATGTTCCTGGCGGGAGGAAACTTACCGAATATATCGTTCCGGACGGCGTGACAGAGATCGGAGATTTCGCGTTCTGCAACTGTTTCGATCTCTGCTCCGTACGGCTCCCCAATGGAATAAGGAGCATTGGAGACCATGCTTTCGGCGATTGCGCAGAACTCAATTCCCTGGAACTTCCCGACAGCCTAACGCAGATCGGCGATCTCGCGTTCACGAATTGCCCCTTCACATCACTGACGCTCCCCGAAAACGTAACGCACCTGGGAGAGAGACTGTTTTGGAATTGCGAACGACTCATGGAAATCTGTGTTTCTCCGGGAAACACGCACTTCAAAAGCATCGACGGTATCCTTTTCACCGCCGACGGCAAAATACTCATTCATGTTCCGGGCGGGAGGAAACTTGCCGAATATATCGTTCCCGACGGCGTGACGAAGATCGGAGATTTCGCGTTCGAAGACTGCGATACTCTTACTGCCGTAACGTTTCCCGACAGCGTGACGAAGATCGGACTGGATGCGTTCTGCTGGTGCGAAAACCTCACGCTTTTCGGCAATCCCGATTCATGCGCGGAGGAGTACGCAAAAGAATATGAACTTAAATTCCAGGAAATCGCGCAGCTCGACGAAAACTCCCGTGCAGCACTGGAAACTGAGCTGAAGAAACTCGGTTTCGAATACGAGATCCACGGCGATCGCGTCACGGTCACCGAATACACAGGCGGAGCGGAAACGCTCAAGATCCCAGACGGCGTGACGAAAATCGGCGATTCCGCATTTCTTGGGTGCGAGAGCCTCACGTCCGTGACGTTTCCAGAGAGCCTGACGGAGATCGGCGCTTCCGCGTTTCAGGGCTGCGGGAGCCTCACGTCCGTAACGCTGCCCGAAAATGTCCTGACCGTTGGCGACGGGGCGTTCGCTTTTTGCTGGAAACTGACGGAGATCCGCGTTTCACCGAAAAACGGAAACTTCAAGAGCATCGACGGGATCCTTTTTACTGCTGACGGCAAGACGCTCGTCCAGTTTCCGAACGGAAGACCGCAGACAGAATACACCATTCCGGAGAACGTCTCGCGGATCGGACCGCACGCTTTCGCGGGCTGCGGCAGCCTCAAGTCCGTAACGCTCCCGCACAGTGTAACGGAGATCGGTCCCCATACGTTCAACGGCTGCGCCTGCCTTGAATTCGTGAAATTCACCGCCAGTGTGATGAAGATCGGCCCCTTCACGTTCGCAAATTGCGTCCGTCTCCAGCATATTCAGCTTCCCAATGGCGTAAAGAGCGTTGAGGAAGGTCTCTTTTTCAACTGCGAAAATCTTCTTTCCGTGACGTTCCCCAGGTGTGCGGAAACTGTTTGCAAAAACGCGTTCTACGGCTGCGAAAACCTCAAGTCCGTCACGTTTCCCGACACCATGAAGACCATTGAAACGGAAACGTTCGACCGCTGCACCCGCCTTCAAATTGCGACGATCCCCAGCTGCGAAACGGAGATCGGAGCGAAAGTCTTCTACGACTGCGACGACCTCACGATCCGTGCCCGTGCCGGTTCAAAAGCCGCAAAGTACGCGAAAGAAAACGGTTTCCCGTTCGAGAAGCTGGCCCCTTGATAAAAAAGACATCATAAGACACACTGAAGAGGGAATACGAAAAGCACAAAAAAAGCGAAAGACACAAAATGGTTTTTGATTTTAATGATCCATTTCACGTCTTTCGTGTTTTCCGTGAAATTCGTGTCAGGAGAAATCCTCTGCTCTCCTCTTTCTTTTCAATGTGAGTCTGTGTTCTTCTGCGCACTTAGTGGTAAGATCGGAACCTGGATCGGTACACACATTCTGGAAGCGTCTTTTAAAAAATCGAAAAATTTTTCCAAAACTTTCCATTTTTTCTATCGGGGGGGCTTGAATATTTGCGAAAATAGATTTAAAATACATGAAACGAAGTAAAATAGAGAATGACGGGCGGAGTGCGTCCGTTTTCTCTCCCCCACTTTTTTCCAACCTTAAAAGGAGTGCAAAATGACACTTTCTCGCCGTAATTTCATGCAGATGGGTCTTGGCGCCGCCGCCCTGCTCGCTTCCGGAATCCAGGTCAAAGCCTACGACTGCGACAAGAGCAAACCGCTCTGCCTCCAGATGTACACCGTCGGCGGTTACTTCCGCAAGGACCCCGAAGGCACGATGGCCAAAGTGGCTGAAATGGGCTACAAAGGGATCGATTACGCCGGTTATCCGCGTCCCGTTGCGGAACTGCGCAAACTTCAGGACAAATACGGCCTCTTCTGCCTCGGGACGCACACGGGACGCGGTGCGATCGAAAATCTCGACAATCTGAAGAGAACGATCGAAGATCACCTCACCCTCGGTGCGAAATACATCATCTGCCCCGGTATGCACAATGACGGCGAAGCCGGCTGGACCGAAGCCGCGAAGAAATTCTCTGCCGCCAGCGCGATCGCTCGTGAAGCGGGTCTGTACGTCGGATACCATGCGCATCAGCACGACTTCAACGTCGTGACCGAAGACGGCCGCAGCAGCTGGGAAGTTTTCGCCGACAATTCCGATAAGGAAGTCATGATGCAGATCGACATGGGTCACTGCGTGAACAAAGGCGCGGACTATGCCAAGCTCATCAAGAAGTACCCCGGCCGTTCCAAGACCGTCCACGTCAAGGAAAGCGACGGACTGGTCCTCGGCGATCCCAAAGGCCGTGTGGATTGGCAGCTCACGTTTGAGCTTCTGGAAACCATCGGCGGCGTCGAAGCGTACACCCTGGAATACGAAGCGGGCGTCGATCGTCTCCAAGCTGCGAAAATGTCGATGGAAGCCTGGAAACGCATCCACGGTTAATTCTGCGGCATGACCGTTCTGCGGCATCGCCAAAGAAGACAGGAACCTGAAAATTCCTGAAAAAAGATCCAGAGGGAGGAACCATCTTTCAACGGTTTCTCCCTCTTACATTTTCCGACATAAAATTCCTGAAAAACACCGGCTCTCCCACGATTTTCCATCTTTCAAAAAAGCATTTCGCCCGGGTCATTGGGCACAAAGTGTCTGCCGATATGTTTTCCGAGACGCAAAATGTACTCCTTCAGAAAATCAGCTTCGCTTCTGTCTGCCGCAGGAATCGGATCCTTTCGCGGATAAACATACTCGGGAAACGGCTCCGGATGGTAAAGAACGGAACCGGTCTTCACGTCGAGGAGCCGGACGTCCACTTTTGCGCGTCCCTGCCAGGAATCCGCCCCCGCAATATGCTCAAGCCGAAGGAGTTCCACTGCAATGACCTGATCTGCACCTAGAGCTTTGCCGACCTCGAGAAAATCGGTTTTTGAGTCGATCTTTCCGTACACGTCCAGAAGCCGATCCGGCGGAATGAGAGAGATCTGTTCGCGTTTCCTTTTCCTGAAACGCGTGACGTCCATGCTGATTCTCACATGCAGGAACCGGTTCAGCTCCGCAGGCACGTTTTCATACCCGGACGCCAACTCCGAAGACGGACGGACCACGACGGCAACAGAACCGTTCAGGTCCGGACACGGCGGGGAGATGAATTCCGGAGAAGGATCACTGATGATGAACCCTTCTTTGTTTGAGCAGCCGCCCAGAAACAGGACCGTCAGGCAACAGACCGCCGCTAAAACAGGAAACAGGCAAGAACAAAAGCGGTTCATGAACACACCTGGACTTTCTGGACATTTGATGAAAAACACCGGCGCAAGCTTCAAAGGAAACATAAAAAAAGGTCACGTTGAATGCGTGACCTTGAAAAGCAGGGGAATAGGGACTCGAACCCCAACTAAATGAACCAGAATCATTTGTGCTGCCATTACACGATTCCCCTGAATATGGCACGTATTCTACCACGTTTTCTTTTTTCGTCAAGGGGGTGATGGACAAATATTTTCATTTTTTCTCTTTTTTCACGAAAAAAGTCTCAAGTTACCAAAAATTCACCTTGAAAACGTAGAAACACACACGTTAAATTCTGTCTAATCGTTAAAAGTTCACACACATTAACGAATATTCCGGAAAAAAGGAAAAGTTTTTTTAATTAAAATTTAACAGTAAAAACGTTCACTCCGATAATGTCAATAAGAACACGGGGATTTTAGTGGGAGCTAAAATTTATTTTAAGGAAGGCCCCGTGGATACAATTTGATTTCACTTTTTTTGAGAAAGGGGAGTTTCTCATGAAAAAGATGTCGATCCGCATGAGCGGATTCTGTCTGGCCGCAGGTATGGCCATTTCCGGCCTGCAGGGAGTAGAGGGAGTACAGGCACAGGAAGATGCCGCGTCTGATCTGACTGCAAGTGTCGTCGAAGTTCAGGATGAACTTCAGCATCGACAACATGAACACCCCGGTTTGACAGCAGCACAGGAACCGGGATTCTGGGACAATTTCGAGTGGAGTCTTGCCCTCGACGGGATCATTCAGGGAAATACAGGAAGTGCCGTCTGGGAAGATCAGGCGGACGCAGTGTACGGGATCGACCTGGACGCCCTCTACAGCATCGGCGACAGCGGCACGGCCTACGCAAAGATCGAAGCGGGCGGCGGTGAAGGTGTGGACGGACGGATCGGGACATTCTCGGGATTCAACGACCACACGTGGGGAGACGACAGCATCGAAGTCGTCGAAATGTGGTACGAGCACAGTTGGTGCGACGGACGATACCGCGGACGCATCGGTAAAGTGGACCTCACGACGGATTTCGATACGAACGCCTACGCCAACTGCGAGCATGAGCAGTTTATTTCCAGCGGGTTCATCAACAACCTGGCACACGATATGCCGGACAACACGTTCGGCGCGATGTTCTGGTGGCAGCCAAGCGATTCCTTCAGCATCGGCGTCGGATACCAGAGCACAAGCGGCTGGGATGATATTTTCGACCACGGATACGGAATCCTTGAGTTCGGCTGGCACCCGGTCTTCAACGGCCATCAGGGAAACTATCGTTTCTACGGCTGGGCTGGCTCCTACGATGGATACTTTGACGAAGACGCCGGCGAAGAAGTGGACGAGTACTCCAACTACGGCTGGGGTCTTTCGTTCGACCAGGAAATTTCCGCACACCTCGGCGTCTGGTGCCGCTACGGATGGAAACCGGATGAAGACTACAATCCGTTCGACCAGCACACCAGTTTCGGTATTCAGCTCATGAACTTCGGATGCCGGACGGACGACGCGATCGGTATCGCCTATGGTGTCGCGAGCCTGTCGGATTCCTATGCCTCCACGCTTGATGAAGCCGATGACGAAAAGCACATCGAAGTCTACTATCGTGCGCAGATCAATGACTACATCGCGATCACGCCGAACCTTCAGTGGGTCGATAATGCGGAAGGCGACGCCGCGAATGACGATGTCCTCGTCCTCGGATTCCGCGGAGTCTTCATGCTCTAAACCTGATTTTCAGGACCATTCCTGGATCAAAGACAAAAATCTCTCAGAGAGAAACCGGGCCTCTGCTGGTGTCCGGTTTCTCTTTTTGCGTGTACACACGATACGACAGAAAGACCAGATCCCCCAAGTGAAAGGAAACGGGAAAAAATGGAGACGATGCAGGAAATTCGCCGAATTCATTTTTCGACGCTGGATTCCACGCACTCGTGGACGCTTCAGGAACTGGAAGATGGAGGTCTTCTGGCACCGGGGCCGTTTCCGGTCCTCGTGACGGCAGAGACTCAAACCGGCGGTCGCGGGCAGCATTCCCGCTCGTGGTTCAGTCCGGCAGGGTGCCTGATGCTCTCACTCGTCTTTCGGCCGGAAGAGTGGGAGATCCCGTTTTCGCAGAGACCGCTGCTCGGAATCGCGTGTGCGCTGGCAGTCCTGGAGAGCTGCGCAAAAGTCCTTTCGCCCGCCAACGCCGACGCCCTCACGCTTCACTGGCCCAACGACCTCTACGTGCAGCAAGACTCCGCCTCACCGCGCAAACTCGCCGGGATCCTGCTAGAAGGGCACTCTTCCGGCATCATGTCAGCGGGAATCGGCGTGAATCTTCAGAATTCGGCAGAAAAAGCGCCCGAGGAACTGCGCAGCCTCCTCATTTCTCTAAACGATCTGGAACCGGAATGGATCCATGCCCCGATCCTGCAGTCCCGCAAACTATTCGCGAACACATCGATCCCGGCACGTCCATCTTCTGAAAAAAACAGCTTCCCGGAACCGATGGAAAGATTTTTGAGCCTCCTGTGTGTGGAACTCGGCAATCAGTTTTCGAGCCTGGCCCGCGATCCATCCTCAACCATTCGGCAGGCAGACGACCGGTGCGCTCAAAAGGGCCAGCAGGTCCAGCTTCAGACTCCGAATGGCCCCGTCAGCGGATTCTGTTCCGGGCTGGATCCGAACGGTGCGCTCCTGATCGACGGGAGACCGCAGTATTCCGGAATGCTTCACTTCGAAACGAACGCCGAGCACTGAACACACCGGGAAAAGTACCGGAAAAAGTACCGGGAAAAGTACCGGGAAAAGTACCGGGAAAAGTACCGGAAAACGTACAGGACACCGCAGGAAGCACTGTCCCGATCCGGTTCCGGAACAGCCTGGGCACAAAAAAAGCCGCACTCCCGAACACGGAAATGCGGCCGCAGTCCCAAACGCGGTCTCTCCGGAACATCCGGCCCCTGCGCGGCAGATTCAGTCTTCGTTCCAGATCCCCAGCAGATATTTTCGAAGGTACTGGGCACGGAATTCACTGGCATCCAGCGAGGATTCCACGCCGCCGTAGATCCACTGCAGATACGCCGGCTGGATCTGAAGCATCAGCTGATTCACGACATCCAGCGAAATATCCGAAAGGAGTCCCAGATTGATCCCAAGCCGGATCGCAGACAGACATTTGAGCGTTTCCTGCGCACTGATGGTCTTCGCAGCCCGAATGGACTTGAGACACTCTTCCAGTCCGGCTTCCAGTTTTTCGCGATTCTCTTCAAGCAGGAAATCTCTCGCTTTTTTCTCATAGCCGATGACCGCCCGAACGACATCATGGACCTGGGAGAGGATCTCTTCTTCCGAAAGGCCGAGCGTGACCTGATTGCTGATCTGGTAAAAGTCTCCCCACGCATGGGACCCTTCCCCATACAGACCGCGCACGATGAGAGAGATCTTCTGCAGGCTGTTGTGCACTTTGTTGAACTGGCGGGTCAAAGCCAGCGCAGGCAGATGAAGCATGACACTCACACGCATCCCGGTCCCCACGTTCGTCGGACAGGCAGTCAGGTATCCGAGCTCCTGATTCCAGGCGTAAACGAGATTTTTTTCGATCTGCGTGTCGAGATCGTTCATTTCGCGCCAGACTTCCTGAAGACAGAACCCGCTTTTGATGCACTGCATCCTTAGATGGTCTTCCTCGATGAACATGAGGCTGAAATGTCCGTTCGGCGAGATCATCGCACAGCGCGGGCCCTCGCCTTCCGCAAGTTCTCTGCTGATGAGATGGCACTCGACCAGAAGTTTACGTTCCAGTCCCCCCAGCTCATCCATGAAAAAGAGCGAGCAGTTCTGACCAAATGTCGTCTTTCGGACGGCTTTTCGAAGAAGCTCAATGACCCGTTTTTTCTCATCGTCCGACAGTTTCGCAATAAACGGAAAAGCAGCCGCATTTCGTGCCAGACGGATGCGCGAAGAAACCACGATCTCGGAATCCGGTCCGTCATTCCGCAGCCACTCACGCCGAGACTGCACTAATTCTTCAACGGTCATTCGATCCCTGCCTCACTTTCCAGTTTTCTGATTTTGTCGCGCAGCATTCCTGCTTTTTCGTAGGATTCCGTTTCGATGGCTTCACTCATTTCCCGACGGTATCCGATCAGCGCAGTGAGTTTTCTGGCGTCCTCTTCTCCAAAACAGGACGGACGCTTTCCGGTATGCCGGCATTCTCCATGAATGTTCATCAGAAGGGGCGTAAGCTGTTTGCGAAACGTCTGGTAGTCTTCCGGGCATCCGAGCCGGCTGTTCGCGCGAAACTCGAAAAAGGTAAGCCCGCAGACCGGACACGTTTCCTGATCAGATTTCGAAAATTCATCGGAAACCTTGGAAAACGCCATCTGCTGCGCCATTTGTGCAGCCAACGCGGAGGCCATGTTTCCACCGACCGGCGACATCCCGTTCTCCGTCTGGGCAAGATATTCCTGAGCGTGTTCTGCACAAAGATGGAGCTCGACCGGCTTGCTGCCGACCAGATCCGTGATGTGCATCGTCGCTTTTTTATCGCATTTTTGACACTTCATTTCAATTCTGCATTTCGTTTGCTTCACGTTCTGTTTCCGGCAGACATTTTCCGGATCTCTCCGGCTCTTATCTCCAGATCTCTCTCCGGAGAAACAGACATCCGCACGAACCAGACCGCACGATCAAGCCGCCGGGCACATTTTTGCCGACATTTTGCCTTTCGGTACTCTGCACGTGAATGATCTTTTAAAAATCAGACAGACAAAGTTTACTCATTTTGCCTCATTCTGTCAAGACGAAAAAGGAACTCCGAAATGATTTCGCTCCAATGTTTTGGAATTCGCGTTTTTTCACTGAAAAAGACGGACTTTTTAAAAAAAAGGATTGACTTTTTAAAAAAGATGAGTAAAATGAAGAAGAAATGGTCCTCCATTTTCCCATTCAGAGAGGCATGCCTCTGATTTTCCGATTTTCGTTCCTATCCGGAAAACAGTCCATCCGAATTCAAGGAGCCTTCCATGCGAATTCAAAACGCAAAAGTCGATTTCATCCAGCGTCCGTTTCTGCGCCCCGTAAAAGTTGCCGCCGACACATTCGAAACCTTCGAAAGCGTCATCCTCACTCTGGAATCAGAGAACGGTACAGGTCAGGCAGAAGTCACGAATACGCTCCTTCCCGATCTTGATCTTGCGTATCTCGCAGAGACTTTCCGCCAGCACATTATTCCGATGCTGGCAAATGCGTCCATATCCGACACTGCATCACTCCGCCAGATTCTCGGAAAATGGTCCCGCAATTCGACCATTTACGCACTTTGCGAAATCGCCTGGTATGGTCTGCGCGCGTCGGAAAAAAATGAACCGCTCGCCCAGACGCTTGGAGGAAGTCCGATTTCCCAGCAGATCTTCACGACGATGGATGAACCGGAAATGGACGCCGACGGCTATCCGGACGGCAATGCCTTCCTGGATCAGATCAAAACACTTTACGATGCAGGCTACGTTCATCTTGAACTGAAGATCCGCCCGGGATGGGACGTCGCGATGGTGCGCAGTGTACGTCAGGAAAATCCGGACGCATCCTTCCATCTGGATTTCGAAGGAGCACTGGGAACCGCCAACTACGATATTCTTTTTCAGATGCGCGACTTTTTCCCCTTCATGATCGAGCAGCCGTTCCCTGCGGATCAGCTTGTTGAAGACGCGGAGTTCCAGAAAATGCTCACGTTCCCGGTCTGCCTTGACGAAAGCGTCGTTTCGCCGGGAACGGTCCTCTCAGCACTGCGTCTCGGAAGCACGAAGACCGTCAAGATCAATCCAGTCCGGGCCGGCGGTTTCGAAAACGCGAAAGAGATCCTTTCCATCTGCCGTGAGGAAGGGATCGACTGCTGGATCTCCTCACCGCTTTCGACCGGCGTCGGAGTCCGCGCCAACCTGGCACTTTCGTCGCTCGACGGTTTTACCGGCCCATTCGAATACCATGACCTGAACGATTTTTTCGCGCAGGAACACCTGGACGGTCTGGAACTTCCTCCGGAAATCCTGCTTGACGAGGACAAAACGCTCCGCATCGGCTGACCTGCCGTACTTTGCAGTTCCGTCGGGCCAAACGCCGCAGGTCTCCGATTTTTCCTTCCAGAGATCTGCGAAACGATCGACCGCATTCCGTATCTCAACCGCTGAAAAGATCCCCGGATCTTCATCCTGTTCACCTTTAGCCTCAAAAAGGGCAGACCATGAAAGACAAAAAAAACTCTTCATCCTTTTCCATTGGAGCACGCCAGAAAATTTTTGCGTCGCTGGGGCTGGCGATCCTGGCTGGCGGGTACGCTTCGCTTTTTTTCATTCCCGGACTTCCGAACGGACTTTGGATGCGTCTGCTTCTGGCGTTCGTTTTTGCGATTCTTGCCGGAGTCTGTTTCTTTTTCCTGCTCAAAAAACGTCTTTCAGCAGAAGACATTGCGTACATTAAAGATGAAGAAAATTTCGCGCGTGCGATGCGTGCTTTGAAGCAGACCCGATTCTACACAAAGAAACTTCCGGGATTCCCGAACGGAGTGCGCCGCGAGATCTTCCCCGCAGCCGGAGCAGCTGCCGGTCTCTGTGTCCTCCTCTGCCTCGCGAGTCCCTGCCGTCCTCCGAAAGCTCCGCTTCCTGATTTCAGCGAAATGGCGGCTCTCGAATTCTACTATCCGAATCTCTTCGCGGCAAGCGATTCCCTGGTGCTTCTGGCTCCTCCGATCCTGCCTGCCGAAACGAAAAACTGGACAGAAAAAATTCCTGCTGATGACCCGGAATTTCCGGAATATCTCGTCTATTCTGAGATGTTTCAGAATCATTTCCATGCAGCCTACGCAAGTGGAAACCTCAGCACGGAACAGACACCGGAGCTTCTTCTCGCCACGGCACAGGCGGCTCTTTTGAGCGGTCAGTATCCGCAGGCAGTTGATGCCTACGAAAAACTCCAGAGTGCCGGAGATCAAAATCCTGCTGCGGCATTCCAGAAAGCGATCGCGCTCGCGTATTCCGGTGAGTTGAAAGAAGCAGAAAAAGCCATGAACGCACTGAAATCCAAAGAGATCGCAGATGCCATTGGCGACGAATTTGCCCTCGCGCACTGGAAGACCGTCCTGGATATTCTTCAGGGAGAAGTCAGTGAAGATACGTTGACGGACTATCGGAAACTGAACGATCGGCAGAGCAGCGCACTGAAGAAATTCGCGCAGAAAAACACTCCGAACAGCGAAAATGCGAACCCGGCAAAAGAAAATGGAGACGGTTTGGCGGCCTCCGTTTCCCGGAAAAAAGCACTTCTGGAACGCCGCCTTCGCACCACGACAAACAATCTGGCCGTCGTGCAGATCCTTTTCGGTGATTTTGCCAATGCGGTCCCCACGGCCAACGCAGTTCTTTCGCTGACCGGAAGTGAAACGGTACGCACGCAGAAGATCTTCCGAATGTGCGTCCTGAACACGAAAGGCTATGCCGCAGGATTCCTGGGCAAAGCAATGGACGACCAGGCAAAAAAATGGGACGAAACCGCCGTCTTTGACTCCGCGTCAGGATATTTTGGCGAGACGCGCAAACTCTATGAAGAGATCCTTGCGCTCAGCCGTCTCGAAACGGAATCTGTCGATCCGGCGTATCGGAAAGCCCCGTGTTTCCTGCTTCCGTGGTGCAGCGAAATGCGATTCGCGCTCACGAATGATTTCACGTCTTCCGATTGTCCGTCGGCCAAAGCCTTCCGGGAAAATTTTGCAGAACTTCTCGAAACGTGTACGGGACTGCACAAGATCTGGAATGCGAATGAACTTGCCCGGGTCCCGGTCTGGGCCGTCCCGGTCGAAAATCTCCTGATGCGGGAATGCCTGATCCTTGAAGGAGAAGATACAGACGAGAATTTCCTGCTTGCGTGCAGACTGTGCGACGAAAAACTGGAAAAGAAAGAATCTCTGGCTCTTCTGGAGACCCAGACGCTCAAAAAAGAACTTCAGCTGGTCGGCCGATTTGCCCCGAAAGAAGGACTTACGATCGGGATGCTGGATAAACTCCAGAGCGAACAGAAAAAACTCAACGAAACCGCAAAAGACGTCCTTCCGGAGTTCCATCCGATGCTTGGACGGCAGGAGATCATCGCGCTTCGTCTGGCTCTCATGCAGAAAAAACTGACCCGCGACGATCTGGCTTCCGTAAACACTGCGATGAAACGCGCAAACACGATCTTCGGCGAGCTGAAGTATCCGGAAGATTGTGTCTTTGCCCGAGATCTGGAAGCCGCCCAGCGGCTGGTCAACGCGATGCGGAAGAAGGAGATCGCGGACATTCAGGCCATTTTCGATCCGGCGATCGAAAAGTGCAGCGGGAATCTTTTCCAGCAGTCCTTCATTTACCGGGATCTCGGCTTTGCGCTGCTTCATCGCGATTTTATTGCGGAAGGCGACGCGGCCAACCGTTCCGCGCGAACGATCTTCAATCAGCAGATCTTCCGCGACAATACGCACCATTTCCTCATCCTGCAGATGGACAAGATCCTGAAGCACTAAAATCCGGAAACGAAAGGAAAACGTCATGGATCGTGCTCCCATTGCAGTGTTTTTCGCGCTGAAAAACGAATCCGGCTACTTTGAGGACCGATTGAAAAAAACGTCCTGCGTTCACGCAAACGGATTTCGTATTTTTTCCGGAACACTTGGGAAACACGCCTTTCTGTCCGTAGTCACGGGAGCAGGAGAGTCTGCGGCTGGAAATGCAGCAGAAGCAATTTGCCGCATCCACCAGCCGCGCCTGGTCATTTCCGCTGGTTTTGCGGGCGGGCTGGCTCCCGAACTGCCGAAACACGCTCTTTTTCTTCCAAACGAATTCGCCGGAACGGACTCTGCGGACTGGGAAAAGGAGCGCCTTTCTCTTTTCTCAAGGCTCTCTCCGGAGCATTTGCCGACGGAACTGCGAAAGGAGACCCGGTTTGGAGGGCGGCTCCTGACGGTACGCAATATCGTCACGAAAACGGAAGAAAAACGTGAACTGGCGCTGAAATACTCGGCACAGGCTGTCGATATGGAAACACGCAGGCTCGCGAAATACTGCCGCACGCAGAACCTGCCGTTTCTTGCAGTCCGAAGCATCAGCGACGCAGCAGGAGAACCGATTCCGGACGACGTGCAGACACTGGTGAATCAGAAAACGACGGCGGCTCGTTTCGGGGCCGCATTTCAGCTTTTGCTCAAACGTCCGGGGAGTGCCGCAGACCTCTACCGTCTCTACGAAAGTTCCGTCGCCTCCGCACTCAAACTGGCAGATTTCCTCGAGGCACTTTCGGATTCCGGACTTTTCGACTTTCTTTCCGAGAATTTCTATCCGCCGCAGGAACCGGAAAAGCTCCTCAGTGCGTAAGTTTCTTTTTCTGAATTGCCGAACTTCTACTGAAAACATGAAAAGAGGTGCAGAAGCACACGGGAAAACACCAAATTCAAAAAAACGCGAAGATCTCGAATGCTTTCAAAAAAAACATTTCGCAGATTTTCGCGTTTTTCAGAAACTTTGCATCTGGAAACATTCATTCCCTTTTGCACTTTCAGCGTACAGTTTCGAATTATTTCCCGCGGAGAAGTTCATCATATTCCGTCAGGTCGATCATATAGATCTGGCGCCCGCCGTTGTGTGCGGAATCGACGAGGACCTTACGTCCATCCCGGCTCGCACGCGGATGGAGATCGCATCGCCATTCTCCTTTGAAATCCGTCCCGAGATAGAAATCGCCGAGCGGAATCTTCATTTCGGTCGGCAGGTGGAAAAGGAACGGGTGCTGGTAGCGTTCACGATCCGGATACGTATCGTTGAGGATCCATTTTTGATCCGTAAACGGCAAATAGGAAACGTGGCCGTCCACCTTCATGATGTCGGCACCGACCGGCGACGTGTTCTGCGTTTTGTCTTCAAAAACATAGAATCGGTTTCCATGTGTCGGACGATTCGCATACGCGATGATGTGCGTCGGGTCACGCCACACGAGATGGGACGTCATGTTGAACGGATTCAGGACGTAAATATCCGAGCCATCAGCGTTTGCCGTCATGAGCCGGGTCTTCCACCCTGCCCAGTTCGGTTTGATCTCATCTTCGCCGCGCCAGCGATGAAGGAAAAGGAAACGTTTTGAGTCAGGAGCGATCAGAATGTGATTGAACCAGTGCTTCGCGCCTTTGGAGTACCCGCCTTCCGGAACCATATCCGCGACCTGCCGGAAGGAAAACAGGAGTTTCGTCTCGCCGGTACGCAGGTCCATTTTCCAGATCCCCGCATCATCCGGAGCCGCAACATTCGCGTTTTTGTCCGGGACTCCGCAGTAGCCGTAGCCGGGCCGAGTATCGTTCAGACGCGCGAAATCGGGGAAGAGAGCATACTCGCCGTTCGGAGCCAAAACGTACGCAGCGTGCGGAAGTTCACGATATTTCCCCGTCGCCGGACAGTAAACGTGCGCGTAGAACCGGTCACCATCCCGATCATTCCAGACGACTTCGGCGTCTTCAAATTTTTCCCGTCCGGGGATCCACTGAAACATCGGGCCCTGCTGCCAGTTCCACGCAACGGAGCTGCCGATCGGAGTCCAGCGGTTTTTGTCCTCCAGATCGATCAGACCGACCTGGATCCGATCCGTCGGTTCCGGGGAACGGTGATGGAAATCAACTTCAAGTCCAGTCACGAGCCGGTCCGTCGGATCAAAATGAAGCTGATCATAGTATGCGCCCCAATGGTATTTGGGACCGTGCGTCAACTGCGTGACCGGAGCTTTAGGATTAGGCCGCAAAGGCTGGAATGCTGTTTCTGACGCAGTTCCCGACGCAGTTTTTGAAGCCGATCCCGATGCCAGAAGACCACTCGAGGCCCCCATCGTCCCTAACGTACTCAAAGTACCAAAAGCCGCCGCACTGCCAAGTGCCGCAGAGGAAAGGAAATTTCGTCGATTCATGTTTTTCTCCATGAGTTAAAGGTGGATCAAAGTGCAGCAATGCAGTTTCTGCCGCACCGAAAAATCAATTCTGATTTAAGGTCTACCCGGGGTCAATGCACACGGAACGTCCACTCACAGTCCTGCGAGCAGGGAACCGGAGCACTCAAATTTCCGTCAAAGAAGCAGAAGAAAAAGTTCTTCCGATCCATGAAAATATTCGCGGGCAGCTCACGCGCAAATTCCGTGACGGTCACCAGCGGAGTACCGTCTGCTTTCAGGACCATTTCATCCGGCATGACGTCTCCGTTTTTCGTCTGCCAGGCTCGCGCATTCAGTTCCTGCGGTCGTTCCGAAACGAGTGAACGGCCGTCTTTCCGGAAATCGAATTCATCGATCGTCGGACTGTTGAACATCCACGCGAGGAACGCAGAGGACGTATCTTTCGCGTGCGGCGCATCGATCCGGGAGCGCATTCGTAGGGAATCGGATCTTCCCAGCGTAAATTCCGTCACGAAACTCACCGGCTGCGGCATCCGGCCAAAACGATCCTTTTTGCGAAGGCGTCCTTCAAAATGAAGCCGAACGTCTCCGTTTTTCAGCGTCTCGATACGCGCCCACGTCTCGATCTCATTGGAATTCAGATACCGTTCTCCCTTTGGCCCCAAACCGTAATCCGTATAGAGGACCCCTTCTCCAAAGATCGTCTGTCCCGTCTTTTTCGAGACGAAATTCTGAACGTGCCCGAAACGCGAAATAGTCAGCAAAAAATGCTCGTTCTCGAAAAAGTACCCGCCAGCCGTCGGACGCAGCGTAAAGCCCGTTTCCGAATCACTGCGAACCGGTTCCGCAACACGAGAAGCCAGAGGCAATGCCGAACCAGGCATTCCCGGTACGATGGCGATGGTCCAGGCATTCGGCAGTTCCATGTTCAGCGGAGCGTTCAGCGAAACGGCGGCCGTGAGGACCTTGCGTCCATCGCAGTGATTCAGCCAGCGTACACGCGCGGGGATCTGCGTTTCGTCAAAGCAGAATGAAACGGCAGCATCCGACCACTCGGCCGTCACGGATGCATCGCGCCAAAGCGGCTGGTAGAAGGAATCGTAGAGAACGTCCAGTTCCAATGGCCGCCAGTAGATACTGTGCCGCGCATTCACGTCGATGGTTTTATCCGTACGGTAGAAAAGGCGGTCGCGCAGCGATCCTTCAGCCGTAGACGCACTCCAGATCCCCGCCTTCGGGCACGGAAAATAAAGCGCACAGTCTTGCGGAACCGAACCATTCAGCCGCTCCGCAGAAAGAAGAAGCCGGTCATTTTCGACCCGGTACGTCAGCCGAAATTCGGCGGAACCGCACTTTTTCAGGAAGACGAGCTTCTTCTCATCCGCAAATGTGCAGACGACCGGTGAGTTGGACGTCATCGAAAAAACAGACTCGCCGAGCAGTTCCTTTCCGTTTCGGGTCATGGAGTCCAAAAGTCCAGTCGTTCCGTTGACGTACGCTTTCCAATCCGTTCCGGAAAGCATCAGCATATTTTCCGGCAGTGTATTTTCCGGCGAAAGAGTACGCTCTGCCGCAGGTTCCGAAGCATTCACGGAAGGAGGTGCGAAATCGACCTCACGCAGCGCGTAAACATTCGCGCCGTACGGTGGAAGCGTCACGCATACTTTCCCGTTTTTCACGGCGATCAGGCGTCCCGGAAGCATTTCCGTCACGTTCTTCACGGCATCACGCTTCACGCCCGGCAAAGCATTCACGTCAAGCTCAAATTCGATCGGCGTGTCGTTAAAATTAATGAAACCGACGGACCGCCCACCATCCTTTTCGTATCCGACTGCCCAAACACCATCCGGAGCGGGAACTCCGAGGTAGTCGAAATTGGCGTTCTGCATTTCAGGAAGCGCCTTCCGGACCGCGAAAAGCCGGGCGTACGTTTCGATATTTCCGACCTCCTGCCCCTGGTAGATGAGCGGGATCCCGTCCGCCATCGCAGTGAGTGCCACGACGGCCCGTGCGGCGTTCGTTCCGTACCAGTATTGGGACCGGACCGAATCGTGACTTTCGGAATGACGCATCCGCAAAAGTCCCTTCATGCTCCCCATTCGGCACTCATGGAACCAGCGGCGAATGTTTTGGACGAAAATATCCGGAGAGTCCTGTCGAAGCGACTGAAAGACCTGATAGCATCCGGCAAAATCGTAGACCGCATCGCTGACGCTCCCGAAGAAATCGTTTCCGACTTCCGCCAGAACGCCGCCGCGGACGGGACTTTCTTCCTTCACGCCTTCACGAATGGATCGCTGCATATTGAAGCCGGCCTGAAGTTTCGCAAAACTCGCACGGGCATACGGAATTTCGGGATTCCAGTTCGGAATTTTCGACCCGGAGACCGCATCGATCCGGTAGCCGTCCACGCCGTAGTTTTTCATGTAGTGTTTCGCGACGTTTTTCATGTACTCACGCCACGTCGGCCAGTTGAAGTCGAAGCACCAGTAATGGAACGTAGAACCATCCTCATCGTAGACGAGCCATTCCGGATGCTGTTTTGCGCGCTCAAATTCATTGCTCCCGCCATGCGGCACGCAATCCTGCATGACGTAAAATCCGCGTTCGTGCATTCTCTTCACCAGCGCACGGTACTCATCGCCGGTCCCAAGTCCGTCCTGGAATCGATAGTAATCGCGCGGCCAGTAGATCCCGCGGTCTTCCAGAGGAAGCATCCAGACCGAGTTCGCGCCCGTCTCCGCGATCCGGTCCACAAATGGGAGCGCGGCTGAAAAACCGCCAAGGTCCTGCATATTGCTGCCGATCGAGCCTCCCGGATGGAACGAGTAGAGAAGGAGTTTCTGAAAAACTTCCGGTCGATCTTTCGGCACAGTCCGTCCAAGACGCTCAAAGCAGTCGTGCACGCTGTTCAGGGCAGCTTCGCCGTCTCCCGCAAAAAACGCAAGGTACGTCGTCCCCAGTTCCTGCGTATCTCCGGGACGGATCCTCCCCATGATGTTGAAGACCTGCGTGACCTGTACGCCGATCATCCCGCCAGTCTCAGGGCTGGAATTTCCAGAATCGGCGGCAGTTTTCGCTTCACCCGGAAGCACTTTCCGGTCAAATTCGGTCCCCCCCTGGTCCATCGTCGGATCTGCGTGGTCGTGAATGAAGATCAGCGAGCAGTCTTTCGCCAGCTGCACGATCCCCGGACGATCCCAGCAGCTTCGTTTCCCGTTCATTTCAGCAATCAGGTGCTTCTGCGGGGGAAACTGTCCCGGCGTGAAGAAATACGCACCGTCCTCACAGAGAAACGTCGGAAAACGCCACCAGAACGCTCGGATCTTGATCTCTTCGCCGCCCTCCCAGAAAAATTTCACCTTCCGTCCGAGCATTTTCTTTTCAGAATCCCAGAACCAGGTCAGCGCGACAGTCCAGCCGCCCGTTCGGTAGCGCAAAATGACGGTCTTCGGATCCGGCTGCTCCAGCCCAATAAATTCCGTATTTTTCCACGCGATCCACTTCTGGTCCGTCGTTTCCTTCACCCCCTGACTGATGTCGAACGGCATGAACGAATCCCCTTCCGGGATCCATGACTTCCCATGAAATTCCAGTTTCTGAATACCTCCGGTCTCCGAATCAAAATCGACCAGAACCTCATTTTTCCCCTGACCTTCCGTTCCGGAATCCGACCGCAGCGTCACGGTCTCGCCAAACGCACTCGATACCATCCAGCCAAAACACAAACTCAGCAAAAACACAAAACAGGATCTGAATTTCATGAAAAATTTCCTCCGGCAGGCTTTTTATCTGTTTTTTTACAAAATCATCAAATTTCCAGTTTTCAGTATAGCATGGATCCGCAAAAAAGTAAAGGGTTTCCCCAAAATCCATGGGAAAAAGTTCAAAATCGGCGGTAAGTTCCGGCATATTTTGGAACCAGGGATCCATTTCCTGCCGGAGACCGCAGAACATCTTCGTCTTTCCCGTTTTTTTGATCAGAAGAACCGTCTTTTTAAAGTTTCGGCCCTAAGTTTCAAAACATTCCGGAAGATTTTCCTCTGTACTTCTGCCGGAAGTTTGATTTTTTTGTTTACCGGACCTTGAAAAAAAGTCATTCTATGGTAAAATGGAGTACGTCAGTTAGAGAAACTTTTTCACGAAAGGAAGATCCGACGGTCACGGACCAGCGGAAACAAGATTTTATGCAGGACCAGACACTCAAATTTTTACTTCGCCGTTTCGAGGAAGCGGGAATTTCACCGAAGCACAAACTGGGGCAGAATTTCCTCATGGACCAGAATCTTCTGAAGCTGGTGGTACGCAGCGCAGACATTCAGCCGACGGACATCATTCTGGAAGTCGGGACCGGCACGGGAGGACTGACGGTGCAAATGGCGCCGCTGGCGCGTCACGTCATTACGGTGGAACTGGATCCTCAGCTTTTCCAGCTCGCCGGCGAGGAGCTTTTCTCGTGCGAAAACGTCACGATGCTGAATCAGGACATTCTCAAGAACAAAAACCGCCTGAATCCGGTCGTCATGGAACAGATCGACTCTCTGCGGGCACAGTATCCCGACGCGGATCTGAAACTCGTGGCGAATTTGCCGTACAGTGTCGCGACCCCCATCATGACGAACCTGCTCGCGCTTCCGGATCCGCCGAGATCCATGACGGTCCTGATCCAGAAAGAGGTCGGCGAGCGCATGATGGCGGAACCGAACACGAAGGACTACGGTGCACTTTCCCTCTGGTGCCAGTGCCAGGCGGACGTCCGAATCGTGCGCATCATTCCGCCGGGAGTCTTCTTCCCGCCGCCGAAGGTCTACTCTGCCATCGTTCACCTTGAGTACCGGCCGGAGAAACGCGCCAAAGTCACCGACCTGCACCGCTGGCATGATTTCATCCGCGCCATGTTCTTCCATCGCAGGAAGTTCCTGCGCAGCGAGCTAATCTCCTGTTTCAAGAATCAGCTGGAAAAATCGGACGTGGATCTCATTCTCGAAAAAATGGGACTCAAACCGGAAACACGTGCTGAGCAGCTTGATTTGGAGACGATGCTGAAACTCTGCGATACGAGCTACGAGATCGCCGAGGCGAAGAAAAATGCCTGATCCGGCAACCAGCCCATCCGCAGCTTTCTGCGGCAGGACCAGAGCCATAAAAAAACGGGAACTTCAGATTTTTTGAGGTTCCCGTTTTTCATGAAATGTTTCAGACTGGCAGCCGGTCCGATCAGAAATCGACTTCAAACCGATCGTAGGGGACAAACTGCTTGCTGATGTAGTTCCCAAGGCGCAGAATGTACTCGCGCTGGAAATCGAACTCGCTTTTATCGGTCGCGGAGACCACATTATTTCGCGGGTAAATGTACTCGGCGAGTGAATCCGGCTGGTAGACGATGTCGCCGGTCTTCACGTCGATGAGCTGAACATTTACGTTTGCGTGTCCCTGCCAGACGTTCGTCCCTGCGATATGATTGTACCCGAGCAGGTCCACCGCAACGATCTGATCCGCACCGACGGCTTTTCCGATCTCAACGAAATCCGTTTCTGCGTGCATTCCGTCACTGTACTCCTGGATCCGGTCATGCGGAATGAGAGAGATCTTCTCGCGTTTCTTTTTCTTGAAATTCTTGAGTCCCATACCGATCTTCACGTTCAGAACACGCGCCAGTTCATTCGAGACGTCTCCGTACTGGTAGGTGGTCGAAGCTCTCGGACGCACGATGACGGCAACTTTTCCTTCCATATCCATGCAGGGCGGATCCACATTATCGCCATGAATAGCGCGCGCCAGAAGTCCCAGTGCCTGCCCGCAGCCGGTCACGCACGTGAGGCAAAGTACGGCAAAAAGGAAAAAACAAAGGGAACGGCGTCCCCAAATAAAACGTGAAGCGGAAGGATCCATGGAAATTCCTCAACCTGACTGGAACCGGAAGTCCGAAACGCACGAACTTCTCCGTGCTCTCAAAAACGTGTGCTCTCAAAAAAACACTGTACGTCTTACTCTAGCAAAAATCTCCGTCCCCCGCAAGAGCATTTTCGTTTTTTGATGCACAAAACTCTATTTTTCCGAAAAAATTTCCCAGCTCTTGAAAAAAATCTGAAATATGGTATAATCGGCGAGATTTGATTTTTTCCATTTCCCTTAACCAGAAAACTTTCTGCCGGATGGACCTCGTTCGAAACGATCCGTTCCAAACACATTCCGTTTCCGCAGAACACGAAACAGACTCATGGCCAAAAAACGCACATCGAAAACCGCCTCCCAGCCTCAGCCGTCGCCGCTGATGATGATGGACGCCAAACCGCCGAAAGCAGCAAAACTTACCGAAAAAGACATCCGTACGGTCGAAAAGATCAAGCTTCTTGCCGGCAGCGTCGCCATGAGTGCCGAGGAACGTGAAGATCCGCTCATCCAGATCCCGTCGCGCTCCCTGTCGAACGTCTGGTTCAATGAGTTGGACCGGATCATTGAGATGGGCGAAAAAACGACATCGCGCACCCTCTTCAATCTCTCGCAGGCACGCAGTTTCATGCAGACGCTGCTCATCGCGGAAGGTGCGAACCAGCTCATCAGCCAGGGCAAAACGCTCAGCATCCGTGGTATGTACTACCAGGCGAAGCACACGATCAAAGGCGTGAAGGAAGAAACGTTCAACGATCAGTCCGAAAGTGACCCGATCATCGAGGATCTGGAGGTCATCCTCTCCACGTTGCGCGAGGAACTCCATCTTTACGCACAGAAACGCGGCGATATGGTCGGAAACATCACCATCATCGACCGCGGGGACCGGATCGACTGTTCCCGAATGGGTTCCGGCGGCTACGGCATCCCGTCGATCGTCGAGCCGGAAGTCATTACGCTGGACCCGAAACTCTGCAAGGCGGATTTCGTCCTCCATGTCGAAAAAGACACCGTCTGGCAGCGCTTCAATGAAGATAAATTCTGGAAGAAGCACAACTGCATCCTGACCCACGGCGGAGGCCAGCCGTCACGCGGAGTCCGGCGTCTGCTCTACCGTCTGAATCGGGAACTTGGCCTCCCGATCTACTGTCTGCTCGATAATGACCCGTGGGGGTACTATATTTACTCCGTCATCAAGCAGGGGTCGATCAACCTGGCCTTCGAATCCAAACGCATGGCCGTCCCGGAAGCAAAATTCATCGGCATCCGCTCCGACGACTACGAGCTGTGCGGTCTGTCGCCAAGCGTCACGATCGCCCTGAACGACAATGACCGCAAGCGCGCGAAACAGATTGCGGATTACCCGTGGTTCGCCGATAAAAAAGAATGGCAGGAAGAGATCGCGAAAATGCTCAAGCACGGCTTCAAAATGGAAGTCGAATCGCTCATCAGCAAAGGGATCACGTACGTGACGGACATTTACGCGCCGCAGAAGATCCAGATGATCCGCGATGGCCATCCGGACGCGTGTCTCGACTGAATTTTTCTGCAATTCTTCACAAATAAAAAACCGCACGTTCCAAAGTGTTCGAAATGTGCGGTTTTCATTCTATTTATCCATCTTAGGGATCGGAGGCGCGGGGATCGCGCCGATGAGACGCTGGACGATCATGTCGTTCGTCATTCCCTCGGCCTGTGCCTGAAAATTCACGCTTAAACGGTGACGCAGGACCGGGACCGCCACACGCCGAATGTCGTCGATCGAAACAGAAAAACGTCCGTCCATCGCCGCGATCGCCTTCCCGCCCTGAATAAGAAACTGCCCTGCCCGCGGACCGGCCCCCCAATCGACCAGCTCACGAATGAATGACGGCGCGGATTCGTCTTTCGGCCGGGTCGCCCGCACCAGTGAGGTCACGTACTTCACGATGTACTGACTCACCGCCACGGAATTCACGAGTTTCTGAATGTTCGAGATCGCCTTGGCGGAGAGGATCTTCCGGACTTCGACTTTCTCCCGGCGCGTTGTCTGCGAAAGGATGCGCTCTTCCTCTTCACGCGCAGGATAATCGATCCGAATGTTGAACATGAATCGGTCCAGCTGCGCCTCGGGGAGCGGGTAGGTCCCTTCCTGCTCGATCGGGTTCTGCGTCGCGATGGTGAAGAATGGGTCCGGGAGCGCATACGTATGCTGTCCGACCGTTACTTCCCGTTCCTGCATCGCCTGAAGCAGCGCGGACTGCGTCTTCGGCGGCGTTCGGTTGATCTCGTCTGCGAGAAGGACGTTCGTGAAGATAGGGCCTTCCACGAAACGGAAATTTCGCCGTCCATTCTCATCCTCATCCAGAACGTTCGTCCCCGTGATGTCCGACGGCATCAGGTCCGGCGTGAACTGGATGCGCTTAAAATCCACGTCCAGGATCCGCGACAGCGTGCTGACCATCAGCGTCTTCGCCAACCCGGGAACACCTTCCAGAAGGCAGTGTCCGCGCGTAAAAATGGCCGCAAAAAGCTGCTCGATGACCTCTTCCTGCCCCACGATGATCTTCTGAAGCTCTTCCTTCATCATCTTCTGCTGCTGGGAAAACTCCTGAAGAACATCCGCAAGATTCCTCCCTTTCGACGCGGAAACACCGACGGACGAAACAGACGGATCTGCCTCCGAAGCGGATCCTGCCGGGAGCGGAGGTGGTGCGGGAGCCGGTGCATCCGGCGGAAGAGGAGGATTGGACGGATTGGACATGACGGAAATTCCTTCACCGTTTGGGAAAACCAAAACGAACGAAACGCTCACCATGAACGTTTCCACAGATGGATCTTAGCAAAAAATCCGCCGTCTGTCAAGAGAACAAAAAGACATTTCCGCAACACAAAACAAAAAAAACTCCGCCGTCCGAAGTTTCCCGCGAACGATGGAGTTTTGCGCGTTTCTGAAAACCTCAATCGTCAAGCATGATCTCGTTTTCCACGAGCTGCTCGAACGTCTGCCGCTTGCGGATGCAGTACGGTTTCCCGCCGCGGATGAGCACTTCGGCCGCGTAGAGTTTCGAATTGTAGTTCGACCCCATGACGAAGCCGTACGCTCCGGCCCCGCCCATGACGAGCACATCGCCGGTCCAGGCTCTCGGCATTTCGCGCGTCACGACGAAACCGCCCTCTTCCTGCGTAAAGACGTCTCCTGATTCACACAGCGGGCCGCACACGACGGCATTGACCATCGGACGTTCTTCATCCGGGTCGCCGTTGAGCGGACAGATCGCCATCGGATGGTAGGATCCGTAGAGCATCGGACGCGCCAGCGTGTTGAATCCGGCATCGAGAAGGTAGAAAAGATCCGTTCCGCCCTGCGTCTTCACCGCACGGACTTCCGAGAGCATGAAACCGCTTTCCGCCGCAAGATACCGCCCCGGCTCGATCTCCAGCGTGATGGGCGTCTGGTTCATCTGCTCGATCTCGCAGCGCGTTTTGTCCCAAAGCTCATAGTATTTCGCGATATCGACGTATTCATCGCCTTCCCGGTAAACCGTCGGAAGCCCGCCGCCGGTGCTGATCGTGTGAACGGAACTTCCGACCGTCATCGCAAAGTCCTTCATCGCGGAGCAGCACTGCGCGAGGTGTTCGAAATCGGTACCCGACCCGATGTGGATGTGCAGTCCCGTGATCATCAGACCGTACCGGCCGGCGACTGCCAGTGCGGTGGGAATATCCTGGTACCAGATGCCGTGTTTCGAAAGCGGCCCGCCCGTGTTCGTTTTCTGGCTGTGTCCGTGACCGAAACCGGGGTTGATCCGCAGGGTGATCTCGACCGGATATTCCGTTTCCGGACGTTCGTTCATCGCTCTTCCGAGCTGGTGGATCATGTCGATCGACCCGCAGTTGACGTGGATCCCGTACTTCACGCACAGGTCCAGCGCATCCCGGTCGAAAATATCCGCGGTGTAGACGATCTCCGGGATCTCATCTTCCGTTTCAGGATGGGGTTTGAAACCGGCTTTAATAGCTCGGAGGATCTCCATCGCGCTGACTGCGTCGACCTTCGCGCCCGCACGGTGCAGGATCCGAAGGATCGCGAGATTGCTGCACGCCTTCTGCGCGTAGCGGACGACGTCGAACTGTTCCAGATCCTTAAGCTGGGAGAGGATCCGCGCTTCATCATACACGAAAAGCGGAGTCCCGAACTCACCAACGAGATCCGCGATCTTCACGCCGGCAATTTCCTTCATGATCGGCGTCATTTTCACTGGTTCTGGCATTTTTTATCCTTTCACTCGGAAAAGGGGGGGGAAGGGAAAATCAAACTATTTCCATAGTTTAGCACAAAATCCCCATTCTGTAAAGCCCCACCGCCTTCAGAGACTCAAAAAATTCCCGTTCCACCATCAGACGGCACTCGTCTCAGCAGGGCAAGGTCAAACATCAGCGGGACCGTCGGACGTTCTTCCAGCCGGATATTTTTTGAAAGCGGCACACGCTGAAACTGATTTTTTTCACAGTAGAACCGAAGTGTTTTTTCTGTATTGTACGCATCGACCTGAAGAAATCGGCAACCAAAAAGATGATTCTGAACCAAATAGTTTTTGACAGCATCCAACAGGTGAGTCCCGACCCCAAGACCATGAAATTCCCTATCGACACCGAGGCGCGTCAATTTCATTGATGGAAAACTCGCATACGCAAACCTGTCCAGCCCCGCTTCCTGTTTCCGTTCTTCGGGCCAGACTTTCAGATTAATGCTGCTGCAGCACAGGTCGGCAAATGCAGCACTGTCCTCCTGTGAACAGCCGTCACCGATCGGATAGAAGCAGTATATTTCGGTAATTCCGGCAGCATAATGTGCATAGGCCAGATTTCGATAGTAGTCATTGATCTCAGCATCACCGCAATCGAAACCTTCCAAAATGGAAAAATCCTCGAGCTTTTCGAGGACCCATCCTTTCCAAATAAAAGAGTTCAAATTTTCTCTCATCGAAATTTAATTCTGACGCTTACGCCGCCGGACTTCTATTTTTTCCAGAACTGCCTGCATATCCGGTTTTCTCTCCGGAGTCGGCTCGTAGTGCGTATCTGCATACCGCATCCTGTCCAGAAACCACCGGCTCTGTTCTGTTTCCAGCGTTAATGTTTCATCCGCTTTCACTGCCATGCTTTGCTCCTTTTACACAAAATGGAAGTCCGACCGGACACTCATCCTTAATTATACGTAAAACCTCCGTTCTGTCAATAGTTTTTTTCATGCTTTTCCAAAAAATTTCAAATTTGGACGCACTCGGACTTTCACGGCACAAAAAGATCCGCCAATACACCGTGTACCGACGGATCCAAAGCAAACAGACTCAAGAGGCTGAAAAAACCTCAGACGCTGAACTTGATGTGCAGGCTGTCGCCGTCCTGGATGACGTAGCCTTTCATCTCGCTGTGCGCAAGACCGGCGGCTTTCACGGCACTTTCCGAGCCGAGGCGGATCAGGTCCGCGACCGGGATCACGTCCGCACGAATGAAGCCGCGCGCAAGGTCCGTGTGGATCGAGCCGGCCGCATCCAGGGCCGTCGCGCCTTTGCGGATGAGCCACGTCCGGACTTCGTCTTCCCCGGCGGTGAAGAACGTCATCTGGCCGGAAACGTCCATCATCGTCGTGATGATCTCATCGCGGTCCACCGTTTTCAGGCCCATTTCCTCGACGAGCATCTGACCGTCTTCCGCCGACATGGTGGAAAGTTCCCGCATCAGCGAGACCGGAGCGGCAAGTACCTGGATCTTCTCGCCGAGCATCCCGTTAAACCGCGCGTAATCCTGTTCATCATCGGCCGTATTGACCAGCACCATGCACGATTTATGCGTGAAGAGACGGAACGATGCCAGAACGTGCAGTTCATCCGCATCCAGAGCACTCGCCGGGACCGGATTTCCGGATTCCAGACCGTCGTTGACTTTCTGGAGCGTATCCATCTCGAACTGGACTTTTTCCTTTTCTTCTTTCGGAAGCGGGTGTTTCTGCGATTCCTTCACCCTTTCGATACGGCGCTGGACGAGGTCCATATCTGCGAGAAGGAGATCTTCATAAAATTTCTGGTACTCATCCTTCGGATCCGCTCCGCCGTACCCCGCGACGACGAGCACAAGAGAATCCGCCTCACGGATCGACGCGAGTTTCTGCGCATTCCCTTCCTGATCCCGGCTCAGGCCCGGCGTATCGGTGACTTCGATCAGTGCGTGCGTAAGCTTCTTCGGCTTGAAGATCTTCGCCAGCTCATCCAGACGCACATCCGGAACCGCCGCCATGGCACTCTGTCCGACGTGAGACTTGGCCGGATCCGGTTCAACGCCCGTCAGCCACTGAAAAAGGGAACTTTTTCCCGACCCCTGATACCCTGCGAGTCCAATTTTCATGTTGATTTCCTTCTTTTTTCACGAATTAAAAATGAACGCCTTCCGAAACTCTCCGCCTCCAGACGATCCTAGTCTCTGCGCTGTCCTTCGTCCCACTCACGCGATTCGACGAGACGCTGCACGTACTTCGCCAGAATGTCCGTCTCAAGATTCACGACACACCCGGGCTGCATTCTGCCGAGCGTGGTGACTTCGAGCGTAAAGGGGATCAGCGCGACGGTGAAGTAATCCGGTTCCGCCTCGCAGACCGTCAGGCTCGTACCGTCGATGGCGATGGAGCCTTTTTCGACCATCTGTTTCGCGATCTCATGCGAGATGCCGAACTTGAAGAAGGACCATTCCTTCTCATCTTTCCGTTCCAGAAGCACGCCGGTGCCGTCGATATGTCCCGAAACGATATGCCCGCCGAGCCGGTCGCCGACCGCAAGTGCACGTTCCATGTTCACCAGATCGCCGGCCTTTTTCTCGCCGAGATTCGTTCGGGCAAGCGATTCCGGACCGACATCAAAGCCCAGTTCATCGCCGTTCTTCTCCACGACGGTCAGGCAGCAGCCGTTGATGGCGACACTGTCCGCGACTTTCGTTTCCGCAGCGATCCCTGCTTCACGAATGACGAGCCGGCATCCGGGACCATTGGCTTCCATCTCGATTCGGGCGATCGTACCCATCGCTTCAACGATACCTGAAAACATGACGTTTCTCCTTGTCCTTGCTGGACTGAAAAGGGTCGAAAGAGCCTCGCGCTCCTCATTTTTATGAACACATACCGTATTATACCACAAATCTTCCTTTTTGAAAAGCCCCCGACAAAAAAATTTGATGACGCCCTCTCCACAGTACCAGCTCCATCCATTTTCTCCGATCCCTCAAACGATTCGGCATACCCTCCTTTCAGATTTTTCTAAAGAAGTAAACTTTTCCGCTATGTTAATTTGCGGGGGAGGGGGGAGATTGATGACATGGGTAATTTTTTTCATAATATCCTCCAAAATTCTCGATTTTATCCTCAGTACCGGTGTATTCCGTTTTACTGTTTTGATTGGCGAAACGAAAACAAGTCAGACATCCGGGATCTTCAAATGTTTCATTAAATGAGGTAAAACCATGAAAACAAACACGAACACACTTCGCCGTGCATTGGAAACATTCGCCAAAACCGGCAAGATCACCCTCACCGCCTCCGCGCTGATGGCCCTTGCGCTCACGGCTCCGGTGAA
>JAGBAA010000105.1 GCA_017939795.1 Thermoguttaceae bacterium
GATCTCGCCGGAGACCACGATCGTGACGGAGCCAAGGACGCCCGACGGAAAAGAGGTCGATTTCTGGGCGTACATTCAATCGCAGTTTCCGAAAGACATCGCGACGGACCGGAATGCCGCACGGCGTCTGGTGCGGATCTTTGGAAGTTTCGATTCCATGCAGGCCGAAGGACCCACGCCGGAGCGCGACGCGCTGGTCTTCGAGAAACTCGGGCTGGAGAACGTCGAACCGCAGTTGACGTTTCAGTCTGTGAGTTCCGTGTTTTGGGACCTTCTGGCAAAAAAATATCCGGAGCATGAGACCTCGGAGGAACAGGAAAAACTTTTTACGGAAGAGTATGAGGCCGGCGACATCACGGACTTTTCCAGTCCGATCTATGAGGAAACGTTCCGCCGTGCGTGGCTCGAGGCCAATTCCCCTGCGCTGGACGCATTCATTCGGGAAATGGACGCGGCAGATTTCTTCTTTTACCCGCTCATTCGGATGGAGGATGAAAAAATCCTTTTTTCGCTCCAACTGCCTCATACGGATTTGTTGAAAGACTTTAGTGACGCGCTCTTTTTCCGTGCGGCAAGTCAGCTTCTGGATGGAGATGTTGACGGCGCGATCCGGGATCGAAACGCAGGACTCCGGATCCTCCGAAAGTGCCGGGAACCGCTTTTGGTATTCGTGGAAGAGTTGGCGATATGCCGCATGGAACGAAAGTTCCTGAGTCTGCCGCTGAAGACAGTACCTGAAAAAACGCTGACGGCAGAGCAGCTCCAAACTTTGAGGGAAATTTCATGGGATACTGGACGTAAAGAGCAGAAAAAAAAGTTTCTGAAGCACGAGATGCTGTGCATTCTGGATCTTTTTCAAAGGCTCTCCGCTGGAAAAGCGGGCATAGAAGACATTCAGGTCATCCTGCCGGAGGGACGAAGCAGAAAAGGATTGGCGGAGTTCCTCTTTTTGCGAGTTGGATACGATTGGAATGCGGCCTCGCGTTTCATGCAGAACAGGTACTGGAAAATGTTGAACCGGGAAGAGGATCTCGAATATGAGAAGTTAAGGACCGGAAATCTCTTTTTTCATCTCCTGGATCCGCGGGAACGTGCCAAACATCTGACGCTTTTATTTACGGAACCTGCCTCCTGGCTGTTCTATTCGCAGCTTGCGCTTGATGAGATCTCCGAATCACTGGCGCACATTGGATACGCAATGGAGCTTTACCGGCTGGAGCATGGCGGGAAACTGCCTCCGGCATTCACCCGGGACGCGGAGGGGAAACCGCTTCATTCGTGGCGCGTGCTGATTTTACCGTACCTTGGCGAGAAAGAGAAAGCACTTTACGAACAGATCCGGCTCGACGAACCGTGGGATTCGGAATGGAATCGGCAATTTCACGCACAAATGCCCGTTTTTTACCGTTCGGGAGCGATCACGCACTGGCGTGTTCCAGATCCGGATCCGCTTCGAGAGACGCGCCTGACGGTCATTCAGGGGAAAGAGGGACTCTTCAATGATTCCGGAGAAGGAGTGGATCCCGCGCAGTTCGTGCAGACGGATCCGGAACGGCGGCTCGGA
>JAGBAA010000106.1 GCA_017939795.1 Thermoguttaceae bacterium
CCGTGACGATCCCCGACAGCGTGATGTGCATTGGAGATGAAGCGTTCTCCAGCTGCTCCAGCCTCACGTCCGTGACGATCCCCGACAGCGTGATGTGCATTGGAGATGAAGCGTTCTCCAGCTGCTCCAGCCTCACGTCCGTGACGATCCCCGACAGCGTGATGTGCATTGGAGATGAAGCGTTCTCCGGCTGCTCCAGCCTCACGTCCGTGACGCTCCCCGACAACGTGACGTACTTTGGAGATCACGTGTTCTGCTGCTGCACGAACCTCACGATCTACGGCAAAGCCGGTTCAAAAGCGGAACGGTACGCGGAGAAAGAAGTGATCGCGTTTCAGAAAATTGAGTAAGCCGGAAAAGCGGCCTCGCGAGGAAGCGGCGTCAGGACATGGACGTACTTTTGGACGCGTCTTTTTCGTTTTCTGATCCAGCGGTAGTCCGTCTATTGACAAAAAATCGGTTTCGAGTATAATGAAGAAAGGAACGGGACGGTGCGTTCATCAGCGTATCCGTCCCGGTGCATTTTTTAGGAAAACCAAAAATTCCCCGCTTGTTTTTTCAAAAACGGAGTCCTTTATGTCCGAAACCAATCCTTCCGTGGAACTCATCGCAACGTCGGTAATGGGGCTGGAATCTGTTGTGGCGCGCGAATTGCGGGAAATGGGATTCGACGCCAAAAATATCGAGGTCGGCCGAACGCTCTTTCACGGCTCCGTTCGGGATATTTGCCGGGCGAACATCCACCTGCGCTGCGCGGGCCGAGTGCTCATTCGAATGGCGGAATTTCCCGCGGAGGATTTCGGGGAACTGTTTGACCGGACTGTCGAACTCCCCTGGGAACGCTGGCTTCCAAAAAACGCGGCTTTCCCCGTTGACGGACGCAGCGTCCGCTCGAAACTCACCAGCGTCCCGGCGTGCCAGAGTATCGTGAAGAAAGCCGTCGTGACGCGCCTTCTCAAAGCGTGGAATACCGCGGAACTCCCCGAAGACGGCCCGAAATATCCGATCGAGGTCTCGCTTCTCAAAGACCGGGCGACGCTGACCATCGACACGACCGGCGAAGGACTCCATCGGCGCGGATACCGCAAGCTCGTCGGCGCGGCTCCGCTGCGTGAAACACTGGCGGCCGGTCTCGTACTTCTGAGCTACTGGAATCCGGAGCGTCCCCTGCTCGACCCGTTCTGCGGAAGCGGCACCATTCCGATCGAAGCCGCCCTCATCGGCCGAAATATCGCGCCGGGTCTCCGACGGAATTTCGTCTCGGAAGCGTGGAACGCCATCCCGTTCTCCGACTGGACAGAAGTCCGCAAAGCCGCTCATGACGCGATCCTGCCGTCGATACCCGCTCCGATCATGGGGTGCGATCTGGATCCGGATGCCGTCGAAATGGCTCAGTACCATGCCGAAATGGCCGGAGTTTCGGGCGACATTCAATTTCGATGCCGAGATTTCTTTAAATCAGAACCGGACGGCGACTACGGCTGCACCATCATGAACCCGCCATACGGAAACTGGATCGGCGAATACCGCGAGCTTCAGGAACTCTATGCCGCGATCCCTGGCGTCCTGCGCAAATTTTCGACCTGGTCGCACTACATCTACACAGGATTCCCCGATTTTGAACGGCGCATCGGCCAACAGGCAGACCGACGCCGAAAAATCTACAATTCACGCCTGGAATGTACCTACTTCCAATTCTTTGGCCCCCGTCCGCCCAAAACGGCAGAGGAACGCTCCGCAGAAACCTCCGAAGTTTCCGAAAACGCGGACGTACCGGAAACCGGGACTTCCGAACAGGCGTACTCCGGAACCGAAACCGAACAGACCGTCCGAACGGAACGTCCGATCCGCGCAGCCTTCGGCGGTCTGAGCGACTCGGTAAAGCACTCGGCACAGGATTTCGAACGGCGTCTGGAAAAACTCGCGCACCACTACCGACGCTGGCCGACGAAACGCGGGATCACGTGCTTCCGGCTCTACGACCGCGACATTCCGGAGATCCCTCTGGCGATCGACCGCTACGAGGACTGCCTCCACATTGCCGAATACGACCGTCCGCATGACCGGACCGGCGCACAGCAGTCGGAATGGATGGATCTGATGGTGGAGATCGCAGGAAAAGTCCTGGATGTTCCGCGGGAAAAGATCTTCCTCAAACGCCGCCGGCGTCAAAGCGGAGCGACCCAGTACGAGCGGTGGGACACGAAGCACTTCGTCATCGAAGCGCACGAAGGCGGACTGAAATTCTTCGTGAACCTCTCCGACTATCTCGACACCGGCCTGTTCCTCGATCACCGGATCACGCGGGGAATGGTGCGCAATGAAGCCGCCGGAAAACGGGTCCTGAATCTCTTCTCGTACACGGGATCTTTCAGCGTCTACGCTGCTGCGGGAGGTGCAGGGAGCGTCACGACGGTGGACCTTTCCAATACGTACCTGGACTGGGCGCAGGACAACATGGAACTCAACGGATTTCGCGGTCCACAGTACGAGTACGTCCGCAGCGACGTTTTCCGTTTTCTGGAGGCACTCTACGACGATGAATTTTTCGACCTGGTCATCCTCGATCCGCCGACGTTCTCGAACAGCAAGGACCTGGACGATTGGGACGTTCAGCGCGACCATGCGGAAATGCTGGATCTCCTGATCCCGCACCTTGCTCCCGGCGGCGTCATCTACTTCTCGAATAATAATCGGCGTTTTCGCCTGAACGAGTCGGAGATCCAGGGCGTCAGCATCCGGGAGATCTCAAATCGAACGGTTCCGGAAGACTTTCGAAACAAGCGGATCCACCGCTGCTGGAAAATGGTGAAACCAAAAGCAGAATAGGATAGAGTATCGGTCCGTTTGGGAACACTTTCCTTCAAATGCAGGACCGTGTCCCAAAGTACCTCAAAAATCCTTTTTTTTATTTCCCTGCAAAAAATTTCTATTCCACACGGGGGGAGTACTTGAAAATGCAGAAATTTTATGCTATAGTGTAGATGAAACGTTTTTTGCGTTTAAATGCAAAAGTTCATTTTTTTGGAAAAAGGAGTCAACATGACGAAAAAACTCGCACTGCTCCCGGCGCTTTTTGCGCTTCTGAGCATTCCTGCCGTTCTGTGCGGCGCTGCGGAGTGGAAGATCCAGGAAAATCCGATCCTCACTCCGTGGGCTGAACAGGTTTCTCCCGCCAACGCTCACCCCGAATATCCCCGTCCCCAGTTCGTCCGCAATGACTGGGTGAACCTCAATGGTCTGTGGGATTACGCCATCATCAAGGCTGGTGAACACGTTCAGAAATGGGACGGAAAGATCCTCGTGCCGTATCCGGTCGAATCCGCGCTCTCCGGCGTCAAACGTGAAGTCGGAAAAGACAATCTGCTCGTCTACCGCCGCACGGTCACCATTCCGGCCGGCTGGAAAGACAAGAACGTCATCCTCAACTTTGAAGCGTGCGACTGGAAAACCGACGTCAACGTCAACGGCAAGCATGTCGGAACGCACATCGGCGGCTATGCTCCGTTCAGCTTCGACATCACCAGCGCCCTGAAGCCGGAAGGCGAGCAGGAGATCGAAGTCGTCGTCTTCGACCCGACCAGCGATCACTGGCAGCCCCGCGGCAAGCAGGTCACCAACCCGCACGGCATCTGGTACACGCCGGTCACCGGTATGTGGGCCACGGTCTGGATGGAACCGGTCGCGAAACAGGGTCAGCTTCTGAACTGCGCAGGTTACGCCGCGAAAGTGGTCGACGGCAAACTCGTTCCGTGCAATGGCGGAAACATGGTCATTCAGGGTACTGCGAAGGTCGCCGATCCGAAAGCGACCGTTTTCGTAGAAGCCGACGTCATTGATCCGGAAACCGGCGTCACGCTCTACTCCGGCGGCGCGATGGTCAAAGACGGCAAGTTCCGTATGGCAGGCAAAGTCAAGGACGTGAAATTCTGGTCTCCCGAATCTCCGTTCCTCTACACGGTGAAATATCGTCTCTCCGTCAACCAGCGCACGGTCGACACGGTGGAAAGCTACCTCGGCATGCGCACCTCGACGCTCGGCAAGACGGCGGACGGGATCACCCGCATGATGGTCAACGGCAAATTCATCTTCCAGTACGGTCCGCTCGATCAGGGATGGTGGCCGGATGGTCTTTACGCCGCTCCGACGGACGAAGCCCTCAAATATGACCTCATCATGACGCAGAAAATGGGCTTCAACATGCTGCGCAAACACGTGAAAGTCGAACCTCGCCGCTTCTACTATCACTGCGACAAAATGGGTCTTCTCGTCTGGCAGGATATGCCGAACGGCGACCGTCATATTTCCCCGCGCGACCCGGACATCGTCCGCTCGCAGGAATCGACCGAAAACTACTATCGCGAATGGAGCGAGATCATGGAGACCCTCCAGAACTCTCCGTCCATCGTGATGTGGGTCCCGTTCAACGAAGGCTGGGGCCAGTTCGACACTCAGACGGTCCTTGACTGGACGAAAGCGAAAGACCCGACGCGCCTGGTCGACGGTCCGAGCGGATGGAGCGACCGCGGCTGCGGCGACGTTCACGACATGCACCGCTATCCCGGCCCGGGCATGTTCCCGCCGGAAGAAAACCGCGCCACCGTTCTGGGTGAATTCGGCGGTCTTGGTCTGCCGTGCCCGGATAATGCGTGGAAAAAACAGGGCAACTGGGGCTACGTCTCCTTCGCCGATACGGAAGGCCTCCGCGCGAAGTACCAGAACCTGATCGTCGCGCTGCGCAAGCTGATCGACAAAGGCCTCTCTGCCGCTGTCTACACGCAGACGACTGACGTTGAGATCGAAGTCAACGGTCTGATGAGCTACGACCGCAAAGTCGACAAGATGGGCTGGGAAAACGTCGCGAAGATCAACTCCCGTCTCTACAAACCGCTTCCTGTCGAAAAAGAAGTCGTGAAGTGTGGTCAGGAATGGTCCTACACGACGGATGCTCCGGCAGAAAACTGGATGAACTGCGATTTCGATGCTTCCGCCTGGAAAGTCGGCAAGAATCTCGGAGCCAATTTCCCGCCGAACGTCACGGTCGAAACCGAATGGAAGACCCCGGAGATCTGGGTCCGCCGTTCGTTCGAGCTGGACAGTGTTGAAGGGAAGGATTTCGCTCTGAAACTCTACCATGACGAAGACGCAACGGTTTACGTCAACGGCGTGAAAGTCCTCGAAACGAAGGGCTACACTGCGGAATATACGACCTACGAACTTCCGGCAGAAGCCATGAAAGCCTTCAAAGCCGGCAAAAACACGATCGCGATCCACTGCCGCCAGACCAAGGGCGGTCAGTTCATCGACTGCGGCATCGTTTCTCTTGAAGAAGCGAAATAGTCCGGGATCCAGAGATTCCTGAATCTTAAATCGGGAAGGTTCCATACAGGGCCTTCCCTTTTTTTATCGCCTCCTGCCGGCCTACAGAACGGCCTACAGAACGGCCTACAGAACGTACACGCAAAACACTGGCAGTCTCTATTTCTGTTTCAATCACGTCCTTTCTCTCTCATGCCAATTTAAGAGTCAGGCTTAAGATAAAAAAACCGGACGCTCCACTTTATCTGGAAATGGAACGTCCGGTGTGATCTCACCCGGCGAAGGCCGAAAACCGGATCTACTTGCGTTTCCCTCCACGCTTTGCCATTCGGTTAATGCTTCCGGCGAGGCTGGACGGTTCACGACGGCGCGCTTTCAGATTCGTATTGACGATGAAATCGATCGTGTAGCGCCAACCCGGCACATCGTGCTGAGAGAAGTCGGTTTCCCATTCTTCATCGTCTTCGTCAGCATCATCGCAAACTTCGGTGAAGACGTGATCCTCTTCATCATCTTCCGGATAGCGTTCCTCTTCCGCCTCAAAACTGCGGCCCGCAGCATAACGCGCATCGCGCTCCGAAGCAGAACGGCGAGAACGACGCTGACGGCGAGAACGCGGCTCCCGTTCCTCTTCTTCGTCCTCGTCTTCTTCCATGACGGGTTCCTGCCAGGCGGTATCCTGGAAATCGTCCTCGAATTCATCAAAACGATTTCTCGTATCGCGGCGGGAACGTTTTCTCGGAACAGCCTGCATTTCATCCAGTTCCTCTTCAAAGACGGGTTCTTCCGCAGCTTCCGCCATACGGCCGCGTTCCATTTTTTCACGCTGCGAACGACGGCGGCGGCGGGAACGCGCACCATTCGGCACTTCCCGTTCCTCTTCGAAAACCGGTTCCGGCTCTTCCGTCTGGAAGGCGAGATCCATTTCATTGGAAACACATTCTTCCATTTCCGGCATTTCGTCGACCATCGGACGCCGATTTCTGCGAGTTCTCTCCCTACGTGCCGGAGCTGCTGCAGCTTCTTCCTCTTCTGCACGATTTTTTCTTCCGGATCGACGGCCGGCTTTTTCCGTTTCCTGCATCTTGCTGGCCACGACACCCGCCATCAGACCGCCGATTGCGGCCGATTTTTCTTCAGCAGAGACCGTTTCCTGCACACCGGAACGGCGGCGGCGACGGCTGCGCGTCGGAACGGGAACACTATCTTCTACTTCTTCTGCTTCTTCCAGCATCGAAACAGCAGGAGCCTCCACTGGTACCTCTTCTGCATTTCTCCGTCCGCGATCTCGACGGGACCGACGGGAAACGTCTTTCTTTTCAGCCTGCATTTTCGGCTCCTCAAAAACATTTTCAGGCGAGACAAAATCATCGTCTTCAAGATCAGCCATTCCGCATTCTGCAGACACATTCACTGCCGCAGGACAATCTTTCCTCACGGAAGGAGCCGCAGCGGGGGCTTTCTCTTTCTTCGCGGTCTTCTCAGGGATGGCGACCGGGATCCCGAGATCGAAAGCCAGACTGTCCCACGGATCCAACCCTTCCGGTTTCTCCAGAACCTCAGCACCTTCTGATTCCGCCGTCTCTTCGCATTCCTCGGATTCCGCATCATCCGCATCTCCGCAAACCGCGTCGAAAAGCTCATCTGCCGCACATTCTTCGTCGGCAGAAGTCTCTTCGGACTCCTCTTCATCAAGAAGGCCGAATCCGAATCCGCTGTTCACCGGACGTTCGTAGCGGTCCAGCACACGGCAAAGGAACCCATCTTCCGAAAGGACCGGCGCGGGAGTTTCCTCAACAGGGTCTTCCACAAATTCATCCGAGGCAGTCTCCGCCGTCTCTTCTTCTGCACAGACCTCGTCCGCCGCGCAGACTTCTTCCGCTTCCGCAGACTCCGTCCCGCAGCATTCGCCGCAAACGACACACTCTTCCTGTTCGGCAGTTTCTTCCTGAACTCCTTCCGGCTCTTCGGTCAGTTCGGGTTCCCGTCCTTCCAGAGAGAGATGCGTATACGTCTTCGTCGTTTGCGTCCATCCGAAGAAATCCTCCTCGGTATCCTCTTCGTCAGCTGCGGTCTCTTCACAGTTTTCCGTTTCACAAACTTCAGAAACAGGAGCCGCAAAGACAGCATAGTCCATTTCCTGTCCTTTGGAAAGCTCCGCAACCGCGTCTGCCGTCTCATTCAAAGTATCCGAATCTTCAGAAAAAAGGATCTCGCGAACATGCCGTTCCTGCTCCTGAGATGCAGAGGCAGAAAGGAAATCCAGCGGTGAAGTTTCGTCATTTTCAGGAACCGATCCTTCCGCATTCTGATTTTGCGCGGTGAAGATCCGGTCCCAATAATTCGTCTTTTTCTGTGTCATGGTGAACTTAATCTGATCAATGAATTTAACTGCCCGGCACTGCACAGGCAAAAGGAAAATTTTCCAGCTCTCCGCGGCCCCAATTGCCAGACTGCGGTTTTAGCAGCCACCCGCTGACGACCACAGATCCCTGACGTCTTTTTTGCCGACCATCCCGGGACCTGAACTCGGAAAAATGGAAAAGTTTAAAAAATTTCTCCAAAATATTTTAAATGCAGTCTCCATCCCATCAATGATCTTCTTTTCTGCACGACAGGCAGAGGAATGAAGTAAAATTCCGCCGTTTTTTCGCGAAACGCGTCTCCAAACGAAAATTAGGGGAATTTGAAGCCGATCCAGCTTCTGCGATTTGTCTGCAAATTAAAAATATTTCTCCTATTTTATCTCACCGCGATTTAAAGTCAATTGGAAACCCCCCAAAAAATCGAAAAATTTCCAAAATTTTGGTTCTTCTTTCCGTTCCAGAAGTTCCCTACTCTCCATTTTCCCTGATTTTTACCTTCAAAAATCGGAATTTGAAGATCAAAAAGTATTTCTGCATAAACAGGAAGCAGGAATGCGGATCCCGTACATTCCATCCGCTTATGAAAAACGTCTTTCGATGCTCGATCGGAAACAGTTTCTTCTCCGATCAGTCAGGTTGGCAATCAGGCAGGCAAAGGAAAAGAGAAAAAACAAAGAAAGAGTACGGAGACCAAACCGGGGCGAACAGACGGACAAAAACAGAATGAGAAAACGCCCAAAATCTTCAACGGCGGGGAAATCGGGAAAAAATCTCCGAAAACGACCTTTCAAAGAGGAAAAAATGAAAAGAAAGGACGATTTTGAGGCGTTTTTTAGAAGAATGAGGTAAAAAATCATGAAATTTTCAATATTTTACCTCGCCCCCCCTTGCGAAAAACTCAACTATCTGTTAAAATTCAACGAAAATTATTCATAGACATTTTCTTTTTTAGGGAACCGAAGAAATGAAAGAAAAAATTCATCCGAATTACGTCGAAACGAAAGTTACCTGCGGCTGCGGCAACACGTTCATGACGCGCAGCACCAAACCGGAACTGAAAATCGACATTTGCAGTGCATGCCATCCGTTCTACACGGGTCGTCTGAAGTACGTCGACACCGCGGGACGTATCGAAAAATTCAAGGCGAAGATCCCGCAGGGCGGTTATGCCAGTCTGCAGGACCCGAAGAAAAAATAAATCGCTTTCCTGTTGGCGCAGTGACTCTTTTTCAGAGAAATTGCGCCTTTTTTTATGTACCGGTTTACGCATGGCCGTTTTTTTCATGGAGCGGCCGAAACTGGGAATGAACCCGTAAACGCAAGAGGTCCGCGGTTTTGCAGCACATTCGCGGCATCCCCATGGACCGCAGTTCGGAAGAGGATCTAGTCATGCACGAAATGTTGGAGGCCAAGCTGTCCCGTTTTGAGGAACTGGAACGCCTGATGGTGGACCCGGAGGTTTTGCAGGATTCTGCGAAACTGGTGGACGTAGTCCGCGAACATGGTTCGATCGCCAAGCTGGCGACGTGCTATCGCCGTTTCAAAACGCTCAACGCGCAGATCGCAGAAGCGAATGAGATGATCAGCGGCTCGGACGCCGAGATGCGGGAACTGGCGGAGATGGAGCTTCCTGAACTGAAAGAAGACCGGGAAAAACTCTGGGAGGAACTCCTGGACCTGACCATCGGCGGTGAAGACGCAAACCGTACCCGTGTGATGCTCGAGATCCGTGCCGGGACCGGCGGCGACGAAGCGGCGCTTTTTGCCCGGGATCTTTTCAACATGTACAAACACTACTGCGAAAAGAAGGGCTGGAAAGTCGAGATCATGGACATGAACGCGACGGAACTCGGCGGGTTCAAGGAAATCATTTTAGAGATCGAAGGGGAAGGCGTTTTTCGTGAACTCCAGTACGAAAGCGGCGGGCATCGAGTTCAGCGTGTTCCGGAAACGGAGACGAAGGGAAGGATCCAGACCTCTGCCGCGACGGTCGCCGTGATGCCGGAACCGGAAGAGGTGGAGATCGAGCTGAAGGAAGAGGACTACCGGCTGGATCGTTTCTGCGCGAGCGGCCCGGGCGGTCAGCACGTGAACAAGACGGAGTCGGCAGTTCGTTTGACGCACCTGGAAACAGGGATCGTCGTTCAGTGTCAGGATGAAAAGAGCCAGCACAAGAATCTTGCGAAGGCACTGAAGGTCCTGAAATCGCGTCTCTACGACCACTACCGCGAAATCGAAATGGCCAAACGTTCCGAAGACCGCAAAACAAAAGTGGGCTCCGGAGACCGCAGTCAGCGTATCCGCACGTACAATTTCCCGGAAAACCGCGTAACGGACCATCGGATCAATTTCACACTCTACAAACTGGACAGTATACTGGCGGGCAACATGACGCCGGTGATCGAAGCGATCCTCGAGTACGAGCGTCAGGAACAGCGGCTCGCATTCGGCGCGATCGAATAAAAACAGCCAGCTTTCGGGACACACTGCATTTGAGGATACACCATGGAAATCCGCCTATTGCACGTAGACGACAGAGACATTACGCGGGCCGGGATCCGTTCCCTGCTCGCAGACTCTGTACTTCATCTGGTCGGCTCAGCCGCATCCGATACAGAAGCCTTTCGTCTCATGACGGATCGGCATCCGGATATTCTGCTCGTAAATATTCTGGCGGCTTCGTTTGACGGAGTCAATTTTCTTCGCAAATTCCGAAAACAGTTTCCAGGGACCAAGGTGATCGTATTGACGTCCGCGAACGAACGGTACCATCTCAGTCAGGCAGCAGAGCTTGGCGTGAAGGATTATGTTCTGGATGGGATCGCAGCCATGGATCTCGTGCGTCTGATCCAGAACGTCTACTATGGAATCGGTACGTCCGGCAATTCCGCCTGGAATCAGACGTTGAAAATGCAGGCGGATCCGCATTTTCAGGAACTGCGTCAAAAGCTGACGCATCGGGAAGAACAGGTCCTCCGCTGTATCGTCCAGGGAAAAAGCAACAAAGAGATCGCCGTTCTTCTGAACGTCAGTCCGGAGACGGTGAAAGAGCACATCCAGCATATTTTCCGGAAACTGGGAGTTCACGCACGGGCAGAAGCGGCGGTTTGGGCCGTAAAAAACGGAATGGCATAACGGCCCGTTCTCTGTTTTATTCAGAAAAAAGTACCTTTTTGCTGCGGCCATTCCGTCATTCCCAAAGGTCCGGCAAAAAGGCATTTCAGGAAATCGGATCGTTTGGGGGCCGGTTCCTTTTTTTCTCTCATTTTCTCCAAATTTCGCAGAAAACGGATTTTGTCTTTGACTTTTCAGGCACTTGAGACGATAAAGAAAGAGACGCAGTATCTGGACAGGTGACGTCAAAATCACTCCAGAGCCAGACACTCGGCAGCGGAAAATTATGCGCACCGGGACAAATTCAGGAAAATCTTTTTTTGAAGAGGAAATTCATGAGCTATTTTTTGCGAAATCAGCTGTTTGGGGCACTGGCTGCCGGGTTGATCTGTGCTGGAGGGATGATGCTTCAGGTTTCGGCACAGGATGCGCCGCAGGGGACCGCCGTTGACATGGCGCAGCTGCGTGCCGCCGCGGAACAAGGGGATGCGGAATCTCAGCTTTCTCTGGGAATGTACTATTTCATGGGGGAAGGCGGCCTGAAACAGAGCGATGCAGACGCGATCAAATGGTTCCAGCTTGCAGCCAAACAGAAAAACTACCAGGCACAATACATGCTGGGGATCTACTGTATGGAAGGCCGGACCATCAAAAAAAATGAAGAGCTGGGCCTGAAACTCATTCAGAGTGCCGCGAACGGCGGTTTTGCCGAAGCGCAGTACGAGTACGCGAGCATTCTGGCGGAACAGAACAAAATGGATGAGGCACTTCCTTGGATGAAAAAAGCCGTTGAGCAGGAATACTATCCCGCATTTGCCGCACTTGGGGCACACTATATCGCGACGGCAAAACCCGGTACTCCGGAGATGAATCAGGGGATCCAGCTCCTCATGGCCGCAGCGGCGGAAGGCGACATGGATGCCCAGGTGACGCTTGGCGCAGCACTCGTTGAGCAGAAAGAGACGGCTGCAGGAGTCGTCTGGCTGGAAGTTGCGTCGATGAACGGCGCAAAAGATGTGGCGGAAGCTCTGAAAGAACTGGAAGTCACCCCGGAAGAAGCGAGCGAGATCGCATCCGTATTCTATCATGGAGACGGGATCATTCCAAAAAATTACGAGAAATTCAAATTCTGGGCTGAAAAATCTGCCGCACAGAATTACGCAGGTGCGCAAACGCTCCTCGGAATGTACTATTGCATCGGCGTGAATCATGAACTTCTGCCGGAACGCGGCATTGCGCATCTGGAAAAAGCGGCGGCACAGAATGATCCGGAGGCCCTCACCCTCCTGGCCATCTGCTGCAGAAACGGACGCGGAACCGCCCAGGATGCGAAACGCGCGATCGAACTGCTTCAGAAAGCTGCGAAATTAAGCTACGCTCCCGCATACACGCAGCTGGCGTTCTCTTCACTTTTCGGTTCGGGAATCGCTTCCAAAGCGGAAGTCACCCGTAAACTTTTTGAAAAAGCCGCAGCCATGAACGAACGGACCGCCATCATTTTCATGGAGTATTGCACAAAAAATGGTCTTTCATTTGAAAACGGCGCGGCACTACTGAAGCAGATTGCTGCGGCAGCCAAGGGCGGTAATGCGCAGGCTCAGTATCTCATGGGAGAAATGTACTGCGACGGCCACGGCGTGAAGATGGACGAAAAAACCATGGCGGCGTACTACACCATGGCAGTCAAGCAGAACTATATTTACGCGCTGACGGAACTTTCGAGACTCTATGAAATGGGCATCTACGTCAAAGAGAACCGGGATGTCGCCATCCAGCTCGCTCTGAAAGCTGCCGAACAGGGGGACCAGCAGGCACTCTCCTACCTCAACACGGTCGGACAGGTCGATGCTGCGGAAAAAACGCAGGCCAACAACTAAATGATCCCGAAGCACTCCGGGCAGAATCTGGATGGATTCTGGAAGGAATTTGAATGAGATCCGGAAGAAATCCGGAAAAATCCGGCAAAATCGCAGAAATCGCAAAAAAATCCGGAAATTCCGGGGGGCTGGACCTTGCGCTTTCCTGAATTTGGGCTAAAATTGAATCCGGTCTTTTTTGGGAGTGAACGAATTCCCATTCAGGACCGGTTTTTTTGTTTTTTCAGTTTCGTTCTCAATCGGAGTGTCCTCATGGCAGAAAAAATGAGCGTCAAAGCAGTGCGTCAGGCTGACGCGATCGGTAAAGAAGTCTTTCTTCAGGGATGGGTCCGCACGTGCCGTGACCAGAAAGCGTTCTGCTTCATCGAGCTGAATGACGGTTCCTGTTTCGGAAATATTCAGATCGTCGCCCCCGATTCACTTGAAAATTACGAAAGCGTGAAAAAACTCACATCCGGAAGCAGCGTCGCCGTAACGGGAACTGTCGTTCAGTCTCCCGGAAGCAAACAGCCGACGGAAGTACAGGCACAGGCGATCGAGATCTACGGCTACGCGGCCGAAGACTACCCGATCCAGAAAAAACGGGCGTCGTTTGAGTACCTGCGCACCATCGCGCATCTGCGTCCGCGCACGAACTCCTTCAATGCCGTTTTCCGCGTCCGTAACCGGATCAGCTACGCGATCCATCAGTTCTTCCAGAACGAAGGCTTCATTTACGTCCACACGCCGTTGATCACCAGCAGTGACTGCGAGGGAGCCGGCGAGATGTTCCAGGTCACTACGATGGATCTGGACGCCCTGCCCCGCACGAAAGAAGGCAAGATCGACTATTCGCAGGATTTCTTCGGCAAGAAAACGTCTCTGACGGTCTCCGGACAGCTTGCGGTGGAAAATTACGCGCACGCTTTCGGTAAGGTCTACACTTTCGGACCAACGTTCCGCGCGGAAAACTCCAATACACCGCGCCATCTGGCAGAATTCTGGATGATCGAGCCGGAAATGGCGTTCTATCTGCTCGAGGACAACATGGAACTGGTCGAAAAGTTCCTGAAATTCATCGTAAGATCCGTGCTGGAAGACTGCCCGGAAGACATGAAATTCTTCAACGACCGGATCGACGAAACTCACCAGCTTCTCGACCGTCTGAATGCCCTGCTCGAGAGTACCTTTCAGCGATGCTCCTACACGGAAGCGATCGAGATCCTCGAAAAAGCCGCCGCAAACGGCCAGAAATTCGAGTACCGCGTGCAGTGGGGGATGGACCTTCAGAGCGAGCATGAACGCTACCTGACTGAAAAGCATTTCAAAGCACCGGTCATCGTGTACAATTACCCGAAGGGGATCAAGGCCTTCTACATGCGGCTGAACGACGACGACAAAACGGTCCGCGCAATGGACGTTCTCGTACCGGGCGTCGGCGAGATCATCGGCGGAAGCGAACGCGAATACCGTCCGGAAGTGCTTGAAAAACGCATGATCGAGATGAATCTGGATCCGAAAGACTACTGGTGGTACATGGATCTGCGACGTTTCGGCACGGTCCCGCACAGCGGTTTCGGGCTTGGTCTGGAACGCATCATCATGTACGTGACCGGCATGACGAACGTCCGCGACGTTATCCCGTTCCCGCGTACTCCCGGAAACGCTGATTTCTAAACCGGTCTCCATACGGCCAACCAGAAACCGCGGACATTAAAAACCAGAACCGCAGATGCCGAAACGCACTGCGGTTTTTTCGTGAAGCCGATTTTTTGAAAAAAGGAGTCGGGAGATCCTCTCGCCAAATCAGAATTCATCCAGAATATCCAGATCGATCTCGTCTTCCGAGCCGTTCTCCCCGCGTTCTTCGCCGTCGGCCTCTTCACTGCCCCCCTCAACAGTCTTCGGTTCCTCCGCAGCCTTTTCCGCCAGGTCAGAATCCTTCGGTTCCTCCGCAGCAAGAGGTTCCGGTTTGGAATCTTTTTTCCTCAGGAATCCCGCAGCACGTTCCAGAAAACGGCCTCCGGGAAGTGCGCCGTCTGACGCAGTTTCTGGCGATATTTCCGATTCCAGTTCTTCCATTCCTTCGGGATCTTTCATCAAATTCGCGTCGATAAACGTCCGGATCTCCTCGATCATGCGTTCCTGATTCTTCGCGACCTGTCCATCCACGATCGTGCGGACAAATTTCATTTCACGGCATCGGACTTTCAATTGCGTCGAACTCTTCACGCGAATGACCGTCGTTCCCGTCTTCGGAATGATGGAAAACAGTCCGATCTGCGGCTCCACGTCTTTTGGAATGATCGCCAGCGAGAACTCGATCTTTTCAAGTTCCGCGATCTTCATCCCCATTTTCCGGATCTCTTTCGGCTCGATCGAGACCGACTCACCTTTGATCTGAATACCGTCCGTCATCTCAAGCGATATGTTCAGCTTCAGCTTCAAAAGTCCAAGTTCCGGATGAAGGTGCTCATAATCGATCGGTTCGCCGGCAAGAAACTGTTTCGCGGCTTTCGCAAAATCCAGTTTCGGCGCGTTTTCATTCGTCTCTGCCTGTGGAAGTTCCTTTAGATTCATGGCCCGCTTGCAGACCTGCGAAAGCGGAGCATCAATGGCAAAATCGTGGATCTGGCTGCCGCGATATTCAAATGACCCGGTCTTGAACCAAAGAAGAGAGACCGCAGCAAAAAGCAGCAAAAGAAGCACTGCGATCCCGATCGAACGCACAGTTTTCATGATTTTCCTTTCCTGAAATGAAAAGATCCCAAAAAATGGACGGAGTATTCGAAATCATTCCCGGATACTCCGTCAAAAAAGTTGATTTTCGCTGGAAAACAGCAGGATACCTCAGACGGTCTCCATCTTTCGACGGCGCAGCATCCCGATCCCCAGGATCCCCAGGACCAAAAGCGTCCAGGTCCCCGGTTCCGGCACCGCATTATTGTCCATCGAAAGGAAAAGTCCGCCGTTTGCGTAGGAAAGCTCCCACGCATCACGGAAATTCGCACTCAAAAGTGCATCGTAATCGTATTCGGCACCGAAATTCGGAAAAACTTCCGCGATCTGGTACGTTACGAACTGCTCAAACTCATAATTTTCCGCAGGCACGAGATTGAAGATCCCATTCTCAAGATCTGCCGTAAAGTTCGCGGCATCCGTCGAAACATTCAGTTTCGTGGTGTTTCCGTTCGCGTCCAGGATGACGTCGATCCCCCCCTGAATGTTGACCGAATCCGCGTCCAGAAGATGGGATCCGGCTGCAAAAGCGAGCGTTCCGCCCTCACCGACCGTCAGATTTTTCGCGTAAAGCGGGACTGCGTTCATTTTGAGCGTTCCGTCATTTACCGTGACGCTGGCCAGCGGTGCAGATTCCGTACCGACTCCGACCGTCTGGAAAGTCTGCGTGCCGTCCCCTTCCTTCACGAGATTCAGATTTCCGGAAAGCGTTCCGGAATAGACGGGCACAGTGGACGGCGCGACGTTGAGGATCAGTTTCTTCCCGGTGTCGGACGATGCCGTCGTCGTGAAGGTCTTTCCGGAACCGTTCTGCAGACCGCCGAACGTCAGGTCATTCGCGCCGTTGGTCCGCGCATTGTCGTTGAGCCGGAAGATCGCTTTCGTGTTGACGGAACCGTTGAGATCCACATACCCGCTGTCTCCGTTCACCGTGAGATATTTTCCGGTCAGGTCCGCGCCTTCAAAATCGGAAATTGCGCCGGAAAGACTGAAAGTTCCGCCCCATCCGCACTGAAGACCGCTCGCATTCTTGAGGAAGATCGGTGCGGTGAGTTCTCTGTTCGCCGCGATCTCACCAGCATACTGAAGCGTACCGCCGTTGAGGATGATTCCTTTCGATTTCGAGAGCGATTCGTTGGAGAAATGCGTCGTTCCATGCGTGATCTCATAGAAACCGTTGAACGTCGATTCCCCAACGATGAATCCGCGTGAACCGTTGAGGATCAGGTTTCCGCTCTGGACACCTTCCTCCGAGTGGACCGTCAGGTATCCGCGATTCGTATCCAGGGCCAGTTCACCGCCGTCTGCGCCGACGTAAAGCACGCCGTTTCCGAGGACAGACACACCGCTTTGCGCGCTTCCGTAGAAGCGAAGCCGTCCGTTTCCGTTCACGTAAACATCGGCATCGATCGTCGCGATCTCAGCAGCTGCGGAATCAAAATTCAGCGTACCGCCATTAATGATGAACGTGTCTGCGTCAGACGATTTACGGAACGTCAGGATGGATTCTCCCGTTTTCGTCACGGTATCGAAGCCGGTGACGGTCCCGTAAAAAGTGGCGTCTCCGCCGGTCTGGTGGAACGTGACCGAGGCATTTTCAAGACCCGCCGCAGGCTGGATGACGGCATTTCCGCCCGTATCCGAAGAGCCGGACAGATTCGTGAACGTCAGTCCGGAAACGCCGACATTTACCGTGCCGTTGACCACCATCGGAAGCGTGACTGCCGCATTCAGATCCAGAACCGCTCCCGCGTCGATCGTGAGGCGCAGTGCGTTGAAAGTCGCAGAATTCAGCGTCAGTTTTCCAGCTTTGACGGCTGCGGTCTGAGAGAGATCTGATTTGGATCCGCTCCCCAGCGTCACGTTCGCACCGTTGACGACGAGCGTCTGCGCCATCATTCCGCCGTCGAGCGAATAAGTTCCGGCACCGTTAAACGTGATCCCAGCCGAGGCGCGCAGATCGTAAGCGGCAGCACCGCTGCTGTTTTTCGTGCCGGTAAAGGTCAGGACCGTATCGTCCCCTTCCAGCGTCATGGAACCGGCAGCGACCTGAACGGCAGCTCCGTTGGCTTCAGAGACGATATTGTCGCGAAAAACTGCCGTTCCGGACAGCGTCATGCCGGTGGCTGCACGCAGAGCGGCCGACTGATTTCCGCGAGAGCCTTCAAAGGTAACGTTTTCCATGCGGAAAGTCGAGGGAGTCTGATCGTTTCGGTAAAAAACGCCTCCGCCGTCATTCGGATTTCCGCAGTTTTGGAAGTAGATGTCTTTCAGAATGTACGTGCCGTGCGCGTAATCGCAAAAACGATAGCTTCCGCCGGTTTTGATCGTGACCTGCGTACCGGACGTACCGGACTGAATGGTAAAAGTTCCTTCCTGACCGACACTGTTTCCGCTGAACTGCGCATCTGTCGTGACTTCAGGAGCGTAGATCGTCAGGATCCCGCCGTTCTCCATGGCACGTCCCGCGGAAGTGAGGACCGTGGAATCGTAAGCCGTGACTGTACCGTCAGCTTTTTCCCAGGTAAACGACTGCGCATGAGCAGTCTGCGGCTGGGACAACATGGAAATTCCAAGCACAAGGGCGCAAAATCCGGCATTCTGAACTATTTTTTGCGTTCTCATAAAAACCTCAACAAAACGGCTTCAGGCACAAATATTTAAAACATCATCTGTACGTAAACCATATTTTAATCCGGTTCTCAAAAAAATCAAGCAAAAAAATGGAGAAAATCGCAAAAAATTTTTCTTTTCACCAGACTGCGCGTCAAAATTCAAAAAAAACCGCCAAAACGGCATTCATTCCGCGATCGTGAACCACTCGTTCGGGCTGTGGAACGTACCGTGCATGAAATCGGTAATCGACGTGAGTTCCGGTTCCTCTTCATTCTGCCAGTAATTGTATCGGCAGATGGTGAATCGGCTTCCGGCAAGCGTGACGTTTCCCAGCGCGGAGAGCGGGATCTCCATCCTCGCCTTCCATTCCCCGTCCAGGACCTCCACGCTCCCCTTCATGCCGGATTCAAAGATCTGCTCCTCAAACGGCACGATGCGCAATTTTTCGACGCTCGGAATGTGAAGCTGAAGCGTTCGGGCATTCGGCGGCGTGACGTGGAACTCGAAGTAGTCCTCCCGTCCGGCCGGCTGAAAGAAAAACTCAAGCGCGTCGCCCGTCGTCCAGGTCCGCTCGTTCTCCTTCTCCGCCGTGTTGAAAATATCGGAATCCTCCAGCACGGCCGTGACGGTCAGCGTCTCTCCATCGCACTGCAGGACCGCGATCCCCGACTCCCGCGGAGCCGTCCCGTCCAGATGCGTCAGTGCTTTTGCCTGCCCAAGTTTGTATGAAAGCATTTTCTTTCCTCCTTTTCGATCGATCTCAATACGTATTTCGCCGAAGCTCTCCGGACGCGCACACAAAATTCCCCTCCTCCGGAGGAGCGGCTCTGGGAGGCGGCGCATCTCGCGTTGCTTTTGGGAGACGGCGCGTCTCGCGTCGATTTTGGGAGACGGCGCGTCTCGCGTTGCTTTTGGGAGGCGGCACGTCTCGCGTTGCTTTTGGGAGGCGGCACGTCTCGCGTCGATTTTGGGAGGCGGCACGTCTCGCGTCGCTCTGGGAGGCGGCACGTCTCGCGTTGCTTTTGGGAGACGGCACGTCTCGCGTTGCTTTTGGGAGGCGGCACGTCTCGCGTCGATTTTGGGAGACGGCACGTCTCGCGTCGCTTTTGGGAGACGGCACGTCTCGCGTCGCCTTTGGGAGGCAGCGCGTCCCGCGTTGCTTTTGGGAGGCGGCACGTCTCGCGTCGCTTTTGGGAGACGGCGCGTCTCGCGTCGCTTTGGGGAGACGGCGCGTCTCGCGTCGCTTTTGGGAGGCGGCGCGTCTCGCGTTGCTTTTGGGAGGCGGCGCGTCTCGCGTCGCTTTTGGGAGACGGCGCGTCTCGCGTCGCTTCTCAAGAAATTCCCCTCCTTCGGAGGGATGGCAAGCGAAGGTCTGACGGAATGGTTAGGCGGGCGGGGACTTTTTAAAGGCCGTTTTTTCTGAAACCCGCACCAACTCCCGGCGAATGCGCTACGCGCTGTATCGCCGATCAACAAAGCGGCAAACGTTACTAACGTAACTGTATTGCCGCA
>JAGBAA010000011.1 GCA_017939795.1 Thermoguttaceae bacterium
CGGCTGACCTTGGACTCGGCGAAACTGCGGACGCGGAACCGGCGAAGACGGACGAAACGGACGCGCTTCCGGCTGACCTTGGACTTGGCGAAACTGCGGACACGGAACCGGCGAAGACGGACGAAGCGGACGCGCTTCCGGCTGACCTTGGACTCGGCGAAACTGCGGACGCGGAACCGGCGAAGACGGACGAAACGGACGCGCTTCCGGCAGACCTTGGACTCGGCGAAACCGCGGACACGGAACCGGCGAAGACGGACGAAACGGACGCGCCTGCGGCTGACCTTGATGGTCCAAAAAATGCGGAGAATGAGGTTTTGGATGCTCCGGAAGGACCGTTGGCTGTTCCGGAGACCGATCTTTCCACTCCAGATCTTGGTGATTTGCAGGATCCAGAAGAAATGGAGAAGACCGGGGACTTGGGAGAGAATGATCTTTCGCAGACTTTGCAAACTCCGCAGCTTGATTCAAAAGAGGAAGCGGTGGTGAACGAGGTAGATCAGGCAAAAGGCGAGATTGGCGAAAAGAATTCGCGTTTTGTGGATTATGTAGTACTTGATGGGGAAACATTTTGGAAAATTTCCGAAAAATTTTACGGTTCTCCCGCTTACAAAGATGCGTTGGCACGGTATAATAGAGACAATCTGTCCATCTCCGGAGAGCTGGAGGCTGGTATGAAGATTTCGATTCCGGCATTGGAATACCTGCGCCGCAGTTATGGAGCATATTGCCCGCGCGATCCGGTGACGCTGAGTGTCGTGGGCAGAGGTTCGGAGGGCGTATCTGTGCAGTACTATATTGTACAGGAAGGCGATACCGTAACTGCGATCGCTGAGAAGTGTCTCGGCGATGCTGCCAACTGGCCTGCGATCCGACGAAAAAATCCGGACAAGATCACGACGCTTGGGATCTTGCCCGAAGGAATACAGCTGATCATTCCGACAGAGACGAGTCCGGGTTCCGGTGTCTGGGAATAGAGACCGATCTTCATTTGAAGATCCACATGAACGGCTGGGGTTTTCATGGAAAAGTGAAATAAATGGACTATTCGCAATACTATCAAAAATGGCTTCATCGGGAAATTCCTTCAGGAGTGAAGCCGACCAGTTATGAAATTTTGGGCCTGGAAAATGGCGAGCCGAACCTTGGTGCGATCTCCAGTGCGCTGAACAATACGCTGGATGCTTTGTATCAGGCGGAAACAGAGAATGAGCCGGAGATCCTGGCCCACATCTCTGCGGAGATCCTGCAGGCGCAGTATATCCTTCTGGATCCGGCCCGTAAACTGGAATATGATCAGTCGCTTCTCGGCGGATCGGGGGGCAGAGTGTGGATGAGTTATGTCCGTCCGACGTTTCTGCAGCGGTGTCAGCAGTGGGGGCTGATCTTCTGCGGTTTGGCACTGGGATGCGTCATCATGTTCATGATGGCGTTTACGGTGGAACGCAATCCGGACGGATCGATCGCATATCAGGCGGATCTGAAGATCGAGAAAGCGAAACCGTTTACGCTTCCGCTGACGGCAGTCGTTTATCGTCCGTTCGGGACGAAAGATTATCGCGAGGACGGATATGCAGTTTCCCTGTCGGCTTCCCGTCAGGAGGCGGAGTCGGCGGTCGTTTCTTCTGGTGTGGAGAATGCGGATCCGAAAGAAATGCCTTTGGATGCTCCGCTCGTGGATCTGGCTCCTGCCGGAACGCAGGATATGGCGGGAGCTTTGGAAGGGGCAGATCCTCTGGAGTCGGAATTTTCCGAGATCGCAGCCGCGGCCGGAGGGGAAAATATTGTACTTGGAGAGGACGCTCTGGTCCGTACGATCGAACAGGCTGAATCGGGCGAAATGCCGGCAGACCAGTCTGTTCCTGCTTCAGATAAAAATACGGCAGAAGCTGCTCCGCAGTCTCAGAGCGCGCGTGCGTCGGCTTCGAGTACTGCCGGATCAAGGGGCCAAAGTCCGCTTTACGGGAGATTTGGCAGAACGCATGCCCCCTCTTCGGTTTCGGAGACTGCGGATCCTTCGGTAGACGCGCCTGTGTCGGAAGAGCAGCTTGCCGAAAGTGGAGATTTTCATGAAATGCCGCCGGTTCAGAAGGAAAGAGTGGACGTTTTCAGTCCGCAGGAAATGCTGGACCTTTTTGCGAAGCTGAAACCGCTGGTGAAGGAAGGGGCTTCGGAATCTGCCGCATTTGCGAAGATACAGTACGAGACCAGCATGGAGATCCTCCGGAAATGCAGTGAGCCGGACGTTTCGATGGAGCCGGAATTTGCGGAAGCGTTTGCCGCTGAGGTTTTGGAGCTTATGCCGGTGCTTGGAAAAGCGAAAATGTTTGACGAATCTGCGAAGCTCGGTGACGAACTGCTGAAATTCGGGGAACGTTTTGCGGTTTCTGATTGCGGAGAGCGTGTCGAGAAAACGGTGCAGGCTCAGGCGAAATATCGGGAAGAATATGAAAAGATCCTGCAGGTCCTGGAAAAACTGAAAGCTGATCCGGATGATCCGAAGCAGAACGAATTTTATGCTGTTTGGCTTTGGAAAGATAATTTGTCGGTCGAGGGCAGCCTGCCGTACCTGGCGAAGGTCGCGAATCGGATGATCCAGAATACTGCACGTCTGGAACTGGCGATCCAGGAAGGAGTCCAGCCGGCGTCGCAGGAAAATCTGCGGAGACTGGCGGATGCCTGGTGGTCGATTTCCGAGCAGATCAACAGTGCGGAGATCAAACAGCTTCTGCGGGAGCATGCCCGTTCTTTCTATCAGAAGGTGGATTCCAGTCTTTTGAGTGAAGAGCAGTTGGTGCGGATCTCAAGTGCCAGTACGAAAACGCTCAAATAATGGAGAAAAATGAGAAAATAGAGAACATCCCCCCTTGCAAAAAAGCGGGGATGTGGTAAAATGAACGAATCGGAAACGAAAGTTTCTGCCGGAGTGGTGGAATGGCAGACACGATGGACTCAAAATCCATTGTCAGCAATGACATGTGGGTTCGACTCCCACCTCCGGTATTTGCCGTGTTGCGAAAAGTTTTCCGACACGGCATTTTTTTCGGCAACGGTGTGCGCGGGAAACGGGTCTCGCGCAAGAATAGGGAATCCGGTGAAGATCCGGAACGGCTGCCGCCACTGTGAGCGAACGCACTGGAAATAGTGCGGAAGAATATCAAAATCAGGATTTCTGTATCCATTTGGTCATTGCCGTTTTGACGCGGTGAGAAGGCCCTGATATTCTGTTCGTGAGTCAGGAGACCTGCCGTTTGCGCTGGTTTGGATCTTGCTGCGGCATGACGGCAGATCCGAAGTGGATTTTCTTCAGATTGGAAATGTGATGGTTTCCCGCTCCCGAAAAGCGTTTACGTTGGTCGAGCTTCTTGTCGTCATTGCGATCATTGGCGTTCTGATGGGGCTTTTGCTTCCGGCTGTTCAGGCTGCGCGGAGTGCGGCACGGAAATCGGTCTGTCAGAATCATCTGAAACAGTGTGCTGTGGGGATCGAGCAGTACATCGCGGCTCATGACGGGCAGATACCGCCTGGCGGATTCGAGTACCAGTACCTCATGAAGGGGGGAAAGAATTTTGCCTGGTCGATGTACATCCTGCCGTATATCGAGCAGGGAACGCTATATCAGCAGATCTCGCAGGATCATGCGTTCAATGCAGAGCAGAATGCCGAGGCGGCGAAGATGGTCATTCCGGTCTATCTGTGTCCGGAGCTGGCGAAAGCGGAGTCGGTCGTTGGCGGGATGGGGCAGACTCATTACGGTGCGGTGAGCGGGACGACGCTTCCGGAGAAGACGAAGTCCGGAGACATGAACGGTGCGATGATCTTTACGGGAACGCCGATCAAAAACTCTTTCGGCAGAGTTACCGGACAGTCCGAGCCGCTGACGTACTCGGACGTGACGGATGGGATGGGATTTACGCTCTTTTTGGCGGAAGATGCCCGTTCCAACGAACACTACGCTTATGGGGACCGGGCGTGGATCTCGGCGAACAATGTCTTCGAGGTCGCGCATTGCGTGAATCGCGGACCGGCGGACGACAATGAGATCCACAGTCTGCATACCGGCGGTGCTCATGCGGCATTCGGCGATGCGTCTGTCCGATTTCTTGGCGAAAATTTGAGTCGGGAAGTCCTGGGCGCGATGATCACCCGCGACTTTGGCGATCTGGGTGCATATTCCTTCTGAAGCAGAATGAGGAGAAAAATGAAAACGAGAAACTGGATCAAAAGTTGTGCGGTTTTTCTGCTGTCGGCGGTGCCTGTGTCTGTTTCGGCTGCGGAATATACGCTCGATTTTGAGAATTACGTCACCGGCACGAATACGTATTTTCAGGGAACGGTTCCTGCGGGAACTTCCGGCGGAAATTATGCGGGACTCCACACGATCCAGACGGCCGCAGGCTCCGTGACGCTGACTACCGACTGGGCGAACTGGGGGGCGCTTTATCCCGGATTCGGCTACGCGGATGCGTGGAGCTGGGGCGGGGGATTCACTGTTTCCGGCGTGAATGCGGAAAACACTTCCGCGCCCCGTACGACGACGGCAAACGGTATCGTTCAGGCAAACGGTGCGTATGTGCACTCGAGCAATGATTTTGCCGCGGTTGCCGGGACGACGAATTATCCCGACGCGAACTATGGCCTCACCGTCGGCGGCGCGAACGGAAGCAGCGGGTACGCGATCCTGTTTGGGTCCGCAGATCAGGCAACAAATGGCGGGACGATCTCCTTTTCGCAGCCGGTTTCGCTCACGTCGATCGACTACACGAACACGGTCGGCGTGCTGGCGGTGGAGACGTTCGGCGACACGTTTTCGCAGAAAGCCTCGGACGGCAACTGGGGCGCGCTCATCATGCAGGGATGGAATGCCGCAGGAGAACAGGTCGGACAGAAGGTCCTGATGCTGCACGATTATCGGGTCGGTGATTCGATCGTCGATTCCTGGGAAACGGTCGATCTGAAAAATCTTGAAACGAAACTTTACGATCCGAGCTACTATGGCGTCGATGCTTCCGATGCGGATTACCAGCAGATGGTGCAGGACGTGGCGAACGGGATCTTTCTCGCAAACGGAGTGCCCTATCTTGCCGACGCGGGAACGTTCGAGGATATTTCGTCGCTGACCTTCACCTTCAACGGTTCGGATGCCGGAAACTGGGGGCTGAATTTCCCGACGTATGCCGCTCTGGATGATCTGGTTTTCAGCTATCTTGGGGAGGCGATCGATCCGGATGACCCGAATGTGCCGCCGATCATTCCGCCGGTAGGACCCGGGGTCGAGACGAATGTACCGGAGCCGGCAGGATGGCTTCTTCTGGTGCTCGCTGCCGGGCTGGGGATTGGTATCCGCCGGAAAAAGTAAGTCGAGGGAATGGTTTGAAATAAAAAAAGCCGATCTTCTGGGATCGGTTTTTTTTTGTGGATCCATTCGGGAGTAAGAGACGGTGGGGGTTTTGACTAAAGGTCCCACGCGCGACGGCACTCTTCGAGAGCCGTCTGGCTGCCCGTCATGTCATGAACGCTCGTGAGGGAGGAACATTTTGAAAATCGTTCCTCCCTCAGACTCCCTCTTCAAAAACTTTTTGATGTGTGGGTGTCTTTTGAGTATTTTTTGTGGTTTCGGTGGTTGAAATTTTCGGCAAAAGGTCCCACGCGCGACGGTACTCTTCGAGAGCCGTCTGGCTGCCCGTCATGTCATGAACGGCCGTGAGGGAGGAACATTTTGAAAATTGTTCCTCCCTCAGACTCCCTCTTCAAAAACTTTTTGATGTTTTTGGATTTTCAGTTTTTTATCGGTAGAATATTCCGGGTTTTATTTTACCACAGAAGACACAGAAATTTCACTGATGCACACAGAAGAAGGAACACGAAAGAAACGAAAAAGACGCGGAATTCACGAAGTTTTTAAAAAAGATTTAAGATCGCTTTCGTGAAATTTTGTTTTTTTCGTGAAATCCGTGTCTGGTCTTCTCTGTGTGATTCCGTAGTTTTTCTGTGTCTTCTGTGGTTTTTCTACGAAAGATTTTCGGCGAAGGTCCCACGCGCGACGGCACTCTTCGAGAGCCGTCTGGCTGCCCGTCATGTCATGAACGGCCGTGAGGGAGGAACATTTTGAAAATCGTTCCTCCCTCAGACTCCCTCTTCAAAAACTTTTTGATGTTTTGATGTTTTGATGTTTTGTTTTTGTGCGGTTTTATTGGGCAGCTTCACACATCGTCTTCATCCAGCTTTTGAATATGCGCCAATGCCCCGCCGTCGTGGGATGCACACTGTCCCAGACCCAGTATTTCGGATCCGGCGCGGAATCGTAGACCGAGTCGAAATCTTCCTGAAGCGGTACAAAAACCGCATTGTAGCGTTCCGCCATTTTGCGGACGATCTGGCGGTAGGCGTCTTTGACCTCCCCCTGAGAATTACGCCAGAGCGGTTCCATGAGGATCAGACGCACGTTCGGAAGGCGCTCGCGCGTGAGTTTCAGGAGGGAATCGTAGCCTGCTTCGTATTCTTCCGGCGTGCGTCTTCGGCCGTGGTCATTGACGCCGATCATGATGCAGAGGACGTCGGGCTGAATGGCGAGCGTGTCTTTTTCCCAGCGGGCATGGAGTTCACGGAGCGTGTTTCCGCTGACGCCGCGATTTACGAACGTCCAGTTCTGTTCCGGGTACTGCGCGCCCAGATATGACGCGATGAGGTAAACGTAGCCGTGGCCGTGAATGTGGTTCGGGTCTGCGTTTCTGCCGCGGTTCCCGTCCGTGACGGAGTCACCCTGAAAGAGGATGACGGCATCTTTGGGGAAAAGATTTTTTTCTGCCGGATCCGGAGTCTGTGCGGAGAGGGAAAGGCTCATAAAAAATGCGGCCAAAAGTGCCGGGAGGGTGCAGGAAAGGTTCTTTTTCATGATTCGGGTCCTTTTGAAAATTGGAGGGGAAAATGGAAAAAAGATCCTGAAAACGCACGTCTCCAGGATCTTTTCGGGTCTGTATTCTTTAGCAGGATGCTTTTTTGCGGCGCACGGCAAAAACTCCGCCTGCGAGTCCCAAAAGCATCAGCGTCCAGGTCGCCGGTTCCGGAACACCAGTACTGGAACCCGCGAAAAGAAGCGGATTCAGGTACATCGAGTGGTCGGAAGTCGTTGCGGGGCCGGTAAGTGCCATGAGCGTCAGGTAGTCCGCTTCGATTCCAAGATCCAGCGCGATGTCGACCGGATTGCTGCGCGTCGCACCGTCCGGCATCGTTTCAGGAAGTTCGAGGATCCAGAGGTCATCGTCCGAAAGCGTCACGCCGATCTCTTCTCCCTGAAGATATGCGGCCAAAATACCGTCATCCGCGTCGGAGAGCAGGACCAGCGAGTAGACGTTTCCGTTATTCTGTGAAGAACAGTTCGCCATCGTGTAGGTCGTGTCGAACATCAGTGACGTATCGTCCGCGATCGCGAGGGCATCGCGCAGTTCGTTCAGGTCGTACGTAATGAACGCATTGGCGTGCATTCCGATCGCACCTCCCAGCACGTAGCCGTCCGGAGCGGTCAGGACCGTGTTGTCGTTTCCGCAGACATTCGTCTTGATGGTTCCCCATTTTCCTGTCGCATTGGCGTGGAGGTTCGTGTTGGCCGTCAGGTCCAACATCACGCCGGTGCCGGTCAGATCGACCTGGACTTTATTGTTTGCGAGGCAGAAATTGTCCGCTGCCGCGATCCCGTCGCCGTTCCCGCCGTTGGCGGTCGTGCCGTCCGCGCTGCCTTGCCCTTTCAGGGCGTTCTCGAACGTGTTGCCGATCAGGTCGTTCAGATAGAGCGCGTCCGAGGTATTTGCGCTGTGGAGCGCAGCGATCTGTTTCACGGTCAGCACATTATCGTAAATGCGCACTTCATCCAGCGACATGTTGGCCGGAAGGTTGTAGTCGTCCCCTTTGCAGCCGAACAGGATGGAGGTGTATGCCTTGAGCGGATTGTTTTTGAAGGCGTCAACCGTTTTTTCTGCCGTAAGAACTCCGTTGATATACTGCGCGATATGCCCCGTCTCGTAATCGCGCGTGAAGGTGAGCATGGTCCACTCTCCCTTCGTGAGCGCCTGCCCTGATGTGATGGAGTCGCGCTGATTGGTGTCGTTTGTTGTGCTGCCGTCTTTCGTCGCACTTAGGTAGGAAACGACTTTGCCGCTGTCATTGATGTAAAACTGGTACGACCACTGTTTGGTCCAGTCACCCAAAATTGGGGTCCAAGTGCCTTTGTTGAAGGAATCCGCGTTGATCCAGAGGTTGACTGTATAGTCGCCAGAATAGAGATTCGCGAGAGTTTCCGACACGCTGTCCAGCGCGTCTCCCTGCGAGACCAGAAGATTTCCCTGGTTGGCGAGCGTCACGCTCGTGGAGCCGAAAACGCCTTCGGTGCCGAATTTGACGTAGTTGGCGTCAGTCGTCGCATTATTGCGGTGATGTGCGTCTGCCTGAAGACCGGAGACGGAATCCGCGGCCGAAAAGGAACCGGCGGCTTCATCGAAATTCCAGTAGCTGACCAGGTCTGCGCGGACTGCGCCTGCACTCAAAAGGAGTGCACCGGCGGAAAGGAGGATCTTTTTCATGGAGGACATGAGGCACCTTCCAAAATACTAAAATACAAAACAACTGAACCTGTCCAGTATATTCCGATCATTTCAGATCGCAAGCAGATTTTTGGGATCTGAGAGGATTTTTTTCAGAAAAAGCAGAAAAACTCCTATTTAATTGGAAAGATCACTCTATTTTAACTTTTTTGCTGCATCGGTATCTTCCATGGTCTTCCAAAAGAGGCAAGACTGCAAAAAAACACCGTTTTGTCTTCACATGCAGACAAAACGGCCCCAATTTTCCTGTTTTCTTTAAGTGCTGCTTTTTTGAGGCGGCAGATCCGCGGAAAGACGCGGAAATGTGGCAGTCCGGCCTTCAAAACATGGGGAAATAAAAATGGGAGTGCTGAACACCTGAA
>JAGBAA010000107.1 GCA_017939795.1 Thermoguttaceae bacterium
ACGGTGGGAGAGGAGGATTTTCTTCTCATCGAAGGAGAGGTCCGGACGCCAGAAGGAACCGCCGTCATCGAGAACCACGCGCTTCAGATCGCCGGGATTCAGACCGCAGACGATGAGTTTACCGCCGTCGGTCGCCATGAATCCATTACGATGGCGGGCTTCGTGGCCCCATTCGTCCGTCGCGTCGCCTTTGATACCGCGCGGGTACGGATTGTCGATAAGCAGGATCTCATTAAAATTGATCAGCGGGTTGCGCATCACGATCTCACGCTTCGCAGCGCGGACGGCAAGGTAAAGTTCCTCGGCCAGGGCCGGCGTTTCGGTGGATGCGCCGATCTTCTTTTCAAGTTCGTCAAGAGCGGCAAGCTGCGCTTTGAAGTCCGGCGCACCTTCCAGCTTCGCGATCCGTTCGGCAGCCTGGCGGGCATAGCCGATCTCGGCTTTTGCTTTTTCGAACGTGGGGGCATTATCGCACTGGAAAAGGTAATCCGCTTTCAGCTGGGCTTTCCCTTTTTCAGTGGTGGGCTGATACTGCGCGGAAGCTGCGGACGTCAAAACGCACGCAAGCGCAATGCTCAGCATAAAACTGAATACTTTACGCACTGTACTCTCCTTTTAAGGTTGGAAACGAAAATAAAATCTTATTTCGAAAAACTATGAATGCAACGATCCGCGCCTAAACTCACAAAATCGGGCGCGTCAGTATGCGAAACCAGATGCACAGAAACTGCGTCTGCACAAAATACACTTTCTATTTTACCCCAAATTTCGCAAATTACCAGTAGGGAAGCAAAAAAATTATGGAAAATTTTTAAATTTTTGCCATCCAAAGAGCATTCTCCGACCTGGACCCCAATTTTAAAATGGACCTTACCCGGCAATTGCACACCGATTTCACCCTTCGGGAGAGATCCGGCTGCCCGTCATGTCATGAACGCTCGTGAGAGAGGAACATTTTGAAAATCGTTCCTCCCTCAGACCCCCTCTTCAAAAACTTTTGGATGTTTTTGTGTATTTGGAATATTTTTTGTGCGATCCGGCAGCAAAATCGGATCGGATCCGGTACGTACATTCCGGAAGAGCCAGAAATTTGAAAGAACCTGACGGAAATTTTTCCGCTCCCCTAGGCAAAAAAAGGATTTCGTGTATAATGAAAGGTAAGGAACTCGCTGTGCGAAACAAAATTACGAAAGAAAGTGGAAAAAATCATGACTCTTCCCAAAGTAGTTATCGTAGGACGCCCCAACGTCGGCAAATCGAGCCTCTTCAACTGGCTTTGCGGTCGCCGAATGGCGATCGTTGACCCGACGGCAGGCGTAACGCGCGACTGGATGAGCGCGGAGATCGATGTTGACCAGGACGAAGCACCTCAGCCGTTCCAGTTTACCCTGATCGACACGGGAGGGATGGGGGTCCTGGACGCAGACGACCTCACCGATGATGTAGAGCATCAGATCCAGACCGCGATCGACATGGCAGACATCATTCTGTTTGTGGTGGATGCGAAAGAGGGGATCGTCTCCCTTGACGAACACGTCGCCAACAAACTTCGCAGACTCCGCATCCCCGTCCTGTGCATCGTCAATAAAACGGACCACATCGGTCTGGAAAATCACGCAAACGACTTCTATTCCTTCGGCTGGGATCTGATCTCCGTCAGCGCAAAGGAGAATCGCGGACGCAAGGAGCTTCTTCAGTTCATCTACGAGCATCTTCCCGAAGGATCCCGGATCAGTGACGAACCGGAGGAATCGCTCGACGACATGATGAAGATCGCCATCGTCGGACGCCGAAACGTCGGAAAGAGCACGTTCGTCAACACGCTGGTGAATTTCCCGCGCATGATCGTCTCCAACGTTGCCGGAACGACGCGCGACAGCGTGAACGTCAAGTTCGAGCTGGACGGAAAATCGTTCATCGCCGTTGACACGCCGGGTTTCCGACGCCGGGTGAGCGTACGCACCAACATCGACTACTACGGTACGCACCGTGCGCAGAGAAGCATCCGGTTTGCTGACGTGACGCTGATGTTCTTCGACAGTTCCGTCCAGATCAGTAAAGTAGACAAACAGCTCGTCGGCTACATCATGGAGCAGAACAAGCCGTGCATTTTCGTCGTGAACAAGTGGGACCTGATGCGTGAGCACATGGAAACGCAGGTCTGGGCCGACTATCTCCGCGACACGTTCCCGACCATGTGGCACGTACCGATCGCGTTCATTACCGGACAGACCGGAAAGAACGTCAAACTCCTTCTCCATCACGCGATGATGCTCTACAAGCAGGCGAATGCGCGTGTTTCCACGAGCAAACTGAATCGTCTCGTCCGTGCTGCGCTCACGTACAATCCGCCGCCGCTCTACCGTTTGAGCCGCCCGAAGATCTACTATGCGACGCAGGTCGGCACCCTGCCCCCGACGATCGTCCTGTTCTGCAATAATCCGGACATGTTTCCGCCGACGTACCGCCGGTACCTGCTGAGTGTCCTGCGCGACCAGCTCGACTACGGCGAAGTGCCGATCAAGCTCTACTTCCGCAAACGCGAAAAGGACGATCAGCGCGACGACATCGATTCGAAACTCAGCGAAACGACCCGTCAGGCAAAACTGGCGGCTCAGGAAGAAGAGCGTCAGCGCGAGCTTCTGGAATGGAGCACGGCTCAGGAATACTATGCGAACAAGATCCAGTCCGAGATCGACCAGCTGAATGCAGAAGACAGAACGCTGCTGGAACAGGACGGAAACGCGGATTTCCTTGCCGAGCTGAATATTTCGTCCATGGATGAACTTCCGGAAGAGTACGTTTTTGTGGATGAAGATGATGCGGAAGACGGAGAATTCCCGGACGACGGCGAGGATTTCGATCTTTCCGACGAGACTTTCCGCAATCTCGCAGGAAGCGTCTTCGTTTTCGAGGACGAACCGCTTCCGGAAATCGACGAAAAGCCGAAAAAACGGCCCGCAAAAGCCAGGACCGGCAAAAACGGCAAGAAAAAGAAACGCTAGTGTTTTTCATGATGCGGCAGAGTGCGGTTTCGTCTCTGCCGTTTTTTGTTTCCCAAATACGGAACGGCCTGCAAGCCGCCGATTCATTCCAGTGCGCGGCAGTGCAGTCCGCCCGCCGTGGCCCGCAGCCTTCAATAAATTTTTGATGTTTCTGTTTCAGTGTGCTTCTGCGGATATTCTATGTTCTCAGCGGTTGAGATTTTCGGCGAAAGGTCCCACGCGCGATCTCACCCTGCGGGAGAGATCCGGCTGCCCGTCATGTCATCAACGGCCGTGAGGGAGGAACATTTTGAAAATCGTTCCTCCCTCAGACTCCCTCTTCAAAAACTTTTTGATGTTTCTGTTTCAGTGTGTTTCTGCGGATCTGCTGTGTTCTCGGCAGTTGAAATTTTCGGCGCAAGCGGTCCCACGCGCGATTTCACCCTTCGGGAGAGATCCGGCTGCCCGTCATGTCATCAACGCTCGTGAGGGAGGAACATTTTGAAAATCGTTCCTCCCTCAGACTCCCTCCTCAAAAACTTTTTGATGTTTCTGTTTCAGTGTGCTTCTGCGGATATTCTGTGTTCTCGGCGGTTGAGTTTTTCGGCGAAAG
>JAGBAA010000108.1 GCA_017939795.1 Thermoguttaceae bacterium
AGAAATACCTCTCCTTCGGAGGGGTGGCTCTGGGAGGCGACGCGTCTCGCGGCGCTTTTCAAGAAATTCCTCTCCTTCGGAGGGGCGGCTCTGGGAGGCGACGCGTCTCGCGTCGCTTTTCCTGAACCCCACACCAACTCCCGGCGAATGCGCTGTCGCGCTGTATCGCCGTACTCCCAAAAGGGGAGGCTGAATGTGCGGATGAGTACGCAAGGTGGGGCGGACGTTTCGGATCGAGTCCGTAAAAAAAGGGAGAAACATGGACCGATGTTTCTCCCTTAACTTTTTTTGAGGATCTGGAATTCTTTTACTTGCGTTTTCTCGAACGAAGCGTAACCAGACCGGCTGCGCCGAGGAGCATCAACGCCCACGCGGACGGTTCCGGGACTTCGGAAGTCGAGAATCCATGAAGTTTTACGTTGGCGGCTGCATAGTTGGTGAAGTCAAACATGAAAACGTCGTCGCTGTTTTCTGGAGAGAACGTCAGTTGGATAGTTGACGAGTCCAGTGCTTCCGCATTCGCAAAAAAATCTTCTCCGAGCCAAGCTGCAAATTCTTCCGCTGCCGTCATTGAACCAAGATCATTGGTGAAGAGTTCCACTGTAAATGGATTCGAGGAGTCCGGAAGTTCGATCCACCCTTCCGAGACCGGATCTGTCAGCTCGAGCGTTCCGTTCAAGGCGTAAGTATCCGAGCCAGCGAGTTTTTTTGCAGTGTCGAGAACGACCATTTTACCGTCATTGGCCGTCGTGAAAAGTTCGGATTTGAGGTTTACCTTCGTGTTGCCGACGGTACTGAGAGAGATGATATTAGTGTTCAGGATCGAGGGATCGAGAACTGTCAGCGGCATGGCCATCTGGACGTTGAAGTCGCCTGAGAACGTGTTGTTGCCGGTCATGGCAAAAGTTCCGAAATCGGTCCCGTCTACACCGCCGATGAAAAGATTCACACTGGGGACGAATTGCGCACCGTTGATCGTCGCGACTGCGCCGTCCATATTGACCGTGGAAATAGCACCGCCGTAAATGTTGACCGCGCCGTTTCCGTGAGTTCCCCGAGCCGTATCCAGTCCAACGAGGAGCGTGTGAGAAACTTCATACGTTCCGCCGTAAAGAGTGAGCGTATTTTGTTCGGTACCGCCGGTATTCATGGTGCCAACGTACGTGAATTCGCTCGAGATCTTTCCTGCGTACTGTTCCAGATGGTTGTTTTGCCCGCCGTTTCCGTCGTATGCACCGATAAAAATGGCCTGAAACGGCAAAGTACCCTGCATGTGGTATTCGATCCGGTTATTCGCGCCCTGCATCGTGATCTGACCGGCATCGGCACTGCCGTCGAGCTGTTGGAATGTGTAGGAACCGTTCGGACCAAGGATCACCGTCATGTTGTTTCGCATCCAGAAACCATTGAATCGATTATTTCGGACAGAAGTAATGTCGCCGTCAAAATCGAGCGTGACGTTCGTGACGTCGAAACCGTAGGCTGTTGCGGAACTGCCGGCAGGAATGACGTACGTACCTCGCTGTGCTGTCGTGAGCAGTCCGTAGCCATTTTGGAAAAATTGACTTCCCATCGTCGTCGGCCAGTTGGCACTGTTTGAGATGAGGTCATTCGTCCCATTACCGGTCCAGACGAAAGTTGGATCCTGGGCGAATGCAGAAACAGTCAGACCGACACTCAGGGCGATCCCTAAAAGTTTTTTCGAAAATGAACGCATAAGATCCTCCACGAGCATGAAAATGAATTCCTTAGTAAAGTATTTTACACCGATCCGTTCAAATGTCAAGTTTTTTTCAGAATTTTTTTGAATTTTTTTGAAATTTTTCCTTCGGGTTTGCCTTCTGTGGTTTCCGTGGTGGAGATTTTCGGCTGAAGGTCCTACGCCAGACGTCACTCTGCGAGAGCCGTCTGGCTGCCCGTGAAGAGACGGCGGCAATGAGAGGGAAACATTTTGGAAATCGTTTCCCTCTCAGACTCTCCTTTCAAAAACTTTTTGATGTCGTTTGATTTTTTGTTTTTTGTTTTATTCGTGACGAAGTGCTTCGATCGGATCCATCATCGCTGCCCGTCGGGCTGGGTAAAGACCAAAAACCACACCGATCGTTACCGAAATCGCGAACGCAAGCGGGATCGACCACGGAACCAGGATCGGCGCCATCGTCTTCATCAGTTCCGGAAGCTGCTCCATGACGCTCGGGAAGTAGAAGTTCAGGAAGAATCGCACCACCTCCGTGCATGGACCACAAAGAAGACCGCCAAGGATCCCCGTCAGACCGCCGAGGACCGACAGCATGATCGTTTCCGCGAGAAACTGACGCGTAATGTCGCTCCGCTTTGCTCCAAGCGCACGGCGGATGCCGATCTCACGAGTTCGTTCTGTTACGGTCGCCAGCATGATGTTCATGATCCCAATGCCGCCGACAGCCAGCGAGATCGCCGCGATGAGGCCCATGAAGAGCATGAACATCATTTTCGTCGTCTGTGCCTGCTCGAGAAGTTCCAGAGGCACCGTGATGCTCCAGTCTTTCTTCCCCTGATGGTTCTGGTCCAGGATAAATTTGATGATCTCGCTCGTTGAGTGAACATCGTTTGTGCTTTCGACCTGGAACGTGATCTGGTTGATCTCGATTTGAGTCGTTTCGTGCGATCCGCTGCGGTTCGTGGAGATCCGGTCACCCAGTTCCGACCAGAAAGTCTGGATGGGGAAGTAGACGTCCCGGCTGTAGTCCTGCGACTCAAACGTCCCGCCGATCGCCGCCGACGCATTTTTGGGCTGGCAGACGCCGATCACAGTGTACATATACCGGCCGATCTGAATATTTTGACCGATCGGATTCTCATATGCGAACAGCTCGTTCGCCATGTCGTTCGACAAAACGCAGTAGTTTCGTTTTTTCTCGCAGTCCAGATTGTCGATGAAGCGTCCGCGCGCCATTTTCAGACCGTTTGCGTCCTGATAGTGCGGCGTACAGCCGACCAGCCGGCCGTCAAGCATGATGTCGCCCTTGCTGATGCGCTGCTTGATGTGGCGGATGGGAAATGATTCCTTGATCCCCGGTACCACTTCCGTGATCTTCTCGTAATCGTACCGCGTCAGACCGTAAATCAGCACGCGGACATTCGCGGCCGCATCATTCGGAGGCGGTGTGGACTGTACGATGATGTTCGTTGCCCCGAGGCTCTCGATCTGTTCCTGCGATTTCTGACTGATCCCCTCGCCGATCGCCAGAAGCCAAATGACGCTCGAAACTCCAATGAAAATACCCACCACCGTCAGCAGGGAACGCATGGGGTGAAGCATCAAGCTCTTAAAGCCGAGCTGAAATGTACGCAGCCAAGTGTAAAACATAATGGTGAATTCTGAATTCTGAATTGTGGATTGATTTGGAAGCCGGGAGTTGGGCGAAACGGATCTTAAACACGAAAAACACGAAAAAATATGTAGTCCGCAAACGTTTTTAAATTTTCAAAAATCTATTTTTGCATATTTTCGTGTTTTGATAAAATTCGTGACGGGAGGCTTTCCTGTCTTTGCCGTTCGTTCCTTTTTTCGTGTGTTTCTGAGGCTTTGGGGAATTTTTGGCGGTGAAACCAGTACACACTGCGGATGGTTCTTTAATTTTTCTTGTCGCTGACGATCAGTCCGTCACGCAGCTGGATGACGCGCTTGGTCTGTGCGCCGACTTCCGGTTCGTGAGTCACGATGATGATGGTTTTCCCTGCATCGTTGAGTTTTTTCAGGATCCCGAGGATCTCATCCGTTGTCGCGGTGTCGAGGTTTCCCGTCGGTTCGTCTGCGAGGATGAATGCCGGATCATTGACCAGCGAACGCGCGATCCCCACACGCTGCTGCTGACCGCCGGAGAGCTGGAAGGAACGGTGGTTCAGGCGGTTACTCAATCCGACCAGGTCCGCAAGTTCCCGGCAGCGTTCGCGCATCTGCGGCGTGATCCGTCCGGAATAATGGAGCGGAACTTCAATGTTTTCCAGCACCGTGAGCTGCGGGATCAGATTGTACGCCTGAAAAATAAAACCGATCTTGCTCGCGCGGATCTCCGAAAGTTCATCATCGGTCATCGTGCTGACGTCTTCACCGTCGAGGAGGATCTTTCCTGAGGTCGGCGGGTCGAGACAGCCGAGAAGGTTCAGGAGTGTACTTTTTCCGGAACCGCTCGTTCCCATGATGGCCAAAAAGTCGCCTTTCGGCACATCAAAGGAGACGCCGCGAAGCGCCTTGACCGTTTCACCGGTCAGAAAATAGTGTTTTTGGACGTCTGTCAGTGAGGCTGCATATTCCATGTTTTTCCTCGTTCCGAGCCGAAAGAAACGGCATCGCGCATCTTTGAGGGACCGCCGAACTCTCTGTTCTGAAAGTCCGGCATTCGGTTGACTTTTCCATCCGTTCCGGCTTAGTTTGTACCTGCCGGGAGATTTCCGCCTGCCGGAGCATTTTCGCCCATCGGCATCCCGGAAGGACGCTCACCGCGGGGCATTCCGTCGGGACGCATTCTCGGTCTCTGACCATTCGGACCGCCCATTCCTTCCGGCATTCCTTCCGGCATTCCGCCCGATATTTCGCCCGGCATCCCACCCGACATTCCAGCGGGACGTTCACCGCGGGGCATTCCGTCAGGACGCATTCTCGGTCTCTGACCATTCGGGCCGCCCATTCCTTCCGGCATTCCGGAGGGACGCTTACCGCCGGCGTTCATTCCCGGAGCCGCATCCGTTCCTTCTTCCGGATGAGCCGCAGAACGTTCCGGACGGATCTCGGGAGAAGAGGTCATTCCTGCCGGGAGTTCCGGGAGTTTGACCTTTTCGCGGTTTTCGAATGCAGCAGAAACGAGCTGTGTGTTTTCATCCACATTCGTGCTGGTCACGATGACCATCTTGTCGTTGCTGTGGCCGAGTTCCAGCTCGATCGCTTCCAGTTCCCCTGCAGCATTCTTTTTGATGGCGTAGTATTTTCCGCCGTGTTCGAAGACCGTGTGGGTCGGGATCATGATTTTCTTGTCCGTCGTCTCTTCCACGAGGATCTTCGTATCCGCGGTCATGCCGGGGAGGATCCCTTCCGGATTTTCCAGCTCGATCGTGACGCGGTACTCCTTGACGTTGCCCATCCAGTGGTTCGTCGGCTGCGGATTTTCGTTTACTTTGATGACGCGGCCGCGAATGACTTTTTCGCCCGTGGCGTCCGTACGAACTTCCACCGGCTGCCCGCGTTTAACGTAGCTGATCTTTCCTTCGTGAATGTCGGCCGTGACCTGGAGTTTCGAGGAGTTCGGTAAACGGAGGAAGACCTGACGCTCACGAACCATGGCCCCCTGACAGACGAGGAATTCCGACGTGCCGAAACGGTTCGTCTCGTTCACGTAAAGGACTTTGCCGTCGGCGGGAGAACGGACGGTGCAGAATTCGATCTGCTCTTCCGTGTCCTTGAGTTTCGTCAGATTCTGCTGATGGACCCGCTGTTTGGCGCGAAGATTCGCGGTGGCGGTCTCAATATCGCTTTCATAATTTTTGAGCTGTTTGCCCTGCGTGTACTCTTTCAGGACGTAAATGTCCAGCTCCGCCGCACGCAGATCCAGCTCCGCCTGTTTGAGCGAGAAAACGTCCGCGTCCAGCTGTGATTTCGTCACGAAACCCTTTTCGTAAAGCAGACGGCTGTGCTGGAGATACTCCGCAAGACGGTCACGTTCCTCTTTCGCTTTGATCTGGGCACTGACGAGTTTCTGAAGATTCACTTTGTACGTGCCGTTTTTGTACTCTTCCAAAGCGATCTCGGCCGTTTTCAGATTATTTTCCGCCGCCTTCACTTCCGCTTCGTTCTGGGCGACCGTATTCATCTGGGCATCCCGGTTGTCGATGAGCGCAGAACTGTCGAGCGTGGCGATCTCCTGTCCCTCCTTGACCATCGTTCCTTCGTCGATGACCCACGTGATCATGACGCCGCCGGTACTTCGGACCTGGCATTTGATGTCTTTGTTTTCCGAACTGCTGATGTCGCCGCGAACCGAGATCTCATGACGGAAATGCGCGTAGGTCGGAGTCACGAACTTCAGAAGTCCAGAATCGGATTTTTTGAAGAGACTGGCACCGACAAAACGGAAAAGAACCAGAACAAGGATGAGTACAAGAACCGTCATGGTGAGTATCTTCACCCAGTTGACCTTTTTCTTTTTCGAACGCTGAGTTTCATTTACCGGATTCGGAGTATCCATTCTATTCTCCATCTTGTCTGCTTTGGGGGTCTCTGGGGCTGGAAACCAACTTGAAAAACAAATCCAGACTCCATTATATTCCAAGGTTGCTGAAAAGCGTTCCATCTGCCATAAAAAAAGTAAACTTTTCTTCTTTTCTGAAAACTCCTACCGTTAAATTTTGCGTAATTGGTATTTCAGGTACTTGTATGTTTCAGATACTTTCCGCCAAGCTGTTTTCCGCACTTTCAGAAGCGAGGATCTTCAAGGAGTGTTCCTTCTGCCAGGTTCCCTTCGGGAAAAGGATCTTCCAGAGCTTTCAATACAAAAAAACGCGCCGTTCCGAAGAACAGCGCGTCTGGATCTTAAGGTTCAGAAATTATTTCTGACGCAATGCTCAGATGGTACGGTTGCCGCCCGGCAGCGGAACGAGGTATTCACCCTTTTCGTTCGGCATGGTCGGCGCGTCAGCATCGACGGCGTAGGTCGCCGGAGCAAGATTCATCTGGGAATTCATGAGTTCATCCCACTTGATGCGCTTGCCCGTGTAGCAGACTTCGCGGCCGAGGATGGCGAGCATGGTGCTGTATGCGCCCGTGACGCCGTCATTGCGCTTTTCGCCGTTGCGGATGGATTTGAACATGTACTTGTGCTCGTTGACGTACATGTCGCAGCGCGGACCGCGGTACTTCCAGACGACTTCGCCTTTGGAGTTCCAGATGGTGTTCTTCAGGATGCTGGCGTAACCGGTCGTGCCGATGAAATCGTCGTTCGTGTCGTTGAAGCAGCCGTTCTGCTGACGGCAGAACGCATGGCATTTGATGCCGTTTTCCCATTCGTAGGTGACGCCCATCATGTCGTAGATGTCGCCGTAAGCCGGCTGTTCGATACGGACGGCACGACCGCCGACGCCCCAGGCCTGGACCGGGGGTTTGTCGCCCATGACCCACATCGCTTTGTCGAGGGAGTGAACGTGCTGTTCGACGTTGAAGTCGCCGGAGAGCCAGCAGAAATTGTACCAGTTGCGGTTCTGGAACATCATTTCCGTGTCGTTCGGCTGACGGGCACGGGTCCAGAGTTTGCCGGTGAGGTAGGTTTCCTGGACCGCGCGGATCTCGCCGATCGCACCGTCCATCACGCGGGCCATCGTTTCCTGCACGGCCGTGTGGTAGCGCCAGCAGAGACCGCAGACGAGGGTGAGGCCTTTTTCTTCGCCGATCTTGGCACTTTCCAGAACACTGCGGACACCCGCGGGATCCACGGCGACCGGCTTTTCAAAGAAAGCGTGTTTGCCGGCTTCGACCGCAGCGCGAAGATGGATGGGACGATAGTGCGGGGTGGAGCAGAGAAGGACGACATCGCACTTCTCGATGACCGCTTTGTAGGCGTCGAAACCGCTGAAGAGGCAGTCGTCGGTGAGCGGGGCGCGGTCGCCGTAGGCATTTTTCAGACCGGCAGCGCAGCCTTTGACGCGATCTTCAAAAAGGTCGCCGAGAGCCACGATCTGCGTGTTGGGATCGGCATTCAGCGCGTTGTGTGCAGCACCGGTACCGCGTCCGCCGCAGCCGACGAGACCGATCTTGATGATGTCGGAACCCTGGGCGTGGGCAGAACGGGCGATGGAAAGACCACTGACGGCGAGACCGGCAGCAGCGCCAGCCTTGACGAAATTACGGCGGGTGATGGACATAAATATTCTCCTTGAAAAAATGTGGGGTCAAATCTCAAACGATTTCCTTCTATTATACTCGCAAAGATCGATTTCTGCAAGTAGCTTGCCGGAACTTTTCCGGAAATTTTCCAAAATTTTTTGGTCTTTTCGGCAAGTGAATAGCGATCCGGTCCGGGAATTTTAACGCAGAGAGCACGGAAAAGGCGCAGAGAAACACTGAAATTTAAACGCGAAAAGCACGAAAAAAACGAATTGCACAAAGTGATCTTAAAAGATTTTAAGCTCCATTTCGTGTCTTTTACGTGTTTTTCGTGAAATTCGTGTCAGGAAAATTTCCTATTCTTTTCAGTGAGTTTCTGTGCCTCTTCCGTGCTCTCAGTGGTAAAATTCATCGGATCTGCCGTGCCGTATCGGAGCTACTGAGCCGCGTTCACGACTTCCGTCTTCACGACCTTTCCGATCTCTTTCGGATCCATCCGGAAAAGCAGACCGCGGCTTCCCGCATTGATGTAGATCTCCGGGAGTTCCAGGATCGTAGACTGCACGTAGACGGTCATCGCGCGCTTCGTTCCGAATGGGCTGGTGCCGCCGACATGGTACCCGCTGTATCGGTCCGCGTCTTTGGGATCGCAGGGACGGACGCCCTTCACGTTCAGTACCCGCGCCATTTCTTTTGAAGAGATCTCGCAGTCCCCGTGCATCAGGACGACAAACGGGACCGGTCGGGTCTCCTCCGTCTGGAAAATGATCGTTTTGATGACCGCGTGTTCATCGACACCGAGTTCTCTCGCACTCACGCGCGTCCCGCCGTGCTCCTCGTATTTGTACTCCATCAGCTCATACGCAACTTTTGCTTTCTGAAGTGCCCGGATCGCATTGGTCATGGGTGCTTTCATCGTACTGCCTCCGTCGGAAAAACGTAATCGTCGCAAAATGCGGTCTGGAAATCGTAAAGAGCGGCAAAATCTTCCTTTTTGTCGCCGGGTGCTGTCCGGACTTTCCCTGCATTCACCATGTTGAAGACGATCTCGCCGAAATCATCCGTCGTGAACACGCCCCACTGATTGAAGACCGTCTTCGCCATGTACCCGAACATCCATCGTCCGCGGATCCGGATCGCTTCGCAAAGTTCGCTCCCGCTGATGTGGTGGAGATTCGAATCCGGCTCATCTTTTTCGTCTTCACCCGGTTTCTGACGCGGCGGAAGATGCTCGGAAGAGCACCCCATTCCAAGCTGGGACCGTGCGAACTCAAGCGTTTCGAGCACATAATAGTACGCATTTAAATGGTACCGCGGATCCTGTTCCACGATACTGTGAAGCTGAAGCTGATCAAACATCTGTCCGAATTTTCCAATTTTTTCTGAATCAATTCCATTTCCGAATGGAAACCATTTCGCTCATTCTACTATACCAAAAAAATTTTTTTCAGGGAAGAGCAAAAAGATTGGACTTTTGGAGAATTTATTCCGATTTTATCGAAAGCAGGGATTTTATGAAAATTTCATTTCAGTAAAGCCGTTCAGGGGGCGGTCATGATGCGAATTCGAGCCTTTTTCATTTCCATCGCCGGCGGGATCGCGTGTCTTGCCGGATGCGCAGGCGGGATCTGTGCCGCAGGAGGGGAAATGTACTCTCCGGGAGCCGTCAGTATTTTGGAAGATCCGAATGATGCCCGCAGCCCGGTTTCTACGGCGGCGGTACCGGCTCCGTATGTTTCGCAGTCTCCGCAGGTCCGGCCGCAGGGCGATCCTACTTCCCTGACGATCAACGGAAAACCCGTCGTTCCGCGAGACTCGCAGTATTCCGCCCCGCAGTATGCAGACTCGCTTCCGCAAAAAATGGGAGCCGGAAACGTGCCTTCTGCCGAACCTTCGACACTGGGGAACGGTACTCTGTCCGTCCTGCAGGCTCCGGGGCCGAATGCCGGGCGGGAAAGGTCCATTCTGGTGCAGGAAACGAACGGGGAGTTGGCTCCGTCTGCTGCGTTGAAGACGGCAGAAAGTACCGCTGCGCCACAGACTTTCACTCCGGAAGCTCGCTCTGCTGTGCCGCAGACACAGGGAAATGGGACCCGGAAAAACGCAGAACTTCAAAAAAAGCTGGAAATTTCGGAAAACGCAGGATCTCAGGAAAACGCAGGGAACGTGAACGTGTGGCGGATCCTTCCGGACAGCGGGCCGGATGTGTCGGACGGCAGCGTGTCGGCTCTCGGTATGGAATACGCAGACGGGCGTCCGGGAATGGAGCGTCAGCTCGCGAACGGATTGCCGATGGAAATGATCCCGGAAAGCCGTTCCGAGACTTCGGCAGTTCCGCCCGCGAATGATCCTCGTTCCATTTCCGGCATTTCTCCGGAACTGTATCCTGGTGCGCAATGGACCGTTCAGCCGGAAAATGCAGTCGGAAATTCGGCGGAAAAGGCCGTTTCTCCCAAAAGTATGCATCCTCTGCCTCGCTATGTCGTCGCGAAAGCGGAACCTGCTTCGGAAGTCGAAAAGACGCTGAATCCGCATCCGGATCTGGAAAAGGAACGCGAAGAGATGATGCGTGAGCTGAAAAAGCACAACAAGATCCTGAAAGCGCAGGCAAATGTCGTGAAACTCGCTGCGAAGATCATTCGGCCCAGCGTCGTGCACATTCAGTCCGATATGCTCCAGACTGGAAATTATGGAGAACGGCTCAAAGTTCATGACGAGGGGAGCGGGATCATCATTCGCCGTCAGGAAAAGTTTTTCGTCCTGACGAATCAGCACGTCATCAAAAACGCTCTCCCCAAAAATATCGAGATCCGCCTTTCCGATAATCGGATCACGCATCCGACGAAGATCCTTTCTGATCAGGAAACGGACATCGCGGTCCTGGAGCTTGCCGAGACGGATCTGATCCCTGCGGCACTCGGAGACAGCAATCAGGTCGATATCGGGGACTTCGTTCTCGCAGTCGGCAGTCCGTTTGGGCTGGATAATTCCGTCACGTTCGGCATTGTGAGCGCGATCGGCCGGCGAACGATCAGTCTGGCGTCCAACGTCAGTCTCCAGGATTTTATTCAGACCGATGCGGCCATCAATCCCGGAAATTCGGGCGGTCCGCTGCTAGATCTCAATGCAGAGGTCATCGGCATGAATACGGCGATCGCGAGCAATTCAGGAAATAATGCGGGCATCGCGTTCTCCATTCCGATCCGGATGGTCACGCTGGTGGCGGATCAGCTCATCATGTACGGAAAGACCCGGCGTGCGTACCTTGGCGTCAACCTCGAAAAGAACTTCACGATCCAGCAGGCGCGGGAGATCGGTCTGGAACGTCCGCGCGGTGCGCTCGTCACGACGGTGCTGAATCCTTCGCCGGCCTATCAGGCGAAGTTCCGAAAAGGGGACCTGATCCTGGAATTCAACGGGATCCCGGTCGAAGACGATATGCACCTCTACAATCTGGTAAACCTGACGGAGATCGACGAAAAAGTCACGCTGAAAGTTTACCGTGCAGGAGAGATCTACGAGGTTGAAGTTCAGCTCTGGGAGCGGTAAAATGATGGAGCGGGAAACAGGATCGAGTGCCGGAGAACTGGAAGAACGCCTTCTGCGTATTGAGGACCTGAAGTGTGTTCAGGGCGGAAAGACGCTTCTGCAGAACGTGAGTTTTACGGTGCGCCGGGGGGAATTCGTCTCGCTCCTTGGTCCCAACGGTGCCGGAAAATCCACGCTTTTGAAGTGCGTCATGCAGCTCATGCCCGCCGCATCCGGAACGCGGATCTTTCTGGAAGAGAAACCGCTTTCCCGACTCTCCATTCGGGAAATTGCCCGAAAGATCGCGTACATTCCCCAGAAGCAGGGACAGGATTTTCCCTTTACGGTCCGTCATTTTGTTGAGGCTGCGCGATATGCTCACGAAAATTTTCTTGAGACCTCTTCGGAGAATTCCAGGCGTCTTTGTGCCCGTGCGCTGGAAGAAACGGATCTCGTTTCTCTCGCGGATCGTGAGCTTTCGACGCTTTCCGGAGGGGAACTCCAGCGCGTGAGGATCGCCGGCGCACTGGCTCAGGATGCGGAACTCCTTCTTCTGGATGAGGTCACTTCGCAAATGGACTACCATGCGCGGGAGGAAACGGTCCGTCTGCTTCTGCGTCTGAATCGGGAATGGGGACGGACGATCCTGACAGTGACGCACGACATCAATGAGGCCGCGCACTGTGCAGGGAGGATCCTCGCACTGAGAGCCGGAGAACTCTGCTTTGACGGCAGGCCGGAAGATTTTCTTCAGGAATCGGTCCTTTCTGCGATCTTTGAAACGCCGTTTCATTTTCTCAGGTCGCCGTACTTTCATGCTCCTGTCGTGATGCCGACGCCCAAATAAACGCAGTATGGGATCGGAAATGGCTGGAAAATAGCTGGAAAATCGCCGAAATGGGGATTTTTGAAAAGGAAAAGCGGCGTCCTGTCGAAAAATTCAGGATTATTTTTCAGAAAATCCAAGAAAAATTGCGCACAGGCAGAGGGGGGGCTTTACAAAATTTCCGTATCGTGTAGAATATGACGTGAAAATATTGTTTTTAGATTGACGTTTCTGTGAATTTTTCTTCGTCCGCAGTTTCAGTTGGGTGACTCGGCGGCGAAGTTAAGATTTGCGGCGGGGTCGGTTTTCTTCCGGTCCTGCTTCGGATTTTCTGCGTGATGCAGTTCCAGCCGCCGTCCGTTTTGCTGCGCGAATGGAGATGGAGGAGGAATTTCACAGTACGTCGAGGTTTGATACCCTGGAGATAGAAAAATGGCCAAAAGTAAAAAAAAGGCGGAACCGATGTTCCTCGTCTGCTCTGAGTGTGGTGCGTACAATTACGTCCTGCGCCGCAAGCCGGGAAGTGAAAAACTGAATATCAAAAAATTCTGCCCCTGCGACCGCAAGCACACCATGCATAAGGAAAAGAAAAAATAAATTTTTCCTTTTTGCGTAACTGGAAACGGAATGCTCCCGTCTGCGGTGAGTATTGCGTTTCCGGTTTTTCTCTTTCTTGACGGTTCTTCAGGGTGGGAATCATGGCAAAACATCAGGCAAAACGCTGGCGTTTTCGGACCGGTGAGCGCGACCTCGCCGCGATCGCGGACGTTGTGCGGTATGCCAGTCTGCCTCCAATTCTCGCAAAACTTCTCGTTTCCCGCGGTGTTCGTACTCCCGATGAGGCGGTGCGGCATCTGGATCCACGACTCATTCATCTTCACGAACCGAATCTGCTTCACGGATGTGCACGGGCTGCGGAACTGGTCGTTCGGGCTGTACGTCAGGGGAAAAAGATCGCGGTTTACGGCGACTATGATGTGGACGGGATGACTGCCACGGCGATCCTCTTCAAATGTTTGCGTCTTGAGTATCAGAGCACCGATCCGAACCGCCCGATCTTCTTCATTCCCAATCGTCTGAAGGACGGTTACGGCCTGAACTGCGATTCGATCCGGGAACTGAAAGAGCGGAAGGTCGATCTCATCATCACAGTCGACTGCGGCATTACGGCAGTCGAGGAAGTCGCGCTGGCAAAGTCTCTCGGAATGCAGATCATTCTGACGGATCATCATCAGCCGGATGAGCATCTGCCGGATGCGGACGCCATCGTTCATCCCGATCTTTTCACGCATCCGGAATTCGTTTCCTGCGGGAAATTCGCCCCCTTTCCGGACGACCATTTTCTTTCAATGTATGCGGAGCCGCCGTCTGGAAAGGATCCAGTACCGGGAGCGGCAAAGAACACGATCCGGATCCAGTATCCCCGTATGGATGTACCGTATCCGTTTGCGTATCTCAGCGGTGCCGGTGTAGCGTTCAAGCTGGCATGGGCCGTCTGTCAGCGATTTGCGGCCAATCCGCGTGTTGGAGCGCGCCGTCAGGCATTTATTTTGGAAGCGATCGCGCTTGCGGCGATCGGGACGATCGCTGACGTCGTCTCCCTGACGGATGAGAACCGCGTTATCGTCGTCGCGGGACTTCAGCAGCTTCGGGAACGTCCGTCCGTAGGACTGGAAGCCCTTCTGAAAGTCAGCAAACTTTTCGACAAAAAAAGTTTCGAATCGGAGGACGTCGGCTACGCAATGGCTCCGCGGCTCAATGCGGCCGGCCGGCTGGAACAGGCGTGGCTCGGTGTGGATCTTCTCACGACCGAGAACGTCGATACGGCCCACGAAACAGCACTTTATCTCAACGATCTCAATGAGAAACGGCGAAATCTTGAAACGGTCATGCAGCGTGAGGCGGGCAGGCAGCTGAAGGAACTTTACCCGCAAATGACGGACTCACCGACCGCCATCGTTCTGGCGAGCCACACCTGGCATCCGGGCGTCATTGGGATCGTCGCGGGAAAACTCGCAGAACGCCATAACGCACCGACCGTCCTCATTGCGCTGAGCAAGACCGGGACCCAGAGCGGAACAGGATCTGCCCGCGGGCTGGCGAATGTTCCGGAATTCAATCTTCACGACGCATTGATGCAATGCTCAGAGCATCTGGAACGTTTCGGAGGACACTCTGGCGCGGCTGGTCTGCGGATCTCTGCCGGAAATGTCGAAGCCTTCCGAGAGGCATTCTGTGAAGTGGTGGATCGGATCCTTCCGCAGAATGCGCGTATTCCGGAACTGTGGATCGACTCGGAAGAGATCCTTTCGATCTTTACCCTTCCCGCTGTTCAGGCGATCCACCGTCTCGCGCCGTTCGGAACAGACAATCCGGCTCCGGTTTTCTGCACGACGGAAGTCTTTTTCTCTCGTGAACCTGCAGCACTCGGCAAGCAGCGTTTCGACGGAGACGAGAATCGGCCGGTCCATCTCATGCTTCATGTCGAGCAGAATCGCAGAACGTATCGCATTACGGCATTCAACACGGGAGAGTTTCTGGAGGAATTCATGGAACTTTACCGAACGAAAACGCCGATCGACTTGGCATTTCGTCCTATTCTGAATACGTTCAACGGACAGACCCGCGTCGATTTTCATCTGGTCGACTGGCGGCTTCATTAAGAATCGGAAAGCGCACAGACACATACTTTTTCAACGCGAACGGCTCGAAAAAAATGTGTGTCTGTGCGCTTTTGTATTTCCTGTAGAAATTTTGCGTACTCTGTATTTAGGACGGTTTGTTTTACTCTTTGATCCCGCGGAATATCGGCACGCGCATGGAGTTTTTGCTGTCCGAGAATTCCGCATCTTCCGGAGTGGACGCCAGGATCGCCTTCATGATGCCGTACTTTGCGTCGATATCGTCGGCATAGTGGATCAGGAGCGACTCCGGCGTCATGTTCGTCTTGGGAGCTCCCCATTCCGGAAGCCGCTGATGCGAGAGGATGGTGTGTTCCAGCCGAAGCTGAAGTTCAAAATCGAGCTGAAATTCGGGATCTTCCTGTCGGAGTTCCGCCGCAGCATCCCGCACATAATCGCGTCCCATGACGATGTGCCCGATAAGATTCCCTTCCGGCGTGTACTCAAATCCGGTCGGCGTCTGGCGCAGTTCGCGCAGTTTCCCGATGTCGTGCAGCGCGGCACCGCAGGCTGCGACACTGACGTTCAGCGGAGGATCCATTTCCGGATAGGTTGCCGCATAGCGGAGCGCAAGCGTCACGGCCGTCCAGAGAACATTCCGCGTGTGCTCGAGCAGCCCGCCGATGTGCGCATGGTGTTTCCCCATCGCTGCGGAGGATGTGAGGATCTCCTCCCGGTACTTCTCAAAAATGTGCCGGGTCAAACGCAGAAGTCCTGCGTCGCTGACGTTCTGATCCAGTATTTCCAGAATGTCGGCGTACATTTGCTCGGCAGAAAATCGGCTTTTCGGCATCCCCATGTCCGGATCGTATCCGTCGTTCCGGTCAGACTCGCGTACTTCGCGGATCATCCGAATATCGAGTCGTCCGCCGTATTTGTCTTCCACATAAAAAGTACGGATCTTGTAGTGGCCGCCGAGTTTCCATTCCTGATCGCATTTGGAAAAAAGCGACGTGTTTTCCCAGATGGGGAACGCGATCTCCCGCGTCTCATCCCGAAACGCGACGCGCCAGTACGGTTTCCCGCCGGACGTGAGGGCTTTTTCGCGCACAGACAAAACGACGAAGGCGTCCGCTTCGACTCCTCCGGCAAGATCAGCCAGTTTCAGAATTTCCATCTGTTTTCCTTTTTCTTTTGGGACCGTGTGGGTACCGGACAATTGGATCCTTTTCCTCTGATTTTACCCGAACTCCGCCGCTCTGTCAAGGGGCGAAACGTATGCATTTTCGCAATTCGCCCTCTTTTTCAGGTTTTGCTTTCAAATCAAAAGAAGACGCACCTGCATCGCCGTACTCCAAAATGGGAGGCTGAAAGTGCGGACGTGTACGCAAAAATCGCCCTCCCCTAAAAGGAGGGCTTTCTGATCCTCTTCAATTGACGCGCCTGCCTGAAAAACCGAAAAACTGAAAAATTCCGCAAAACCGGCCGAATTTCCTTGGACTGTGTATTTTTTTCTGTTCAGGACCTTGCATAATGCGGATTTCTCTGGTAAAATAGAGAAGAATTGAAGAAATGTTTCGTTTTCGGCATACCGGGCCTCCATGTTCCGGGAGTGCCCTCACCCTTTTTTATTCAGGTGCCTTTCATGACCACGATCCTTAACGGAAAAGAACTTTCGCAAACACTTCGGGCGGAAATTGCCCAGCAGGTCGCAGAATTCATTCAGAATACCGGCGTGACTCCGTGTCTCGCGGCGATTCTGGTCGGCGACGACCCCGCAAGCCAGGTCTACGTGCGCAATAAAGAGAAAGCGTGCGCTGCCGTCGGCATGAAAAGCCAGCTCTTCCGTCTTCCGGCTGAAACGACCGAGGCGGAACTTCTGGAACTGGTCGCCCGGCTGAATGCGGATGATTCCGTGCACGGGATCCTCTGCCAGCTTCCGCTTCCCAAACAGATCTCCGAGAAAGTGATCCTGGACGCGGTTTCTCCGGACAAAGACGTGGATGCCTTCCACCCGGCCAACGTGGGGCTGATCCTTCAGGGACGCCCGCGCTTCCTTCCCTGCACGCCGTTCGGGATCCAGGAAATGCTCAAACGCTACGAGATCGAGACGGCCGGAAAGCACGTCGTCGTTCTCGGACGCAGCGACATCGTGGGAAAACCGATGGCGGCCATGATGGTCCAGCGCGGTCTGGGAGCCGATTCCACCGTGACGGTTTGCCATAGCCGAACGAAGGACCTTGCGGCAGTCACGCGGCTGGCGGATATTCTTATCGTCGCGATCGGGAAACCGAAATTCGTCACGGCCGAGATGGTAAAAGACGGTGCTGTCGTCGTGGACGTCGGGATCAACCGGACGGATGATGGACTGGTTGGCGACGTAGATTTCGATGCCGTGCAGGGCAAGACTTCCGCGATCACGCCCGTTCCAGGCGGAGTGGGGCCCCTTACCATCACCATGCTCCTCGGAAATACGCTGAAGGCCGCTCAGGATGCCGTCGAAAAACGGTGAATTTCCCATTCCCGGTCGGTGATCGACTGCGATGGTGTTTCCGCAAGATCGAAACGTCAGCCAAATCGGCACGATGTAAGCTGAAGGAGATTTTGGGCGGCGGCATCCATCGCGAAGGAGAGTGCGCTGCGCATCGTCTCTCCGCGAGAAATCGCCAACGCAAGTGCTCCGGTCAAAGCATCTCCGCAGCCGATCGGGCAAAGGACAGGATGTTCAGGCGTTGGGGTGACTTTCGGCGGTTCAAGACGGATGGATTCTTCCGCACTCACCGCCCAAAGTGCCTTGGGGCCGTCCGAAACGACGACCCACTGCGCACCAGCGGCGTTCAGCATTCGGCACGCATCCAGAAGTTCATGCTCATCCGAAAGCGGCCGTCCCACCGTCTGCTCCAGCTCTTCACGATTCGGCTTTACGGCCAGTGGACGGTATTTCAGGCACGCGAGAAGACCTTCACCGCGAAAATCCAGGATCGACGGCACTCCGGCCGGGATCTGCGAGACCATTTCCTCGTAGAGTCCGGCTGGAGTTTTTTGCGGGAGGCTCCCTGAAATGACGACGAGATCGGCATTTTGGACCTCCTGAGTAAAGAGTCTTCGCCATGCTTCAAGCTCCGTTTCCGTCAGCGGCTCGCCGTTCTCGACCAGCTCAGTGATCGTCTGCGCACAGCGGTCCACGAGCGTCGTGCAGATACGCAATTCCGCATCCGTGGGCAAAATGCGCGTTTCGAGTCCCATTTGCGTCAGTTCTTCACGCATTTTCCGGGCATTCTCCCCTCCGCCGGGAAAAAGAGCGCGGACTTTCCCTCCCAGTGTGTGGATCGCGAGGGCTGCATTGACGGATTTTCCGGCCGAAAACCAGAGAGAATCCACGGCACGATTCACCGCGTCGATACGCAGGGAGTCAAACTCCAAAACGTGCTGCCAGGATGGCGTGAGTCCGGCTGTCAAGATCGTCTTCATCGCATGGTCCTCCTTTTTTTGAATCTTTTTCGGCAAAAAGCCCATTTTCGTATTGCCGCACTTCAAATTTACACGAAACGCCGCCCCTTTGGAGTGCGGCGATACAGGCCGTTAGGCCATTCGCCGCTTTTGGACAGCGGCAATACAGCGCGGATGCGCATTTGCCGCGTGGAAGCGGAGGAAAACTTGAATTTCGGCCGAAAGGCTAACGCGAAACGTCCACTCTCGGCGAAAGTGCTGCACACTGTATCGCCGAACGAAAAAGCGGCAAAGGTCACTTCGTGACCGTATTGCCGTACTCATATTCGGGAAAAGTGCCAGACCTTGCCGAGAGCCTTTTTCAGACTACCCCTGTTGGTAAAATTCGACGGTTCTTCGGAGTCCTTCCGCAAGATCCATTCGCGGCTCGTAGCCGAGGAATTTTCGTGCGGCCGAAATGTCCGCCCTGCTTTCCAGAATGTCTCCGACGCGCGGCGGAAGGTGATTTGGCGTGATCTGCGTGCCGAGGATCTCATTCAGCGTCGAAACGAGCGTCAGGAGGTCCGACGATTTCCCGTTCGCGATGTTGAAGACTCGGCCCGAAACGTTTTCCGCAGGGGCTTCCGAGGCCAGGATGTTGGCGTCCACTACGTTTTCTACGTACGTGAAGTCGCGCGACTGCCGGCCGTCGCCAAAGATATTCGGAGCCTCACCCCGGAGCATCGCGGAAATGAAGAGCGGAATGACTGCCGAGTAGGGACTTTTGGGATCCTGACGTGGTCCAAAAACGTTGAAGTAGCGCAGACGGACCGTCTCGAGACCGTACGTTTCCGCGAACGCCTGAAGATAGAGTTCCGCTGCGAGTTTAGAGGCTCCGTAGGGAGAGATCGGCGCGGGAAGGACCGATTCCGGGGTCGGGCAGACCTCCGTGTTGCCGTACGCACTGCTCGATGCGGCATAGACCACCCTGCGCACTCCCGCTTGACGTGCGGCATCCAGAAGCTGGACGGTTCCCGTGACGCAGGCGTCGTGAACGCGCATGGGATGCTCGACGCTCAGTGGAACGCTCGCCAAAGCCGCTTCATGAAAAATGACCTCCGCGCCGTCAACAGCCTGACGCACGATCTCCGGATCTGTGAGCGACCCATCGAAAAGCTCGATCTCGAATGCCGCGAGATACGGCGAAATGTTCCGTTCAAAGCCGGTCGAAAAATCGTCCAAAACGCGGATCGTGTCGGGAGTCTCCCCTCTTTCTTCCTGCGCTTCACGCCGGGAAACGAGCCGATGCACGATGTGTGAGCCAATGAATCCGGCACCGCCGGTAACGAGATAGGTCGTCATTTTCAGTTCCTTTTGGGTTGGTCCTTGCGGATCTTTTTTGCGGATCTCTGTTTCAGATGGAATTCTTTTGAATGAATCGGCAGAAATCCTTTCCATTTTCAGAAAGTTCCGAAAATTTTGAAATTTTCGACGTTTTCGAAAAAAAAGGGGATCCTGATGGCTGAATACTGCCGACGCTGAAAGCATAGATGGACCGCTGAAGCAGACGGAAGATGGAAACACGAAAGTCCCGAAAAGAGACGAAATACACGAAATGGATCTTCAATATTTTTTGAACGCTTTGTGTGCTCCGCGTCTTTTCGGGATCTTCGCATTGAAAATTTTAGGGAATTGCGCCTGGCAGTTGGGGAGAATGAACGGCATTCTGCCAAAACGCGAATGCTTTTTCGGCGGTTTCGGGTCCGGTCGGGCTCGAACGGCTCAGCTCAAAATAAACTCCGTGCGCATACGAAACTGCCCGCAATGCATCGAAAAGCTCGGTGAAGTCCATCTCTCCTTCGCCGGGGAAAAGATGGACGTGCCGTCCGCGGACGGAATCCTCGAAATGGAGATTCACCAGACGCTCGGAGTGCCGGAAAATAGAGTCTGCGATCGGCTCAAACTGGCAGAAAAGATGGCCGACGTCGAGCGTCAGGCAGAGTTCAGACGGCGCAAATTCAAGAAGTTCTTCAAACTGTCGGACCGTCTCGACGAACATTCCGGGTTCCGGCTCAAACGCGATCCGGACGTTCCGCTCCCCGGCATGGTCGGTCAGAATGCGGAGTTCCTCGCCAAGCCGGGAAAAAAGCGTTTCCGTGCTCGCATTTTCCGCAGGATCTGCAGCCCCGGACCAGAGAGAGATGCAGGGACTTCCCAGTGTTTCCGCCAACTCGACCGCCCGGAAATAGTACGCACGGCGAAGTCGGCGTTTTTCGGGGTCCGGATCCAGTAAATTGGGCGAGTGTTTCCGGCGCGGGTCCAGAAGAAAACGCGCTCCTGTCTCGACCACACTCTCCCGCAGCCCGGCCTCCTCGATCCAGCCGCGGATCTGCTTCGGTTCCGTACGCCAGAAAAATTCCGTTCCGCAGCGTTCCAGAAGGTCGTGATCGAGCGTTACTGCGATCCCGGCGTAGCCGATCTCGGCGAGAAGAAAAATCGAATCTCTCAGCGTATGATGCGCTAGCCCGTTCGTATTGAAACCGGGAAACATGGCTGGACCTCCAAACAAAGAAAAGAGTGCCGAAATCGGCAGATTGAAGCTGAAAAAAACTCTCCGGTAAATCCCCTAAAATGGCTTGGGAAAATGCGAGCCGGACGCGTTCCTTAAAGAAAACGTCCGGCTTTCATCTTTGCGTTTCCCGGATCTCGGCTTCGCTGTGTCGTTTCGATCCAGATCGAGCCGACCGCGGAGCGTTTGGGGATCAGTTCAGATCCGGATCATTCAGAGCATCGAAGGAAGCTTCTTCAAGTTCCTTGCTCTCGGCATCTACCGGAGGCGGTGTTTTGTCGAGTTCTTCGACCAGTCCGGCAGGTTCACCGGTCATGCCGCCCAGGGACGGATCGTCGAGTGCCGAGGGTTCCCGAGCCGGAACGTCAGCGTCTCCGCTTTCCTCGGACGCATCCGCATCATCTCTGTTTTCCGGATCCGCGGTGTTTTCTGCATCTTCGACTCCTTCACCGTCTTCTGCCGCTTCTCCGCCGTCCGTTTCACCGTCCGCATTTTCTTCCATTCCGTCAGCCGCTTCGGCCGCCGCATCGTCAGCGTTCTTTTCCGGAGCAAAGAATTCTTTCGGCAGGTAAAGCAGGCATTCACTTTCACCTTTTTGGACCGGCGGAAGAATGAGACGCAGAAATTCCACTTTCTCCAATTTCGGAGGATTGAAAGCCAGGATGTCCGTGAACGATTCTCCCTGACCGATCTGCATACTTGAGTCTGCCTGATCCGGGACCTGGATGCGCTGCGTTTTGTACTGATTTTCCTTTTCGTCAAAGAGCTGGACCAACGGCGTTCCTTTGGCTCCCCAGCCGGGAACGTCAAGGAGTTTTCCGTCCGCATTCACGTTTTCGACCTCGATCTTGATGAAACAGTACTTCCTGTCTTTCGACTTGGCTTTGGAATTCGGATTCAGATCCGCCAGAGACGCGATCTCGATTTTCTTGATGAAGACCTTCAGACTGCCGAATGTGCACGACATCGGCTTTCCGTCCACCAGCGGCGATTTGTAGCCGATCTCCGCCCACTCTTCCGGAAGAGCATTTTTCGCCCCGTCTTCGGAATCTTTACCGTCAGCGTCTTCACCATCTTCGGATTTTTTTGCGCCCTCATCGTCGGTATCTTCTGCGTCCGCTTCGCCGTCGGCATTTTCTGCATCCTTGGCATCCGCTCCATCTTCCGATTCCTGGTCGGCCGTTTCGCCGTCAGTATTTTCGACGGCCGAGACTGCCGGATCATTCAGGCTGTCCGTTTTCGGTTTTTCGGATCTTCCGCACGATACGATCAGCAGGATGAGGACGGCCAGCACAATGACGGCTCCCGTCGCGATGAGACAGATGAGGAAGTTCCGTTTCTGGATCTCTTTTTTGGTCAGCGGACGTTTTTCTTCTGCCGAGTCGTCTTCGCCGCCGTTCTGTGCTGCATTGGTCTGCGCTTTTCCTCCAGCCTTCACGGCCGCCTTACGCGCCGGAGCCGTCCGTTTTCCGCCCGCAGGAGCAGAATGGACCGCGGAATCAAATCCAAAATCAAAGGTTTCCGTCTTTTCCTGTTCCGTTTCCGCCGCAGGTCTGGCTTTTGTACGCTTTACGGCTTGAGCGGCTTTCGGAGGCGGCGGAGCCATGGGAGGAGCCGGAATGTCGACGGCCGCTCTGCCCACCGGGATCCCCGTTCCTTTGGGGGATGCGGTTTTTCCACCGCCGCCCGGGACGGCGACTGCCGTCGGAATGCTCCCTTTCGGAAGTTTCCCCATCGGCACCACGACTGGAACGGGTTCCTCGCCGTCTTCGGAGACCGGCTGTACCGGCATGGCAACGCCGGTCGGAATGGAGCTTTTTTCAGGGAAAAGTCCCTTCACATTTCGAGCGATGGACCATTCCGTGTCCGTGTCGCGGCGCACCGGGTCGGTGGGAGCGATCCGCTTTTCTTCTGCGAGCTGCTTCAGCTGCTGTGCCGTGAAGGGGCCGATTTCCTGACCCGCCATCTTATAGTACCATTTTGCCATGCGATCAAACCTTTTTCTGCGAGTTAAATGCCAGGCGAAACTGCATTCTATGTATCTTGCCGGATAAAGCGCACGATGCACGTGCTCTGAAACGTCTTTCGTTCGTGAATGGAAACGGAAGACCATCCAGCTTTTTCATTTCTCTTTCTTCTATCATAGTCCGTTTTTCAGAAAATGAAAGTCCCTGCCGGATATTTTTTTAAAATTTTCATGAAATTTTTTCGTAATTTGGCGAAAAAGAGATCGAAATTTCGAGAAACAGGGAGAAATTTGGAACATTTTTAAATTTTTTGCGATTTTTCGCGTCTTTTCATTTGGGGAAGGTTGAAATTTTCAGGATTTGGGTTAAAATGAGCGAAACGGGCTTTGGGAAAGTTTCCGAAACTTTTAAGAGTCCGTGATCCATTGAACTTAAGAAACGGAAAAATTTTACCCCCCCTGCCTTTTGGAGGAATTTTATGTCACAGGATGAAAGCAAGGGCCTGCCGATGACGGCGAAATGGGACCCTGAGAAACTGCAGAAAGAGATCGAATCCCTGAACGAACTGGACCGCAGTCCGTTCTTTACGAAAGTAGGCGGATACATTAAGCGTTCCGGACCGGGCCTGCTTCAGAGCGCCATGACGCTGGGAGCCGGGAGTGCCGCGGCCAGCGTCGTCGCCGGTGCGTCCTTCGGATACAAACTGCTCTGGGTCCAGCCGCTCGCTATGTTTCTCGGCGTCTGCATGCTCGCCGCGCTGAGCAAAGTCGTCCTCACGAAGCAGGAAAAACCGTACCAGGCGTTTCGCCGTGAACTTGGTTTCTTTGGTCCGCTGCTCGTTTTCCTCTGGGCTCTCGGTACGATCTCCGCGTCTGTCATCTGGCACTTCCCGCAGTACGGTCTCGCCGCCGGTGCGGTGAAAGACCTTTTCATGACCGCTGCCGGGCAGACTGAACTTGCCGCCGGTACGGCAAACTGCCTTTCCTGGTGCACCGGTCTGGCGATCCTCTTCATCAACATCGTGACTGTCTGGAGCTACGGCGGAAGCCGACTCGGCATCAAGATCTACGAAAACTTCCTTCGTCTGGTCATTTTCCTCGTCATTCTTTCCTTCGGCATCGTCGTCGTCTGCAATTTCGCCAAGATCGACTGGGTCGCCATGGGCCGCGGCTTCTGCGGGCTGGATTCCGCTGAGATCCTGAAAGATCCCAAAAACCTGATCCTCGTGCTCGGTATGCTCGGTGCGGCGGTCGGTATCAACATGACGTTCCTCTATCCGTACTCCCTCCTGGCGAAAGGCTGGGGCCCGCACCACAGAACGCTCGCGAAATGGGACCTCGGAATGTCGATGTTCATCCCGTTCGTGCTGGTCACCTCCCTCATCATGGTCGGCATGACGGTCGGCGGCGTCTACACTGGCGACGTGCTGCGCGATGGTCTGAAACCGCTCGAAGCCTCCAAGGTCCTCGTGGACCTCATCGGTCCGGCTGGACGCATTATTTTCGACCTCGGTCTGATCGGAATGACCTGCGGCGCGATTTCCGCCCACATGGTCGTCTGCGGCTTCACACTGCCCGAAATGTGCGGATTCAAGTACACGAAATGGACTTTCCGCCTCTGCGCGATGCTCCCCTCCATCGGTATGCTCGGCGTCATGATCCAGCTGCCGTTCTGGTTCCCGGTCTTCGCGAGCGCCATCTGCTTCACGATGCTGCCGGTCGCTTACCTGATCTTCCTCATCATGAGCAACAAAAAGTCCTATCTCGGCGACGAAGTCGGAAAAGGCCCGCTCCACGCTATCTTTAACCTGATCCTCATTGCCGCCCTGGTCATTTCCATCATCGGTGCCGTCATCGCCGTGAAAGACCGCGTCATTGGTACGATCAAAAAGAATACGGAAAAACCGGCCGTCACTGCTCCGGCTGAAGCTGCCCCGGCTGAAACTGCTCCGGCTGAAACTGCCCCGGCTGAAACTGCCCCGGCTGAAACTGCCCCGGCTGAAACTGCCCCGGCTGAAACTGCTCCGGCTGAAGCTGCTCCGGCTGAAGCTGCTCCGGCTGAAACTGCCCCGGCTGAAGCTGCCCCGGCTGAAGCTGCCCCGGCGAAATAGAAACCGATTTCCGGCGGACCGTTTGTGCCGCCGGTCAAACCTTGCGGAACGGAATGTCCCGCATATTGAAAATGGCCTCCTCATTCCTTTTTGAGGAGGTTTCCCTTTCCCTGCCTCCCTCACCCACCCCTGAAATTTAAAGAAAAGGAGAACATTCATGAAAAAATTCGCTCTTTCCCTCATTTTCGGTCTTGCGCTGGCCTGCACATCCGGCCTGCTTTACGCGGATGACTCGAATATCGCAGTCCAGGCAGTTTCGCGCATGGGAGAAAAATGGTGCGCGGACCGTCACGAACAGAAACTGGCCATCGTTCAGAAAGGCGACATCGACCTCGTTTTTGTCGGTGACTCCATCACGCACGGCTGGGAAGGAAAAGGAAAAGATGTTTGGGCCAAATATTACGGAAACCGTAAAGCAGTGAACCTCGGATACGGCGCGGACCGGACCGAGCACGTGATCTGGCGTCTGACCAATGGCGAAATGGACGGCATCTCGCCGAAACTTGTGGTCCTGATGATCGGGACGAACAATGTGGGCCACCGTTCTTCCACGCCGGCTCAGACGGTGGAAGGGATCCGCAAGATCCTCGACATCATGAAGGAAAAAGCCCCGAAAGCGAAGATCCTCCTTCTCTCGGTCTTTCCGCGCAGTGCGAATCCGCAGGACGAAATGCGCGTCAAGGTCAATGAGATCAACGCCGGATTGCCGGCTCTGGCCGATGGCGAGCGCGTGATCTACGTGGATTTCGGCAAGAAATTCCTCGCGGAAGATGGAACGCTCCCGGTCGAAATGATGCGTGACCGTCTCCATCCCGGCGCGGCCGGCTACGAGATCTGGGCGCAGGAGATCGAGCCGTTCGTCGTGAAGTACGTTGACGGAAAATGAACTGATCATTGAAATCTGAAAGAGGTAGAAAAGCCTTGGAGCAGAACGTGTCCCCAAAGAGATCCCGGCCCGTACCGCGAGTTCAGAAACCGCTTGAGGAACGTTTCCTTGCGGTGAATCCGCTTTCGCGGTGGGCGGACCATCCCATCCTGCTGGCGGTTTCCGGCGGTGCGGACAGCGTGGCGCTCCTGAGGCTTTTCTTGCATTTTCGCGAAAGATTCGGCCTGCGGATCTTTGCCGCACACGCTAACCATCAGCTTCGCGGTGAAGATTCTGACGGCGACGAGACGTTCGTTCAGGAACTCTGTCGTCAGCTTGAAGTTCCCTGCGCGGTCCGGCGTCTGGAGATCGCACGGACCTCCAACGGTCTGGAAAATGACGCACGCAATGCGCGGTACGCTTTTCTTCGCGAAACCGCAGAGTCTCTCGGATGCCGCTACATCATGCTGGCGCACCATCGGGACGACCAGGCAGAAACCATCCTCCACCGTATTCTCCGCGGCACGGGGATCGCCGGGCTTGCGGGAATGAGCCGACTGCGGCCTCTTGACGGTGCGGTCTCACTCATTCGGCCGATGCTGACGTTTTCGAAGAAAGAGATCCTCGACTATCTCGACTCGATTTCTCAGCCGTGGCGCACTGACGCAAGCAATTTCTCGACGGATCTGACGCGGAATCGGATCCGGCAGGAGCTTCTTCCCCAGCTTCGAGAAAATTTTAATCCCCAGCTGGATGCCGCTCTTTTGCGTCTTGGCGAGGCTGCCGCCGAAATGCAGAAAATGACGGATTCCCTGACTCAGCGTCTTGCGGAACTCTGCGTTTCGGCCGCAGACGGCGAGATCCGGATCGTACCGCGAAAGTCCCTCCTTTCGGACACCTTCCCGGACGGGATCCCGGAATTTCTCTGGACGGAGCTTCTCCGGCACATCTGGCGCAAAAACGGTTTCCCGGAACGGGAAATGGGACGCAGTGAATGGCTTCTTCTTTCGCAGATGCTTCTGCATCCGAACGTTTCCGGAATCCCTCAAGCGCACGTTTTTCCGGGCAATATCCGGGCAGAACGTACGTTCAGTTTTCTTTGCCTCACGCCTTTTTCGCCGGCGCGCACCACTTGAACCTCCCAGGTTTTCTTTTCTGCCGACTACCATTCCCTGCCGACTTCCACGTCGACTTTCAGCGGTACACTGAGCGTCCACGCATTCGTCATTTCTTCACGCAGGATCTCCTGTACGGCCTCGATTTCTTCCGGCGGAGTTTCCAGAAGGAGTTCGTCGTGGATCTGAAGCAGAAGGCGGGAACGCAGTTCCGCGCGTTTCAGACGGGCGTAGACCCGCAGCATCGCCAGTTTGATCAGATCTGCGGCAGAACCCTGGATCACCGTGTTGACGGCCATTCGTTCCGCAAGATTCAGCTGACCTTTCTGCACGGGGCGTATGCCCGAGATAGGACGCCGCCGTCCAAAAAGCGTCGAGACGTACCCATTTTCCCGCGCAAATTCCAGGACCGTGTTGAGAAACGACTCGATCGCAGGGAACTGCATGAAGTAGGTTTGAATGAATGTGCGCGCCTCATCCTGCGGGATCTTCAGCTGCGCGGCGAGTCCGAAAGAAGACTGCCCGTAAATGACGCCGAAATTCACGGTCTTCGCTGCACGACGCATGGCCGGCGTGACTTCGTCCAGCGGAACACTGTGGATCTGACTCGCCACACGCGCGTGAATGTCCTGGTCTTTTCGGAATGCCTCGCAGAGATTCTCATCGCCGCAGTAGTGCGCAAGAACGCGCAGCTCGATCTGACTGTAGTCTGCCGAAACGAACGACCAGCCATCATATTCCGGCACAAAGGCACTTCGGATCAGCTTTCCTTCTTCCGTTCGGACCGGGATGTTCTGCAGATTCGGTTCACTGGAACTCAGGCGTCCCGTTGCCGTCACCGCCTGATTGAACGACGTGTGGATCCTGCCGTCTGCCGGTGAGATCAGACGCGGAAGTGCTTCGACGTATGTGTTCTGCAGTTTTACCATCTGCCGGTACTCCAAAAGCCGGGCTGGAAACGGATGAAGGCTGGCGAGTTCTTCGAGTGTCTGCGCATCGGTACTTGGGCCGGTCTTCGTCTTGTGCAGGATCGGAAGTTCCAGCGTTTCGAAAAGGATCTTCTGAAGCTGACGCGGAGAGTTCAGATTCAGACTGCGCACGTTTTCCAGCGTGAAAGCGGGATCCCCTTTCGTTTTATTTCCAGGTTTATTTTCTTCGCCGGTTTCAGGATTTGAAACGGCCTCGTTTTCTTCGCCGGTTTCCATACCGGTCTTTTCGCCGGTCTTTTCGCTGGTCTTTTCGCGGACCGCACTTTCTACCAGGGCGTAAAGGTCCTCAGAAAGTTCCCCGATACGTTTTCCAAAACGCTTCGAGATTTCTTCAAGACGCTCTTTCTGAATGAAGATCCCCCAGAATTCCATCTCGGCCAGCACTTCCGCCAACGGAAATTCCAGACCGAAACAGACTCGGTCCAGACGGGCGTCGATGAGCTTTTGGGTAAGATTTTGGAAAAGGCTCCGCAAAAACGGACGCTGGAAGGATTCAAATTCCGTGAAATGCGGATCCTCAGGTACTTTCCCCTTTTTCGTGCGCGTACTTTTCTTCTTTTGGGGTTCCGGCATCTTCCTTGATCCCGGCTCTGAAAGGCTCTCGTGCGGGACGGCTTTTTCGTCTTCTGCCGACTCTTTTTGTGTCTCAAGCTCTTTCTGGATCGCCGTTTGAGCCGCCTGGACCTCGGGATCCTTCACCGCTTCCGGAAATGCCTCCGAGAGTGCTTTCAGGGAATCGTGTTTTCCGTCCGGCTGGAAAATATACGCGGCCAGCATCACGTCAAACTGCGGTCCGTGAAGTTCAAGGCCAAGATGCCGGAGGGAATTTCGCAGATTTTTCAGATCGAAACCGACCTTCACGACCGAAGCACTCGCCAGTTTCTCCCGATTTTCAAGAAGAAAGCACAAAAGCGGATTTTTCGACGCACATTTTGACGTGCCCTTCGACTCACTTTCCGACGTTTCCGAATTTTCTCCGTTTTTCTCATTTTCCGCAGCATCGAAAAGTCCGAAAAGATCCGTTTGGCTTTCATTTTCATTCAGCGATCCGGCCGCTTCCTCCGATTTTCGACAGGTTTGGGGCTTCTGAGTTCCGTTTAACTTTTGGGCGTCTGCTGCATCAAAAAGTCCGAAAAGGTCCGTCTGCCCGGTTTGCGCTTCTTCCATGCCGGCATTCGCATCTTTTGGGAACTTTACGTCCGGCAGTGAATTGGAAACGCCTGCCTGTGCCGATGCGGATTCCTCCAAAGCTCCAGGGAAGAACATTCTGTGCGTCAGCTCTTTCAGATTTTCCGTACTCCAGAGTGCCGGCGGAAGAATGAGCGTTTCGAGTTCTTCGGCGGCCGTCTCCGTCTCGCGCACTGCTTCCGGTCCGTCAGTATGTTCTGTCGCTGTGCCGTCTGTCTGCGCCGATCCACTTTCGTGCTGCGGCATCTCAAATCGTCCTTCAAAAAACGGAAGCTCAACACGGTTTCGGATCGATTCTGCAAAGACTTCAGATGTTTTTTCAAGCAATTTTCCTGATGTGCCGGACGGATTTCGGATCCCGAATGCCGTTTTGCCGGTCTCCTGCTTTCTGTTCGCCGAGCCTGCCGCCGAAACTCCGTTTTCTCCGCCCTCTTCCGGATCGAAACCATCAAAGATCCCGGGCTGAGAGCGGAATTCTGCATTTTTCGCAAAAGTCCCGGCTTTCAGGATCATGGACTTGAATGCGTACTGCTCGAAGATCGGCAGGACACTGCGAAAATCGAAATTCTCCACCTTGCCGCTTTCCCAGTCGATCTCGATCGGCACATTGCGCTCCAGACGCACCAGATCTCGGCACAGCAGGGCGGTTTCGACGCCGTTGAGCAGATTTTCCTTCCGTTTCGTCATTTTGGGACCAAAAAATACGTCGAGATTTTCCGGTTTCAGGATCTCATCCAGGTTTCCGAAACGCAGCAGAAGATCTTTCGCGACTTTCGGGCCAATGAGTGCGATCCCCGGCACATTGTCGGACGAATCGCCGACCAGAGCCTGATAGTCGACCACCTGTTCCGGCGCGATCCCCCAGTCCTGAATGAGAAACTCCCGGTCAAGATAGAGATTCCGCCGCAGACTGAAGATGGAGACGGAATCCGAAATGAGCTGGCGTGAATCTTTGTCGCTGGTCACGAGAATGCACGTGCCGCCGGCTTTGGAGACCCTTTCAGCCGCCGTGGCCAGAATGTCGTCCGCTTCAAATCCTTCCAGTGCCAGAACGGGGATCCGAAGCGTCTCGAGGATCTCGCGGATACGCGGGATCTGCCCGATCAGTTCCTCCGGCATTTTTTCGCGCGTCGCTTTGTATTCCGAGTACAATTGAGACCGAAAGGTCGGTGCGTGCAGATCAAACGCACAGAAAAGAAGATCCGGACACTGATGCTCAAGAAGAAGGAAAATGTCGCGGACGAATCCGAAAACTGCATTCACCATCTCGCCGTCTTTTCCGAACATCGGCGGCAGGGCGTGAAAGACTTGGTAGACCAGCCCGTAGGCGTCGACGACAAAAACTCTTTTTCCGGAGAGATCCATTTCCATTCCGTTCATCTTAAAATCCTTTGTGTGCGGAGCGTTTTCTTTCCAGCTTCTTTCAGCTTTTTTATTTTTGCTTTTCTATCCATTTTCCGAAAAATTTCACTTTTAATGGATTTATCGATAAAATCAGCGAAAAACTCAAGAAGTTCGGATTGTAGGATTAAAATGCGCGACAAATATTTCAAAATGCCAAAAAGTTGCCTGTTTTCGATTAATTTTACTTGACAGACTGCACGATGAGAGATAAAATAGGCAAATACTCTTCCGCCTGAAAAGCGGAATTGCAGGATTTGTGGAGAACAAATGAGATCAAAGGAGGCCTCCATGGCTAAAAATGCACTTTCCATTTCACTGATTCTTTTCGTGATCATCGCCTGCGCACTTGGCGGAACGACCTACTATTTCAAGAAAAAGGTCGATGAAAATCAGAGCAAGATGGAAGCCGCAGTTAAGGCTTTGCCCGGAAAAGACGCAGAGATTGAAAAACTGGGTAAAGAGATCCTGGTCCTCAAGAGCTATCTCGGGCAGGAAACGGCGTCTCTGGAAGACATTACGGTCCAGTATAATTCCGACATGAAGATCGTCGTGGTGGAAGGCGGAGCTCCGGCTCCGGCTCCGAAAAAGCCTGCCGATGAGAATGCGGAGGGGGCTGAGGGCGAAGAAGGTGCCGAGGGTGCCGAAGACGCGGAAGGTGCTGAAGGCGGCGAAGGTGCCGATGCCGCTGCTGTCGCGAATGCCGAAAAGCCCAGCTATCGGACCGTCATTGAATTCCTTTCCGGAAAGATCGTCGAGCAGAATGACCTGATCGCGCAGATCGAGACGCTGAATCAGCAGATCACCGATCTGAAAGCGCAGGTCGAAAAGGCGAAGGAAGACGGAAAATCCGCCGGTATTCAGGAGACCGAAGAAAAGTACAAGACGCAGATCGCCGCGCTTGAACGGGATATTGAGGAACTGAACGGACGCATCGAGACGAAAGACTCGGAGATCAAGCATCAGCTTTCTGAAAAGAAAAAGATGTCTCGTGAAAGCAATCGTCAGAAAGAAGAAAACGAAGAGCTGAAAAAGCAGAATCGTGAACGTCTTGAAAAGATCACCGAGCTGGAAGAGATCCAGCGTCAGGCCAAACAGCCGCCGGCGGAAAGCAAGATGGGTGAACTCGTCTACGTCGATCCGCTCGGAAAACAGGGTGTCATCAACCTCGGCAAAAAGGATAATCTCTCCCGCGGGATCACCTTCAGCGTCTACGAACCGAACAATCTGACCGAGTACGGCATGAAGGGGACGATCGAAGTGCTGAGTGTGTCGGAAGAACGTGAAGCGGAAGTCATCCTCTACAATAATGACGACGCGGATCCCATTTCCGTTGGCGACGTGATCTACACGCCGACCTGGGCGCCTGGTTTCGAGGAGCACTTTGCCATTGCCGGATTCATCGACATCAACGGCGACAACAAAAGCGACCTGAACGAAGTCATTCGTCTCATCAAACAGAATGGCGGTATCGTCGATGCATATCAGCGCGACGACGGCAAAAATGCCGGACGCATGAGCGGGACCGTCACGTCCGAGACCTCGTGGATCGTACTGGGACGCAAACCGGATGAAAAATCTCAGGAAGCCTACCTCATTACGTACACGAACATGACGAAGGCGGCTGATGACTTCAATACGAAGCAGATCCAGCTGAACGACCTCCTCCGCAAGATGGGGTACCGTCCGTCCGCGACGACGCAGGACTTCGATGTCCGTCCGAATGTGGGCAGCCTCAAGCGTGTTTCGACCGGAAATGTTTCGGGCCTCTACAGCGACGAAAATGCTGAGGAAACGCCTGCGAAACGTACGCCTCCGCGCAAAAGCGCCTACTAAGAGACCTGCGGGAGTTTCCCGGTACTGAGATTTGAAACGGAGCTGGACTAAGTGTTCAGCTCCGTTTTTTTAGGCTCATGAGGAAACTCACACAATTTCGTTCCGTTCGCCGCCTTTGGGCGTGCGGTAAAAGTCACGGAGTGTCTTTTGCCGTTTTTTCATTCGGCGATACCGAGAGTCGCGGCAGGCGATGGCGATACCGAGAGACGCGGCAGGCGATGGCGATTCCGCGCGATGGCTTAGAAAACACGGTTCGTTGGCCGCTTCGTTTTTAGAGTGTGCGTCCGCGAGTTTGCCGGATGCAAAAGCAGCGAATGGGCACAAGCTCACGCTATCGCCGCACTCCCCAAAAACAGTATTTCGCAGAGAGTTCTGGCCGTTACCAGCGGCGGCGGGTGATCTGCTGGAGGATCTGGTAGTTGGAGTAGAGCATCCAGACGAAAAGGAGTCCGTTGAAAAACATTCCGTGCGTGAAAAAGAAGAATGCCCACGCACCTGCCGTTCCGATGGAGATCTTGAGAGAAAGGGGAAGGCCGGTCGCCGGAGAGCGATACATGAGGAACTCGCGGACGATCTGGCCTCCGTCCAGCGGGAAGATCGGCATGAGGTTCAGGATCCCCCAGAAAACATTCACCTGGATCAGAAAGTAGAGCAGGAGCGTGAGGTATTCAGACAGAACGAAACAGGAACCGTCCGTTTCGAAACCGAATGCCGCAGGGAAAAGGTTCAGGACCTGCGTCTGACCCAGAAGACAGAGGATCCCGGCAAGGAGACCGAGGAAGCAGAATCCGGCTCCCGGACCAGCGAAGCTGACCAGGATGTTTTCGAACCAGCGCAGGTGGTAGCGCCGGTCGAAAATCGTGAGTCCGCCAAAACTGTACAGTACGATGCGGGGCTGGATCCCGTAGGTGCGCATCACCAGCGCGTGACCGAGTTCGTGAACCAGGATCGATACGAAAACAGCCAGGATCCAGAGGATGAGCATTTGCGGTCCGCTAAGATTCATGCCGAGGAAAAGCGACAGGATCCAGAAAAGCGGGTGGACGCGGACGGGGATCCCGAAAAGCTGAAAATTCAGATCGTATTGCGTGCGTGCCGGTTCGTAAAACATAAAGTCAGTCCAAAAAAGTCAAAATTTTCTCTGCGGCATTCCGCGCCGCTCCATCCTGCCCAAATTCCCTGCGAAGTGCCTCCAGACGACGAACGCACTCCATCCGTTCATCTTCGTTTTGAAGCCAGCGCAGCAGGTCGCCGGCGATCCACTCACTACGGTCCCGGCAGGTCAGGTACTCTGGAAAAATCGCGTCGCGTGCGTCCTGCGAGTCCGGACGGATTTCCGGATTGAAACTCCGAAACGGATTTTCGACGGCCAGAAGATTCACCAGCGTGATGAAACGGACCCGCCGGCAGAGCCACTGCGCAAACCAGCCGAAACGCGACACATGGTACGCGATGACCGTCGGTTTCGCATGATGAAGAAGCTCCAGCGAAACGCTCCCCGAGACGCTCAGGCAGCAGTCCGACGCCTGAATGATCTCCGGTGTGTGCTGCACGAAGATCTCGAGCTGCGGAAATCCGGATCTGTCTTGCGTTTCCGACCGGTTCTGCGTCTCCAGTCCTTTCTGCGTCTCCACGAAATCACGGATCCACTGGGCGTGCTCTTCCCGAAACGCCGCAACGGCGAACCGCACGTTCGGCAGCACGCGGCAGATCCTCACGGCCGTATTCCAGAAGATCGGAAAGTTTCGGTGGACCTCCCCCGTTCTGGAACCAGGCAGAAGTCCCACGACCGACCGGTTTTCCGAGAGTTTCGCCATGAATTCAGTATTTTTCGGATGATTCCGGACCTCATCGAAAAAGGGATGCCCCGTGCACTCTACCCGGCATCCGTGTTCGCGGAGCCAGCGTGCTTCAAAAGGGAGTCCGCTGAAAATGAGGTCGGTGAGACGGCGCAGTTTTTTGACGCGCCCCTGCTTCCAGCTCCAGACCTGCGGCGGCGAATAGTAGAATACCGGGATACCAAGCCGTTTTGCGCGTTTCGCGATGTGCCAGTTGAAGCCGGGATAGTCGATCAGCACGACGGCGTCCGGATGCTCCGCGTGAAAGTACGCTTCCGCGTCGTCTGCCAGAGCGAAGAACTTCCGCAGGTTGGCCAGCACTTCCCCCACCCACATGACGGCGAGCGACGTGAGGTCGAAATGCTGCTCCAGACCAGCCTCTTTCATTTTGGGGCCGCCGAATCCCACGCACCGGACTTCCGGCTGAAGGGAACGCAGGGCGCGGATCAGGTTCGCGCCGTGAATGTCTCCGCTCGGTTCCCCGGCAGAAAAAAAGATCTTCATACTTTGGCCATCCTTTCCAGGAAAAATTTCATCGCATTTTAATCTTACGCTTTAACGCGCCGCGTGTCAATCCCCCCGGAATCGAAAAAGAGGAAATTTCTCCGATTTTCACGTTTCCCGCCGGCAGGATATGAAAAATCGGACCGGAAGCTCGAAGATCCGCATCGTCCCGCCGTCTGGAATTTACGGAAGTGCATGGTTGTGCGGCAAAGCGGATCGAGGATCCTGGTAGATCGGCATGTGGCGATAGTAGACTTCCAGCGTCATGAGCGAAAACGCCGTCGTGTAGAGCCGACCGCCCGATTCCCGCCAATGCCGGGACGACTCACCGCTGACGCCGTCCGACTCACCGCTGACGCCGATCGGGTCCCAGCTTCCGTCGGCATGGGAACCGTCCGCGATCTGGCTTTCGACGAGTCTTTCTCCCAGTTCGGTGTGCCATTTTTCCCAGGCGTCGCCGCGGTGCTGCCGAATCAGGATCGTCGCGTAAAAATTGGAACGCACGTTTTCGGTCGGTCCCGTTTCGACGATCCACTCCACCCCTTTTCGCAGTGCGGGATGGTCTGCTGTCCAGCCGTCACAGTACATCCGCGCAAGGAGTGCGGCCGCCGTGCTTTCAAATTCCTTCCCCGGAGCTGCGCAGCCGTAGAACGCACTGTCTTCCTGAGCGGTAAGGTCGAGGAACGCCATCCCGTTTTCCACGCACTGCGGGGAAATACAGAGAAACCCCCTCCACCCGCTGCGCATCAGGAGCAGCTGAAGTACCGTAGTCTGCGTGTTTCCGTACTCTCCCGGACTGTAGCCCCAGCCGCCGCTTCCCGGATCCTGCGCGTTCTGCGAGAAGAGCAGCGCGGCCTGTGCTGGCCGTTTCAGATTCCGGTCTTTCGTCATGGCGTACGTTTCCGTCAGGCAGAGCGATGCGAGACCGTGGGCGTCCATCCCTCCTTCTTCCTGCCAGAGCGAACCGCCCAGTTGAGGATCGGCCTTCATGTTTTGGCAGAGGTACAGAAGCCCCGAGCCGATGATTTTCTTGTAGGATCCCTCACGGTGTGTCTGGCCGGTCCCCAAAAACGGAAGGACTCCCAGTGCGGTCGCGCCGTTCGTGCAGCCGGTCATTGTGCCCGGATCGCCGCAGGTGCAGTTCTCCGCCCTGCTATGGTCGAAATTCCAGCTTCCGTCTGGAAGCTGATGCCTCGCGAGCCACTCCAGACCACGTTTTACGGCATTCTGATAGTTCGCACTTGCTCCGCTCGATGAGGAAGGAAAGCAGCAAACGATCCTTTTTTTCTTTTCTGAAGCCGGCTTCTCAGAAGTCGGTCTCTTTACGTACGGTCCACTCCCTGCGGAGTATTCATGGAACGGTCCCCAGAAAAGCCGTTCCTCCTGAAGCCGTTCCGCTTCCAGAACGCTGCGGAATTCTCCCGCAAGTTTCTCATCCGGAAAGTATTCGGTTCTGTCCAGTATGTCCGATTCCGAAAAGAGTGCGATCTCCGGCAGTGTGCCGTTCTGTGCGTCCGGTCCGTCTGCAGTCAAGGAGCCGCGTTCTTTCAGAGAGACCGTTCTGGAAATCTCGATTTCAGGAAACTCCGTCTCGAGCAATTCCGTCTCGGAAAATTCCGAAATATCCGCGAGCATCGCCTGCGTCATTTCGTCCATTTCGGCCTTTTCGTCCACCTCTTCCTGGTACTCACTGCGCAGGATCAGTTCCCGGCGCGCTTCCGGACGCATTGCGCTCAGGTACGGCAAAAAGCACGCAAAGAGGATGCACTGCATCAGAAAGAGAAAAAGAAGCAGCGTCCCAAAGAAAAATCCGATCCCGCGCGGAAAAGACGCAAGCCGACGCTCATTTCGGGACGTTTTTCCCATCGCCTGGGAAGACTCGTTCGCAGTCCGGGAAATTTCTCTGACCCTTTCCTCATGGATTTTCGTATGCATGACTGACCCCCCTATTCATAAAAGAAGGAATTTCTGCCGACATTCTGAATTCTTTGAATCTGAACGGCTATTTCGTCTGCCATTCTTTTATTTTAGCTTAAATTTGAAATTTCCGCAAGCATTTTCCGAGATCTTTTGGTGATTTTTCTGAAAATCTCAACAAAATATCTTTCGGATCCCGATTTTTTCGTCAGTGGTCTCCCTTGAATCTTTCTGAAAATCTGCTAGAATCAAAATACCATCTTCTGTGTATTATCGAGAGGCAAAAAATGGCTGGGAATTTTGAAGAATCGCTGGCGACGCTCGCCAATTTGGCTCCTGAAGACGTAAACTACGATCCGAAACAGTTCGAGGATTTGAGAGAAGGGGGGCTTTTCGGAGAATTTCGGAACTACCGTCTGAAAAAGAAACTCGGAGCCGGCGGAGCAGGGCAGACGTGGCTTGCGGAGGAACTCGTACGCGGTGAAGCGAGTCAGCTCGTCGTTCTGAAACTCCTGACGAAGGAACTGCGCGGAAATGAAAGCGCGATGCAGGAACTTCGGCGAACGTTTGACCTTACGAAAGACCTGAACCATTCGAGCATCTGCCCGATCCTTGGTCGGGATGCAGACCCGGTTTTTGGCGATTTTCTCGTCATGAAGTACGCGGACGGCGGCACGCTGGCTGACTGGTTTCATGCGCAGCCGAACTGGGAGAACGGACTCTCTTTAAAGCGTCTTCTTCCGATCTTCCAGCCGCTTGCCGAGGCGTTGGATCTCGCGCACCGCAAAGGGGTCGTGCACCGTGACGTCAAACCGCAGAACATCATGTTCATGGGAAGAACTCCTGTCCTGATCGATTTCAGTATCGCTGCGCGTGTTCGTCCGGAGTGCGTGACGGCTGACGCAGTCTCTTTTGGTCCGGATCCGATGGCGTGTTCCACGTCCGGGACCCCGGTCTACATGGCACCGGAACAGATGGAAGGGAAAGCGCAGAATGCTCGGACGGACCAGTACGCTCTGGCGATGGTCTTCTACGAAATGCTCATGGGGACCCTGCCGTTCAAGAGCCGGAATATTGCGAAGATCGCGTTGGAGAAACTTCGATTTCGTCCGTTTGATCTCCGGTTTCCGCCTCACGTCAACGCGGCTTTTTCCCGTGCGCTTTCCTTTGAGCCGGCAAACCGTTTCGCGTCCTGCTCGGAGTTCATTGAGGCCCTGACCTCGCCGGTTTCTGGAACCGAGTCCTTTGCGGGAAGGCCTTCGGCTGCTTCGGGAATGAAAGCGTCTTCCGTATCTTCCGCGTCTTCGGAGGTTTCAGGAGGAGCTGCGTCCACGGGGTCGTCCTCGTCTTCCACATTTTCTTCTGCGTCCGGGGCCTTTTCATACCAGGAGGAGGAAACTGTCCAAAGACGCCGAAAACGGAATGCCGACCGAAAGGGATGGAAAACCGAACGCAAGCCGCGCGTCTCTTATGTGCATACTTCGGCGGTGCCGTCCGATGTCCAGAAGGCCAACAAAGAAGCTTTGGGATGCGTGGGAGGGTTTTGCCTGTTTTTCTTCCTGCTCGTTCTGTATCTCGGAAACCGGCATTCGATCATTGGAGATAAGTTTTGGAGGCCATCCTGTTTTATGCGGAATTGTCCGATACTCTGCTTCGGAAACTATAAGATTCCCGACCGAGTAACGGAAATCGGCACACTGTATAGATTTCAAGGTTGTTCTGGTCTTCGCTCCATCACGATCCCTGGAAGCATCAAGACGATTCCAGATGATACATTTTTGCGTTGCCGAAATCTTCGTTCTGCGACGCTCTGTGAAGGGGTAACGGAAATCGGCAGTAATGCCTTTTCCGGATGCACGAAACTTAAGAAGGTATCGCTTCCCAACAGTGTGATGTACATTAAAATCGGGGCCTTTAAGGAGTGCAGACGTCTTGAGTCGATCGTCCTTCCGGATTGTTTGGGCGGCATTCCATCTCATACTTTTTTTGATTGCGCCGCTCTTGAGTCTGTGGTGTTTCCAGAAAGTCTGAAATGTATTGGGTATCGGGCATTTGGCGGCTGCGAGTCTCTAAAGTCGATCAAGATCCCGGATGGCGTGCAGCAGATCGAAAAGGAAGCATTTCGCGATTGTGTCAGTATCGAGACTGTGGTGCTTCCGGCAGGTGTTTCCGTTTTGGAATACGGTATTTTTGCCAATTGCACGAAACTGAAAGAGATCCGTGTCTCCGAGGGAAATTCGTCATTTAAGAGTGTCGACGGCGTCCTTTTTTCTGCGGACGGCAAGACGCTCCTCCAATATCCTGCAGGAAAACCGCTTGCCGAATATACGATCCCCGACGGTGTGGAATCCATTGCAGAAATGGCTTTTGAAGGCTGTACGGAACTCCGTTCGGTGGCGATTCCCGAAAGCGTGACGGAGATCCCGGAGAGCGCGTTTCGGAATTGCGTGAATCTTGGATCCGTGAAGCTCCCGGCCAGCGTGACGAAAATCGGAAAATCAGCATTCCAGGGCTGTGGGGGTCTTGACTCCGTGAAGATCCCGGCCAGCGTGACGGAAATCGGTCAGTCTGCGTTCCATGGCTGTGTTTCTCTCAAGTCCGTGGAGATCCCGGTCAGCGTGACGAAAATCGGAGACTCGGCGTTCCGCGGCTGCTCGGCCCTCGAGTCGGTGAGGATCCCAAAGAGCGAGACGGCGATCGGTTCGGATGCTTTTAAAGACTGCGGAAAACTCACGATCTTCGGGGAAAAGAACTCGGAAGTCAAACGGTATTCGCGGCAGAACGTCATCCAATTCCAGGAAATTGAGTAGCGGCGGACGGCGTGCTTCGGGAGACGAAAAAACGGCAGGTCAGATCCGAAGGAGATCCGGGACCGCTTTCAGAAATGCGGCAGGGTCCATCCAGACCAGGATGTGAAGCCCGGCCAGCAGGAGAAGACCAAAGACGAGGAAAAAGATCCCGATGGAATATTCGGGACGAAAGGCGGTTTTCTGTTCTTTCAGCGCGTTTTTCAACGCCTTCCGGAATTTCTGCCAACTGACGGGATCCTGATGCGGACCGGCAGGGAGCAGGGTGAGCGTTCGGAAAAGCGGGGCGGATTCGACGTAAAACTGGATCCTCAGCGTCGGCATGAAAACCATGTCGCCGGCGATCTGTGCTTTCGGATCCAGACCGACGGCCAGTTCTGAAAGAAAAGGACGGAATTCTGTGAGCTGCACATTGTACAGATCGATCGACGGACGCTGAGCCAGAAGATAGAGCGTGCAGGCCAGAACGTAGACCGACAGAAGCAGCAGCCAGGTCCACGGACCATAGCTCCAGGATGCGTTGACCGGGAAAATGAGCTGGATCGGCCCCGCCGCCAAGGCTCCGGAAAGCACTGCGAAAAGGAGGGCCATGCCGAGTTTTCCCGAAACAGGAAACGGACGTCCTGCCAGGTGCATCAGGCTGACCAGAACGAAGTAAAGTCCCAGCGGTGCCAGTGCAAGATAGATCTGGAATGAGTTCAGCATGAGTCCTGTTGAAAAAATTTTCCGGTTCAGGACACGGAAAGCCTCCCTGAATGAGGAGGCTTTCATCGGTGTGTCCCGTATCTCCGCAGCTTCCCGTACTGCGGAGATCGTTTCCGTTTACTATTCTTCGGAATTTTCAGAGGTTTCTGCCGGAGTCTCTTCAGACGCAGCGTCCGCGACTTTCTGATCTTCCGCGTTTCCCTCTTCGTCCGATCCTTCCGGCTTCTCTTCTTCGACCGGCACATTGCTTCCGAGGAATGAGAATTCCTCTTTGCCGTGCAGGATCTCCGTTTCGATCGAGATCGTGTTCATGTCGCGGAATTTGCCGCGCAGAATGTCTTCCGCAAGCGGGTTTTCCACGTTGCTCTCGATCGCACGGCGGAGCGGCCGGGCACCGAAATCTTCGTCGCTTCCGCGTTTGATCAGCAGGGCGCGGGCCGAATCGGAAAGGTTCACATTGTATCCGTGCTCCTTCAGACGGCGGCAGATCTTGCCGATCTCGAAATCGACGATCTTCTCGAAATCGACCTTCGTCAGGTACTGGAAGACGATCAGTTCATCAAGACGCCCGAGGAATTCCGGACGGAAGAACTTCTCGATCTGTTCCTTGACGCGCGATTTCATCTGATCGTACGACGCATTTCCCTCGCCGGTCTGGAAACCGAATGCCGACTCGTTCTTGATGGCAGACGCTCCTGCGTTGGTCGTCATGATGATGACCGTGTTGCGGAAATCGACATTTCGGCCGAAACTGTCGGTCAGACGGCCTTCTTCCATGATCTGGAGAAGCATGTTGAAGACGTCGGGATGCGCTTTCTCGATCTCGTCAAACAGCACGACCGAGTACGGACGGCGTCGGACTTTCTCGGTCAGCTGGCCGCCTTCTTCGTAGCCGACGTAACCCGGCGCGGCACCGATCAGACGCGTGACGTTGATCTTCTCCATGTACTCGCTCATGTCGATCTGGATCAGCGCATCTTCGTTCCCGAACATGAACTCTGCAAGCGTCTTGGCCAAAAGCGTCTTTCCGACGCCCGTGGGACCGGCAAAGAGGAAGCATCCGACCGGGCGTTTGGGATCTTTCAGACCCGCACGGCTTCTGCGGACGGCTTCGGAGATCTTTTTGACCGCCTCGTCCTGGCTGACGACCCGTTTGTGGAGTTCTTCTTCCATCTGCATCAGACGTTCGGAATCTTCCGTCGAGACACGCGTCACCGGGATGCCCGTCATTCTGGCGACGACCTCCGCAATGACTTCCTCGTCCACGAGTCCTTTGTTGGTGCGCATTTGATTGCGCCACGCTTCCATCAGATCTTCCTTTTCCTTGCGGAGTTTGTCGATCTGGTCGCGCAGAGCGGCCGCGGATTCAAAGTTCTGCGACGCAACAGCACCGTCCTTCACCTGCGTGAGGCGTTCCAGCTCCGCATCCATGTCCTTGAGATCCAGCGGACGGGTCATCGATTTCAGATGCACTCGCGAACCGGCTTCGTCAATGACGTCGATCGCCTTGTCCGGATGGCATCGGCCCGTGATGTAGCGGTCGGAAAGCTCGACAGCTGCTTCCAGCGCCTTGTCCGTAAACGTGACGTGATGGTGTTCTTCGTAGCGGTCGCGCAGTCCCTTGAGGATCTGGACCGTTACTTCCTTGCTCGGCGGTTCGACCATGACCTGCTGGAAACGGCGTTCCAGCGCATTGTCTTTCTCGATGTGCTTGCGGTACTCATCCAGCGTCGTTGCGCCGATGCACTGGATCTCGCCGCGGGAAAGAGCCGGCTTCAGGACGTTCGCCGCGTCGATCGCACCTTCCGCACCGCCGGCACCGACCAGCGTGTGAAGCTCGTCGATGAAGAGAATGACATTTCCCGCACGGCGCACTTCATTCATGACGGCTTTGATGCGTTCTTCAAACTGCCCGCGGTATTTCGTTCCGGCGACCATCATCGCAAGGTCAAGGACGATGAGACGTTTTTCGAAAAGGAGTTCCGGAACATTGCCGGAGACGATATATTGGGCGAGCCCTTCCACGATGGCAGTCTTTCCGACGCCTGCTTCGCCGAGGAGGACCGGATTATTTTTCGTGCGGCGTCCAAGGATCTGGATCGTACGCTCGATCTCCTTATCGCGCCCGATGACCGGGTCCAGCTTCTTCTGGCGGCAGAGTTCCGTCAGATCGCGGCCGAAACTGTCGAGGGCCGGAGTTTTGGATTTGGACGGTTTCTGCGTCGATTCGGAATTTCCGCCGGCCGGCGTCTGTGCCGGAAAAGCACTTTCCGCTCCCCCTTTTTCATTGCCGAGGAGCTGAAGGATCTCTTCGCGGACGGAATTCGTATTCACGCCAAGATTCGAAAGGACCTGCGACGCGACACCCTCTTCTTCGCGCAGCAGCCCCAGAAGCAGGTGTTCGGTCCCAACGTACGTATGCCCCAGATTACGGGCTTCGTCCATGGCGTACCCGACCACTTTCTGAGCACGCGGCGTCTGCGGCAGTTTCCCCATGCCGATCACATTGGACCCCTGATCCACCAGTTTTTCGACTTCACGGCGGATCTTGGCCAGATCAATGTCCAGGTTTTTCAAAACATTGGAAGCGACTCCGCTCCCTTCTTTGACGAGTCCAAGTAAAATGTGCTCCGTGCCGATGTACTCATGATTCAAACGCTGAGCTTCCTGGTTGGCGAGCTGAAGTACTTTGCGTGCACGATCAGTAAATCGTTCATACATGGTTTAATTCTCCTGAGATGGTAAACGGGTGCGGACCGGATCCAAACTGGATTTCGGAGCCTGTTCGAAAAGGGAGATCTCAAACGAAATGGCAGTCCAGAATCGGTGCATTCCCGCATTTCAACACAATATATTATACTCGACCTGCGAAAAGCGAAAACCCCCCCCCAGACAATATTTTCAAAAGAAATGAAAAGATTCTCGTGAATTCCTGCTTTTTCTGAAATTTCTGATTTTTGTTCTTTTGTGCTGGTTTTTTGAGACCGTTTAGCCTCTTTGGATGCGGGGAGTCGTTCCGGAAACAGAAACATTTGCGGATCGGATCTTCAGGCGATCCCGGGACCTCAAAACGAATTGAGGAACTGGAACTGATTCAGGCAAGACACGGTTTTCGTGTTTCTTTCGAGCTGTCTGAAGGTACTCAAAGGAAGCCTGCCTGGGGAGACTGTTTGGGGATGCCGTTCGGGGAGGGCTTCCCAAATCGCAGGGTGTCTGGGACAAAAAAGGAAATATTTTGCAAAATTTAACGGATTTTATGTTTTTTTTGATGGTAGGGGGTTGGCAATTCTGAAATTTTGGGTTAAAATAGGAGTAAGTTTTCGGAAATTTTGTCCATGCAGGAAGCAGACCGACAAATATCCGGAATGCGGCCATCAGGTTTCCCCACGTCCTTTCTATCTGAAAAAGGAATTTTGGATGAATCGAATCGTATTTTTTCAGACTGTATTTTTTTTGCTCTTCTTTCTGAATGAAACTGTTTTTTCTGCCACATTCAGTACGCGAAATTTTACCGTCACGGCCGACGATCCCCGAATCGCAGAGACGATGGCGCACCGTTCGGAGGAACTCCGCAGCCGGCTTGCGAATTTCTGGCTGGGCAAAGAACTGCCGCGCTGGTACAAAAGATGCAGGATCAAGATCCAGATCGGAAATGTTTCGGCCGGCGGCGCGACCACATTCACTTTCAAAAACGGCGAGGTCTACGACTGGAACATGACGGTCCAGGGATCCCGGGAACGGATTTACGATTCCGTTCTTCCGCACGAGATCACGCATACGATCCTCGCCAGCCACTTTCGGACTCCTCTTCCCCGCTGGGCGGATGAGGGCGCCGCGACGTTTGTGGAACATGATTCCGAGCGTGCGAAGTATCGTCAGCAGCTTTACAGTGCGCTCAAAACGAACCGCGGCATTCCGCTCGATCAGCTTTTCGATATGGAAGAGTATCCGGAAGATCCTCTTCCGCTCTACGCGCACGGTTACTCGCTCGCGGAGTTTCTCATCCGGCAGCGCGGCCCGCGGTACTATATCAGCTTCATTGAGGCGTGCCTTTGCCGGGAAGAGAGCTGGAATGACCTCGTCTATGAATTCTATGGATACGAAAGTCTTCGGAATCTGCAGAATGACTGGGTCGGCTGGGTCCAGGACGGAACGCCGGAATTTCAGGGAACGAACCTGATCCCGAATGAGGAAAATGTCGTCGTTTCGGCAGATCCGGCTGCAGATCCTTCGGAAGAGAACGTTCGCGGAATGGTCTTTCATGATTCCGTCAAGGTCGTTCCGGAATCCAAAGTGCGTCCCCAGCCCAATCTGGTCCAATGGAACACGACGCACGTGAACGGTCCTGCGCCTCAGATGCCGCCGGCGGTACATCCATGACCAAACGACCGAGGGGATGACGCTGGCGGAAATGCGGCAGCCGAAAATTGCCCGTCAAAAAAGAAACGGCGTTCCGGAAATTCGGGATGCCGTTTTTGCGTGTTTAAGTGAACGTGCCGCGATTTTGAACGTATCGCAGTTTCAGCGATCGGTTCCCTCGGTATTGACTTTGGCGGACTCTCCGCAAGTGGTTCCAGGGTGAAGGTCTCCCTGTTTCCAGCCATTAGCTTCCATCGTTCCGATAATTTGATCGTGGATCTCCTTTTTCTTCAGGATCCATTCCGGCGCAACGAGCTTCTCGCGGGCACAGTCTCCGGAAAGTCGGTGAATGACCAGCTGCGGAGAAACATGCCGCAGGACGTAGACTGCCCAATCGATGTACTCTGCCATGGTGATCGGCTCAAACTCGCCGGCCCGGTAAAGTTCAGCCAGACGGGTGCCCGCCAGAACGTAGAGCGAATGGATCTTCAGCCCCTGAATGTCGTGTTGATTGAGGAAATCGACCGTCCGGATCAGATGTTCTTTCGTTTCGCCGGGAAGTCCGGGGAGAATGTGCGCCACGACATTCAGACGGCGTTTTCGGAGGAGCTGGACCGCCTCGGTGAATCGGGAGGCAGGGTATCCCCGATTGATCCTTTTTGCCGTTTCGTCATCGGAGGTCTGGAGGCCGATCTCGACTTGAACATAGTATTTTTCCGCATACTCGGCAAGCAGATCCGCGATCTCTTCTGAAATACAGTCCGCCCGCGTTCCGACGGCCAGTCCAACGATCCGTTCGTCTCCGTCCGCGAGTGCAGAGTCGTATTTGGCGCGCAGAACGTCAACGGGAGCGTAGGTGTTCGTAAAATTCTGAAAGTAAACGAGAAATTTCTCGGCACGGTGTTTGACCCGCGCCTTTTCCATTGCGGTGAGGATCTGATTTCGGATCCCGATCTCGGTGATGAATTCGCCGGAACCGCGTTCTCCGCAGAAAATACACCCGCCGATGCCGCACGTTCCGTCACGATTGGGGCAGGTAAATCCGCCGTCGACACATACTTTGTATGATTTTGCGCCGAAAGTTTCCTTGAGAAAACGGCTCACATCACGAAAGGGTTTGCGTTCCTGCGGCGGCGGAACTCCGGGACCGTATTTTCTTTTTCGGACTCTCATGGGAAACGGATCGGAAAAGCTGTGGAATTTGATGAAAGGGATGGAAATCGAATTTTGAGTGCGTTCAGTATAGCACGAAATTTCCAAAGAATCAACGGATTCGGAGGAAAGAATGGGGAATTTTGCAAAAAAAGAGGAAATTTTTGAGAAAATTTCAAATTTTTAGTGAAAAATGATGAAAAAAACAGACTCATTTCTAGTGAAATTCCGATAAAATAAAATAGTCAAGATGAGCGAATGCTGAGATTTTGAGTGGATTTGCCCGATTTTCAGCATGGTGAATGCAGAGAGTTTCGAAGATGGAGACGACTGCTTCCACGGCTCGGAAAGAAATGAAGTCAATGGGATGCGCGGTTGAAAAACGGACAGCCAGGGAGGCTCCATGTTCGTCAGAAAAATCGGTGGTCGATTTTGCCGTCCTATCCAGAATCCTGAATGGAGGAAATTGTGGCTAAAGCAAAGAAGGAAGAAGAAGTGAAGAAGGCGGCTCCGGCTGCGGCAGAGAAAGCTCCGGCGAAGAAAGCGTGCAAAAAAGCGTGCAAAAAAGCGGAAGCGGCAGTAGAAGAAAAGGCTCCGGCAAAAAAATGCTGCAAAAAATCCTGCAAAAAAGCTGAAGCCGCAGTAGAAGAAAAAGCCCCGGCGAAGAAATGCACGAAGAAAGCGTGCAAATGCGCGGAAAAAGCCGCCGCCGAAGAAAAAGCTCCGGCGAAGAAGTGCACGAAGAAAGCGTGCAAGTGCGCGGAAAAAGCCGCCGCCGAAGAAAAAGTTCCGGCGAAGAAGTGCTGCAAGAAGACGTGCAAGTGTGCGGAAAAGGCCGCCGCCGAAGAAAAAGCCCCGGCGAAGAAATGCACGAAGAAAGCGTGCAAATGCGCGGAAAAAGCCGCCGCCGAAGAAAAAGCCCCGGCGAAGAAATGCACGAAGAAAGCGTGCAAGTGCGCGGAAAAAGCCGCCGCCGAAGAAAAAGCTCCGGCGAAGAAATGCTGCAAAAAAGCATGCAAAAAAGCCGCTGAGGAAAAAGCTCCGGCTAAAAAAGCCGCCAAAAAAGCTCCGGCCAAGAAAGCTGCCAAAAAAGCCTGATTTGCAGATAAATAGTCAGTCTATCCTCAAAGAATGCCGATTCCTGATGAGTCGGCTTTCTTTTTTGGATTTTTTGCTTCAAAATCGTATGCTGAGGTTTCCTGACGCCGGCGTATGTTCGTTATGAACGGCCGCCGTTCTGGAATTCTTCCGGAAGCATTTCGCCAAGTTCAATGAAGCACTTCATCAGGTCTTCCGGAACTTTGTGAGGTTTCCCGGTTTTCAGATCCACCAGCCCCCAGCGTGTCTGGGCCGTCGCGACGACTGCTCCGTCGGATTTTCTGCGGAAACGGTACTGGCGGATGCTCGTTACGTGCTTCATCTGGCTGACCCAGGTATCGATGAGGATCGTATCTCCGGCGAAGATCTGCTGGAGATAGTTGATCGTGTGCTGACGGACGAACCACGCAAATCCTCGGGAAACGTACCGTGCTTCATCCCATCCGAGAATGGCGGAATGATTGATGGCGACCTGCTGCATCCAATGCACGTGCCAGGTATTGTTGACGTGATGCATGGAGTCAAGATACTCCGGACCGATCTCAAATTCTTCCGTGTGGACTGGGATGAGCATGAAATCCTTCCTTTCTGTTTAGGGAACTCAGCTGTCTTTTCTGCTTCTGCGAAGCTGCCCGCATGCCGCGTTGATCTTTTCGCCTTTTCGGTGGCGCAGCGCGATCTGGATCCCGTACGATTCGAGGATCTGCGCGAATTGCTGGACTTTCTCTCGGGAAGGTGTCCGGAACGGCAGTTCGTCGACCGGATTGTACGGGATGAGATTCACCAGCGCATTTCTGCCTCGCAGTCTGCCGGCGAGTTCCTTTGCATTTTCCGGAGCGTCGTTGATCCCGGAAAGCAGAATGTACTCATACGTGACCCGGCGTCCTGTCTTTTCAAAATAGTTGTCCGCCGCACGAAGAATGGCCGATACTCCGGTTCCGCAGTTGCTCGGCATGATCCGGGTGCGGAGTTCATCGTTGGGAGCATGGAGCGAAATGGCGAGATGGTACGGATGGTCCAATTCCGCAAGACGCTGGATCCCGGCAGGTATCCCAACGGTCGAGATCGTGATTTTGCGCGCTCCGATCCCGAGTCCGTTTTCCGACGTCACGGTCGAAAGTGCGTCGAGCAGAGCGTCGAGGTTTGCGGTCGGTTCTCCCATCCCCATGATGACGGCATGAGAAAGACGCTGTCCGCGGGACGCCAGAACATCTGCGGCAAAAAGAAACTGCTCGAGGATCTCGCCGGACGTCAGATTCCGTACGACTCCGTCCAGACCGCTTGCGCAGAACGCACAGCGCATCGCACAGCCGATCTGGGTGCTCGCGCAAAGGGAATGCTGTCCCTGCTCGTTGTGCAGGATCACTGCTTCGATCCGGTTCCCGTCTTCCAGTTCCAGGAGGAATTTTTCTGCAGGGTCGGTTTCTGTGCCTAAAATTGCCGCAACGTGCATCGTGCGGAGCGTAAATTCCTGCGAGAGTGCCTCGCGAAGCGGTTTCGGGAGATTCGTCATCTGCTCAAACTGCGTGACTCCCGGAGTAAAGAGCCATTTCTGGATCTGTTTTGCCCGGAATCTCGGCTGACCCAGTAACGCAAGCCGCGATTCAAGCTCTGAAAGAGGAACGGAAAGGAGTGATTTCATGGTTCTGTCTCCCAAATTTCTTTGCGTGTCGGCGGACTATGGTTTTCAAGCAGCTCTTAAATGAACTGAAACGGTCTGAAAAAACGTCTCCATTTTCCATTTTTTGTGATTTTCCGCAAGGGGGGGTAGTGAAAAACTATCCATTTCAGAAAATTTTTCTGAATTTTTTCGTCCTTGATTTTACGGGGTATGATGAATATTTGGTGTTTTTGGAAAATTTTTTTCCTTGACAAAATGCAGATTCCGAGTATAATGGGCGTATCGATTGGAGGAAATGAGAAAACTTTAACGCTCACTTTTCTCCTGCTTCCCGAATTTTTTCGGAGACGGACCGCATGACGAAAAACGCAGCGGATTCCGTTTCAGCGAAGCTCCTGTTTCAACAAAATTTGATCGTTTCCTCGCGGGGGATCCCCACAGGAAGTGCGGTATTCAAAAGGCCGGAACATCCGGTACGAAGCGAAGCCCAACACAGAATCTGGTTTTTGCCAGACACTGCGTTGGGCTTTTTTTGTGCCCTGATCGGAAGATCGGAATCCAGAACTTGATGTTTTGTGCTTTGATTTGCGGAATGGTCATGCTTCGAAATTGGATTTGAGTTTGGTAGGATTTAAGTTTGGGGAAAAAACGAAACGCTGTTTCTTCCTGGCTTGAAAGTTCAGAGATGGAACACAGATTCCCCCCCATTTTTTCGCGAGGTGTATTTCATGAAATCGGTCATGGGTTCGGAATCGGTTTGGGGCATATCGAAGAAAAACGGACTTCCTCCCCGTACCGTTTCAGGGGCCTCCAACATTTCGTCAGATTCCGTTCTGTCTGCGGTTTCCTCTGATGAAATGTCCCTGAACGGTGCGGTTTCCTCTTTCGCTTTTTCTCGGTCTCATTCCTTAACTGCGCCTTTTTCCTCCTCCTCTTCTGTTGCTGCTGTTGCTGAGGCCGCGGGAAGATCTTCGGATCACGGGAAGGCAGTCCGATCCGGGGCGGGAGCTGAGAAGGCGTCGGGAGATCCTCCGCAGAGGGAAAAGGAAAAGGTGAGCCGGACCAGCCGGATTGCTAAAGAAGGGAAAACCCTTCCGGCTGAAGAGCGGCAGAACAGTGTCGGCGAATTTTCGCTGACTCCCAAAGAAATCGTTGACCTGAATTGGGGATTGGGGGTCTGTTTGGATCCGGCATGCAGAAAACGCTACGAAATGATTCGGAAAGAGAAGATCCTCGCTCAGCGCAGGAGTTTCGAAAACGAAAACTGGGAAGCCCGCTGCTTTCCGCGCTGAATTTTCGGACCTTTTCTGAGCTGCATGAAAATGCAGGCTGGAAAGTTCGGCAGGCTGATGTGTACGGTAAAACTGTGGGTGGAACAGTGTACGGGATTGCGTTTAAGGGAATGCGAGCGTACTGAATTTTGAATTTGGGGATTTGCGGAGAGATTTTATGCGTAAATTGAAATTTTTTATTCAATTGGGATTGATGTGTGCCGTGGTGTCGGCGGTACCTGTTTTTTCGTTTTCTTTTTCCTGTCCCGGGGGGCAGTGTGCAGTGCCTTTTGTCGGCCGGTATGCTGTGCCCGGTGCGAATTCCGAGTCTTTTAGGACCGCGGTTTCTTCTGAGTTTCGTACGGAATTCGCTGCGCCTCATCCATCGGTAGTCCGAATTCTTGTCGAGAATGCCAAAACGCGAAATTACGGAACTGGGACCTGGATCCAGCTTTCGCAGAAACGGTGTGCTGTCCTGACGTGCGCACATCTTTTCGAGACGAATCATCCAGTCCGCATTTCCGTATTTTTCCCCAACCAGCCGGCACTCGACGTTCGGATCCAGGCTATCGATAGAACGTGGGACGTCGCTCTTCTTCAAATGGGTTCCGGGACAGGATCTTTCTCTTTTCCGCGTCCGCTTCACCTGACGGAGACGGCTCCGCGACCAGGAGATTTTATTCGCTCCTGCGGGTACGGTCCAGATGGTAAAACGCTCTGGATGCTCAGTACGGTGCGCGGGTATTGTCGGCTTGAGACGCAAATGTCGGCACGAACTCTCGTTTTGAATGGAACGGCGCGTTCCGGAGATTCCGGTGCCCCGATGATGCAGTTAGACGGTTCCGTTGCTGGAGTACTTTGGGGAACGGACGGACACTCCGTGTACGGAACCTGGAGCGGGCAGATCCTTAAGATTTTTGAGACTGCTTTCCAGGAAGAATTGCGTGACCTGCCGGCGATCCATATGCAGGAAATGCATGGAAATGGAGGCGGATGGAGTGCGCGTAAAGAAAGTATGCGCAATGGCCCCCGAACCCCCTCGAATGACCGCGGGGCAGATACGGAATGGTTTCCGGAGAAGGAGACTGACCGGGGTGTGGATGCGGATGGAGGGGAACTGCGGAGATCTCAGGAGGAACAGACTGAAAAAAATGCTCCGCAGGTTTTCGGAATGGAAGACCGGATCGTTCGGAAGGATCCGCAGGTCGGTCCTTTGCGAAAGTTTGGAAGTGGAACGGAAACCGAAAGTGCCTGGGATCGGGTCGGCTCGCAGAAACAGAGCCGGGGGGCGAGGCTTTGTCCGCAGGTCCCTGAAGAGAAAGCGTGTCCGCGTTTCCGGGATCGTTGGGGAGTGGAACGGCATTCGGCAGAGGATTTCGAAGATTTTGGAAAATCGAAAATGCCTGAGAAAAAAAAGGAAAACTCTGTGCCGGAGCCGCAGAGTGGAAAAAATCCGGAATGGAAGGACGACGGTTGGCGGCTGCCGTTTGTTGGGCGAAGTCTGTTTCTGCTTTCGATCCTTGGGAATTTCGTGTTTGCCGGCCTTCTTTTGTCTGTATGGAAGAAACGGTCCGCTGCGGCTTCGGAGAGACCTTGAAAAGCTGGGGATGTGCAGGTTTTCAGGAGACGATTTATGTGTTTCGTATTTCGAAATATTTGAATTAAATTTCACTCAATGGAAATTTGATTCTTTGTTTTTGCTTTTTGTTTCGTTTGTTCGTTTTCAGAGAAGGGACTTTTCATGTTCATTAAAGACCGAATTCGTGAATTTCGCCGGATCCGTGCGTCGGAACTTTTGCCGAATCCGAAGAACTGGCGTACTCATCCGGAGAAACAGAAAAATGCGATCCAGGGCGTTTTGGCGGAAATCGGATACGCGGATGCACTTTTGGCGAGGGAATTGCCGGATGGTTCTTTCCAGCTTCTTGACGGGCATTTGCGTGCGGAAACGACGCCGACTCAGGAAGTCCCGGTCCTGATCCTGGATCTGGATGATGCGGAGGCGGACAAACTGCTCGCGACGCTGGACCCGATCGGTGCGATGGCTGGGAAAAATGAAGAACTTTTTGCCGAACTGATCTCCGAGATGGAGACGTCCTCCGAGGCGGTCCGTGAACTTTTGGATGAGACTCTTGGAGTGGATCTTTCGCAGGAGGAACCTGTTTCGGCACCGCAGGAGGCGGTCATTCCGGAACTTTTCCAGATCGTGATCGACTGCGGCACGGAAGAGCGGCAGGAGGAACTCTACGAGCGTTTCCATGCCGAGGGACTGAAGTGCCGGCTTCTGAACCTTTAGCGGGAGCGGAATACATTTTTGTTTGGGACTGGCGGAGAAATCAACGGGTGCTTCCTGCATTTTTGCGGGAACACTTCGTTTCCTCATCCCGTCCCATTCCATTCCACTTTACTTCACTTTATTTCAGTTCATTTTCAGGAGGGAAATTCATGCAGCTGACTCTCAGTTCGCCAATTTTTGATTCATTTCGAGTTCAGCAGGTCGCCGGGATCTTTGACGTTTCGCTTGAGGAGAAGAATCAGCTGATCCTTGAGGCGGAGCGGCCGGAGATCGAATCGGAAGACTGGAAGATCGGTCTGATCGTAGGACCTTCCGGGAGCGGAAAGACTACTGTGGCGCGGGAACTTTTCGGTGCAGATTTTCATGAATCGGCATCCTGGCCGGAAGATCGGGCGGTCGTGGACGGATTTGAGCCGGAGCTTTCGACGCGGGAGATCACGGAGCTTTTGACGTCGGTAGGATTCAGTTCACCTCCTGGCTGGGTGAAGCCGTACGGAGTTTTGAGCAATGGGGAGAAATTTCGGTGCGATCTTGCGCGGGCACTTTCGCTGGCGAAGCTGCCGGGTGGGGAAAATCGGATCATCGCCTTCGATGAATTCACGAGTGTCGTGGACCGAACCGTGGCGAAATGTGCCTCAGCGGCTCTGATGAAAGGGGTGAGGCAGGGAACGATCCCCGCGCGGTTCGTGGCGGTCACGTGCCACTACGATGTCGCGGAATGGCTTGAGCCGGACTGGATCCTCGATATGGCGACGGGCAAAGTCTCAAGGAGGCGTCTTCGGCGGCCTGAAATTCGACTTGAAGTGCGGAGAACGACCCGAAACGTCTGGCCCCTGTTTGCGCGCCATCACTATCTGAGCAGCGATCTGGCTCTCAGTGCCCGATGCTATCTCGCGACGTGGGACGGAACTCCTGCTGCATTTTGTGCCGTCATGCCGCTCATCTCGAGAAAGGAAAGACGGCGGATCAGCCGGCTCGTGACGCTTCCGGATTTTCAGGGACTTGGGATCGGCATGAAGCTCGCGGAGGCGGTCGGAGAGATCCATCATGAGATGGGGCTTCGGCTCAACATTACGGGAAGCCATCCCGCCGTCATTGCGCACTGCCGAAAATCTTCGCGTTGGCGGACCGTCACGGTTCGCGGCGCAACCTCCAGCCCTAAAAAGTCTGCGATCCCCAGGTATCGCGGATCGGGGTCTCGAATCGTCGTTTCGTTTGAATATTTGCCGATGGACCCGTAGACCTTCGGCTTTTCATCCACTTTTTTGCTGAAAGACTCTTCCATTATGGCAAAATCATCCATCAAAACCGCGAAAGAAAAAACTGTCGAAAAAGCTGCAAAGAAAACCGCAGCGAAAACCGCATCAAAAACATCAGGGAAAACATTGGCGAAGACCTCGGCAAGAACCGCAGAGAGAACTTCGGAAAAAAACGTAGAGGAATCGGACAAAAAGGTTCCGAAGAAGCCGAAGATGCCGAACGCAGAGTTGGGGATCCGTTCAAAATGCGAGGCGGGAGCTGATTTGAATATCCTGCCGAAAAGCGAGATCGAAACTGCTTTGAAGAAAGGGAGGGAAGTTTCGTCAAAAACGGCATCAAAATCTGCGTCGGTGTCCCGGAAAACACGGTCTGCGGTTTCCGGACTCACGGCAAAACAGAAAGATCAGGTACTCGCGATCCTTTCGGTCGGCTGTTCCCGGAAACGTGCCGCCAGTTTCGTGGGCGGAACGCCGGCGCTGATCCAGAAAGCTGCGGCAGGTGATGCGGATTTCGCGCTCGCGCTTCTTCAGGCGGAATCGCAGGCGGAGATCACGTCGATGAAGAGCATCAATGCCGCCGCACGTCAGGAACGGTACTGGAAGGCGGCCGCGTGGATCCTGGAGCGTAAAAATCCGGAGGAATTCCGTCTGCGTTCGCCGGGGACTTTCAATGCGGAGCAGCTCGCTTTCATCGTGCGGAATCTTTCGGAGATCATCGCGGAAGAAGTGCGGGTCCCGTCTGATCGGAAACGGATCCTTGCGCGGCTTGAGCGTTTTCTTAAGGAGGCGTCAGGGAATCTTGAGCTGAAAAAGGGTGCCCGGAAATCGGTGCGAAGCAAAAATCATGCGGAGCCGGATCTCCTTTAGTTTGGGGCCCTGGGGGAATCCGGGGAATGTGGTCTTGAATTGGTTTGAGAGAAAAAGAAAGGCGGTGATCCATGCGGCCCGAGGGAGGCTCTCCTTTGGAGATCCAGGCACTGGAAAATTTCATTCAGCGTTTTCGCCCGGTTTTTGCCAGGATTCACGGACAGGCGCGAAGAGTTCAGCGGATGGAGAAACTGAGCGGGAACGGATTTGAAGACTGGTGTCTTACGTTTCTGCCGGAGTATTTTTGCCGAACTCCGTCGCGAATGCACCGATGGATGTTTCGGAAACTGGAACAGTTTGACGCGCATCGCGGAAGCCGACTGAATCTGCTGGCTCCCCGAGGGAATGCGAAATCGACGATCGGAACGCTTGCGTATCCGCTGCGCTGTGCGCTGGAAGGAACGGAACCGTACATCTGGATCATTTCCGATACGCTGGACCAGGCGATCCTGCATCTGGAGAATATCCGGCAGGCACTTGATTCCTCGCCGCTCCTGAAACAGCACTACGCATCTGCTTTGAACGGAAAGATCCGCTACCGTGAAGGACGGCTGATGCTCCCCAACGGAGTGCGGCTTGAGGCCTTCGGCACGGGGCAGAAACTTCGCGGTCGCCGTCATGGAGCGCACCGGCCGAGCCTCATCGTTGGAGACGACCTGCAGAATGAAGCGCACTGCCGTTCCTCCAGACTCCGTCATGCATCGCGGGATTGGTTTTTTGGAACTCTGCTGAAGGCGGGAAATTCCCGGACGAACGTCATCCATCTCGCGACGGCACTCCATCGGGACGCTTTGGCCATGGAACTGCACAGAACTCCGGGGTGGGATTCCCGCATTTTCCGTGCGATCGTGCGCTACCCGAATCGGATGGATCTTTGGGAACGTTGGGAAAATCTCTATTTCGGGCTGGAAACTCCGTTGGCGGATGGGCCTGATGGCGGACTCAGCTGCGAGGAAATTGGCGGAGCGAATGGTGAATCTGAGATTTCCGAATGCGGTAGTGCTGAAAGCAGTTGGCCGCTTCGTCGAGGACGTGCCGCGGAATTTGCCCGTCAGTTTTACCTTGCGCATGAGGCGGAGATGAAGGCGGGTGCGTCCGTACTTTGGCCGGAGGAAGAAGATCTTCTGACGCTGATGAAGATGCGGGCCGAGTCGGGGAAAAGCGCATTTGAACGGGAAAAGCAGAATTCGCCGCTGAATCCGGATCTGTGCGAGTGGGACGAAAAGTATTTTGACCGCGAGGGGTTCTGGTTTGATGAATTCCCGGCAGACTCCAGGTTCCGCGTCATGGCATTGGATCCGAGTAAAGGAAAGCACGCCAATCGGGGAGACTTTGCGGCTTACGTCATGCTGGCATTGGGGGCGGATGGCGAACTATATGCGGATGCGGAACTTCTTCGGCTGCCGATCGACGAGATGGTCGAGGCCGGTATTCGAATTTGGCGTTCCTTTCAGCCGGATGCTTTTGGAGTGGAAGGAAACCAGTTTCAGGATCTTCTGGCGGATTTTTTCCGTCAGCGTTTCCAGGCACACCGTCTTCCGATCTTTCAGCCGTCCCTGATCTTCAATTCCGTGGCGAAGGAGGTGCGTCTCCGTCGACTTGGACCGTGGCTGGCGTCGGGAAAGATCCATTTCAGGACGCATTCTTCCGGGGCTGCGCTTTTGGTCGAGCAGCTGGAACAGTTTCCCATCGGCGACCATGACGATGGGCCGGATGCGCTGGAAATGGCGATCCGCCTCATGAATCAGACTCTTGGCGAGGCTGCATTCGATGACGGACTCGGTTCCAATTTGTTCGGAAATCGCTTTTGAGAGCGCGTTTCGTCCTGAGGATCTTCGGAAAAATGGCCAATCTGGTCAGATTGAATGGTCGGAAACGGCCAGAGTGTTTCTTTTGGGCGTCGATTTTGTTTCCGACGCACTGTTTTTAGGACCCTTAACCCAAAGTTTACGAAAAATGACTCACTTTATTCATCCCATGCAGTATTTGTTTGACGACGAGGAACGCTGGATCCGTGCCGACGGTACCGCTTCTTTGAATGCGGGCCGTCTGGATTCTGAGGAGGCTCTTGAAGATGCGCGGCAGTCCTGTCGGCAGCTCGCTCTCACGAATGAATTTGCGATCTGCGGACACGAGAACCGGATCAGTTTTGTCGTGGGATCCGGACACCATGTTTCTGCGGAACCTGTTTCTGGAAGAGAGGTTTCTCCCCGGATCCCGGCTCTTGCGCAGGAATGGCTGGAAGATTTCATGCTGGAGAACGACTGGTTTCAGCGTCAGCAGGAGATCCAGCGGCGAAAGGATCGGGACGGAGAGGCTTTCTTGCGATTTTTCGTGAACCCGGATGGGCAGACTGCCATTCGTTTCATTGAACCGGAGGATGTCTTTACCCCGTCGGAGCTTTCGATAAACGGCAAGAATACGGACGCTGCTGAGGTCGTGAATTTTGGGATCCAGACGGACGCAAAGGATGCGGAGAGCGTTCAGGGATTTTGGATCCGCGGGGAATTCGTGCCGGCGCCGGAGATCCAGCATCGAAAGGCGAACACGGATTTTGCGGTGCCGCGCGGACTTCCGCTTTTTTATCCTGTCCGGAAGAATCTGCGGCGTGCGGAGAAACTTCTCCGAAATATGAGCGTGGTTGCGGAGGTACAGTCTGCGATCGCGATCATTCGGAAACATTCCGGAGGTTCGCGGCTCGGGATCGAATCCTTCGCGGCTTCTTCCGCAGACGCTTCATTTCAGATGCCGGGCGGATGGGGAAATCCTGAAGGAGGGCGTTCCCTTTTCTACCGACGCTATTCGCCAGGGACGATCCTCGATACTTCGGCCGGAGTCGAATACCAGTTTCCGGTCGCTGCTGTTGATGCAAGCCGCTACATTCAGGTCCTTCAGGCGGAATTGCGCGCCATTGCAAGTCGGCTCGTCATGCCGGAGTTCATGCTTACGGCCGATGCAAGCAACGCGAGTTACTCTTCTACCATGATCGCGGAAGGACCAGCGGTCCGGATGTTTGAGCGTCTGCAGAAGGAGTTGATCTCTGAGGATATTCAGCTCTTTCGCCGTGTTCTGCTTCATGGCGTACAGGCCGGAACACTTCCTCCGCAGGTCCTTACCGACGTACGGCTTTCCGTGATTCCGCCCCGTCTTTCGGTTCGGAATCGTCTCGAGGAAGTACAGGCCGGCAGGATCCTGGTGGAACTTGGCGCAATGAGTGTCGAAGAACTGCGGGCAAGACTGGGAGGTTGAGATCTCTGGAAATGCGAGGCAGAAAGTGCAAAGTTGCGGCAGTGTTCATGGATGGTGTTTCGTGCAGCTGGATCGGTGCGGATCGAATGCGGTTTAAGATGTTTCCGGAAAAACATAGCGGAAACGTCTCTGAACACTGTTTGGCTGAATACTGTAAAACAGTGAATTACTGGAAATTTCCTTTGATTTTGGCAAAATATGGGTGGTTTGGGTGAGATGTGGAAGTTGTTTTCGTGGACATTCTTTTGCCTTTTCCCAACGCATTTTCAGTATCCAAAAGGACCGGAATTTTATTTAAAAAAGAAGAAAAGAGGATTTCCATGACGAATTTTGATTCACGAAAAAATTTCCGTTTGCGTATTCAGCCGCTTTCTCCATCTCAGAAGGAACGTCGATCTTCATCATTTTCGAATTTAAAGGAACCTTCAGCGCAGGAAACTTCGGCGCAGGAAACTTCAGCGCAGGAACCTTCAGCGCAGGAACCTTCAGCGCAGGAACCTTCGGCGTCAGGAATGTGCACGGGGGAAAATGTCGGCTCATCTTTTGAGTGTTCTGTGATCCCGGCGGATCATATCTCCAGCACACTCACGAACACGACGAATCAGGCTCGTATCGAGGCATTTTCCAATGCGGTCAAAGAGATCTTTGGCGATGTTTTGGATTCGCGATTTTACGGAAACGTGACGTTTCATTTCACTGTCCAGGGCGGGATCATTCAGACGATCCGTTCCGGTGTGGAGCGATCCATTCGCTGAATGGAGAACGTAGGGCTTTCAGATCCTTAAGATTTGAAAATTGGAAATTTTGTTTTGGACGAGGCAGACTGCCTCATTTTGGAAAGGATTTTTTATGAAGAACATGAATTTGGCTCTCGCGGATCCGGGACCTGTCCTGGAGTATGCACAGGCGGATGCTTCGGCGCGTCTGGATCGGGAAAATGCGATACTTCACGGAGTGAAGATCCTGGGGTTCGTTTCACTGAACGGCAGACGGTATACGGAAGAGGCTCTGGAACGGGCGAAAGTACTTTACGAAAACGCCAAGGTGAACGTGAACCATCCCAAACATTCTCCGCAGGCTCCCCGAGACTACCAGGATCGGATCGGAAATATTCGGAATGTCTGCTTTCGGAAAAACGAAGGACTTTACGCGGACTTCCATTTCAATCCGCGTCATCCGCTGGCAGAGCAGTTGATGTGGGATGCGGAACACGCTCCGGAAAATGTCGGATTTTCCCACAATATTCTGGCCAGAACGATTCCCCAGAAAGACGGTACGCTGCTCGTTGAGGAGATCTCGCTCGTCCGCAGTGTGGATCTGGTTGCGGATCCGGCCACGACACAGGGGCTTTTTGAATCGCAGGAAACCGCTTCTACGGAAACATTTGAGGGAAAAGAAACGTTCGGGAACCGGCAGGAAAATTTGCCGGAGACTTCTTTGGGGAGCATGTTCCCGCCCGCATCCGATCTGCTGTCGGAAGAAAACCGGGAGGAAATGTGGTCGGAAGATCCGGTTTCAGCACAAAGTCCGTTTGCTGAAAATACGGAGAGGCCGGAAAACTCCGACGTTCCTGAAAATGTGTCCGGGAGTGCCGATAGTCGAAACGATCCTTCGCTGACGGCTTTTGCGGAGTCTGCGGCAGATGGGAGCATCCTTCTTGAAGCGCTTCAGACGGAGATCGAGAGTCTTCAGGAAGAGATCGGGAATCTGCGTCGGCAATTTCGGGAAATGCTGAGACTTTCCCGAAAGATTTCATCTCCGGTGTGCCGTGCTCCGCAGACGGTTTTTCGGGAATCCGGACTTTCGATGGCGGAGTTCGTGAATCGCTTGAAGTCGGACTCTCGTATTTACTGAGGTTTCGGAACTGTGAAAGGAGCCGCTTGGGGCAGAATTCAGATTTCTGTTTCGTGCGGAATTCTGTGAGAGAAAAGCAATTTGGTTCAGAATTTTATGGAAAGGAGCAAAAATGTACCGTTTGAATTGGAAATGGGGAGAGACTTCACCGATCTGCGCTCGAGTTTCGTCTGAAACGGAGGTCCATGCCGGAGATCTTCTATGGCTGGATGAGGATGGAAAAGCGAAACCGGCTTCCGAGTTTCCCAAATCAGACGATCTGGTCAGTACCCAGTCGGCGTTCAGTCTGAAATTTCTCGGGATCGCGATGCAGAGCAGTCCCTCTGGAAAAGAAAGCGCCATTCGGACCGCCACGACGGGAACCTTTGAGTTTTCCGATGAGACACAGGATGGGATCCCGGAAACTTTGGGAACGTACGTCGGGGCGAATCTGAATCCTGCTCAGACGCATCTTCAGCGTTCTTCCGTCGTGGCCGTTTCGTCGGCGAAATGTGCGTTCGGGCGCATCGTTCATCTGGAAAATGTGCCGACAGGAAAGGCTTTTGTCGCGATCGTATCGACGGTCATTCGCGGCGGAGTTCCCGGTTCTGATCCGCATCATGTAGTCTGATGCCCCGTCAGACGTTTTCATTCCGTCCGCAATGGATGAGAAAATTTGATCCGGTTTGCGAAACCGCTTTTTTGTCCGGCGGACGGGGAATTTGTATTGCTTTGGTTTTGGTCTGTTTGGATTTTTTAATTTTGTTTTTTGTTTTTTGTTTTTGGCTGGTTTGCCAGGCTTGCGTTTTTCGTACCTGGTTTGCCTTGACTTTATTTCAGCTCAGAAAGGAAATTTTTCATGAGATCGATCAATTGCCGTGAATTGAAACGCCGTGTGGAACTGGACGGACTTCAGAAGACGACGGAGCATCTTGCCGAGGCGATCGAAAGCCGTCAGCTGCGTCCGGAAGAGTTCAGCCTGCGCGACCTTGCGGAAGCTCTGATCCCGGATGGTTCAGAGTGGGTCCGTGCTTTGGATCCGTGCGGCGGAATGGCTCTGACGGAAAGCGAAGGGGTGAATTCGACGGCGTTTCTGAACATTACGGGCCGGATCATCAGTGCGAAGATCCGGGATTCCTATGAGCAGGCGGCGTTTAAGGCCTCCAAACTCGTTTCTGTCATTCCGTCGCGTCTTTCGCGTGAGCGGATCCCGGGCGTGACGCGGATCCAGGGAAGTGCGATGGAAGTTGCGGAAGGAATGGCGTATCCCAATGCTGGATTTGGCGAAGAGTATGTCGATACTCCGGAGACTGAAAAGCATGGTCTCATCGTGCCGGTCACGCGTGAAGCGGTCTTTTTTGACCAAACCGGACTGGTGCTGAAACGGGCTGCGGAAGTGGGCGAAACGCTTGGAGCGGACCGTGAAAAACGGATCCTGGATGTCATCCTCGGCATCAAAAATACCTACTCGCGAAACGGAGAGACCTTCAACACGTACTATGCTGCGGGTGAGGATGGACCGTGGGTGAACCGTTTGACCGGCAATGAGCTGAAAGACTGGGCGAATGTCGATGCCGCGGAACAGCTTTTTGCTGAAATGTGCGACGAAACGACGGGGGAACCGATCCTCATGAATCCCAACGCGGTCCTGGTCATGCCGGGTAAGCGATTCACTGCTGCTCAGGTCTTCTATCCCGGGAATTCGCTTTGGTCGAACAGCGACGGATCGCATCAGGTCGCGATGCGGAATCTTTTTGGCGACTATTCGGTCCAGAACAGTCCGTATGCCTACCATCGTCTCATCGCAAACGGAATTTCGGCGCAGGAAGCCGCGAAGTACTGGTTCATCGGTGATTTTAAACGTGCGTTTGCGTACATCGAAAACTGGGGACTGACCGTTTCCCGTTCCAGCTCGCTGAGTGAAGCGAGTTTTACGCAGGACATTCTGGTCCGCTTCAAGGCGAGCGAACGCGGTGTTCCGGCCGTTCTGGATCCGCGCTGCGTCATTTGCTGCACCGGCTGATCGTTTGATGAAATCAGTCGCTGAAATCGGTCGCTGAAATCGTTTGACGATTTTTCGTTTTGAAGCCGTGAAGCAGTTTGAGGGATGAAATGGGAGACGTTTTTTCAAGCTCGTGCATGAGCGCGTTGACCTGCGCAGGGACGTTTCCCTTTCTTTCCGATCCTGCTTTGCGGCGGATCTTGCTCTTTTTTATTTCGGCTTTCTGAAATTTTCAGATCCATTCATTTTTTTAGAGGACAAAATGCTCAAAGCTCAAACCTGCACACTTACCTATGCGGCCTGGAATTCCGGTGACGGTTCGCTCTGCACGAATGATGCCGCGAACCATACATGCCGCATTTCCAAAAACGGAAGCATTCTGTCGGCTGCGGCCAATTCGCCCGTGGAGATCGGATATGGTCTCTATGCACTGACGCTGACGGCCTCCGAGACAAATGCGGAAACACTCACCCTTTCCGTCACCAGCAGTACCGCGGGAGTCGTCATTCCGCCGATCTGCGCGGTTTTCCATGACCCGGATGAATTTAAGGCGGATGTTTCCTCGATCCCGGCTAATGTATGGAGCGTTTCCGGGCGCACACTTACCGGGACTGTGGATATTTCTCCGGCTTCTGTCTCTTCCATTCAGAACGGGATGGCGTCTGCGTCCGTTCTCGATTCCGTTTCCCAGAAAGTTGTTTCCATCGAAACGAAATGCAGTTCCATCAACACGACCTGCGGAAGCATCAGCACCACCTGCGGCTCCATCAATGCTGCGTGCGGTTCGATCAGTGCATCGTGCGGGACCATCAATTCCACGTGCGATTCCATCGAGACGAAATGCGATTCCCTGGCCGATTCCAGCAATGCGATCCAGATCCGTACGAATCTGATCCCGGACCGTCCCGCAGCTGTGGGGAGCGCCATGACGCTGACGGATGCTTACGCACATCTTCAGACGCTGAACCCGCACACGATCGCGTCCGAGGTCCTTAGCTTCGACATTTCGAATGTGGAGGCGGTTTCCGCGGTCTATTCGCTCTGTACGGTCATTCTCGCACAACTTCAAAGTTCCGTCGACGGCTCTTCCTGGACCATTTACCGAACGGACGGCGAGACGCAGCACACCGTGAGGAATGTGGAAGCCGCCGATGATTCCATGCCGATCACGGGGGTCTTCGCACCATGAGTACCATGCCGAATTTTGCTGCATTTACGGACTTTTTTCGTCGTGTCCTCGGCTGGAAAAACGCCAAAGAGTACATCGTGCCGCTTCCGGAACGCAAAAAACGGACTCCGGCAGGCTGCGTCCATGTGCCGACGGCAGAGAAATTCAGGATCCGTCCGTAAATCTTGGGCCGCAGTCTTGCGTTTCGTGCATTTTTGAAAGTACAGAATTCCAGGTTTCGTGCATTTGCTGTTCTGTGGAGGGACGGAGACTGCGGTTTGTTCATGCATTTAATTTAAGGAGAGCTTTTTCATGACTCAGGCAAAAATTTTTTACGGAACGATCTTTCCCGGAAGTTCTGCCGTTTTTCTGGCGCGTGTCGTTGGAGAATACTCGGAAACGCTCAAGCGCAGGGAACTTCTTTCTGGAAAATATTCTGCGTATCTGGTGGACCCGCTCGCTCCGGAAATTCTGACTCCGGTACCGGGACGGCAAAATGTCGAATTGGATCTGGATTCCGTTTTTTTCAATGCGCTGCAGATGGATCCATCATGGGACTGTGATTCGGAGGGATTCAATTTTCGGCATGTTCCGGAGCTTGGCGATTCGGAGCTTTTTGTACTTTCCCAGCGATTTTACCAGCTGGACTATGAGTTTCGGCTTCTGGATGAAAAACGTCTTCCTGCCCGGATCCAGTTCCGAGTCATGACCCGCTGAGGGATCGCGTTCATTTTTGGAAAATGTTTTTCGATCTGCGGTCCCGTTTTTTGTTTTTTTGATTTTGTTCGCAAGAAAGGATTTTTTCATGAATTCACCATTGACTCCCATTTTGAAGATCCGCGCACAAACACTCGCGATGATCGACGAGCTGACCCGGTCGCCCAAACCGACGTACTCTGTCGAAAATCAGTCAGTTTCCTGGGAAACGTACCTGAAGCAGCTACAGTCGACCGTGAACTGGTGCGATCAGCAGATCGCGGCTTCCGAACCGTTCGAGGTCCGCACGACTGCCGGAACGTGACGAAGTGAAGCGGCGGAATACGGTGAGTGAAGAGAAGAGTTCGTCTCGGATTTCAACGGTCTTTCGTCTCTTTTTAAGCGAACCTGACGGACTTGCGGAATTTTCCGTTTTTCTGGGTTTGGCTGCATTTTTCGTATCCGGAGGTTTGGGCTTCGGATGAATCTTTCGTTTTTTCTTTTTGAAACAAAAATTGAAATATCCAATGAACATGATTTTTCCAGAAGAAGATTTTCTGGTTTTCGACCAGAAAGAAACACTGAACTGGACGCGTCCGCTCAGCGGTCTTTTCTGTCCGATCGCGGATGCACTCCGGCTGTCCAGTCTGGAGTGTGTCCGGAATCCTTCTCCGGTCGGAATGGAAGAGACGGTTTGGGTCTTTCCCAAAAAAACGCTTTCATTCAAAGAACCGATCCCGGGGGACTGGCTCATGGATTCGCAGAATATACGCTGGACGATCTCCAAAGTTCAGAATTTGAGTGCGCGAAACTGCTGGAAATGCACGACAGTGAACCTTCTCCGGCATTTTCAGCTGACGGAAACGCTGGATCTTTACCGTCCGCGCTGGCAGTTGGATGCTTCCGGCGCACCGTACCCGGAATACTTTCTGTTTCGGCCGGGAATTCCCGCGAAGATCCTGCCGCCGGATCATGAACAGATCGTGGAGATCCACATTGCGGAACCGGAGACGCCCGTCTTCTACCGCGACTGTTTCATGACGCCGTCCAACCAGATGTTTCGGGTCGTGGACATGAAACCGGCAGCTGTCTGGTCCGATTTTTCCAAAATTTTCTGTAAGGAGGTGACGCAATGAATATCGCACAGAAGATCCGAGATGTCTGGAGTCTTTCTCCCGGATTTTGTGTTCTCGTTCCCGTGGAGTCGATCACTTTCGGCATGACCGTCAGCGAAAAACTTCCGTACGGTATCATTTCTTCGATGGAGACCTGGCCGTATTCCGTCACGAATCGCGGCCCGTGCGGTCGGCGGTGGGAAGCTGTTCTGGAACTTCATCTCCCCAGTATGGCGGCTGCCGACACGATCCGGGAGGAGGCGGAAGACCTTTTTATTCCGGAGAATCAATGCTCGCTCCTTTCCGCAAAAATGGAGTGCCTGGAAGTGAACCACTGGAAAGTTCTGCTCGAGATCTCTGCATGGGAGCAGAAGCCGTTTTCCGGGCTGAACTGAATTGAGTCCGGGTGCGTTTCATTTTTCTATCAGCTGTTTTTAAATGAAGGAGGTTTTCTCAATGGCTATTTCGCTCGAAACCCGTTTGGTCTCCGAGATCTCCTGGAATTGGCAGGATCTGCCGACTTCGGGATCGGCGACACGAACTCAGGGCCGTTTTCGTCGGAATCTCGCATTTTCCGGCGGAACATCCTCTTCCGATCCTAACCTTTCCGGAGCTGATCCCGTTTCTTCAACAGAAGAGAACGGCAGTGCTGCCGAATCGGATGGAACGCAGGCCGTCGATGCGCTCTGGTTCCAGGAAAATGCAGAAGTCGCCCCGTTTGCCGGAGCGATCTTTGACCTGAATGAGATGATCCAGGTCGTTTATGGAAGCGGAATTCCGATCCGGTTTGCGTCGCTCTGTACGCTCTATGTCTTCAACCGTTCAAAAACGGCTCCGCTCGTTTTGGTGAACAGCGGTTCGACGGCCGCTTCCAATGTTTTGGAAGGTACTCTGGTGAATGTCATGGTGCCGCCGGGAGGACATTTTGTGCTCTGTGATCCGGCTTCCAGCTGGACCGTCACGTCTGCAAGAAATGAGATCCAGATCCAAAATCCATCTTCTTCGCTCCTCACTTACGATCTGCTCCTGACTGGTACTCGGAACGGGTAGATGATTGGGATGAGCAGTTTCCCTCTGCGTTCTGTTTAAGTCCGCGTTCAGGGAGAGGTTTTTTTCACAGTTCCCGGAAATTTCCATTTTCGGGATTTTTTTGTGTTTTTTGTGTTTTTTCTGTTTTTTTGTCCAAAGGAGATTTTCATGGCAAACAGGATCTCGGTGCCGCAGACTACGGTTTCTTTTTTTGAGCTGGCCGGCTCGCCAAGGGAATCCTTCACGACGGAGGGATTTCAGGCGGTTCGGCGATTTCTCGTCCGATGGGAAGATCGGGAAAATTTTGCGCGGGATGTTTTGGGAAATTCGGATATTTTCAACTACCGAACGTCTACTTTTTATCCGAACCGCCCATCGGTTTTTCCCGTCCACCTGACTTTTCAGCCGGCTGATGAAAAAACACTCGCCAGACAGGAGATCTCGGCACTCCATCTGGGACTGAATTCCTATGATGGTTGGGCGTTGGCAGAGATCGAGTATGAAACACTGACGGAAACGGATCTTGATTTTGGGATCGACGCGGAGGCCGGTACGCGGCTGACGTACCGACTTTCGTGGGAGGCGGTCGATACGGAACTGCCGACTGATTCCGGGTGGGTCTGGAAGGATACGCAGGAACCTGTTCCGCAGGATCTTACGGTGATCCAGAGGATCCCGCAGGCACTTCACGTCATCGTCTGGTCTCAGGTCCAGAATCCGCCGTGGGTACGGATCCAGGAGACGCAGGGAAAGGTCAACGCCTCGGAATTTCTGGACTGTCCGCCGGGCACACTGCTTTTTGAGGGGGCATCGGCAAATAAACTCTACCGCGCGACCTTTGAAGACGGCGAATCGCCATACTGCTGGGCCATTACGTTTACGTTTCGGCAGAAAGCGGTCCATCACGGCGGCTCGGTGTATGGGTGGAATCATTTTTTCAGGACGGAAGACGGAAAGTGGGCCGTTCTGGAGAATCACGGCGAGCCTATCTATGATTCTGCGGAATTCGCTCCGCTTTTTGAGTCGGCATCCTGACGGTTGATGAGATCTGAAGTACTCAGAAATGGAAAGATCTTGCCGGACATGAATTTTATGGAACGTGCCCGGAAATGAGTTTCATGTTGAAGTTTCTCCGTTTCGGTTTTTCTGCGGATATTCCGTACTTCGTCATTTAATGACTAAAAAAGCCGGGAAAGTTCGTTTGGGCGAAATTTTCCCGGCTCTTTCTGTCTTTTTTCTGTTTTTTCTCTCCTGCCGGATGCTGCGGAGGAGAGCGATCCGACTTTTCAGACGGTGCGTCCTAGTGTGCGTCTGCCGCAGTTTCTGTCTGCGATTCCGCGTTCGTTTCCGCGTTCGTTTCAGTCTGCGGGATCTTATTCAGCTTCCCGGCCATGTAGCGGAGGGCTTTGGGAAAGAAATACTTTAGCGTTTCGCTGTCTTCCGGATGGGGGCTGAACGTAATGACCATACCTTTTCCATAAGTCGTTCTGGCCATGGCAGGCGAGTTGACCTGAATACCGGCCGGGGTGCCGTTCAGGGCAACTTCACTCCGGAACCACGCCAGAATGTCGACCTGCGGCATATCCGGGTCGATGTTGACGTCGAAGACAGGGCCGTTGGCGTAGCGGACTTTTTGCATTCCACGGTATTCTTCACCGAAAATCGCGATTCCTTCTTCGGTCAGTTCCAGGTCGAGCTGTTCGATTCCGCGAGCCCATTTCGGGCTTTTCGTGTTTCCGTTCAGGAATCCCTGGTGTATTGGGAAGTACGCGCCGGCACAGACTCCCAGGTAGCCGTTTCCTTCATGGACGAATTTCTTGAGTTTTTCGACGCCTTCCGGCTGCATATCTTTTGCCTGAGCGCGAGCTGAGCCGCCGGGAAGAAGAACAAAATCGCATTTGTCGAGGATGCCGTTTCGAATATCTGCAGCACTGACGGGAATGCATTCAAAAAGCTCGTCCGTTTCGATGATGGCCGCGAGACGCTTTTTTTTCATGCTCTTACTGTAGATGGCGACTTTCAGCGGTCTTTTGGAAACGTCCTCGATTTCTGCGGAGACATCGGAAGCAGGTGCCGTTGCTGCTGGTGCGGTTTCCGAAACTGCCGCCGGTTCGGATGCCTGAAGACCGACTGCTGCCGCAGCAAACAAAATCAGTGAAAAAAAAGAAAATGCAAATGATCGGGATCTCATCTCGACTCCTTTCTGATTCTGAATTCTTAATTGGTCTGTTGAGCTTTGAGGTAGTGCAGGGCACGCGGAACGAAAAATTTCAGTGTGTCGCTGCTTTCAGGATGCGGACTGAATGTGATGATGTGCCCTTTTCCGTAAGTCGTTCGGACCATGGCGGGGGAGTTGACCTGAATGCCGACCGGAGTATCGTTTTGTGCCGTTTCTGTTCGGAACCAGGAGAGGACTTCAACTTTTGGTCCATTCGGATCCACATTGATGTCGATGATCGGTCCGTTGCTGTAGCGGACGATCTGCGTCCCTTTGAATTCTTCACCGAACATTTCCAGACCGGCATCCGACAGTTCGAGTTCGAGCATCGCTTTTCCGCGTCTCCAGAGAGGACTTTTTGTTTTGGCGTTCATGAAATTCTGCTGGATCGGAAAGTACGCGCCGGCGCAGATCCCCAGATATCCTTTTCCGGAGCGCACGAATTCTTTGACTTTCTCCACGCCTTCCGGCTGCATCGAAGCGGCTTCACCGAGTCCGGAACCGCCGGGAAGCAGGAAAAGGTCAAACTGGTCGAGGATCCCGTTTCGGATGTCCTGACCGTTCACGATCTTTGCCTCGAATTCTGGAGCTTCTGCAAGGATCTCCATCAAACGCGGCGGACCGTTTTTCCCGACTCCTTTATCCTGGTAGATCGCGACGCGGATCGTTTCTGCCGCCCATAGATTCAGGCTCATACAAAAAAACAGAATACCCAAAAGGGAAGAAAATGCAAGTTTGGAGGATTTCATTGTGAAACCTTTCTTGAAGGACCATTGAATTTCAGCGGAAAAGGAAGGAGCAAAATCTCCCCCTTTCCGGAATGTTCGATTTAGGAAAAGCATACCGAAGGCAGAACCTCCGTGTGAAGTTCGTCCTGCCCTCGGAGCGAAAAGTATATGTTTTGTTCGTCTGGCTGGTCTTATTCCATTACGTATGGAATTTCGGATTTTTCACCCTGTTTCCAGCCGATTTTGACCTTCGAGAGGTACCAGGTCTTGCCGCGGGTCGGATTTCCCTGGAAGAAGAGGTACGTCTGGCCGTCGCGGTCCTGGAAAATACCGGGGTGGCCAGATTCCGAGCGGTTCCACTGCCCTTCCGGACCGTTCGTGATGAACGGGACGTCCCAGAGGCGCGTGTAGTGGATCCCGTCATCGCTCACCGCCACTCCGATGTGCTGCGGGTCATTATTGTAGCCGCCGGCGTAGAACATGTACGCGCGTCCGTTGCGTTCAATGACGGTCGGTGCCTCGATGCAGCGGGTCTCCCACGGAAGTTCCGGTTCCAGGATCGGCGCATCTTTCGCGAGTTTCCAGTTCGGACGGCCAAGTTCATCGCGGTCATCTGCAACGGCGACGGCGATTTTCTGGATCTTTCCGGCAGGATCACGGGTCGCGACGTACAGGAAGCATTTCCCTTTGAATTCAAAGAAATCCGCGTCGATCGCACGGCCGTTCGACCAGTCGCCGGAGGGGAAGAAGATCGGATTCTGCGCGTGCGGCGTGAACTTGATCCCGTCGTTGGACGTCGCGTAAATGATCGCGTCTTTCGGGCCGTTGCCGTAGGACTGATAGAAAATGTGGACCTGGTCGTCCCAGACTTTGACGCACGGTGCACCGCAGCCTTTTTTGTCGATCTCCGTCAGTGGGGGAACCACACCGATCACGTCCCACTGAACGAGGTCTTTGCTCTCCGCGATGCCGATACCGAGGCAGCAGTCGATCGGCGTGTCTTTGGTCGGGAAGATCGAGAAGTACATCAGGTAGCGGTCGCGGAACCAGATGATGGACGGATCTTTTGCATTGTTCGGGACCCACTGCTCAAGCCCTTTGGTCTTTTCGTTCGGGAAAAGCATTTCCGGCTCAGCAAGCGGCGCGAAATCGGCGGGAGTGATGGAAACGGTCCCTTCCGGCACGGTATAGAGTACTTCGACTGCGTTTGCCTGGCTGACCGGCAGAAGCAGGGCAGAAAGGGCAAAGCCAGACGAGAGCGCGAGACCGGATGAAACGGAAGAAAGCGTGGAAAGGATCGTTTTACGTATTTTTTTCATGAAGTATGCTCCATATTTTTGAGGGGAGGTGTGGATGTTGCCGGAGAGCGCAAATGTTTTCCTAAACAGCCAAACTGACGAAATGTCTGGCGGCATGGTGCTGATTCCGGGAAAACGCGGTCTGGAAACCGCACGACGTTCAAGTTTAGCACAGAATCGCAAAAAAAGACAGGGGGGAGGAACGGAAATTTTAAAGAAAAGATGGAGTTTTGGAGAATTGCGGGGAAATATTCAGAAAAGTCTTCCTTCTGATTTTATTTTTTTTCACTCCCCCCTTGCGGATCTCTGCATTTTGGAGTAAAATAAAAGAAGAAAAGCATTTGGTGCAGAAACTTCAGGAATATTCTTCCGACTCTTTGTTTTGGTGGATTGGAAAGAGAACTCATGGATAAAATGCCGTACACAGATCGAAACGCTGAAAACAGTCGGACTTTCGGGATGAATACGCTGAACAGTATGCCGACATTGCAGCCGGATGATGTGAATTACGATATTCGGCAATTTGACGTTCTTCATCCGGGATACCGTCTTGGCGAGCATCGAAACTACCTTCTTGTGCAGCATATCGCGACCGGCGGGATGGGGCAGACCTGGCTGGCGGAGCAGATCGAAGGCGGTGAGAAAGTCCGGCAGGTCGTCTGCAAGATCCTCTCGGACCGGCTGCGCGGAAATGATTCTGCGATGGCGGAAGTCCGGCGTGTCTTTCATCTTACCAAATTGCTGAACCATCCGAATATCTGCCCGATCCACGGTATGTTCCACGATCCGGATTTCGGCTGGTTCCTCGTCATGGCGTATGCCGAGTCCGGAACGCTCCGCGACTGGTTTCTCGCACAGCCGGGGCATGAACGCGGGATCCCGGTGAATTATGTGCAGGCGATCCTCCGTCCGATCGCGGCGGCGTTGGATCTTGCACATTCCCGCGGCATCATCCACCGTGACGTCAAGCCGTCAAATATCATGTTCACCAGCCAAAACGGCATCACGGTCCCGTGGCTCATCGATTTTGGGATCGCGTCACGGATCCAGATGATCTCCGGCACGATCCCGCATCCGGAATTCTGCCGTCTGGGGTCGGGAACACCGCACTACATGGCGCCGGAACAGTTTCTTTCACGTCCTCAGGACAAATCGGCGGATCAGTACGCGCTGGCTTCGACTGCGTATGAGCTTCTTTCCGGCTCGCTGCCGTTTCAGGGAGAAAACCCGGTGGCGCTCGGTGTGCTGAAGTCGACGATCCGGCCTCCGCTCATCGAATGGCTTGAGGATCGCACGAACCGTGCTCTGCAGAAAGCTCTTTCTCCGGAACCGTCCGAGCGTTTCGATTCGTGCATGGCGTTTATTGACTCGCTGACGCAGGCTTCGGAGGCGGATCCTGCTCTGACCTTTTCGCAGGAACTGCTTTTGCGTATGGAAAAGGAGGAAGAGGAAAGAAAAAAGAAACGCCGTGAAGATGCCTGGAAACTGGATTCGGATCCTCCTCCGGAATCGATCCTGTTTGGGAAAAAAGCATTGAAGAAACCTGTGAAGCTTGCCTCAAAAGAAGCCGAAGCTGCCACCACAGGCTGTACGTATGGCTGCCTTCTCTTTTTTCTTTTGACGGCACTTTTCGGGTCCTGTGAGCAGGCGCGCTATTCAAGTCTTCCCAATACGGCACCTGCTGTCCTGGCGAGTACGCAGGAAAGTCCGCGAAGTCCGGATGTTTCGTGTCCTGAACGCCGCTGAATTCAGGGGGACTTCGTGTTTTTTCCTGAAACCGTCAGGCCAAATTCCGGATTCATTCCGTCCTTCCGCTTTCATTTTCCGGCGGAATGGCATATTGGGCGAGGTGCTGCTCGATCCGGAGGAGCTGATTGTATTTTGCGGTCCGTTCGGTACGGGAGACGCTTCCGGATTTGATGAAGTCGGCCTGAACTGCCACGGCGAGGTCCGAAATGAATGCGTCGGTCGTTTCGCCGCTTCGGTGACTGATGATCGTGCGCAGACCGTGCTTTTTTGCGAGTCGGATCGCCTCAAACGTTTCCGTGAGCGTGCCGACCTGGTTCGGTTTAACGAGGAGGGCGTTGGCTGCTTTTTGCTGAATGCCGGTTTTTAAACGATCTGCGTTCGTGCAGAAAAGATCGTCTCCCACGAGCTGGACCTTCCCCCCAAGCCGTTCTGTCAGGAGTACCCAGCCGTTCCAGTCATCCTGTGCAAGTCCGTCTTCGATCGAGCAGAGCGGGTAGTCTTCGCACCATTTTTCGTAGAGCCGGATCAGTTCCTCCATCGTGTATTGCGTCTCGCCGAGCCTGTAGCGGTCTTCAAGAAGAAGCTCATTGGCGGCTGCGTCGATGGCGATTTTCATCTGTTCTCCCGGAATGTATCCTGCGCGGCGCATGGCATCCACAAGAAGCTCAAAAGCCTGTTCGTGCGATGAGATCTCCGGCGCAAAACCTCCTTCATCTCCCACATTTGTTGAGAGTCCGCGTTCGCGCAGAAGCGATTTCAGAGCGTAGAACGTCTCGCAGACGGCACGCAGGGCGTCGCTGAAACTTCGGAATCCCTGAGGAACGAGCATGAATTCCTGAATGTCGAGCGGATTGTCTGCGTGAACGCCGCCGTTGAGGACATTCACCATCGGCACGGGGATCGAATGGGCGAAAAGTCCGCCGAGATACCGAAAAAGCGGAACGCGGAGCGAATTGGCGGCCGCACGTGCGCACGCAAGTGAAACTCCCAGTACCGCATTTGCGCCGAGGTCCCGTTTGTCGTGTGTTCCGTCCAGCTCGATCATTCGGTCATCGATCCTGCGCTGATTTCGCGCGTCTTCACCGTGAAGTTCCTTTGCGAGGATCTTGTGCACATTATGGACGGCCTGCCAGACGCTTTTCCCGCCGTAGAAATCGCGGATACCATCCCGCAGCTCGACCGCTTCGTGCCGCCCTTTGCTCAAACCGCTGGGCACCGAAGCCGTTCCGACGGTCCCGTCTGCCAGATGAACATCCACTTCCACCGTCGGCATCCCCCGGCTGTCGAGGATCTGCCGTGCACAGATCTTTTCGATCGTCGTCTTCATTTCGTGCACTTGCTCCGCTTCTGAAATCCATTTTTTTCTGTCGTTTTCGATTTCCGCTCCCTCTTTGGAGCCATATCTGATTTTAGTTCGGAAGGCAAGAACACACAATAAAAAACAGGACGGACAGTGTGCCGAAGCACGGTCTGCCCGCCCTGCAACGAGGTAAATCCTTAAAATTCAGCGAGTTTTATTTCTTCGCTTTGCGATTCTTCCGCGCGACACCGAAGATGCCGAGTCCGCCGAGGACCAGAAGTGCCCAGGTCGTCGGTTCGGGGACCGTGCTGTCCATCATGTTCACCGAGGCAAACTGAAGGTTGGCGATGCCGTTCTGGAAGCCCGAGAAATCCCAGATGAACGAGTCGTCCGCCATGATCTCGAACGGACTTTCAAGACGCACGCTGACGTAACCGGTGCCGACGGACGTTTCCAGACCCGTTTCATCGCCGAGCCACTCTGCGAACGCATTCAGGTCGATGTCTTTTCCGTCAACGATGAGGCTGAAGTCCTTGACCGTCATCGACGTCTGACCTTTTTCGAAATCGATCCCGACCAGTTCGCTGCCCTGGACCGGCGCGGAACCGTAAGTCGTACCGTCTTTATCCTGATTGATCGTCACGGCCGTCTTACCGTCGACGTTGGCATTGGTCATGAGATTTCCGTTCGTAATGTTGACGTTTTCCGCCTTCGCGCCGTCGATGAACGTCAGGGTATTGGTCGTATTATCCATCGCGCCGACGGTGAAGACGTTCAGATCGACATTCACGGTGCCGGAGAACTGATCCGCATTCAGCGTCGTGAACCCGTTGACCGTCGGACCGGCATTGAAATTCGCCGTCGTGTTCGTCATCGTAAGTTTACCGGAGAAATCAACGTCGCCTTCGAGATTCAGCGTCGCATTGTTGACCGTTGCGCCATTGTTGACCGTCAGTTTCGCGCCGCTCTGGAACGTCACGTCTGCACCGTTCGTGATGTCCATGGTGTCGATATTCGAAATGGACTGTCCGCCGAAAGTGACGTTGGCTCCATCTTTAATATTCAGTGCCGTTGTGGATTGGGCCGTTTCCTCTGCGATACCGCCTCCGAAATAGTACGTTCCTTTGTCCTGGATCGTCACGGCAATGTCGCGATATTTGTAACCGTTTCCGTAATCAGCCCAGCCGTGGAGCATGATGTCATTGGGGACGCCCCCCATCGCGTTTCCTTCGAAGGTCGCAGTCGAACCATCACCTTTGAACACGACATCACCGCCCTGGCTATAAATTGCGCCGCCGCTGTCTTGACCGCCGTTGGAATGCGTGTAGTTGTTGAGGAAGGTATTGTTTCCGGAAAGCGTCACACCTTTGGACATGATGGCCGCACCTTTGGCATTATTGCTTCCGTAATCGCCGACATGGTTGCCTTCGAAAAGGTTTTCGCCTTCGAGAATGACTCGGGCATCACTGGCCCAGATCCCCGCACCGAACGCACCGGCGTAGTTGTTCCGGAAAACGTTTTTGCCGGAAAGCGTGACGTCCTGAGTTGCTGCACTGTAGATCGCAGCACCGCGGTCCGTGCCGATATTCCCTTCAAAAAGGGTATCTTGCAGTTTCACGTAACCTTCTGCGGTATAGAGTGCACCGCCCCAGCTGCTTTTATTGTTGATGAAGGAAGCGCCGCGAATGTCAAAGTTCTGATTATATCCGTAAAGCGCACCGCCTCTGCCTTTTGCATAGCTGTTTTCAAAGGAAACATTGTCGCCGATGATCGTGATGGTATTCCCTACACTTCCGTAGGCGCACTTGAGGACTCCGCCGTAATCCGAACCGGAGCTTCCCGAGCCAAATCCATTGGTAAAGCGGAGGTTAGAGAGTTTCAATTCACCGTCGGCAATGCCGGTCAGAATGCGTCCGGTATCATTACCCGAAATGGTGCGTTTGATGTTATCAGAATCCGACTGAATGGTCAGAGAGGATGATCCGGACAGACTGGCAGGCTGGGAAACTGAAATGTCTGCCGTAAGTTCAATGACATCGCCGGAACGGATGGAGAGGTCGGAGAACGTGTCGCCTTCGGCAAGGTACGCGCCATTGCGGTACTGCACGAGATTCTTCGCGGCGGCGGTTTCATAGGTGATCTTTCCACCGGTCATGGCGTAGGAGGTCAGACGCTGGTTGTTCACGCCCTCGGCAAATTTCAGCGTGACGTCGGCGGTCTCAAAACCGGCAAACGTCGTATTTCCGAGGAGAATTCCCGTTCCGTCCGGCGTGAACGCGACGCTCAGCGTGCTTCCGTTCGTGTCGTTCACGTTCTTGACGTTCCAGTCCGCCGTGTTGGAAATGTTCAGCGCCGTCTTCGTCAAATTCAGCGTTTCCGGAAGCGTTCCGCCGGAGTAATTGAGCGTCTTGCCGCTGAGGGCGAGCGTGTTGTCGGAGGTTTTGATCTCGCCGCTGGAAATGACGATCTCGCCGCTTCCGTCAATGGTATTCGAGCCGGTGAGGTTCAGGAGACCGCCATTTTTGATGATGAGACCGCCGCCGTTTGCCGTTTTGCCGTTATTGGTGAAGGTGCCGCTGATGTTGGCCGTTCCGCCGTCGAGAATGAAGGCGGTTTCTGCGTATCCGCCGGAAACGACCTTGGTCGCATTGACGGTTCCGCCGTTGCGGACTTCAAGGTCTTTCCAGTACATATTGATCGTATCGGAGACATTCAATGCGCTTCCCGCTCCGTCCACGACGATCCAGCCCGTACCATATGGCATGGTGACACTTCCGACGTTCAGAGTTCCGCCGTTCGTGATGTTGACTTCGGCATGAGAGTAGTCGGTATTGGTATATTTGTCCGCAAGTCCCGAGTCATCCGCACAACTGATGCTCGGCGCGGTGACGGTTCCGCCGTCGATGTTCAGGATGCCGACATTTTTATCGGTGGTGTTGACGCTTCCGAAACGTCCAAGGGAGATGTGGCGTCCGCTTCCGGTGAGAGTCACGACACCGCCTTCGTGGACCGTCACGATTCCAACGGCATTTTTGCGGAATGTCTCGTCGGCATAGGCGTAGTTCGCACCGATGTGGAAGTTTCCGTCCGTGATATTCAGCGTGCCGTAAATGTCGGCGGTACTTTCGCCGCGGCAGCCAAAATAGAAGGACTTGGTCTGATTCATCGTTCCGCCGGCCTCGATCGTGAGGTTGGAAACGCTGTCCTTATGCCGGGCCATGTGCGAGTAACGCGAAACGTTGAAAATGCCGCCATCCTCAATGACAAGGTTGGAAACGTCGCCGACTGCGGAACCAGAGCTAAAGTTCGCGGTAAGATTGGCGGTTCCAGCGATCGTAAGCGTACCGTTATTCAGAATAAGACCGGAATTTGGTTCTTCAAGAAGGTCGCCGGGGATTGGGTTGTAGGCATCCGCTTCCGGGACTGCGTAATTGTACGTATCGCCTGCCGGAACAGTCGTGCTTTCCTCAATGATGACCGACTCGGAGAAATTCTTTTCCGCAGCGTTCACCGGAGCCGTGAGCGCAAGGGCCATCAGCGCGGAGGCGGTGAGGGTGATCTTGCCGGTTTTGGCGAATGTTTCCAATGCACGGCGAAGTGTGTTCGTGTTTGTTTTCATGGTTTTACCTCATTTAATGAAACATTTG
>JAGBAA010000109.1 GCA_017939795.1 Thermoguttaceae bacterium
ACTTTTGAAAGGCCGTTTTTCCTGACCCCCACGCCAACTCCCGGCGAATGGCCTGACGGCCAGTATCGCCGAATAAAAAAGCGGCAAAGGTCACTGCGTTCCCGTATTGCCGCACTCCAGATTTCCCTCCTTCGGAGGGGCGGCTCTGGGAGGCGGCGCGTCTCGCGTCGCTTTTCAAGAAATCCTTCTCCCTCGGAGGGGTGGCGAGCGAAGCGAGACGGGGTGGTTTGAAGTACGGGGACTTTTGAAAGTTCGCTTTTCCTGAACCCCACGCCAACTCCCGGCGAATGCGCTGTCGCGCTGTATCGCCGAAAAAAAAGCGGCAAAGGTCACTGCGTTCCCGTATTGCCGCACTCCATATCGGGGCACCCCTCCATCGGAGGGGAATTTTTGAAGAACGCTTTTCCTGAACCCCGCACTCCAAAAGACGGATCGCGAAGCGAGATGGGGTGATTTAAGATGCGCAATATAGACAAAATTTAATCTTTTTTCTTGTTTTTTGCCTCTTTTTTATCCAAATTCCTTCAGGATTCCTTGAAAAAATTTCGATATGCTCTATAATTCAGCGAATTTCACGGAACATATTGCCGGGATCCGCCGGTTTTCCGTATTTTCATTTCCCGTTTTCCTTTTTTCATTTTCCATTTTCCCTGAAAAATCATGGATCCACTGAAACGACTTGACGGAATCCTCAGCCTCATCGGCAACACGCCGCTTTTGAAGATCGACTTTACCTGGCGCGGCCGCCCGCGTTCCATTTTCGCAAAAGCGGAGTACCTGAACCTCACGGGCAGCATCAAAGACCGAATGGCCTACCATATTCTGAAGAAAGCGTACATGAATGGGACGCTCGTTCCGAATGCGACGATCGCGGAAGCCACGAGCGGAAACACCGGGATCGCATTTTCTGCGCTTGGCCGTCTGATGGGGCACCCCGTCACGATCTTCATGCCGGACTGGATGAGTGCAGAACGAAAAAATCTGATGCGCGCCTACGGTGCGGAGATCCGCCTCGTCTCGAAAGAAGAAGGCGGTTTTCTTGGCTCCATCGCGCAGGCGGAGCAGATGCAGAAAGACGATCCGACGGTCTTCCTGCCGCGTCAGTTCGACAATGAGGACAATTGCGAGGCGCATTTCTGCTCGACCGGTCCGGAAATCGCGCGTCAGCTGGCCAGCATCGGACGCACGGCAGATGCATTCGTCGCGGGAGTCGGCACAGGCGGCACGGTCATGGGCGTCGGAAAGTACCTGAAGACCATCAATCCCAACGCCTCCGTTCACCCGCTCGAGCCGTCCAGTTCGCCGACGCTTTCCACGGGATTCAAGATCGGATTCCATCGCATTCAGGGGATCTCCGACGAATTCATCCCCGCGATCCTGAAGCTCAATGAACTGGACAAAGTGGTCGAAGTCGACGACGGCGACGCGATCCTCATGGCGCAGAAACTTTCACGCGATCTGGGTCTCGGCGTCGGTATTTCCGCAGGCGGAAACTTCCTGGGCGCAATGAAGCTCCTGAATGAGATGAGCGACGAAGAAGCCGAAAAGGCGACGGTCGTGACGGTATTCGTCGACGACAATAAAAAGTACCTCAGCACCGACTACACGCGGGAAGAACCGCTGAAAGAAGACTTCCTCGCGCCGGACATCGAGCTGCTCCAGGTCACCGGCATCAAGGCGTAGCGTTTTACGTGCCGTCCCGGTCCTTTTCTGACCTTCACGGACCTTCATCGTCTTTCGCATTTGCCCATTTTCCGCGTTTGGACTAAACCAGTTCCGAACGCGGATCCTTTCTTCATTTTCCCCGGCAGAATGTCAGATCCTCGAAAGATTCCCGGCAATTCTCGAAAGATTCCCGGCAATTCACGAAAGATTCCCGGAAATTCACGAAAGATCCGCGGAAATTCACGAAAGATCCGCGGAAATTCCCGGCAATTCTCAGCGAATCCCGAAAGATCCTCGGCAATTCCCGGCAGAATTCCGATGATTTTCTCAAAATATTCAGGCGGATCCTTGATTTTTTCATGGATCGGCGTATACTGAAACAGAGTTAAGCTTTTGCTTCCGTTTAAAATCATTTTCCACAGCATGAAAAAGGAGACATGATGGACGCCCTGCACTGGAACTTACTGTTTTATCTTCTGGTCCTGAATCTCACGGGATTCCTTTCCATGGGGTTCGATAAATGGAAGGCCCAGACTGGTCAATGGCGGATCCCGGAAAAGACGCTTTTTTCCATCGCGCTCCTTGGCGGCAGTGTCGGCTCGATCCTCGGAATGCAGATCTTTCGGCACAAAACGCGCCATACGTCCTTCGTCGTCGGCATGCCGCTGATCCTGATCCTTCAACTCGCCGCCGCCATTGGCGTCCATTTCATCTGAACTGCTGGTGCAGTCGGCGATCGATCTCGATCGGCGATTTATCTCGATCGGCGATTTATCTCGATCGGCGGTTTATCTCGATCGGCGGTTTATCTCGATCGGCAGTTTATTCCCGGTTTTTTCCGGTCAGCTTTCATTCCATTTCCATCCAGGAGACGACCATGCGCAGAAGTTTTCGTTCCTCCCTTTTTCCCTGCCTGCTGCTTTCCGGAGCCTTTCTTTCTGGGCTTCTCCAGACGCACAGCACGTCGGCTGACTATTTCACGGAGGATCCGGGACCTCCGATCATCGGCGAGACGCTGACAGAGTCGGATCTTGAGGGACGGATCGTCGTCTGGGTCTTCTGGGGCATCGAATCGCAGAAATGCCGGGACGGCCTGAACAAACTGTCGCAGGTGAAGGCACTGCTCCGGGAGTCGGACGACATCGTCATCGTTGGGAGCCATATGCACGACACACCGAAAGATCTCGGCGAACGCCTGGCCGAACTTTCGTGCACGTTCACCGTTTTCGACCATTTCGTGCCGGAATGCGCGGAACTTCCGGAAAACAGCATCGGGAAACTCCCTCTGATCTGCCTGTTCAACGAAAGCGGAAAACTCACCGCCCGCGGAACTCCGGATGAGATCGTGCGTCAGCTTCCGGACGCATTCCGAAAACGGATCGAAGCGCGTGCGCGTCAGGGATTCCGCTACTCGCCGATGGAAGAAGCGGTCGTTTCGGAAGAAATGGCCCACGCAAAACCTTATTTTGAGCCGGAACGCGCGTGGAAAACCGGGTTTCTGTATCTGGAGCACCTCGCAGAAAATGAAGAATACGAATTCGCCTCGGACGCCCAGATCCTCAGCGACCAGCTGCAGATCTTGATCTACGATGAGCTGGAACGTCTGGAAGAACTCGCGAAACTGCGTCCCGGAGAAGCCGCCTATCGACTTCGCCTCCTGCGCAGAAATCTTCGGGAACTCGAAGCGGATGAGGATGCCGGGGAGCTTTGGACGGAACTTCTCGAGCGGCGCGGAGTCGCGGCCATGCTCTCGGTCTACACCCAGCTCGAGGAACTCAAAAATGCCGTCAAACGCCGTGAGATCCGCCCGCTGCGAATGCGTGCCGCCGTCGGGGAGATCCTCTCCACGCTCAGCCATCTCTCGCGCAGTCCGCAATACGACGAAATGCTCCGTGCAGAAGCTGCATTCCTCCTCCAGCTCGCGGAGGAAATGATCGACCGCCGCGGCTCACGAACCTGGGGGTCTTGAAGAGACGGCCTCCCCACCCGACTCGCTGCGCAGGCCGTCTTTAGGAGTTTCTGTATTCAAGTCAAGGGGGTAAATAGTGCGGCAATACTGTGCGCGGCAGAGGAGCCGCTGTCGGCCGTACCGACCGAGGCCCCAAAACGATTTCAGGAGAAAAATCATGAAAAAACCCGCCAAATTTCACTTTCATTTCATGCTTTCTTCCATTCTTCCCTTTCCGGCTCACGCACTGATGCTTGCGTCGGCGATGCTTCTGGGAACCTCCGGTCTTTTCGCACAGGAACGTGCGGAATTTCTCGACATTTCGGACGAGACGGAGCGTCAGACGGTCATCGCGCAGGGAACTCCCGACGTTTACCAGGGGCATCCGTACGCCGTCATGCTTCCGGACCGGAAGACGATCTTCGCGACATGGTGTCTGAACCACGGCGGTTTCGCGGGTCCGACGGCGAAAAGCACGGACGCAGGACTCACGTGGGAGCGCATCGACTCCCGGATGCCCGAGGGATTCCGAAAGCACAAAAACTGCCCAAGCATCTACCGGATGGTGGATCCTGCAGGGAAGGCGTTTCTCTGGGTCTTCACGTCTCAGCCGATGATGGCGCGGATCGTGAGTGCAGACGACGGCGAAACGTGGGAGGAAAAGGAACCGCTCGGCTTCCCGAACGTCATGGCGTTCAGCACGATCATTCCGAAAAATCCCGGAGTGCAGGACGGAAAGTACCTCGGATTCTACCATGTGCGCATCGATTCGGAGAAAAATATTCTGAATCTTGAGCCGCGGATCAAAGATGGTTCGCTGGCAGTCATGGTGAGCGAAACGTCCGACGCAGGCTTCACGTGGAGCGAGCCGGTCATGGCCGCCGACGTGGAGGGAAAAGATCCGTGCGAGCCGTGCGCGTTCTGGAGTCCGGATGGAAAAGAGATCTGCGTTCTGATGCGCGAAAACCGAGGAGCCGGCGGCGATGCACGGCGTGCACTTCAGATGTTCAGCCGCGATGCAGGCAAGACCTGGACGATTCCCGAAGAGACTTCCTGGGAACTCACCGGCCACCGCCACATCGGGACGTACACGGACGACGGACGTCTGATCTTCGCCTTCCGCGACACCGCCCCCGACTCGCCGTCGCTCGGTTCATTCGTCGCGTGGGTCGGTACGTACGAGGACATTCGGCAGAAACGCCCGGGCCAGTACCGCGTCAAACTCCTCCACTCCCACGCCGGCTGGGACTGCGGATACCCCGGTGTCCTGAACACGGCAGACGGCACGATCCTCGCGCTGACGTACATCAAATACCGCCCCGGCGCGGAAAAACACTCAGTCGCCGCCGTCCGGTTCCGTCTGGAAGAGCTGGACGAAATGGCGAAAAACTGACCCGTTCCCATGGGGCACTGGTGTAGACGCACACACAAAAAGCCCCTCCTCCCAGGAGGGGCGGCTCTGGGAGGCGGCGCGGCTCGCGTCGCTTTTCAAGAAATTCCCCTCCTTCGGAGGGGTGGCTCTGGGAGGCGGCGCGGCTCGCGTCGCTTTTCAAGAAATTCCTCTCCTTCGGAGGGGTGGCTCTGGGAGGCAGCGCGTCTCGCGTCTTGGGATGCGGCGCGTCTCGCGTCGCTTCTCAATAAATTCCACTCCATCGGAGGGGTGGCTCTGGGAGGCGGTGCGTCTCGCGTCGCTTTTCAAGAAATTCTTCTCCTTCGGAGGGGCGGCTCTGG
>JAGBAA010000110.1 GCA_017939795.1 Thermoguttaceae bacterium
AGAGAGAAAGAGAGAGAGAAACATACATTCAAGTTCTCTCTCTTTCATTCTTTTCAGGCTTTTCGATGCACATTGGAACTACTGCTGACGCTGTATCGCATAGTCAGCGAAGCCCGTGACTGCCCGTTTCGCATCTGAATCCGGGAAAACGTCAAGACACTCAACCGCCGCTCGGATATGTCCTACCGCCGAGGCCCGCACAGAATCGTAGATGCCGAATTCCTCAAGCAGAGCGCGGATCTTCACATACGTGGCAGTTTCGAGCCGATTTCGGATCTCGTCCTCCAGTACGGCACGATCTTCGGGGGCCATTGCACGGAAAAGGCGGATCATCGGGAGCGTCAGTTTCTGTTTCGCAAGATCAGAACCGAGCGTCTTCCCCATCTGCGCTTCGTCGCCGAGAATATCGAGCAGATCGTCCGCGATCTGAAACGCCATGCCGAGATGCCGTCCGAAACGTGCGGCACTCTCGATCCGCGGGTCGTCCAGGAGGGCAGTCTCGCCGATTTCGGAAACATCGGCTTCCTTTTTCAGGGCGCAGAGTACACCGAGCCGGCATCCGCACTCAAACAGCGCGGCGGTTTTTCCCGTAATGATCGCTTCGTATTCGTCCTCCGTGAGGTCAAACCGTCCGCGAGAACCGACCTGACGCATCTCTCCTTCACAAAGTCGGCAGCTGGTCTCCGCCACGATCCGGTTCACCGTGAGGTCATTGAGCTGCGCGACTGCCAACATTGCCCGCGCGACCATGAAATCGCCCATCAGGACGCTCGTTTCGTTGTTCCAGACGGCGTTGACGGTCGGAAGATGCCGCCGCTGCTGCGCGTCGTCCAGAATGTCGTCATGCACGAGCGAGGCCGTGTGGATCGTCTCCAGCACCGCGCCGATGACGTGATGGATCGGAAGGATCGGCCCCGTCATTCGGGCAAAAAGAAGGTGAAGGGCTGGACGCATCCGTTTCCCGCCAAGTCGAAATCCATGCTCCGCGACCTGATGAATGAATGGACTCTCACTCTGGAGGAAATCCTTGAGCAGATCTTCCACTTCGATCAGTTCACTTTGAATGACGGCGTAAAATTCCTGCAAAGGCGCCGGCAATTGACTCACAGAAATGTTTTTTTCCATACATCCCCCTGCACTTCCAGTAAAAATATGATTCATTATACCAGATTTCCATAAAAAAGACAGGGGGGCGTTTCATTTTTTTGATGCTTTCACGCACACTCATTGAAAAAGGCCTTTTTTTGACTGACTATATTATATATTAGGAGGGAATTTTCAGCACATCCCCGCCTCTATCCACTTTCTCTATTTTCTCTAATAGGCAAAACCAACACAACCGAACGACGTAAATGATTCCAGTGAAAAAATTAACGTTTCTTTTACATTTGGCACAAAAGATACAGAGTGAATAGTTCGATATTGGAAATAAAAGAACAATTCGGATTTGGGAATGTTTTTTTGAGTACAGTAGGAAATTTCACGATTTCCAGATTTGCCAGGAAGGTTTTTTGAGATCAGGGAATGATTTATGCGAAATCATCGTTTAAAATTTTTGTTTTCCATTTCGTTCATTCTCCTGTTCGTCTGCGTTTCCCAGTCCCTTGCACAGGGGGTCATGTTTCGCGGCGCGGGAGCGGTGAACCAGAGTATGGGCGGTGCGGCCACGGCGGCTCCGCTTTCCGCCGGAGGTGCGCTCTACTGGAACCCGGCGACGATGAGCCAGTTCTACGGCACGTCGATCGACATTGACCTTGGTATCGCCATGCCGGAATCAAGCATCAGTTCCACCTTGCCGGCCGCTTACGGTGGGCTTGGCGGCGGAACGACGGAATCCGACACGGGTGCGATCCCGATCCCGAACGTTGCGATCGTTCGCCGTCAGGAAGATTCCCCGGTCGCCCTTGGTTTCTCATTCGGCGCGACGGGCGGAGCGAAGACGAATTACGAATCCGCGCCGTGGTACTCCAACCCGATCCTTTCTTCCGGTCCGGTCCCGCAGCTCGGCGGTGCGGAAGTCGGATACGGAAACCTCAGCTCGAGCGTCCAGATCCTTCAGCTCGGCGGCCACATGAGCTACTCCCTGACGGAAAAACTTTCCTTCTCGTTCAGCCCGATCCTCACGATCGGTGAGATCGCCTGCGACCCACTCTATCTGGTCGAAGGCCATCAGACTCCGGATACCGCGATCCACAGTCCCGGCGGCCGTTACGTCTGGGGAGCCGGCTTTATGGTCGGTATGTTCTACGACACACAGTGCGGCTGGCGTTTCGGCGTGAGCTACAAGAGCCAGAACTGGATCGAACCGATCGAATTCAACACGACTTACGGCAAAAAAACGCTCAAACTCGACCTTCCTGCAGTCCTTTCGATCGGCCTGAGCTACGACGGATTTGAACGCTGGCTCTTCGCGTGCGACTTCCGCTACTATTTCCACGAAGATGCCGGTTTCGATCAGGTCGGCTGGAGCGATATGTTCGCCATGAGCATCGGTGCGCAGTACCAGCTCACGGAACGTGTTGCGCTGCGTGTCGGTTACTCCATGAACGAGAATCAGCTCGACAGTCTCTTCTCCCGTGCCTGTATCGCCGTCCCGCTCATTCCGCAGCACGCGCTGTTTATCGGCGGATCCTACCGCTTTGATGAACACATGGCCTTCCACCTCACGTACGGGCATGTCTTCAAAGCAACGGCCAGCGGTCCGTTCGGAGGGCCGGCAGCCGCTGCCCTCGGCGGAGACGTGACCATCGCGGCAGAAGCAGACGAACTCGCCGCCGGCGTGACGTTCAACTTCTAAAAATCGCGAGGATCTCAGAAAAAGATTCCCGCAGGATCAGGACTTTCCGAGCCTACCGGAAAAATTTCGGAAAGTCCCGATCTGTTTTTTTCTGGTCTATCCGGAAACTGTGTACCAGTACACTTCCCAATTTAAACTACGGAAAACACAAAAGAGCCGCAGAAACATACGGAAAAGAAAAAGCGGAAAGCGGAAAACGCACTCTGACACGAAATGTGTGAAAAAACACGAAAACAAATTTTTAAAATCATTTCGTGGATCTGGTCTCTTTTCGTGTTTTTCATGTTCCTCCTGTGCGATTCCGTATATCCTCAGTCTCTTCCGCGGCGGAATCGATACTTCGTTGCCGGAAGAATCGTTTTTCTGTTCCTCAAACACTTCCGCACACAGAAATCCTCCGTACATTGAATACGTACCGTCCGGGTCTCTGTTCCATGTTTTCTCCCAGTCCTTTGCCCAAACCACACACAAAAACCCGCCCATCTTCCCCATTTTTGCAATTTTTTCAACTTTTTCAGTTCTTTCACCCTTGCGGAAATTTCCATTTCATGCTATACTCTAGCATATTATGGAGAAACGGGCGTTCCGTCTCCCACTTGACCTAAACCTGATCGACCTATGCTCACATACATTATCCGACGATTACTGATTGGAGCTTTGACTCTGTTTCTGATCACCCTGATCATCTACGGCCTGATCCGCCATATGCCGGGAACTCCCGTGACCCAGATGGAACTTGCCGATCCGGGACACGTACTTTCCCCGGAAAACGAAGCGATGCTGAACAAACTTTACGGGCTCGACAAACCCTGGCATCAAGCATACTTCACGTGGCTCGGAAACGTCTTTTGCGGAGATCTCGGCGATTCCTTCGTGCAGAAGAAATCCGTCGCCTCCATCATCGCCAGCCGGATCGGTCCGACGCTCCTTCTTTCCGTCACGTCGCTGACGCTGACGTATTTTCTCGCGATCCCAATGGGGCTTTTCGCCGTCGTGAACAAAGGGAAATTTTCAGAACGTTTCCTAAGCGTTCTGCTCTACGTACTCTACTCGGTCCCCGGTTTCGTTGCGGGTATCGGGCTGCTCATCATTTTTTACCAGAACCTCGGCTGGCTGGCTCCTGGACTGCATGATTCCGGATACGAAAACTTTTCGTTCTGGGGAAAGATCGGCGACACGGCAAAGCACATGATCCTGCCGGTCATCTGCTATTCCTATGCCTCGCTGGCATATCTGAGCCGATTCGTAAAAGCCAACATGGAAGAAGTCATCCGTCAGGACTACATCCGGACGGCCCGCGCTAAAGGCGTTTCGCCCCGCAATATCGTGCTTCACCATGCGTTCCGAAACACGCTCATTCCGTTCGTCACGCTCCTGGGACTTTCTCTCCCCGCTCTGCTCGGCGGTTCCATCATCATCGAGCAGATCTTCAACTGGCCCGGCATGGGTCAGGAATTTTTCAAGAGCATCGCGGCGCGCGATTACCCGCTGATCATGGGAATGACGCTCCTTTTCTCATTCCTGACGCTGCTTGGTCAGCTGCTGGCGGACATTCTTTACGCCGTCGTTGACCCGCGCGTGAAGCTCGACTGAAAAACGGGCGATTGGATCCACGAACGAATGAACGAAAAGCACTGAGATAAAAATAAGATGAAAAAATCCCAGAAAAATAAAAAAAACCAGGTTTCCTCAAAACCTGCCGCAAAATACTCCGAAAATTCGTCCACCGGACAGTCCGCTAACGGACAGTCTGAAAAGTCGTCCAGCCAGGCAAATGCCGGGACTGCCGTCCTGGAAAGATCCCGCGGGTACTGGGCAGAGACCTGGGTCCGATTCCGACGGCGGCGTCTGGCCATGACGGCGCTGGGGTACGTCATTCTCCTCTCGCTCGTCGCGATTTTTTCACCCATGATCGCCGGCACGAAACCGATCATCTGCCAATACAAAGGCCAGATCTACTTCCCCTGCATGGGCTACTTTTATCCATCGTGGGAAAATCCGGTCTTCATCCACGACGATATCGTGCACGCCTACCCGCGCCGTCTGAAGGAAGCGGACCCGGAAAGCTGGGCGATTTTCCCGCTCGTGTACAATGACACGACCTACCGTGTCCGCGAGAACGACATGCCGGGCCGGCCGGAAAATCCTTACGGGACCAATGGTGTTCCGTCGCTTCAGAACCTCTGCGGAACGAATGCGTATGGATACGATGTTTTCGCGATGCTCGTACACGGGACCCGGACAGCACTGCTCGTCGGATTCGTCTCTACGGGGCTGGCGGCACTGATCGGAATCACCCTCGGGGCATTTGCCGGCTTTTTCGGAGGGTGGATCGACATCATCATCAGCCGAATGCTGGAGGTCGTCATTTGCGTCCCCACGCTCATCATGATCCTGGCGTTCGTGGCCGTCATTGAGAATCCAAGCATCTGGCACGTCATGGTCATCATCGGGCTGACGAGCTGGCCGAAGATCGCACGACTCATGCGCGGCGAATTCATCAAGCTGAAACAAAGCGAGTACGTCGCGGCGGCCCGTTCGCTCGGAGCAAGCCGATTCCGGATCATTTTCCGACACATCCTCCCAAATGCACTCGCGCCGGTGCTCGTGCCCATCACGTTCAGCATCGCGGCCTCTATCCTGTTGGAAAGCTCGCTGAGTTTCCTCGGGATCGCCACATCCAGCTCTGCCATCAGCTGGGGGTCTATCCTGCATAATGGCCACCAGAACCTCGCGATGTGGTGGCTGACGCTCTTTCCCGGCATCCTGATCTTCCTGACGGTCCTTGCGTACAATCTGATCGGCGAAGCACTTCAGGAAGTGACCGACCCGAGACAGCGTGGCTCCCGCTAAACCGGAGTCGGCCCGGAGCCATTCCGAAGTCGATTTCAGGGGATCCTGTTCCATTGGCTCCAGTTCTCCGGACCTCAGTTCGGAAAACGACTGGATCCCTGACGTATTCCGCAGCAAGGCAGGATATCTCCAAGGATCAACTGTTTCCTAAAAAAAACAGACCGCCTCAAAACGGTCTGTTTTTTCATTTCCGTACTTCCCCGCATGACGTTCTTCAGTCAGCGGACACACCGTTCAATGGTGAAACCGCAGGCTGAAAGGCGGGTATTTTCCGACGCATTTTCTGCGTTTCGACAACAGATCCCACCTTGGACACAGAATACTCACCATTCCGGTCCTCAACCGTTTCCGGAGTCCTTTTCCGGTCCATCTGGCCCATTCTGTCCATCCTCTTCATCCGCATCATCCTCCGGAAAACCGTCTTCCCGAAAGAATCCGCCGAATTCGCCATCAAATCCTTCTTCAAATTCGCCATCAAATCCTTCTTCAAATTCGCCGTCAAACTCTTCCTCAAATTCTCCGTCAAATCCGCCGTTGAACCCGTCCTCAAACCCACCGTCAAATTCACCGTCCAGTTCTTCATCAAACGCACCATCGAATCCTTCGTCGAAATCCTCATCCGGATCCCACTCTTCGACATCGTAGAAGTCGAGTTCGTCAAATTCCGTCTCGTCATCCTCCCACATTTCGGCAAGCTCTAAACCGGCTCTTTCAACGAGTTCCTCGTAGTCGATCTCAGCACCTTCATTTTCAATGCGGGATCTCATGATGGCAGCGAGGACCCCCGGCGTCAAAAAGTTGGTGAAGATGACCATCGAATCCTTCGGTTCCCCGCCCATGACGTTCCGCATGACGAGATCCATGAGTCCGCAAAGCTGATTCTTGCGCTCCAAAACCTCCTCACGGGCCAGCACAGACCGCGACCGCTGAAGTTCCTCATCAAGGAATTCCGAAATTCGCGTCAGGATCTCAAAAAGCGTTTTGGGAGCTTCCCGCAGCCGCACGAACGCGATCTTCGGCGCATAAACACGCGGTTCCTGTGCCGGATCTTCGAAATATTCCGTCTCCGTTCGGGATTCCGGCTCCGCATCAGCAGAAAGCACTGTTCTTTTTGAAATCGCATCCCAAAGCGTCCGGCTCATTTTCCTCTCAGCCGGGTAATCCTGTTCAAGTGTCTCGAGCAGGCTTGCGCAATTGATGATGATCGGTGCCGTGAAGTTTTTCTCGACGTACCATCCACCCTCAAAAATCTCCACATCTGCAGCCTGTTCCGGAGTGTCCAGTGCCCAGTATTCGCTCTCCCGGCAGCGCAGGGGACGATTTTTATCGCGCTCCATGAAACGCAGGAGGCTGTTCAGGATCTCGTAGAGTTCCTCTGTTTCCTCCAAAGAGAGATTTTTCCGCTTCTCCTCCTCTTCCGGATCAAAATCTTCAGAAAGATCTTCCTCCCAAATTTCGCTCCAATCCTCGTCCGATCCCGTTTCGGTCCCTTCGGAATCTTCTCCGTCACGCAAACGCTTTCTTTCCCGGGCGAGGTTCTCCTGCTGACGCAGTTCTTCTTTCAGCTCGCTGAGACTTTTTTTATCGAAATTGAAATAGTTCCAGCGAACCATCACCGGTTCTTCCTCTTCTCTTTCAGGAAGTGGGATGGAAAGGATCCGGCTGTCCCAGAAGGTGATTTTCGGCACATCACGAAATTCCGGGAATTCCGCAGCAAGGTCATCCGGCACCTTTTTCGTCGTTTCCACAGTTTCATCCACACCGCCGCCGATTTTGCCGCCGGTCTCCGAAAGCTCCTCTTTCGAGAGTCCATCCGCATCGCTCATTCCGTTCTTTTCGGAAATGCCGCCGCGGATCTTCGGTTCAGAATGAAATTCGGTCTCAAACTCCTGATTTCCTTTGAAATCATGCCATTTCTGTCTCTGGATAGCCCGACGCATCTGCTGCCAGAACTCACGGATGACGCGCCGGTCGTCTTCGGAAAACTCGTCGAGCGTCCCATCGTCCTCCCCTTCACCATCTGCTTCACCGTCGAAGAGGTCTTTACCGGGACCGCCCCCGTCGAGTTCTGCATCCTGCGGTTTCCCGCCGTCCTTTCCATCTTCGCCCGTTTCCTCACCGTCTGCCAGCTCACCGTCTGCCAGCTCACCGTCTGCCAGCTCACCGTCTGCTCCGCGAAATCCCATTCCGTTTTCCAGGATCTCTTTCAGATCCGTCCAATCCGCGTCCGTAAACGGTTTTTCAAAATCATTTTCCAGCTCAGGATCCCAACTGCTTTCCGTATCCTGTTCATCGTCCGTCGAAAACTCATTTTCTTCCCGATGTGCATTTTCTTCAGCGGCAGCTCGGAATTTTTCATTCTTTTTCCGCAATTCCAGCGCATCCACGACAGAATCTTCATCTCCGCTTTCCCGAGCCTGACGCAGAGCCGCCTCGATCGTTTCGTCCGCCTCTTCAAACTTCCGCATACGGATCAAAGCCTGTGCGCGATTCAGGTACGGACGCGCCCACTCTGGAGCGATCCGAATCGCAGAATCCAGATACTCCAACCCCTTTTCCACGTCGCCGATCTCTGCGAGAATATGGCCCAGATTATTCAGAGCAGGAACGTATTCCGGCTGGATCTCGATCGCGCGGCGAAAATCCCGCAAAGCATTCGCGATCTTCCCCATGCTGGCAAAAACCCCGCCCCTAAGGTTCAGGATCCGGATATTTTCCGGCTCGAGGCGCAGTACGTGGTCCATCATCTCTTTTGCTTTGATTTTTTTGTTCAGAAGCAGGAAGGTCATGGCTTTTTCCGCGAGCACCGGAGGCGCATCCGGCTGAACTTCAAGGACTCTGTCGAATTCAGCAAGAGCCTCCTCATGTCGAAAAAGTCCATTCAAAGCCAGCGCACGGGCAAAATGCAGATCCGAAGAATCCGGATCCTCACTGCATACACGGTCAAAATCCGCCAGAGCTTCCTCGTATTGATGGAGATTCAGCCGGACAGCACCGCGCTGAAAGAGTGCTTTCAGGTGATTCGGGAACCATTCAAGGATCTGCTCGGCAGCCGCAGCGGACTCTTCCAGACGGCGCAGAGGCATAAGGATCGAGATCTTCTGCAAAAGAAGTTCCGCATTTTTCGGCGAATGCTCCAAAGCCGCATCGAGATCCGAAAGAGCCGCATCGTGGAGTCCCAAAGAACATTTCGCCTCCGCGGAATGCTGAAACGCCATGAAATTGGCAGGGTTCAGAGACGCAGCTTTCTGAAAATCCACGATCGCCGCCTCCGGCTGCTTCATGGCAAAACGGATCCTTCCGCGGATCACGTACGCTTCCGAACGTTCCGGCTTTTTTGCGATCAGGAAGTTCACGTCCTCCATCGCCATTTCGTATTTCTGTGCGGCCAGCGCGGCAAGGCACCGCTGAAAATAAAAATGAACGGAATCCGGACGTCTCTCAATCGCAGACGTCAGGAGCGTGACCGCATTTTCCCACTCTTCGAGATGAAGATACGCATCTGCGATCCCCGTCAGTGCCGTCTGATTTTCAGGATCCGTCCCAAGTACCCGGCCGTAAAATTCCTTCGCTCCCTGAAAATCATCTTCCGATGCCGCGAGCTGGGCACTCAGGATCAGAAAATCCGAAGAATGGGGATCTTCTTCAAGAAGAGGCTCCAGGATCGCCCGAGCTTCCGCCGTCCTGCCGAAATAATTCAGGCAGACTGCCTTCAAAAACCGGATGCGGACCTGCTCCGGCTGGATCTCCAGCGACGATTCTGCCGCATCCAATGCTTCACGAAACCGCAGGAGCGAATAGAAAATGACGGCCAGTTCTCCCCAGGCCTCCGCCGATTTTGGATCGATCCGGAGTGCCTCACGCAGGTCGGCGACGGCTTTTTCGTCTTCATTTTTTTTCCAGAAGACCATCGCGCGCGCACGGTAAAGCTCCGTCATTTTCCGTCCGGAAGCTATCTGCCGATCCGCAAAATCCAGCAGTTCCGCATCCCGTCCAAGTCCCTGAAGGATCTGAAGGATCAGCGCAGTCGCCGCCTCCGGGTGAACGTTCATTTCCAGACTCTTCTTCAGGTGCGGAAGAGCCTCTTCTTCACGGGAGAGACGCCACAGGATCTCACCGCAGTACCATGAACAGAGCGGTCCTCCGTCCTCCTCGCCTTCCAGTTCCTGAAAAATCGCCAGCGCGTCCTCAAACTCATCGGCACGATACTTTTCCTGAGCCAGAAGATACCGGGCACCGGACACTTCCGGATCCAGTTTCAGACACTCACGGCAATAAAAGAGCGTTTCCTCACGGCGTTCCTCGATCGACATGAAGAACGCCAGCCGCAAAAGCACTCCCGCAAACGCTTTCGCCAAATACGGTTCCGCCGCGATCTTTTCGACCGCCCGAACATCATCCGGAGTAAAGAAATGCGAACTTGCCCCAGCCTCGGAAGACGTTTCCGAACCCGCAGTTTCCGAACCCGCAGTTTCCGAACCCGCAGTTTCCGAACCCGCAGTTTCCAAACCGGAAAGCGGCGTATATTGAACTCCTCCGTGTGTCTCGAGGAAAAGCCGTCTTGCGGTCAGAAATTCAGATTCGGCATCTTCTGCGTTTTCCAAACGATAGAGCGCATCGCCAAGCAGCAGATGAGCCTCCCAATCCTCCGGGGAAAGCGAGACGGCAGCCTGTGCGCAGTTTTTCGCCAGGTCAAAATTTCCATCTCCAAGTTCCTGTTTTGCGAGCGTCTCCAAAGCCTTGCATCTCCGGAGAGACTCTTCCGGGACCCTCAAAAGCGAAATTTCGTGCAATTCATCCATTTTCGCAGCCTGAGAGCATCGCAGCCGGAAGAGCACACTCGCACGCAGACCCAAAAGCTTCCGCGTTCCAGCTTCAGAGACCGGATCGGATTTCGCATTCAGCAAGTCCAGTGCATGAGAAAGTACGGCAGCCGCAAAAGCCGGGCCTTCATCGTCCCCCGCACATGACGAGAGTTTCTCCCAGGCAAACAGATTCCGCGGCATGATCCCAAGTACCGCAATGGATGCCGAGCGGATCTTTTCCAGCTTTGGGTCCCGTTCATGCCCCGAAAGCCTTCCGGAACCGTCCATTTTGCCAAGATATTTCCCCAGAAACGCCGCCATATCTCCATCCGTCAGCGCACTCTGAAATTCTTCCCAATTTTCTGTAGAGACGTGGCAGACCCGTCCTTCCTTCACCCGTTTCGGTTCCTCCGCCTCAAGTTCCCGAATGGCGCATTCCAGGGTGCGAAGCCGGCGCCTGGGGAAAATGATGTCCAGGATCCGCTGTCCCAGGGAACGGCTTTTTTTCTGATCCGCGATCTCCTGAAGCAGAGCGTCCATTCTCTCCCGCTGATCTTCCAGGATCCCGTTCAATTCCTCATCTGCATTGGGGCAGAAACGTTCACGGAGCGAAACGTTCCATTTTTCCCAGTCAAAATTCACGGCCAAAAGTGCCCCGGCAGAAAAGCGGCCGTTCGACAGTCCTGCATCTGTCTGCGGTCCAGTTTCCGTCTGCGGTACCGTTTCCGGAGATGGTTCCGCATTCAGTTCATTGGAGTTCGCGGATCTCATGGAATTCTGAAGATGAGTTTCTGATTGCATTGAAGGACTTTCTGGTTAAGGGGACGTGCAGAGCCGGGAAGGCTTTGGAAAATGAGGAAGACGTTTCAAAACATCCAGGATCCGGCGTCTTCCAAATTTCTCCGCAGGCAATTTTACGGAAAGATGGAATCCGAAGAACACACAAACCGCCGGACGTCTTTCTTCTGCAGGGCAATGAAAACGAGCATCCTGCAAAATACCAGGTCGGTACGGCATGAGGATCCTAAAGCAAAATCTCCGCCTTCATTCAATTTTAATGCAAAATCCCGCAAAAAATTTCTCAATTCGGGTTGATTTTTTTGTGGTTTTCGACTATTTTATGAAAGCTACCATTTATCTTACCTCATTTTTCGCAAAAATCAAGCGGTTTCAACCAATTCAGGGGAAAATTTATGCAAATTGGTGTTTTGTGCAGCGGCGGCGACGCCCCCGGAATGAATGCCTGCGTACGGGCGGTCGTCCGAACCGCAGTTTCTGAAGGTCACGAAGTCGTGGGGTTCATGGACGGATACCAGGGGATCCTCGACCAGAATTTTTTCATTGGAAGTGCCGGATCGCACCGACTTTTCATGCGTTCCGTCTCCGGCATCGTCAAGAACGGCGGTACCTTTCTGCACAGCAGCCGATGCCCGGAATTCGCAACTCCGGAAGGAACACAAAAAGCGGCAGACATTCTGGATAAACTTGGCGTCGACGCCCTCGTTCCGATCGGTGGAAACGGCACGCTTGCCGGAGCGCACGCCCTCGGAAAGATCTGGAAAGGCCGCATCGTCGGCTGCCCGGGCACGATCGACAATGACCTGAACGGAACAGATTTCACCATTGGCTTCAAGACGGCCGTCCAGACCGCAGTGGAAGCCGTCGACAAACTCCGCGACACGGCCTCGAGCCACCATCGGATGTTTCTGGTGGAGCTGATGGGACGTCATTGCGGCTGCATCACGCTCCACACGGCGATCGCGGCCGGATGTGAGGCGGCGTGCATTCCGGAAATGCCGATGGAGATCGGCGCACTGGTCGAAAAACTGACGAACCTGAAAAAACTCGGAAAGACCTCCATCATCATGGTCGTCGCGGAAGGATACCAGGACGGAGTTCTGGAACTTCAGAAGAAACTGGAAGACGCAGGCTGTCCGTTCTCGATGCGCTCCGTCGTTCTTGGGCATCTGCTCCGAGGCGGTGACCCATGCCCGGATGACCGGATCCTCGCATCCATGACTGGAAATCTGGCAGTCCGTGCCATTCTCGACGGCGAAACGGACAAAATGGCGGGCGTCCAAAATAATCGGCCCGTTCTCGTGCCGCTGACCGAAGCGATCGAAGGGCACCGAGTCATTTCCCAGGAAGAACTTTCCCTGCTCGAATGCCTCAGCCGTTAAATCTCCCAGACTCCGGAGAGTCCTGACTTTCCGGAGGACTTTGACCGCAGGACCTCCCGTTTTCCCGAAGGTTCCCAAAGGACCGGAAGACCCCGGAAGGTCCTCAAAGACTCGCGAAAGGTCCCCAAAATCCCGGTTTTCCGGCAACTCCGCGTTTTCCGTTTCCCTGAAATTCCAGATCCCATGAACTACGATTCCACGATTTCTCCCAATTTCGCACGGCGCGATTTTCGGACAGATTTTCATTTTCCGGACCTTTCCATCGGTTCCGTTCCGATCGGATTTCCGTGCATCCAGGCGGCACTCAGCGGCGTAAGCGACTGGGCGGAACGTCAGATCGCACGGCGTTTGGGAGCGTCTGCGACGGTCAGCGAAGTGATGCTCGATGAATTCATCATTTCCGTCACTCATGCGAAAGGGAAGAAAGCAAAACGTTTTCTTCGTGTGGAGGACTCGGACCATCCCGTCGGCGCACAGCTGATGGGAGTGGGACCGGAAGACTTTACGCAGGCTGCGCTGAAGGTCGTGGAATGGGGTTTCGACTGGGTGGACATCAACTTCGGATGTCCGGTGAAGAAGATCCTTGGACGCCATCGCGGAGGCTTTCATCTCTCGCAGCCGGAAATGGCTCTCTCGATCGTCCGGAGCGTCCGCGACACCGTCCCGGCCGAGATCCCCGTTTCGATCAAGATGCGGCGCGGTCTGGATGATTCGGCGGAAAGCCTGGAAAAATTCTACGAGATCTTCGACGGTGCGCGCGCCCTGGGGATCTCCGTATTCACCGTCCATCCCAGAACGGTCCTTCAGCGGTATGTGGGGACAAGCGACTGGAAATTCCTCGCTGACCTGCGAAAATATGCGCCGGATGCCGTGATCCTCGGAAGCGGAGATCTTTTTTCGGCAGAGGACTGCGTCCGCATGATGGAAACGACCGGAGTCAACGGAGTGACGGTCGCACGCGGCGCGATCGGGAATCCGTGGATCTTCCGCGACCTTCGCGAGCTGGCGGCCGGCCGGGAACTTCCTCCGCTGCCGACGCTGAGTGAACAGCGGGAGGTCATTGAAGAACATTTTGCGCTGGCATGCGAACTATACGGCGAAAAACGGGCGGTATTCAACATGAAAAAGTTCAGCATCAAATACGCACAGATCCATCCGGAACATACAAAAGTCCGCGACGATTTCGTAAAATTTCGTACACTCGGCGAACTCCGTGCGATCCTCGACAGATGGTACACATGATACAGAATTCAAAAAAAGAAGAAAAAGCAGCCTCAGTAAAAAAAATTGGAGATTTTAGCGTAAAAGTTTGGTAAAATCCCGGAAACGCCTCTTTTCTTTTTTGAGAAATCAGGTATAATATACTGAGGTATTCGTGTGTTTTTTTCTTTCAAAAGGAAAACCTTATGGCAAATTCGATTGAAGTCACCCCGGTCAAAAATTTTTGGGACCGCCGCGCATTTCTCCAGCTTCCGTGGAGGATCTACGCAAATGATTCCAACTGGATTCCGCCGCTCCTCTGCTCTCATCTGGGACTCATTGGATTTAAAAAGGACGCCTACTATCTCCGCAATCAGATCCAGACTTTTCTTGCCCGGCGGAATGGTAAAGTCGTCGGCCGGATCGCAGCGATCGTGAATCAGGGGCATCTTGATCTCTACCAGGACAGCCGCGGTTTTTTCGGTTTTTTTGAATGCGAAAACGATCAGGAAGCCGCCAACGCGCTCTTTGATACAGCACGCGCCTGGCTCCGCGAAAAAGGGATCACGAATATTCGCGGACCAATGAATCCTTCGATGAATCACGAAGTTGGTCTTCTCATCGACGGTTTCCACAACCACCCGATGTTCATGATGACGTACAATCCGCCGTACTATCAGCAGCTGGTGGAAAATTACGGCTTCCAGAAATCGCAGGATCTTTTTGCATTCGTCGGTTATCTGGACATGCTTCCGGGCATCGTGAATAAATATTCCGGGATCGCGGAACAGATCAAGGAGCGTTTCGGCGTCACGATCCGCAAAATGGATGAGTCCCGCTTTGATGAAGAAGTCCGAATGTTCATGGACGTCTACAATCGGTCGATCTCAAACACGTGGGGACATGTGCCGATGTCGAAAGAGGAACTCGACCAGGAAGCCAAGGGACTCAAAACGCTCATCGTTCCCGATCTTGCCATCTGTGCGGAGATCGATGGAAAACCGGTCGGCTGTCTCATCTGCCTTCCGGACTTCAACCCGGCGATCCGCAAGATCAAAGGCCGCCTTTTCCCATTCGGTTTTCTTTCCATCCTGAAAGCCAAAAAGCATTTCAAAGAGATCCGTTCCGTCAGCGCAAACGTTCTTCCGGAATATCAGATGATGGGAATTCCGCTTCTGCTCATGCAGGCACTGCTTCCCGCCGCTGAAAAATGGGGGATCAACAAAGCGGAATTTTCGTGGGTCCTTGAGTCGAACGCCTACTCTCGAGGCAGTCTTGAGAAAGCGGGAACGAAATGTGAAAAAACGTATCGTGTCTACGACATTGGCGACTGATGAATTCCGGGCTGTCGGCGAAAACGGCAGCCTTTTGTTTTCAATGTGTCCGCCTCCCCAACATCAGAAAAGAAGGAAAACGGCAAGAAATGGAGGAAAAGTTCCGCCTGTTATTTGGAAATTTCCTCTTTTTCGATTTAATCCTAAATATTTATCAAAAATTTGCCGTTTTTAGAAAAGAGAGTACCGTTTCCCAAAATTTCTTATGATTTTGAAACATAATTGCGGTTTGGATACTTGCAAAAATTTCAAAATCAGGTATAATGGGGACTTTAAGTGATTTAAATTTTCGTTTAATCGTAATTCAGCAGGTTTTGTCCCGGTCGTTCCGGCGAAAAAGACCATGCATTGAGGTTAGCGAGTCGACACATGGCCAAATCAACAGAAATCGTCATCACCGGACTGGGAGTCGTTTCCTCTATCGGAGCTGGAACGGAAGCTTTTTGGAATTCCCTGATGCAGGGAACGAGCGGCATTGCTCCTTTTGAAGAACATGCCCCGGAAGTGCTTGTAGAAGCAGGGGTGCCTTCTCCCAATACTGGAGCGGTGAAAGAGCTGGACAAAAAACGCATTCGTCCCCGCAAAAGCATCAAAGTCATGGCGCGGGACATTCAGCTGGGTGTCGCGGCGTCTGACTATGCCTGGGAGTCTGCGCAGCTGGAAGCCAAACCGGTCGATCCGGAACGTCAGGGGATCGTTTACGGTGCCGTCATGATCATGGCGGATCTTGAGGAGATCATTCCGCTGTACAAAGGCGCGATGGTCGGCGAGAACGAATTCGACGCTTCCCTTTTCGGAAATGCGATGGACGAGATGTATCCGCTCTGGATGCTGAAGTACCTGCCCAACATGACGGCGTGCCATATTGGAGTCGCGAACGACCTGCGCGGCCCGAGCAATACACTCGTCGCCGGCGATATCGGCGGAGTCAGTGCCGTCATTGAAGCGATGCGCGTCATTGACCGCGGCGCGGCGGACGTTATGTACACCGGCGGCTGCAATGCGACCGCGATGCCGCAGGGAACGACACACTACAGCATGTACCCGGTGACTCGCGATCAGGATGCTAAAACGGCGTACCGTCCGTTTGATGCGGAACGTTCCGGACTGATTTTCGGCGAGTGCGGTGCCTCTACGATCCTGGAAAGCCGTGCGTCTGCGGAAAAACGCGATGTCCCGATCCTTGGTACGGTCATCGGCTACGGTGAAGCATCGGAAGCGGTCTGGAATCAGGCGACCGACTTTGCTCCGCAGACGGAAGATGTCCGGATCGATGTTGAAAAATTCAAGGGAACCTCGATCGTCAACGCGATCCGTCTCGCCATGGAGCGTGCGGAAGTGAAGGCAGAAGATCTGGCGTTCGTCATGGCGCAGGGACTTGGTTCGCAGTATCATGACCGCATCGAAGCAGAAGCTATTGCCGCAGCCGTTGGAAAAGACGTTCCGGTCACGTGTGTCAGCAGTGCGACGGGCTATGCATTTGCCGGTTCCTCGGCAGCTGCCGTCGTTGCGTCGGTTCTGTCGCTGCAGAACGGGATGATCCCGGCGATCGCGAACAGCAAAACTCCGGCGGAAGACTGCCCGGTGAATCTCGTCATGGGTACTCCGGCGGCGACGGAGAAAAAAGCTGCACTCGTCATTGCGTATAATTACTACGGACAGGCAGCAGCCCTGGTCATTGGCAAGTAAGGCCAGACCTAATTCCGAATTTCAAAGGGATGGAGGCTCCGGAAGGATGTTTCGTCCCTTTTTTTCATTTTTGCCTTTTTTATTTTCTGAAATCAATCATGGCTCGAGCGACCTGTCCAACCTGTAGAAAAGTTTTCGACACTGAGCAGACCGACGCAATGCCGTTCTGTTCGGTACGCTGTCGGCTTGCGGACCTCCACGGCTGGTTCTGTGAAGAATTTTCGATCCCGGTCGACATTGAAAAAGAGATCGAGCGGAGAGCCGAAGAAGTGCTTTCCGACAGTGGATCCGAACTTCCAGAAGAAAGAGAAAATTTCCGGAGCTAAACATGATCGGGATCATCGATTACGGAATGGGGAATCTGAGCAGCGTACAGAAATCGGTGGAGCGGCAAAACGCTCCATGCCGGCTGGTCACGAAACCGGAAGAAGTACTTGCGTCGGACCGGCTGATCCTTCCGGGAGTTGGTGCATTTGAAGACGCGATCCGTTTTCTGCGCGAGAGCGGGCTGGTCGAGCCGATGCTTGAGAAGATCCATGCCGGGACGCCGTTTTTGGGGATCTGTCTCGGGATGCAGATGTTGTTTGAGCGCAGTTTCGAAAATGGAGAATTTGAAGGACTCGGGATCTTTCCCGGCGAAGTCGTACGGTTCCGATTTACCGAGGAACAGCGGGCTGAGGCCGGCGAAAAACTCTCCATTCCGCATATGGGGTGGAATCAGGTGACGGTCGAACAGCCGGACCATCCGTTCTGGCACGGGATCGAACCAGGAACGCATTTCTATTTCGTGCACTCCTACCATGCAGTTCCCGCAGATCCATCAGCCGTCGCGGCCAATGCACACTATGGATACGATTTTTGTGCCGCCATGACCCGCGAAAACGTCGTCGCTGCGCAATTCCATCCGGAAAAAAGCCAGGAGACCGGCGCGAAACTGCTCGAAAATTTCATCCGCCGAATGTAGCGGACTGCATGGATTTCGCAAACGGACAGTGCCTCATGCGGTCAGGGATTTTTGAGTGCCGTCAGCGTTCATCTTCATGGATCCGGCTGCGTTCCTGTTCCTGCCGGGCACGGTGTCGGCGTTTCATTTCCGCGACGCTCAGTGCCGGAGTTTCTGCCGTATTGGGATTCGTGCTTCTGGAATACCGCGCCGACTCATCTGCATATGCGCTCCCCGACCGCGCCGCGTGATCTCCGCGGGAGGAACGTGAAGAGGTTCTGGAAACGGCAGGCTCCGAGGAAGCGGTTCTTGAGGAACTGGTCTTTTTCCCGACAGTCCCGGACGATTTTTTCTTCGGGATCTCTTTCCGTACCGGTGCCTCAGGAGACTCCCAAACGGTGCGAGGTCTATGTTTTTCTGTCCCCAGTTGGTCGATCCGCTGCTGAAGGACCGATGGGGAGAGCGTCACCTCCGGATCGTAAAACGGCTGGTAGTTCGTTCCGTGCCATCCTCCGACGACCGGGATGGTCGAAACGACGAACGGAGTCTCCGTCACGTGCTGGAAAAACGCGCCTTGACCATTCATGAACGTAACGGAGGGAGCCTCCAGCGTACTGTATCGGTCATTGCTCTGCCCCGCCCAGCCGTTGAAGTACCCGGAAGTTCCGCCTTTTTGAAACTGAAAACCGCCGCGCAGTCCGCTGTTCATATCGAACCCGCCGTATCTCGGCAGATTATTTGCCTGGGGACTTCCGACGTTCAGCGACCAGTTTTTTCCGGAGAGTCCCCAATTCGTCCCAATGGACTCACTGAAACTGGAACCGTTCCGCTGCATGGGATTCGTCAGGTGGATCTGCTGAGCGCAGACATCTTCGCAGGCAGACCATACCGTCAGTAAACACGCTCCACAAACGGACCGCCATCCAGAGAAGGTCTTACCGCATTTTTCTTCCGTTTTCGACGCGCTCCGCTCATCGACAGATCTTCGTCCCGCAGCAGCCGGAGTGTCCGGGAAAATAAAAAAAATGAAACGGCGCATGACGTTCCTCCTGATGAGTATTCTCAAGGTTTCTGAAAATTTTACCAACCGCGATGTCTTTTCGTTTCATTATACGCGATCTCTGCGAAATTTCCAGTCTTCTGCTGGAAAAAATTTTTAAATTTTCAAAGATTTTAAAAATTTTCAAAATCGGAACAAAATTTCGGCCCCCCTCTTTTCAAATGCCCCGTTTTGGTATATAATGAAAGGAAGTTGGTGTTTTTCGTGCGCATCCAGCGTTTCTGAAATTGCTGCATGAAGCCGCCGCACGCAAATCGCACTGTCGAAAACACGAACGCCGTCTCAGACAGCAGGACCGTCCCAAGCAGAAAGCCAATTGGCCTGAACGACCGACTATTTAGCTGGACGGATCGACTATTTAGCTGAATAGTGTGACTGTTTGGCTAAACGGACCGGCCATTTGGTCGAACGAACATGACGGGAATCAGGATCAGAGACGTTCCATGAAAAATTTTTTGGGGGAAACGAAGGGAAAAAAGAAATGGGAATCCGATTTTATTGTCCCAATGGACACAAACTGAACGTGAAGGAATTCCAGGCGGGCCAGCGCGGGATCTGCCCGAAATGCCATGCACGATTCGATATTCCGTTTGAGAGCACGCGCCCAGCGGGTTCAAAAGACCTTCCGATCGCAAAGGAATGGGAAGAACGGGCACGCAGAGAGGGACTTTTTCCGTTTACGAATCAGGCGGAGTCGGTTCTTGACGACATCAACCTGAACCACCTTTCCAATGGAGCGGACGTCGTTCCAAACGCCTCGGCCGTCATGGCCGCTCCCGGCATGATGCAGGCATCCGCGGGAATGGGACAGCAGCAGGAAGCCTTTGCATTCACGTCCGATCCGGCAGCTTCGGATCCGTTCCAGAATCCGGTTTCTCCCGTCATGTCGGCTCCGCCGGTCCAGACTCCGGCAGCTCCGCGTCTTCCGGATCCTTTCGAAGGCCCGGCAGATACCGTCTGGTACGTGCGCCCGGCTTCCGGCGAACAGCATGGCCCGATCTACCGCGATACGGTGCAGACGTGGCTTCGCGAAAATCGGATCGCAGCCGACACTCTGGTCTGGCGTGAAGGCTGGGCGGAATGGAAATCAGCGTGCGATGTTTTTGAGTCTCTGGCTTCTTCGAAAAATATTTTTGGATTCTGATCTTCAGAAAACGAAGCCGGAAACGAAATTGGAAGGAATCGGGAGGAATTCGGGATGGAAGATTCGGAAAAGTTGGAGAGACGCTCCAATCTGATCAGACAGTATCTTCAATGGTCCCGTTTTCCGGATCCGACACTTTCTGATGAAGACGGCGTTCTGGCGATCGGCGGCGAGATCGATCCCGACTGGCTGTTGGATGCCTACATTCACGGGATCTTTCCATGGCCCTGCGGGGAACCCGACATTCCGACGCTTTGGTTCAGTCCACACGAACGCGCTCTGATCGACCCTAAGAAGTTCCATATTTCCCGCAGACTTCGGCAGACACTCCGCAGCGGGAAGTTTACCGTGACGCTCGACCGGGCATTTCGGCAGGTCATCGAACACTGTGCGTACGTTCCCCGTTCCTACGAAGAGGGAACGTGGATCACGCCGGAGATCATTGAGGGGTTCTGCGCATTCCATGAGGCCGGTTTTGCGCATTCGGTAGAAGTCTGGCAGGATGGAAAACTGGTCGGCGGTCTGTACGGCGAAGCGATCGGAAGCTATTTTGCCGGCGAATCGAAATTTCATCTGGAACGGGATGCGTCGAAAGTCGGTCTTGCGTGGCTCGTGCGGCATCTGGAGACTCTGGGGTTCACTCTCATCGACATTCAGGTCGTGAACTCGCACACGGAACAGTTTCGTCCGGACATCGTGCCTCAGGAAGAATTTCTCCAGCGTCTCCACCGGGCCGTTCAAAATACGAAGGTCGTTTTCTCGCCGGAATTCACGTGGAAAAAAGAGGACTTTTGAGACGTCCCTGCACGGAGTTTCCCCAAAGTCCTCAAGTCTTTAAGTGCCCGATCCTTTCCAATCAATGCATCGGCGAACGCACCTTCTCGCTTTCAGAAAAACGTCGCGAGCGGTTCTTTTTCACCGCGGCATCCCCAGACCTCTTCAAGTTCCGGAAATTCTTGCCGAATGATCTCAGCCAAACGATCGCACGCATACTTTTCGCCGGCAAAATGTGTCATGAGCACGAGACTGATCCCGGTCGCTTCAGCTTCGAGGCAGGTGTGGAAATTCGTTTCGCCAGTGAGGAAAACATCGCATCCGAAACGCTGCGCATACTGAAGAAACTCTCCGGCAGATCCGCATCCGATACCGATCTTCCGAACCGGCCGATCCAAGCTGCCTACATACTGAACGTAGGGGAGCTTCAGCAGGTCGCGGACCTTTTCGAGAAAAAGCGCGAGCGTTCCGGGAGTCTCCCAAATTCCCATTCGTCCCGTTCCGCCGCCGCAGTCCGGATTCGGCACGAACGGCACAGTCTCTTTCAGCTTCAGTGCGTCGGCGAGCTGCTGATTGATCCCGAATCCGGGAGCAGAGTCGAACGATGTGTGCGGGCAGTAGAGCGCGATGTCGTTTTTGATGAGTGCACGCAGAAGTTTTCCTGTCGTGGAAGCCGACGTCAGTTCCTTCAGTGCACGAAACGGCATTGGATGATGGGAGATGATGCAGTCTGCTTTCTTTTCCACCGCCTCACGGACCGTTTCGGGCGTGATGGTGAGGCAGGTCATGACCCGCACACACGGCTGGTCTTTTTCTCCGACGAGAAACCCCGTATTGTCCCACGATTCCGCGAGTGCCTTTGGAGCAAAACGCTCCATGAAAGCGCAAATATCCGAAACTTTCATTCCGAAACACTCCTCTCTATCTATCTGGAAATGGACCTGAAATGGATTGCCAGGACCGACTGATCTTTCGCAGTACTGTTCACGTGCTTTCCGAAATAGTTCCGGACCTGCGAAACGGCGAGCTGAGCCGAGGGATTCTGATTCTGCGAAAGCATTCCGCCGAGCGCGTGCATGATGCTGTGCCGGGTCGTTTCCTCCAGCGTCGCGGAAGTCCGTTTCCTTTTCTCACCGGTCTCTTCCATTCCGAGCACGATCTCCGCAAGCTGTTCCGAACTCATCTGCCGAAACGGTTTCTTGCCGAAAGCGGAAGTCGCTTCTCCCAAACCATCGTTGAAGACGAGAAAGATCTCATCCGGTTTCAGGTAAATACTGTCTGCGAAATAATGGAACTCCGTGTTTCCATTCTGGTAGAAAAGATTCGATTTGTGGCTCATGGAAACGAAATCGAAACTTCGGTCCTTTCGCACGACCAGCCCGCGCAGAGTCCCGACCTGGGCGTAGTGGATCGCGAGAAAATTCGCTTCCTGTTTCGCGACTCCGCAGAAAAGCGAGATCTGGGCATCCGACGCCATTTGATGCCAAAGCGTCTGGTAGACATTCCGGAGCAGATCTGAGGTGGAATGTCCATAGTTCGCGTGGCTCCGAAGCGCAGAACGGACCGAGGCCGCAAGAATGGCCCCCGACATTCCCGAGATCCCGACACTTCCGAGCGCAAGCATCGTCTGCCCTTCCGGAAGCGTAAACCAATCGTAAAAGTCACCGGAGACCGTGCTTTTTTTGACTCGGCCTCTGCCGCTCAAAGACTCCGGCGAGCGAACAAGATTGGGGATCCTGCCCGTTTTGGCCCAGCCGGCGACGTCGAGTTTTCCTTTTCCTGGGATCCGTACCGGGTTCTGAACCGCCTGGACATTGGAAGCAGTCTCCACTTCCGCACAGTACTCCATGAATCCATCGTACCGCCGCATGACCGCCTCGTGTTCAAGAACCGTCCCTAAGTGGACCGCCATGAGCTGCGCAAGCTGGATCGTCTGCTCGCTGAAATAGTTTCCGTTCGAGAAAAACCAGATGCTCCCCATGACGCCGCCCGGCGCCTTCAGAGGCATACAGAGTCCCGACGGAAACATCTCGGGGATCAGGTAGCCGTCGCAGTAGGTCGTTTCATCCTGAATGATCAGCTGATTGTCCTGAAATGCGCGCCAGTCCGCCTGTGCTTCATCCAGTGTCCGGACAGAATGGAGGAGCGTATCGATCGAAAGTCCTGCACAGGCCCGCAATTTAAACGTCCGATTCTGCGCATTGAAAAAGTAGATGCCGATCGCATCCATTCCAAGAACTTTCCGCATATAGTCGAGCAGTTCGCGATACCGGGCCGCAAAAATACGGTTCTGTCGGCTTCGCAGCTGACTCGGCACAGAGGAATGGACCGTCATTTCCATCTCCGTAAACCAGAGACTGAAACGCATCAGCTGCATCTCGGCGATCAGATCGCAAAGAGAGACCGCCAGCTGCCGGGCATCCTGAAACGGAATACGCAGCTTCATCCCCGTGTCGTGCATCGAAACGAGACCGGACGTCCCGAGAAAATCCTTGACGTCCCCATTCCGTTTTCTTTCGCCGGAACAGCCTCTCGAAAGGTGAAGAAAACCGATCGGATGATTCAGAAAATCAAGCATTCCGCCATTCGATTCTCCCAAAAACTTCTCGAGAAGTTCTGCTTCCTGAGACGAAACGTTTTCCATCCGTCTGCCGTCATGCCGTTTTTTCTGAGGATCCGATTCCGTATAGCTCCCCGAAGGTCCTGCGAAAGCGTCCTTCTGCTGTTTTCCGGAAATCTCCGACGAAAACACACCAGAAACCAAAGAAGAGATCTCCGCTCCCTCACCGGAAATTTCTCCATCGTGCAGTCCCGTGCGCTCAGTATCGTCTTCAGAAATGCTTTCCGGGAAAAGATGCCTCCAAAGCTTTCGGCATCCGGACCGGATCTCGACTGGAAGCCAGATGTCCTCCTCTTCTTCTGCCAGCTCTTTCACCATCTCCGGAGAAAGCGGTCCGGAAAAAGAGCATTCCTTTGCAGGGCGGCCAAGAGAGATCGACGGACTGTCGGTCTTCAGAAAGTTCGGGATCGAGTCAACGCAATGGTACGTGAGCGTCCACCCCGTCGCGTTTGAAAATTTCTTCAAAAGGGACGGAAGGCTGCCGATACAGTGAAGTTCGTGCAGAAAATGCCTGGACTTCTCAAAAGCCTCGAAATCGAAGCTGGGATTGGTTTGATTTGGATTCACGGATTTCCCCCGGAAACGGATTGACTTCATGACTATTTTATCTTTTCGACCCATTTTGAAATTTTTTTCATGTTTTGGGAAAAAAGACAGAATGTACACAATGTATGGTTTATTTTAAATTTGAGGATTGAGAGGCATGGAAAATGCCAAATTATTTTTCAGCGTCTCTTGACAAAAAGTCCGGCTGAATTAAAATGAAAATGAACGGAAATGAAAACGAAGTCACGATGCTCCTTCCATAAAAGGATCCCCGATGAAAAAACTCGCCAGCATTTTTTTTCTGATACTCTGTTTTTTGCTTTCCGATCTTCCTAGAGCCGCGGTTCGTGAGCAATTCCCGAAAATTTGGGCGCAGGATACGTTCATGGCGCAGGCTCCGAAGAGCGTGTGCACGCCGAAAAACTCGGCAAACGTTCCGATGGAAGATGCTCTTTCGAACAAAATGTTCCTGTGGCGTACTGCATTATGGGACGGTATGGAGCTGGAATTGCAGAACGGAGAGCGATTTGTTGCGCAGGCTCCGTCGGAACCCGAAAAAAGCGTCTGTTTTTTCGCGCTGAATTTGGAAAAGACGTCATTTCTTGAACCGCGGATGGAAAAAGACTGCCTCGTCATCGATGCGTCCCGGATGGAAACGGAGCGTATGGAAAATCTGACTATTCAGTTTTTGGGGCTGGATCCGAAACGGATGGGGGATTACTATCTGCACATTGCGGAGATCCAGGGGCCAAAAGGCGGAAAGGGACGTCTTTTTTTTGAGGGCAGGACCGGTGACGGAAAGCATTTCTGGAGAATGCTTGAGGTCCAGCTTCAGGGATATCGCCAGGTCTTTACGTTTGAGGAATTCATTCCGGACGATCTGGAGACGCTCTTTCTCCGCTATGATTTCACGACTCCCGGCGAATACCGTTTTTTTCGGTCGGAACTTCGGCACGAAGACGGGGACGTGCAGACCGAGAACGCACTCCGACCGGAACTTATATTCCACGTTCCGTTTGACGGCAACGCGGCGGCCCGTACGGCTCGTGGTGATTCAAGACCCAGTCAGACAAAAGGGGTTGTTTACGTTCCCGGACTGAATGGGAAAGCCGCTCAGTTTTCCAGTGCCGCAGATCCGTTGCTCAAATATGCCGCGGAGGGCAATCTGGTCCCGGAACGCGGATCGATTTCGGTCTGGGTACGTTTGTACAAAAAGGACGCGGCAGGAAAAGTGATTTCAGGAAACGCGTGGCGTACGATTCTCGCAAATCCGTTTGAGGAAGCGACCCGCATCGGTTCCGGAGCACTCTGGTACTGGATCTACGAAGGAAATCTTCGCGGCGACGTAAGCGATCTGCAGGATACGTACATCTGCCGCGATTTTCCGGATGACGAGGTTTGGCATCATCTCGTCTTTACCTGGAATTCTAACGAAAAGCAGCTTTTTATCGATGGAGACCGGCATATTTTGCAAAATCGCGCAAAAAAGGCCAATCTGGCGGCGCCGGTCCAGGTCATGAGCTTTTCAAGAATGGATTTTGATGCGTTTCTGGTCGGAAATTTCCGCGGGAAAGCTCTGGAAGGCGTGATGGATGAACTGCGGATCTACTCCGCGCCGCTTTCGCAGGAGGAAGTCCTCGCGCTCTATCGCGAGTATGCCGACGTTTCCTGCAAACCGCGGAGCCGGTACTTTTTTGAAGATGAGCCGGTCTGTCTCGATGGAAAACTCGTGTACTCTGGAAAGGAAAGAATGCGTTTGCGTCTGGAAATCATTCAGAGGTCGGAAGATCAGAATGCGGAGAGTGCTGGAAAAGTCTTTCATTCGCAGGAGATCCTCCTGACGAAAGCGGAGGAGGACTACTTCGCGGAGGTTCGAGGTCTGAAACCGGGGACGTACACGGTCCAGATCCTGAAGGATGACGGCATGGCTGCCGCGGAGTATCCGATCTGGGTCTTTCACGCGGAAAATACGACGGGGCAGATCACGCATTCGCCCGGTACTCCTGCTCGGCAGACAAAACGGAATCCAAGACGTCTCTGGTATGATGAATGCCACTTGAGGCACATTCAGACGATCCGCGCAGTAGACGCCCTGAAAGAGGGACCGGAAGTTTTCTCGCAGGTCGGCGAGACCCGCGTTGGAGAAGCGGGAGACTGGAAGTATCTCGAAACGGCCCCGGTGATGGGAGACCGTTTCGCGATCCGTCTGAATTTCCCGGAAGTCGGCAAACCGTACATTCTGGAGCTTGTTTTTCCCGACGACAAATGCCGCTCGGCAGACATTATCGTTCAGGCGTCCAAATTTATTCGGAACGACTACGATCTCCAGGTCGGCTACGTCACGGGAGACGAGTACCCAACGGGCCATCCTAAAATGGTCTTTCGGCGCTGCCTGTACTATCCGCGGGAGAAAGATTCCACGCTCATCGTCATGAATGCCCGAAACATGCCGGCGGGGGCCGCACTTTCAGAAATCCGGATCTACGCGCTGGACTCTCCGCTGCCTCAGGCTCGCGTCACGCCTGCCGAACCGGTCAATGGCTGGACTCGCCCGGTGGGGATCTACTTTGAAGATCCCGCGGTCGGGTACGATTTCGGAAACTTCGGATACGAAAAGGCCAATTTCGAGACGATGCTCGACCGGCTCTGCGCGTATATGAAGTACTCCGGGCAGAATATGTTTTCGTATCCGTTCGTCTGGTACGATGGAATGATCGGTGAAAAATACAATCCGCGCAATCATCCCCCGCGCTGCGCGGAAGCCTTCGCGAAGAAATTTGACCGGGAAGGTCTGGAGTTCATGGCGACGATCAACCAGAACAACATCTCGTTTCCCGTCCCGGCCTTTACGCGGTCCGACATTCGAAACGGCAGACTCGGCGACTCGATATTCACGATTCACAGTACCGGGACTCCGCATCCTGGAGGCTGGCATGATTCCCCGCCGATTTTCAATATCCTGCATCCGGATGTGCAGAAAATGGTCCTTCAGGAAGTGGATGAACTTCTGGACCTCTGCGCGGACCATCCGTCTTTCAAGGGGATCGTGCTTCACCTTCCGATGCACTCGCTCAATTCACTCGGAGACATCCGCACCGGATACAATGACTACATGATCCGTGATTTTGAGAAAGAGACCGGTATTTTGGTCAATGTGGACAAAACGGATCCCATGCGCGGAAAGCTTTTTTACGAGTGGCTCATAAAAAACGCCCGTGAAGAGTGGGTCGACTGGCGATGCCGGAAACTTGCCGCGTGGTATGCTGTGCTTGCGAAACGTCTCGCAGACCGGCGTGCGGATCTGAAACTTGGGATCCACTGCATCACGCCGATCCTGTATGCCCATACGGTTTACGACGAAGAGGAGGGACTCCGCGACTTCTGGCTCCAGGTCAACCGCGACATGGGGATCGATTCGCGCTATTTGGCCAAGATCCCGAATGTGTTCGTCGAACAGTCCGTTTTTCCCGCGGATTATCGGTGGATGCACGGACGGAAGGACGAAAGTCTCCGAGCGCGTCTGCGTCTGACGGAGGAAACGCGCGGAATGTACGCTTCGCTCCTGGATGCACCGAACGCCTGGGTCCATCATTTCGACCGGTACTGGGAGTCCGACATCGCTGTGCAGGAAGAACACGGCGGGAAGCCGAACCGCTTTCCGGCAGATTGGCTGAAGGAGTGTACGTGGCGCGTCACGACGCTCAATCCTGCGGGGCATCATGCGATGAAACACTATGTCATGCCGCTGCGGTACAAAGACATTCAGGGAATCTCGAAAGGCGGATTCCTCATCGGGACGTACGGGATGGAGTCGGAACTCATTCCGTTCGTGCAGACGTTCCGTGCGCTTCCGGCGGTAGAATTTGCCGACATTTTGCCGAAGAAGCCCCTAGAAAAGAGCGAGACTGTCAAGGTGCGCCGATATTCTGACGGGAAAGATACGTGGTTCTACGTCGTGAATACGGACAACGAGTTCGTGGACGTCTCACTTCGGATCCCTTCCGGTGAGCTTCTGTGGCTTGCGAGCGGACGTTCCAGAAACATAAAGAAAATTTTCGAGCTTCGGATGAAGCCCTATGAACTGCAGTCTTTCCGAATGTCTGGGAATGTGCCGGTGGAGATCCTGGATATTCGGTGAATTTCAGTGTGTCGATTTTGCTGCTGAAAACGCGGAAAAGGCGCAGAACCGGAATGCGGAAAAGGGAATAAACGAGTCCGAACACGAATTTCACGAAAAGTACGAAAAGACACAAAATAGTTTTTAGGATCACTTCATGAATTTTGTGTCTTTCTGTACTTTTTGTATTTTCGTGCTTTTTTTGCTTTAAAATCCAACTCTTCTGCGCATTTTCTGTATTTTCTATGGTAGAGAATACCATGTGAATCGGCATCCGTTTGCGAATGGACCTTTTTTTGTCCTTCTGAATTCTGAAGAACGCTCTGTTTTTTTCCGCAAAACCAAAAAGTAGTGGTCCAATCATACCAAATTTTCCGATTTTTTCAAAATTTTTGGCTTGAATGAGAAAATGAACATAAGATTCCGGTATGGTTTTGTCGATTAGATGAATAATCCGACTGTACCGATCGTGTGCGTTTAAATATTTTTATGCACTGAAAGGAATTTAACGACCGGAACAGCCGCGTTTCGAACACATCAAGTATAAAACACGAAGATTGGGTTCCAATTATGTCGCAGTTAAACAAGATGAAACCATTTTTGAGCGGACTGTGCCTGATTTTGTTTGTGAGCGTCCTTCTCACAGGCTGCCGTCCGTTTGACCATTACGAGGATCCGCTCGGCAAGAAAGTTTCCGAAGAGATGGAACCGCCGCGCGAGCTGAGCATGATGTCTCTCCCGGCGTACCGCATCGCGCCTCCGGACGTGGTGACGATCGAGCTTCAGAAAATGGTTCCGAAACCGCCGTACTACCTCCAGACGCTGGATGTGATCTACGTACGTGTTTTGGGAACGCTTTACGATCAGCCGATCGACAATTACTATGTCGTGTCTGCGGAAGGGACGATCGACCTTGGCCCCAGCTACGGTGCACTCCGTGTCGAAGGCATGACGGTCAATGATGCCCGTGAAGCGATCCGTACGCACCTGACGCAGGTTCTGCGTGCGCCGGAAGTTTCCGTTTCGCTCGCGCAGATGGCGGCGATGCAGCCGATCAACGGCCAGTACCAGATCGGTCCGGACGGAACGGTGAATCTTCGCTACTATGGTACAGTCCACGTGGCGGGGATGACGCTGATGGAAGCGAAATTTGCCATTGAAGAGCATCTGTCGCACTATCTGAACTCTCCGATCGTTTCGATGGACGTCGTGGCGTACAACAGCAAGAGCTACTATGTCATTACGCAGGGTGCCGGCAACGGCGACAGCGTCCGCAAGATCCCGATCACGGGCAACGAAACGGTTCTGGATGCGATCTCCCAGATCGGCGGAATGTCCTCTCTGTCAAGCCAGAATATCTGGATCGCGCGTCCGGCTCCGGGTGACTATGCGTGCGAGCAGCGTCTTCCGGTCGACTGGGCCGCCATTTCCAGCGGTGCTTCGACAGCCACGAACTATCAGATCATGCCGAACGACCGCGTGTTCATCGTTCAGGACAACTTCACGACGACCTCCAACGTCATCGGAAAAGTCATGTCTCCGTTCGAGCGTCTCAGCGGCGTCATCTCCCTGGGAACCAACACGGCGCGAAACATCCGCAACGTGGACCAGGATTACGGCTACGGGTATTGATCGACGTGACGCAGTATGCGTGACGCTGGAATGGGCTGTGCAGGCCAATGCCTCGGGTGTCCGCTCACCATGGATCGGTGAACTTCAGGAAACTTCACGGCAGGCAGCATAAATTCGCAGGAAGCGAAAACCGGCAGGATGTCCATTCGCAGGAAGCGGAATGATCAGCAGGATGCGCGAACTTCGCAGGAAGCGGAAAATCGCAAACGCCAGGATTTCGCAGGAAGCGGAATTTCACAAAAAAACAGAACTTCGCAGGAAGCGGCAATTCGCAGGAAGCGGAACCATCGCATTAAGCGGAAATTCTCGAAAAACGTGAACTTCGCAGAAAGTGAGATCCCAAGCGAAAAACCACTCTGGAGGCACGCATACTGCTCACGGCGAACAACTCATCCGGAAAGAAACACGCAAGGACCAACGTGTTCTTTCTGAAACAAAAAGACAAAAACTTTAACTGCACCCAAATCAGGACCTGTGCCGGGCTCTGACGTCCATGACGCCATGGAAGCAGTATTCCCGGCAAACGATACACGGAAGAAACTGACACTTCATTCCCAAGGCAGAAAACGGGGTTTGAATCATGAAAAAGAATAAAAGTACTCGGATTTCGAATGCAGCCATCGTGGTTTTCGGCGCCGCGATCCTGACGTCCTCGGCAGACGCAGGCTCACCGCCGTCGCGCCAGACTCCTTACCTGGTTCCGAAAGACAAGATGGGAGTTGTCGAGACCGGCCCGTGCCAGATGCCTCCGTGTGTCGGCGGGAAACAGTGTGTCCCGAATGCCCGCGATTACGGCTACTATGAAGGAACGTGGCGACGCTGGCCGACCCAGCAGCGGTACGATCAGAAGTTTCCGCAGGCCGTCACTTCGAGCGCACATCCGCTCCCCAATCAGGGGAATCCGACCGTCATCGCTCCGCCAAATCCGGCCCGCCATACGCAGATGACGCAGCCGCCGGCACTCGATACCAACATGATCTCCGTTCCGGATGATGTGGAGCCGACCCCGACCATGGGAAACTACGAGGGGAACAATACGATCCTCGCCACCCCTGGCACAAACGCCGCACCGGCTGCCGTTCCGATCCAGGTCAACACTCCGGCTCCCGCACCAGCGGCTCCGGTCGACCCGCTGCTCGATTTCAGCACCAACACGGTCCCGGGCATCTCCACGGCTCCTGCCGTTCAGGAAACACCAGCTCTCGTGCCGCTTGCTGACCCGGAAATTGCACCGGCTCCAGAAGAAGCCGAAGAAGCTGCGGAACCGGAAACCGACGCAGGCAATGCCGAAGGATCCATGGCTCCGCCTGCTGAAGAAGCAGATCTCGAAACGCCTCCGGCGATCGACGATGCGGATGCAGAACTGACGGCTCCGGCCCCCGAAAGTGCCTCCCCGCTCCTCGATACGGAAGAGGAAGAAACGAATACGGTCGATGCCGACCTCGCCCCGGCTCTCGATGCCGAAACGGATGAGGAAGAAAACGGATCGGACCTCAGCGGTGAGATCGACACAAACCTGGAAGCCGCTCCGGCTGCCGAGGATCAGGAAGACGACTCCCTCTCGCTGCCGTTCACCCAGAACAACACAAAAGAGCGTTCCATCATCGTTTCCCAGAACGAAAACGTGACGAATCCGTACGAAACGGCTCAGCACGTCGCTTCAAACGCCTCGGCCGTCACGAATCCCTTCCAGACCGCCGTCATTCCGAGCAGTTTCACGGAAACAGCAGAAGCTCCCGCACTCACGGAAACCTCCGGAAGTACGGAAACCGCACCGGCGGCAGGATCGGAAGAAACGGTTCAGGACGTCCTTCAGGAGACCGCTCCCCGCGTTTCCTCCCCGTTTGAACAGCCGGAACTCAACGCTGACGCCAAAGTGGGGCTCGACGGATTCTGCCCCGTCTCCCTGCTCGACGCGGAAGAATGGGTCGAAGGCGATGCTCAGTGGACTGTGATGCATCATGGAGTGACCTACCATCTCTCCAGTGCCGCCCAAGTCCAGAAGTTCCTCGCCGATCCGGAAGCCTACACGCCGGTCATGGACGGTGCCGACCCGGTCCTTGCCAATACGACGGGCGAACAGACGGTCGGAAAAACGGAATTCAGTGTCGTGTTTGAAGGTAAACTCTACATGTTCACGAGTGAACAGAATCTGAATACCTTCATGGAAGCACCAGAAAAATACCAGCACTAAAATTTCTCCGATTTCCGGAATCATCCAGGACCATCTTCAGAAATGAAGATGGTCTTTTTTTTGATTCTGCCCGAAAACTGCGCGAGAAGAAGGACCGCAGTCTTTAGGGAAACGGTACTTCATCGGAAAAACTTTTTTTGATCTACTCCAGTAACTTTAGGAAAATTTGAGATCTTTCAGAAAAATTTGAGTTTTTTTGAAAAAATCCGGGGGAAAAAGAGGCGTTCCCCTTGAAATCCTGCAGAAATCTGCTATACTATAAATCGTGGGAAACAAACCCAATCAAATATGGAAAATTTTATTTTCTGTGGGACAAACGCCCAGCCGGAATTAAAAAAGGATTTGAGAGGACGGCATCGGTTCGATTCAGGAGCAGGATCATTTCATGTTGCCGACCGTCGATTTCATCCTTGGAGAACATCAGCGCACGCTGGATGAACGCTACCGGCTCTCCATTCCTGTGGAGATGTGCGACGCGCTCACTCATTCCGTTGAGGGGCAGGAATGCATCCTGACGAAAGAGCGTCCCGGCTGCCTGAGCCTTTGGAATTCGGCTCTCTGGCAGGAAAAACTGAATCAGGGGGTCCAGATCATCCGCGACAAAATGGCCGCAGGCCACATGAACGGCAGGATCGACCAGCTTCAGATGCTCGGAAGACTCCTTTCCACCCGCCAGAAGTCAGTCCAGTTCGCAGGAAGGGGCCGATTGGTGATCCCGGAAGGTTTCCGTGAGTTTCTGGGAGTGGAACCCGGTGAGGAAGTCGTCATCGTCGGCGCAGCCATTTGTGTCGAATTGTGGAAGCCGGAAAAATGGCTCGACTACCTGGAAGGCAGAATGCCGAAATTCCGACGCCTTTTCGATCAGCTTTCACGCTGAACAGGCCGTCAAAAAAAGAAATCGAACAAAGAGAACTTTTCCAGAATTTCAGGTTTTTATTTTTTGATCAACCGAAACGCAGTGTTTCGGCTGGAAGTGCAAATCGACAAAACGGATTCGATGATCCGTCCTGAAATTTAGGAGAATCAGGCACCGCAATGGTTTTTCATTGCGGTGCCTTTTCTTTTAGAAACATTCTGAAAGAGATTCTCAAAATTTCCAAATTTCCAGAAAATTCCGAAAATTCCGATTTTTTGTGAAAAAGCAGAGAAAAAACGCTGAAAATTTATGTCCCACCTCTTGCACGAATGCCGTAAAATCAGTATGATGAAAGAATACGGAAAATGAAAAAGAGGGCAGCTTCCCCCCCGAACAAAAAAGGACCTCGCTGCACTTCCAGATTTTCCGTTTCCTGCTCCGTACCGACTCCGGACCAAGACGGAAACAGCATCCGCTTTCAAATTTTGGCCAGGTCGGCGAATGGTCCAACATTTCCTGATGGAACAGCCCCCAAACCATTCATGAATGACTGTTCCGCCCACTCTGAAACAAAAAATTTTCAAGATCCCAAAGGAGACTTCCCATGAAAATCAAACAGCTGTCCGTTTACCTTCAGAATGAACCGGGGCATCTGAGCAGTGTATGCCGAATGCTCGCCAATGCGAATATCGACATCCTGACGCTTTCGCTGGCAGATACACAGCAGTTCGGAATGCTCCGCCTCATCGTGAAGGACTGGGAACCCGCAATGAAACTTCTCCAGGAAGCCGGATGCATCGTGAAGACCGTGGACGTCGTCGCGACTGAGATCGCCGACCAGCCAGGCGGACTCGCATACATTCTGGGAATCATCGAGGAAGCGAATCTGAACGTCGAGTACATGTATGCGTTCACGTCTCACGTTCGCGAAAAAGCGATCCTCGTTTTCCGTTTCAACGATCCGGATGCGGCTGTGGATCTCCTTCACGAAAAAGGCGTGAACGTCTTCGGAAGCGTAGACCTCTACGACCTGATCTGAATCAAAACGAGTCCCTGATCAACGAAAGAGAGTGAACTGATGGCGGAACTGTTTGACCGTTTGCCTTTCGAAAATCTTTACTGGAACCAGGCGGAAACGCTGACGCAGGAAGAGTGCCGAACTCTCCAGACTCGCCAGCTTCGCCGAACCGTGGAACGAGTGCGCGAATTACCGCTCTACCGCAGTTTCTTTGAAGAAAATCCGCTTCAAGATGAAGACTTTCAAGCCCCGGAAGACGTCCGCCGTCTGCCGTTCACCACACTCACTGACCTTCGGGCCCAATTCCCTAACGCACACTGGACGGTCCCGCGTCATGAGATCGCCAGAGTGCAGACCCAGGATGGTTTCCTGACGGCCTTTACTCGGCACGATCTGCAGATTCAGGCAGATCTTTCGGCCCGGTACCTTTACGCGGTTGGGATCCGAAGTAATCAGATGGTTCAGGTCTCCCATGCATTCGGACGAGCAGGACTGGCGTTTGCTCTTCAAAGCGGAATCGACTGCATCGGCGCAGCCTCGATCCCGGCGGTGAACCAGATCGTTCCGACGAACTCCGCGATGATTACGGGATACCGGACCGGACAGACGGCCAATGAAAAAATGGAAGAGACGATCGATGCGCTTTGTGCTCTGAACGCAGACGCCATTTGCGCCGATGCAGAATTTGTGCTGGCTATCCTAACGCTTGCACAGAAACTGGAACGCAATCTCCCGATCCGGAACGTCTGCGTCCCCGCAACGTCGACTGGAATCGCACTTCGGTATCCGATCCAGAAAGATTTTCCGGTGAAAGTCTGGCTCCACTGGGAGCATCCGGCATTTTTCGGTGCGGGACTTGCGGGAGAATGCTGCCGACAGGATGGACTCCACATTCAGGAGGACCGTTTCCTCTTCGAGTGCATCCATCCGGAAACCCTCCAGCCGCTTCCTGACGGCGAACCAGGCGAGCTGGTCGTGACGGATCTGGCTCACGAAGCACAATCGCTTCTCCGATTCCGTACTGGCATCATCGGCGTCTTCAACGCAACACCATGTCCCTGCGGCCGCACGACCCGCCGAGTCCAGATCCTTGGCGAAAACGACGCATAGAGATGACTCGGTTCGTTCAGATTCCACAAAAAAGGCACGAAACCTCTTCCAATGCCTTCCATGTTTCTTCTATCTCAGAAAACGGAAGGCCGGAAAAGAATATCGTGCCGATTCCCGTGGGACAAAATTTCTCTACAGAATTTCCGCGATCTCCTCAAACGGCTTCTGTTCGATCATCGCGTTCATGATCTCCTGCAGACGTTCCGTTTCCTCAATATTCCGGATCCGCTCAAGAATTTCCTGCGTCGTGAACTCCGGATAAAACAGAGGAAGCATCCGCTGAAGACTCTGCGAAAGAAATGCGCGTCCTTGTGCAAGACCTTGCGTCAGACCTTCCGCACGACCTTCCGCACGGCCTTCTTCCCTGGCGAAGAGGAGGCGGCCGTGTTCGTCGCGAGCCGCTTTTTCCCGGGCCCACGCAAGTTCGCGCATCCGTTCGTCTGAATTCACTTCAACGAGTTTCTGGTATGCAAGATCCAGCC
>JAGBAA010000111.1 GCA_017939795.1 Thermoguttaceae bacterium
AGCTCAACCTCAGAAACATACAAAAGATCAAAAAGTTCTTGAAGAGGGAGTCTGAGGGAGAAACAACTTTCAAGATGTTTCTCCCTCACGAGCGTCACGACATGACGGGCAGCCAGACGGCTCTCGCAGAGTGCCGTCGTGCGTGGGACCTTCAGCCGAAGGATCTCAACCTCAGAAACACATCAAAACATCAAAAAGTTCTTGAAGAGGGAGTCTGAGGGAGAAACAACTTTCAAGATGTTTCTCCCTCACGAGCGTCACGACATGACGGGCAGCCGGACGGCTCTCGAAGAGTGCCGTCGCGCGTGGGACCGCTTGCGCCAAAAATCTCAACCACAAAGAGTACAGAAGATCCGCTTTTCCGTGAAATTCGTGTCAGGGCACGCTCTCATTCCCTCAATCTTTCCCTTTCAGTGTGTTTCTGTGTCTCTTCTGTGCCTTCCGCGGTAAAATGAAAGGAAAGAGAATGGAACGGCAGGAGAGTTTCCCAAATTTCGGATTTTTCCTGAATATCCGTCTTGAATATTTTTCGATTTTCGGTTAAACTCCCTTCCAGTACGCAAAATACCGTCAATGCGTCATGGAAAGTACGTCCCGAATGCCGGGTGAGAGACCGGTCAAGAACATCATGAACTTCTGGAAAATCGTCAAATCCTCCTTTCAGTACCGCTGGAACATTTTTTTCTGCATCATTACGGCTCTCGGAGTCGGCGTGCTGTGGGGGACGAACCTGAGTGCCGTATTCCCTTTCATGCAGATCACGTTCAAGGGCCAGACCATGCAGGAATGGGCGGCGGACTGCGTAAAGGAAAGCGAACTCCAGATCCAGGCTCTTGAGACACGCCGTGCGGTACTTCTGACGAACGCTCCGACTCCGGCTGAAACTTCGGCTCCGGATGAAACTTCGGCTCCGGCTGAAACTCCAACTCCGGCTGAAACTCCGACTCCGGCTGAAACTCCGACTCCGGCTGAAACTCCGACTCCGGCTGAAACTCCGACTCCGGCTGAAACTCCGACTCCGGCTGAAACTTCGACTCCGGATGAAACTTCGGCTCCGGCTGAAACTCCGACTCCGGCTGAAACTCCGACTCCGGCTGAAACTCCGACTCCAGCTGAAACTCCGACTCCGGCTGAAACTTCGACTCCGGCTGAAACTCCGACTCCGGCTGAAACTCCGACTCCGGAAAGTGCGCCGACACTTCCGGAAATGTCCTCTGCGGAAGAAGTCCAGGAACTTCCGGAAGACGTTCAGGCACTGACGGACATTGCGCTCATTGACCATAAACTCCAGATCGAACGGGCAACACACGGCGGATACGTGAAGCTGAAAGAGATCATCGACGCATGGCTTCCGACGACGCCGTTTTCGACGATCGTGCTTCTTTTGGCAGCACTCCTTGCGATGACGGTCCTGAAGACGGCTTTCCTGATCGCGAACTCAGTCCTGGTCTCCCGGATCGCCAACCTGACCATTCTGAATATTCGAAACCGCCTTTTCGATAAATGCCTGGCTCTTGAATTTGCCCGGTACACTCAGGACGGCAGCGCGGTACTGATGAGCCGGATCACGAACGACGTCGGCGGCATCGGCGGCGGTCTGGCAGACGTCTACGGCAAAATGATCCGTGAACCGCTCAAAATGTTCGTCTGCATGGGAATCGCGATCTGGATCAACTGGCAGCTGTTCGTCGTGACCATCCTGATTTTGCCGCTCATTGCGTGGGCGATCCAGAAACTTGCGCGGAAGATCCGGCAAACGAGCCGACAGATCATGAAGGAAGTCGCGAAACTCTTCGAAACGCTTCAGGAAACGTTTTTCGGCATTAAGATCGTGAAGTGCTTCACGCTCGAAGAGCACGTCCGGGAACGCTTCTTTTCTCAAGGACGCACGATCTACGGAAAGGCGCTGAAAGTCTCCTTTCTCGACGCATTGGCAAAAGGTCTGGTCGAGTGTTCCGGGATCCTGCTCGTTTCCATCGCACTTCTGGTCGGCGCGTGGCTGGTCCTGACCGGGAACACGACACTCTTCGGTTTCCCAATGTCCGAGCGTCCCCTTTCGATCGAATGGCTCGTCATGTTCTACGTCGCCCTGCTTGGAGCGGCGGACCCTGCACGCAAACTCAGCGACATCTTCACGTCGATCCAGAACGCCATCGCCGTCGCGGACCGAGTTTACGAGCTGATCGATACTCCCGTGAAGGTCGCCGATCCGGAAAACCCGGTTTCTCTCGACGGAAATTCCATGGACCTTGAATTCCGAAACGTGGATTTCGACTACACGCCGGACCGACCGGTGCTCCGCGGTGTGAACCTCACGATCCCGCACGGAAAGACTGTCGCGATCGTCGGCGCGAACGGCTGCGGAAAAAGCACGCTCCTGAATCTCATTCCGCGTCTGGCCGACCCGACTTCCGGAGAAGTGCTTCTCGGCGGCGTTTCTCTTCGGGACATGACACAGAAAGACCTTCACTCCCGGCTCGGACTCGTTTCACAGGACGCGATCCTCTTCGACGATACGATTTACGAAAACATCCGGTTCGGCCGATTTGACGCGACGAAAGAGGAAGTCATTGCGGCGGCAAAACTCGCGAATGCACATGAATTCATCGAGAATACTCTCCCGCAGGGCTACGAGACCCCGATCGGACCGCTCGGCAACCTGCTTTCCGGAGGCCAGCGGCAGCGCATCGCACTGGCCCGCGTTATTCTCCGCGATCCGAAGATCCTCCTGCTGGATGAAGCCACCAGCCAGATCGACCTGGAAAGTGAACGTTCCATTCAGGAATCTCTTTCCATTTTCCACCAAAACCGAACCGTCGTCATCGTGACGCACCGCCTCGGGATCCTCGCACTCGCAGACGAGATCGTCGTGATGGAAAACGGCAGGATCATTGATCAGGGGACCCATGAAGAACTCATGGACCGATGCGGATTTTACCGGAATCTTTACCAGGATCAGCCCGCTGGCGTCTGACTCATTCATTAAGGCAGGAGAGATCATGAACCCGAAAACCGTGACCCATTCACCGCTTACTCCCCGGCTGATGCTTCAGCTTGCTGCACCGCATACATGGCCGGCGTCGGTGATTCCAGTCCTTTTTTCTGCGGTGCTCGTGATCCATCAGACGCAGAGTGTCGATCCGCGTCTCCTTTTCATCCTCCTTGCCGTCACGGTCCTGATGCAGTCGGCAGTCAACACGCTGAATGACTATTTCGATTTCGTCAAAGGGGCCGACACCTGCGAGAATCAGGTCGATCCGACGGATGCCGTCCTCGTTTTTAACCGGATCCGTCCCATTTCCGTCCTCGTTTTCTTCGCGTTCCTGATGCTCACCGCGTTTGCACTCGGATGCTTCGTCATTCTGCACGCCGGCTGGATCCCTCTGGCGATCGGCGGCATCGGTGCGGCCGTCATTTACCTCTACAGCGGAGGGAAACTCCCAATTTCGTATCTCCCGCTCGGTGAACTCACCAGCGGTTTCGTCATGGGAGGTCTGATCCCGCTGGCCTGTGTGCAGGTCCTGACGCTCCGGTTTTCATGGGAACCGCTTCTTTTGGCCGTCCCGCTGATCTTCGGCATTGCTCTCATCATGTTCACGAACAATACGTGCGATATCGAGAAAGACCGCGACGCACATCGGCACACGATGTCTGCGCTTCTGGGAAGACCCGCAGCAAGAACCGTCTACCAACTGACCGTTCTGCTTTGGATCGGAAGCATTTTTGCCCTCACGTTCCTTTACTTTTCCGCAGGCTGGATCATCCTGCCGTTCCTGCTTCTTTCTGCATGGCCGATCCTGCGTGCACTGTTCGCTAACCCGCTCGTGCTTGACACACGGATCGCAGCCATGAGCCAGATCCTCACGCTCAACATTCTCCTGAACTCCTTCTATTCCATGGCCATTCTCTGCGATCTCTGCCTCCGGACCTGAACCCCGGCATCCAGAAAACAGTCTCATACGGAAAAGCCGTGAATGTGCAAAAAATCACAAAAATGAATTTTTAAAATCGTTTCGTAAATTTGGTTTCTTTGCGTGTTTTTCGTGTTCCCCCAAGTTTCCCCGTGAGCTTTCTGTGTTTTCAGCGGCGGAATTGGTACTTTGTTCCGAATGAACCTTAAAATCAGTCTCTGTTTCTTCTGTGCTCCATGCGTTTTAGTATCCACAAAATCAGAAAAACCGAAAATTTCAGAATATCCGACATAATCCTCAAGGTTTGTCTATTTTAATCCGATACTCCTAAACACATCGCATTAGCGAAACAGAATATTTGAGTTCAGGCTCAATTTTAAAGGAGTCCATCATGAAGCAGCTCATGAGCTTCCGATCCGAAAATTTGAATTTACGCAGAGGATCCATGAAAATTTCGCAGATCTCAGAACGTTTCCGACGTTCGCGAGTCGGTATTTTAGGCAGCCTGGCAATTTTTGCGCTGGGTATCCTGCCGATTTTTTGTTCGTGCCAGAGTCCGTGCAGACCGTGCGGGCCGAGTACCGTCAGCATGGCTTCGACGCCATGTACGGTCCAGATTCCGTGTCTGGCTCGAAAAACGTGCGTGTCGGCGGAATGCCGTCCGTGCGGATCGCCGCTTTGCACGAACTGTGCTCCGGATCCATGCCGTCCAGCCTTCTGCGGACTTTCACCGCTTCCGCTGCCGGTCCCATGTCTGCGTTTCTATTCGCTCCGCGAGCTTTTCCCGTGCCTGCCGACGCTTCAGCGTGTGAAATGCCGTCAAATCTGCGGTCCATGCCGTCCGGCATGTGAGCCGACCTGTGCTCCGGCTCGTCCGGCGTGTGGACCGACCTGCGCTCCGGCTCGTCCGGCGTGTGGACCGACCTGCGCTCCGGCTCGTCCGGCATGTGGACCGACCTGCGCTCCGGCTCGTCCGGCATGTGGACCGACCTGCGCTCCGGCTCGTCCGGCGTGTGTTTCGGCGGAGTGCCAGCCGTGCGGATCGCCGCTTTGCACGAACTGTGCTCCGGATCCATGCCGTCCAGCCTTCTGTGGACTTTCACTGCTTCCACTGCCGGCACCATGTCTGCGTTTCTATTCGCTCCGCGAGCTTTTCCCGTGCCTGCCGACGCTTCAGCGCATCAAGTGCCGTTCTGCGTGTGAACCGACCTGCGGTCCATGCCGTCCAGTGTGCCATGCGAAAAATCGTCCGTCATGCAAACCCGCGCGTCAGCTTCGCAGCCGTCCGGTATGCCAGCCCCTCTGCGGGTCCGTGCAGACGTGCACCTCGTGCGGACAGACTCACACTGCCGAAGGCGTTCCGGTCATTCCCGGCACCGTGCATCCCGCTCCTCAGGCAGCGCGGGCTCCGGAAGTTCTGAACGACGAATTCCCAGACGTGCGCACGGACATTCCGGAAGCATCTGCAGGATCAGCGGTCCCGAATGAAGAAGATCTGGATGTTTTCCCGGAAGTAACGTCTCTGCCGAAAGAGAAAAAGCAGGCGGACGCTCCGAACACCGCGGTTCAGGAACCGGAAATTCAGGAACCGGAAATTCAGGAACCGGAAATGCCGCAGCCCGAAACTCTGGAACAGGAAGCCCCCAAAGCCGAACTCATTCCGGAAGAAGCACTCGAAGCCGCCGCACCGAAAAAAGTAAAGGAAACGCCGAAAGCTGCCGCGCCGAAAGACGCTGAAAAACCGGCACCTGCGGCTAAACAGAAAGCTGCACCTGCGGCTGATACTCCGAAAGACGCTCCGAAAGACGCTCCGGCAGACACTCCGAAAGACACACCGGCGGATGTTCAGAAAAAGGCTCCGCGCAAAACAGCAGAAGAAGTCCTTCTGGATCCGGAACTGCTTCCGGCAGACAGTCTGAACGAAGTCCTTCCCGAAGTTCCGGAGAACGGAGCGAAAAATCCCACGCTCGACGATGAGTTCCTGGACGAGATGATCGATCTGGAAAATTCCCTGAAAGAAGCTCCGGAACCGAATGCGCTTCCCAATGCACTCCCGGATGCACTTCCGGATGCCGAGCCGGCAAAAGTTCCCGAAGCAGCTCCCGTTCAGAAACCGGCTGAAAAACCGGCTGAAAAACCGGCTGAAAAACCGGCTGAAAAAAAATCCGCAGACGAAGAACCGATGATCGATATGCCGGAGCTTCAGATCCCGCTTTCCGGCCAGCAGCAGAAGATCAAACCGTTCCGCGTCACGATGATCTCGGCAGCCGCTCCGGCTCCGGTCCTTAAGGAAGTACAGGAACCCAGGACCGCCGTTTCGCCGGAAACGAAAGAAGCGGAACTTCGCCTCCAGGCTCTCAATGCTCCGGAAAAGCGTCCGAGTTTTGCCCAGCCTGCCGACGAGTACGTCATCGATTCAAAGGTCGGTGCGCAGAAAGTCAAGGTCAGCAGCAAAAACAAAGGACGGGTCGGAAATACGGAACTCAGCGGAAACTGGGAGATGGATTTTCAGGATCAGCGCGGAACGTTCATCTATTTCGATGACGGAACGGGCCGCGCGACGGTCCAGACCCCGGATCCGGTCTACATTTACGCACCGCGTTTCCGGGCTGTCCGGCAGGTGGTCGATCTGAATGTTGACGAGCAGGTCATGAGCACCGGCGACCTCTTCACCCCGACTTCCGTGCAGATCCAGGGACGAAACGCAGGAACGAACACGACGCTCCAGCAGGTCCAGGCCGGGACACAGGCGGGACGTGACGTCATGATCCAGACGAAAGGTTCCGATGGGACCCGTGAAATGGACGCTCAGATCGGCGCTCAGGCGTACAATCAGGAAGCCGTCATTGCACAGGAAAGCCGCACGATGGAAGGTCCGGTCGCGGCGGAAGGCAAGATCCGCGCAAACACGGTCGGCGGAATGGACATGGCGAGCACATGGACGATGAATGACCAGCTGCAGGTCTTCATCGACAAACAGAGCGCCAGCGCCTCGGTCATGAATCTTGCCGCTCCTTCCCTCTACACGGTGAAGGAAGGTGAGAACAAACACAGTGTCCGCATCTACAAAGTGGCTTCGAAGACCTCCGCGAAACCGGGTGAGACCGTCGATTTCGTGATCTACTTCGAAAACACGGGTTCCGCGCCGGTCGGAAACATCTCGCTGGTCGACAATCTGCCGACACGTCTGGAGATCGTGGAAGACTCCGCAGAAAGCAGCGTTGACGCCTCCTTCACCTACGAAGTCAACGGCGCGGGTTCGCAGACCCTCCGTTGGGAAGTTACCCAGCCGCTCTACCCGAAAGAAAAGGGCGCGGTGAAATTCCGGGCACTCGTAAGATAGCCGGTTTTCTTCACGGACTCCAAATTTTTTAGAAACGCACGGGATCCTTTTTCGGTCTCGTGCGTTTTTTTTGAGGATACAGCGCAAATACGCATCGCACAAAAGACTTCCGGCTTACGATTTTGACGCTTTGAGCGATTTTGCAGAATGACAGCGTTTTTTTTCTGGTTTTTTATTCTTTTCTGGCAAAATTTAATTGACGGCGAGAAATTTTGGTGTATTCTTTTATTATACTTTGATATTTTGTGCATTTCCTTCCTTGAAATTTTTTCAAAGAGACTCCGATCATGAAAAAAGTATTGACTGCCGTTCGGCGTTTTTGTGTTCCAGGCGCGCTTTTGTGGGCGATCGCGGCTCCGGGAATGTCCGTAAATTGCGTCGCGGCTCCCGTTTTGCCGACCGACGGACTCGTTATCCAGCTCGACGCAGGCACGCTGACCGGGTTCAATGACGGCGACGAGATCACTTCCTGGATCTCCTCTGCGGACGGTACCGCCTTCACGAACATCAGCGACACCAGCAAGCCGCAGTACTATTCCAGCGTCGCACACCTCGGCGGGCAGGCTGCGCTTTACTTCGATGCAGACTGCCTGAAGTCTTCCGGAACCTTCGGTATTTCCGGCGCAAACGGACGCACAGTCATCGCGGTCTGGGCGGATGCCGTCAACACCGGCGCCAACTACCAGCACGTCATCCACATGGGGAATAACGCCACGGACCAGGCCTACGGAATTTCCGTCAACCGAAAGGACAACACGAACGCCGTCGGAAATCACTCCTGGGGCAACGGTGCCAATGCCGCGCTGAAAGCAACGAGTGCCGGAAACACAGCCGCGTTCACGTATACCGGAGGCAAAGACTACTTCATCGTCAACGGTGAGTATGGCGGCGCCTGGTCCCGCAATCTCAACACGGCGGCGAATACGACGCTCATCGGTTCCCGTCTCGACCCGGGCGCGTCGTCTACGGAAGGCATTAAAGGCTACGTCGCGGAGGTCCTCGTCTACGACCGTCCGCTCACCGGCGCAGAAATGTTGGCCGTCAACAGCTACATCAACAATAAATACTCCCTCGGCATGACGACCGGGATCGACATGGACCTGACCGGCGCGCAGATCAGCCTCGATTTCGAAAACGGCAACTCCGTGACCGGCGGACAGTACGTCGGACTTCAGACGGACAACGGGAACACCTCCCTGCGGATCCTCGAATCCGTCACGAATAGCGTGAACAATTACGCGTACCTTTCCGGCACGAACAGCGCGACTGGAACGATCTCGGGCACCTACGATCTCCGCTTCACCAACTCGGCGGCTGACGGCGTGAGCTTCATCCTCGCCGGGGATGCCGTGGACGTTACGAAGGACTACGGGGACGCCCCTGTCGGCGAAACGCCTTCATTTGCCGACTCTTTCGGCATCGGGTACACGATCTATCAGAAAAACCAGGTCGGTCTTTACTGGGACGGCAAACAGATCGGAACGATCAACACGACGGACGGAAATGCCGCCAACCCGCAGTACGATCTCAAAAGCGGAAACTGGTTCACGACGCAGTTCCAGATCGATTACCGTACCGGCGGGTACGGCGCGGATGTGGATCTGGTCCTCTACGACACGGCGACCGGCGGCATCTTCGGCACATGGTCCGGATATGTGGACGGAATGACTCCCGGAAACTCCCAGCTCCTGCTGCGCGGACGCAACGGCGGCCAGACGACAAACGCCGACTTCGATAATATTCAGGTCAAATACGAAAACGCAGCCGCTCTCGTGACGCAGACCTGGCTCACCGACAAAAGCGGGAACCTCAACGACGGCGCGAACTGGGAGACCGGAACGGCTCTGCCGGAAAACGCGGTCGGACACATCACCGGCGGAACACAGACCATCGGCGGATTCAATCTCCTGAACGGCTCCGCCCTGATCCACTCCGGCGGCACGACAACCGTCTCTTCCGGGCTGAATGTCGGAGGCGGCTCAGACCTCAACATCACCGGCGGAACCATGACGGCCAATACGACGATCCGCATTGGTTCGGACTCTGTCGCGGATGGCTACATCCCCGGAAGCGGACGGGCCATCCTCTCCGTGGACGGCGGAACGCTGAACGCAAATGGCTACCTCTCCATCGGTTTCAGTGCGGACGGTGTCCTGAATCTGAAAAACGGCTCCATCGTGAAAACCGGCGGAAATGCCGTCATCCTCGGCGACCGCGACAATGCGCAGGCTGTCTACAATCAGTTCGGCGGGACCTTCTCGTCTGCCTCGCCGATCCTGATCGGAAACAAAGCAGGAACTCAGGCTGAAATGAACATTTCCGGCGGTACGTTCACCAACGCAAACACCATTTCCGTCGGCATCGCGGCGGGAACCGCAGATGCCGCGCTGAACATCACCGGCGGAACCGCCGTGACCAAAGGAATCACCGTCCACAAAGGCGGAAAACTCACTGTCGGCAGCGGCGCGAAACTGACCGTCAACTCCGACACTTCCATCGCGCACAGCAGTTTGCAGGACAGACTCGTCATTGGGTACAACACGAACGATCCAGGAAACAAAGTCGTCATCAGTGAAGGCGCGACGTTCACCTCCAACAAGACGATCGCCCTCGGTTACGCAGCCGGTTCCTACGGCGAATTGGTCGTCAACGGTACGATGAATCACACGGTCGATCACTTCCTCATCGGTTTCATGGGTGAAGGAAAAGTCACCGTCTCCGGCAAAAATGCATCCGTCACGACGAAAAATACCATCCTCGGCGACAATGCAGGCGGAAACTGTGTCGGGACGCTGGAGATCCTCGACGGCGCGAAGTTCAACGCATCCCGTCTCTCCGTCGGCGACAAAAATACGGCGACGGGTACCCTGAAGATCGAAAACAGCACAGCCTCCATCGGCGGCGACATCTTCATCGGGAATGCCGGTAATGGGACCGCAGCGATCACCAACTCCACGCTCACCGGTACCGGCACGTATGTGGTCGGCGGCGCGGCGAACTCCGGAAAAACGGCAAAAATCGTCATGGATGCGTCCACCGCGACCATCACCAAGGACGTCAATGTCGGAAATAACGGGGTCGGGCATATGGAACTCCTCAATGGCTCCGCGATCACCACCAACGGCAGTTTCATGGTCGCGAACAATAAAGGAGCAGCCGGAAGCACGCTCCTGATCGAGGATTCCACGATCAACGTCAAGGGCGCCCATCTGCTCTTTGCCCGAAACGGCAGCAGTACAGTCACCATGCGCGGCGATTCCGTCATCAATTACAGCGGGACCGGAGTCTGCGGTATAGGTGAGTTCGGCGATAATGGAGTCTTCAATATGGAAGGCGGAACGTTCAACGTCAACTCAATTCCGAAATCCTACGACGGTTACGCGCTGATGCGCACCTCCGTTCAGAATCAGTCCGGCGGTACGATGAACATCGGAAAGAAAGATCTGGCCGTGAATCTTCAGCTCAAAGCGTCGAGCCAGTACGATCTGTCCGGCGGTACGCTCAACGTGACCGGCACGATGAACAAAGACAGCGGTGCGAAATTCACCATGACGAACGACGCAGTCCTGAGCGCAAACAACGTCGCGTTCGACTTCGCGCAGGATGGCGGCATCGTCTCTCCGGGCATCAACTGGGACGGCTCCGACTTTGCCATTGGCACGACGACGTTCCAGAACGGCTACACGCTGAATGACGGCGGCACGATCCGTCTGGAAGTCGATGCGGAAAACGCACAGGCCGACAAAATCATCGTGGACGGTGCGGCAGTGCTCAACGGCGGAGTCATTGACCTCGTATACGATCCGGACCTTTTGACGAACGGAATGGCGTTTGAGATGCTTCAGTTCAACGGCGGCGTGCAGGGGCTGGACAAGATCGAGCTGACTCTTCCGGAAGACGATAACTACCTCTGGAACGTGAGCTGGACGGACACCGGCATCGTGACCTTCTCCGTGGACGGAAATGCAGTTCCGGAACCGGCGGCCTGGGTGCTTCTGCTCGCAGGACTTGGACTGGGCAGCTGCATGTTGCGGAACCGCAAAAAGTAGAGTTTCCGGGAAAGAGTTCCTTTCCATCAGATAAGACAGAGGACCGTTCAATGATTTGGACGGTCCTTTTTTCTGCCGGGGCACCCGTCATGTCATGAACGGCCGTGAGAGGGAAACATTTTGGAAATCGTTTCCCTCTCAGACACTCCCTTCAAAAACTTTTTGGATCTTCTTGTTTTTTGTCTTTTTGTACATACTGAAGATACACGAAAAAACACACAGGAACGCGCGGTTTCTGTGTGTTTTTTGGTTTTGAAAGCGTTCAGCTCCGGTTTTCCCGGCAGGTTTGACTTACTCGGTCAATCCGGCAGTTTTCTCATCGGAAAGGGTCGCCTCCTGGTAGATGAGGCTGAAACCTTCCTTGAAGAGGAAACCGAAGGAGGAGTGGAAGTACTTCTTCACGGCATCGTATTCCGGAAGTTTCGACGCATCGATGGTGAACTGCTCGCCGTTTTCCTTTTTCGTGTTTGCCGCAAGGAACTCACCCACCACGGAGGAGTACGTCGCCGCGCTTTCCATGAGCGTTCCGCGTTTGATCATTTCGTAGGTATGCTCGCGGACTCTCTGGGCATTCACATAATGGAAGGAGACGTACTTCTGGCCTTTAGAGAGTTTTTCCGCTTCTTCTTTCGCGAGTTTGAATTCCGCGGTATCGGTCAGCGGAGACAGATTTTTGTCGGCGGCGTTCTGAAGGTGGTCGATATAATCCGGTTCCGACGCAACGAGCAGATAGCCGTTCCAGACGGTGATCGTCAGTTCGGGAAAGCGTTTGTTTTTGACTTCCGTACCGGCAGTCCCTTCTTCGTGATCTTCATCGACCAGTTTCCAGCGAATATCGTCACCGTTTTCGAGCGTTTCAAACGTTGGCTCTTCGCTCAGGAGAGAATTCAGGTTTTCCTTCATTTTCTCCGCATCTTTCAGCGGCACAGCAATAGCGCACCGTTCGCCGTCGAGAGCCGTCGGATCCAGGTTTTCAGTAATGAATAGCATTTTGTTTTCGCACAGCGCGAAGATCTCGTTGCGCAAATTCAGCTGAGGACCGTAGGGGTCATTTTCAAACCCGTCGAGGACATCTTCCCACACGGTATCTTCACCATCGCCGAAAAGCTGGTTGATCAGCGAGCCAAGATTGTCGAACAGGGTCAGGAAATCGAGGTTGACGACCCAGACACCGCCGACCGTACTCGTGACCCAGTCAGGAATCTCCTGATCGGCAGTCTCGTCAAATGCAAGCATCTTGAGAGCTTTCTGCGGTTCATTCGGAATACTCACGACAAATCGCTGGGTCGAATCGTACCCGCGGTGACGGAAAGTATAGACACCGCCGACCGCTTCGATGCCGTCCACGCCGATCTTGCAGAGCAGTTCAGCCGTATCGCGGGTTTCGGCATATTCAGGATCCAGTTCCGTCCGAATGACACGCTGGACCTGCATCAGGCGGATCGGATCGCAGTACCAGATCACATCCGGAAGAACATCGTCGATGATCGATTTGTTGAGGATCTCGAGATAGGAATCCACGTCTGCGAAAGCGGCCAGCGCCTTGTTCGGATCCACCTTCAGCACAGCATGACGATTGAGAATGTCTTTCACGACTTCTGCTTTATCCGAGGCAATGAGGAAGTTTTCCTTCAGAATATAGTAGGCTTTATGGAACTTCCCAGTTTTGCTGTTCAGGATATTCAGGAAATGGATCTCGGCATTTTCGACTTCCTGCTTCTGATGCTTTCCGCCGTTTGCTTTCACCCGTTCTGCGATCTTCGTCAGAACAGACTGGGTCTCATACTGTTTATCTCCGACATTAATGATGACCGCCACGCCGTAACGGTCCGTTCCGATCTGAATGAGCGATGCAGCGATCTCCGACGCAGCGATCTCTCCAATGTCGTCCAGAGTCACGCCAAGACGATTCTGGAAGGTGGAAAGATTTTCGGAAAGCTGATTTTGCAGACTTTTGAAGAACTCTTCCATTTCCGGTGCGGCCTGGAGTTTTCCCAGAGAGGTCTCCTGCCAGGATTCCCGAAGAACTTCAATATCGCGGATGGAAACATACGCGCAGGTCGATTTGGGGAGCAAAAGGTCTGCCGTGATCAAAAGATCGCCGTCAGCGCCATCCTGAGCTTTGGCAAAAAGGCAGGTGCCGGCAAAAATAAAAAGAGCCGTGCACAGCATAAGCCCGAATTTCCATTTAAGTACAGACGATTTCATATCTGATCCTCTGATTTTCAATATCTGCGTGAATAAAAAATTTTCTTTTTAATTGGGCACCATGTCCCGTTTAAAATGAAATGGTCAAATACTATTTTACTCTTAAAGCGAAAATTTTTATAGAGGGATTCGCAGAAAATTTGCCAATTTTTTTGAAAATTTCAGGAAAAAATACGAAACAGTCCTGCACTAAATATTAAACTGCGGAAATGTGGAAAAAGAGACCGGATAAGTAAAACAAACTCTTCCGGCAATTGCGTACCAGACCACCAGATCTGATTTTACCACTGAGTCCACAGAAGAACCGCAAAACACACTGAAAAGAAAAAACTGGACGGGGACGGACTTGAATTTCCCCGTGAGCTGTGTGTTCCGTGAGCTTTCTGTGTCTTCAGTGGTGGAATTGGCACTTTACTGCCGGATGGATCAAAAATATTTTTAGAAAAACTGCGTTTCCGCCGCAAGATGCGAAAACGCAGTTTCTTATTCAGAAGTCCTGTTCATTTCTTTGGTTCATACCAGAGCGATCTCCAGTATTTCTTGTCCAGCTCCCACGGATCGATCGGCTGTTTCGGGTCGTGATCCGGCGGAAGGATGCCGTAGCGGACCATTTCACGGATGTACTGCGGACGCGGAACGAATCCGACGGGACAGTTTTCCCCATTATTCGGCGTGTCGAGCGCCATGCACCAACGGTTTTCTTCTTCCAGAATGTACCGTCTTCCGCGTGCGATACCTGCGAGGATCGCCTGATAGTCCGGGTCATTTTTATCCGTGAAGACAGCCTGACCGCTCTTCGCTTCACAGATCCCCCGTCCACCAGCGGCTTTCGAGAGCGGACCAGTAAGGACTTTGGATTTTTCCGGATACGAAAGGTCAAAGACCTCGTGCCGGCTGTAGCGTCCGCCATCTTCCGTCAGCGCGTGTGCGACGTAGATGTTCTTCTGGTACTTTTCGTACGGATAGTAATTGATGTAGAATTGCGCGGGGAGTCCGTATTTTCCGATCTTTTTCTCCGCCGGCGTTGGGCAGTGGCATTTGTCGCACCGGCGGTGCATCGCCTCTTCCATCGCCTTCGTTTCCGGCCAATCTTTGTCCGGACGCTGCGGAGTGCCGATCAGGCAGTAGCCGAAGCCGCCCCAGCAGTTCACCGTGTACGTTCCGGCATACGGTGCGCCCGCATCGAGCCAGAAGCGGATCATCTTCTGTTCATTCTCCGGCATCTTCACTCCCTGATGGCCTTCTTCAATGAGTTTCAGCAGGCGGCTGGACCCCGTTCCGATCTCGTACGGTTTGAAATTGGATTTCTGGTGATCTTTGTACGGCAGTTTGACGCGATTGTCGCCAAACAGTTCACGCCATGACATGATCTGGTACCCGATCGAGTAAAGCGGTGCCCAGTGTCCCGAAATGTTGAATCCCCCCTCTTCGCGGTCCGGATTATGGCACTCAAGGCAGTGTTTGTCGAGGATCGGCTGAATGTCGCGTGCGAAATCAAAGATCTCCGGCACGCCTTCCACCGGCTTAGGATCGACCGGAGGCTGACGCATGATGAGATTCAGCCGTCCGCGGTCCTCCGTGTCCGGAGTATCGACGCGCTCTTCATGGCATCCGATGCAGACGGTCACTTCGCCCGGCATGACGGACGTGAAGGAGTGCATCCGCTTCACGCAGTGTCCGTTTTCGTCCATCGCGCAGAAAAGCACGCTCCGCATCGCCGGAATGTTGAAATACGCACTCCCGTCTTCGGAGACCGGGACCGACCCGAGAAGGCGCTCGACCGCAAACGTACCGCCGGAGGAGATCTCGGACATTGCGCCGCAGTAGTTGATCGGCTTCGGCAGGACTTCGTAAATGAGCAGTTCCTTGACGGTTCCGGGTTTCAGATCCTTCATCTGGCGCCCTTTGTAGAGATTCACGAGCGCCAGCGTCCCATAGTCCTTCGACGGATCCGTTACGTCAGCGATCTCGATCTCCCGTTCCCGCTTCATGACCGGGCGGACTTCGTTCACCCAGTACCCGGCCTTCGCCAGCTCCGGCGGAAGTTCGTAGAGAGTCTCAACGGTACCGTCGCCGGAAAGCATCGCGATCCTTTGGTGCGAGCAGACGAGGAAATGGTCCTCATCGAACGCCCACGGGTCGCTGTGCGTATTTCCGCGGCTGATGAAGCGCACGGATTCCTGGTCGTCCGGTCCATTGCGCGGATCAAAAATCGCGACGCGCCCGTAGTGTTCCTTCATACCGTGGCCCGGCGAGAAGGTCGCGACGACCTTATTCGTTCCGGGGATCGGCTTCGGCCCCAGGAAAACACCGCCCGGATGCTGATTCCCGAAGTAGACCATCTGGCGCGTGCCGTCCGGATTCGCGGTCCAGAGATGATGGAAAACGAGATGATTTCGGTCCACGTACTCCCACCGCATGTAGATGATCTGACCGTTTGGGAGGACCCACGGCGTATTGTCCTGCTCGACATTGCACGAGATCTGGCGAATGTTCGTCCCGTCCGCATTGCATTTGTAGAGCGTCGCGACCTGCGTCGCCCAGCACTGCACATACCGTTTCGCTCGTGTGGAGCAGAAAATGATCTGATCGTCCGGCAGATACGTCGGCTCAATGTCATCCCAGCCTGCCGGAGCGAAGTGTGTCGTGTCCTCCGTGCCGGGGATCTGGACGTCCTCACCGATGCCGGTCAGCTGTTTCAGCCCCGTGCCGTCGAGATTGATCTCAAACAAACTATAGTAGTGCTTCCCTTCCGGCTGATACGAAAAGATGAGCTTCTCGCAGTCGTAGTGGATCTGCGGGTCGCGAATGTTTCCTTTTGGGTCCTCAAAAATCGTTCGGCACTCTTTCGTCCGCGTGTTGAAAATGCAGAGTTTTCCGCCGGAATTTTTGTGGAACGCCGGTTTGCAGACATCGAGTGAATAGTACCCGATGTTTCCGTACCAATGTCCGTCGATACTCGGTTTGCGGGTAGCGAACAGGATCTCTTCCGGCATCCCGGCCTTCCAGAACGACTCAAGTTTCGAGACGGGAGCGGTATTCGCAGGCACGGCTTTTTCCGGGGCATTCTGCGCCTTGACGTCCGAAACAAAAGACGCTCCAGCCATGGTCAGACACGCCGCCAACAGTAAAAAAATGAATTTTTTCATGAGGATCTCCAAACTGAAACAAAATGGGGCCTTTGGGCAGGTGATCAAATTTCATTTTACCCGAAAAACGGAATTTTTTCAAGCGGTCAAGTGTAAATTTCAGGCAGAAAGTTCAAGTTTTTGGGATTTACTGCCTCCCGGCTCTCCGCACTTTCTGCTGTGTATATTCTTTCCCTCAAAACCGGACATGGGACACAAACAGGATTTTTAGGAAGAAAAGTCCGAAAAAGTGAAAAATTTTGTAGAAAAATCCCCTGCTCCCACTGGTAAATCGTGAGAAAATCGGGTAAAATGAAAACATTGAGGATCACTCGCAAGAAATGAGATCCCCGCCATGTTCATTTAACTGATTCAAACTCTCACCCCATTATGGAGAAAAAAATGAAAGTGAAGTCCATTTTCAGTGCAGCGGTCATTGCGGCTGCGATGGTCGGAAGCGCGTTTGCGCAGGAAAAGAAGAACGAGTACGTCTCGGTCGATGAAGTCAAAGCCGTCGCGGACGACTATCGTGATTTCCAGATCCAGGGCGAATATGTCTGGTACGCCGGCGGCAAGGTTTTTGCCTGCCAGTGCATCGCGAACGGTGACGGCAAATTCACCGTCGTCGGTTTCCCTGGCGGTTTTCCCGGCATGGGCTGGCACGCCAAAGAAGCCCGCATTTACTATGAAGGCGGGATCGAAGGAAACGAAGTCATTCTTCGTCCGACGAAAATGGACCTGGAAGGACAGAACAACCTGCCGATGATGGAAAGCCACAAAGACGACATCACGAAGATCGACCTCGCCGGAACGACCATGACGTTCTGCGTCCCGGGCAAACCGGACCGCATCGCGAAGAAATTCGTCCGTCCGAATGACCGCGTCGGAGTGGTCGAAGACGGCGCAGTCATCCTCTACGACGGAACTGCCAAGGACAAAACGAACACGGACAATATCGCCAGCTATCGCAAGATCAACGAAGAGACTGGTGCCATGTTTGCCGAATTCGTGACGAAAGAACTGGAAAAGGGTAAGGAATGCTTCGTTCACGTGGAATTCATGCTCTCCTTCATGCCGCGCGCCAAGGGGCAGGCCCGTTCCAACAGCGGCGTCTATCTCTACGAAGCCTACGAATGCCAGGTGCTCGATTCTTTCGGTCTCCGCGGTGAAAATAATGAGTGCGGCGGTTTCTATCAGCAGAAACGCCCGCTCGCCAATGCCGTCCAGAGTCCGCTGACCTGGCAGGCGTACGATTTCCACATCATCCCGGCGAAATACGAAAACGGCAAAAAAGTCGCCAACGCCAAAGTGGACGTCGCGCTCAACGGCATCCTCATCCATGACGGACTTGAGATCTCCGGCCATACTCCGGGACGCAAAGCCGAAGCCGACGAAGCCCGCGGGATCTATTTCCAGGGCCACGGCAACAATGTGCAGTACCGCAACATCTGGGTCAAGTACGTTGACTGAGATACTCGGGAAATTCATGAGTTCCTGAAAAACTGATCTGAAGTCCCGACATTCTGCCGAGTGCCGGGACTTTTTGACTTTTTTTCAAAGGCCTTTTCATCCCCCTTTTAATTTCCAGGATCCCGTCTTTTCTGAAGAACTTACGTGAGGTTTTCAATGAAACGCCAGTCATTTTCGTTCCTTCTCTTTCTGTTTTTCCTTTTCAGCCATGCAGCAGACGCATACTCCGAAAGCCGGCTGGTTGGGAAAGACGCGGATTTCCCGGCTCTGATCGAAGAGATGAAAGAAAGCGGGCGGGCACTCTCCAACGATGATCTCACGGTGACGGCGGACCGTTCGCAGCCAGGGTCCGGGATCGAAAACGCATTTGACGGTGTCGTGGAAACGATCTGGCATTCGCCGTGGAATGAGGCGGGAACGTATCCGTTTTCCATAGAATTCACGTTCAAAAAGCCGGAGATCCTCGAAAAGCTCTGGTATCTTCCGCGTCCGAACGGGCCTAACGGGTACCTGCATGAGTATGAGATCTGGGGGAAAAAAACTCCGGACGGGAAATGGAAAAAAGTCCAGAACGGCACGCTTCCTGATTCGGGCGACGCGAAATTCATCGCGTTTCGGCCCGGAAAGTATGCAGCTCTGCGTCTTGATATTCTGAAAGGACACGCCGGTTTCGCGACGGCGTCGGAATTCCTTCTCTTTCGTCTCGACCGCGAACGCTGGGAGATCGACCGGCTTTTCTCCGACGGTTCCTTCTCGGCTCTGCGCACGGACAAAAAAGGAAAAGTTCCGACCGATCTGCGCAAACGGATCACGGAACTGAGATCCAAAACAGAAGATCCGAAGTATCTTGAAGAGCTTCGTCTTGCGGAATCGCTCCTGAAAAAACCGAAGGATCTGAAACGGAAAGTCTTTCAGGTCATTCCCAAACCGTCGGTCCGCGAAGAATGGAATACGTTCCGGACGGGATTTCCGTGGTGCAGTTACCAGCCGACGGGGCTGACGATCGAAGAGGGGGAAAAGTTCGCCGTTTATGTTGAGGCAGGATTTGGCGATCCGGTTCCGGATCTCGTCATCAACGATCTGAAGTGCGGGAACTGGAACCATCAGGCGCGCTTTACGCTTACGCGCGGGAGGAACTACCTCGAGGCACCGATCTCCGGGATCCTCTATCTTGAAAACCAGGCGATGCCGAATCGGGAGCATCTGCCGGTCATCCACATTGAAAACGCGCACTTCATGCCGTTCTTCCAGCTCGGTAAAACGACGGCGAAGGAGTGGATGCAGATGTGCCGGGAGATCAACCTTTACGGAATGGCCGAATTTTCGAGCGAGCACATTCTCATTACCGCGACGATCGAAAACGTCATGAAGCACCTGGACGACCCGGTCCGGCTTCTGAAAGCGTACGAGTTCCTCGCGGACCGCTACGCGGAACTGATGGGATTCTCCGACGAAGACGAAAACCCTGTCCATCACCGACCGCGCTGCGTCATGCACCTGACGGAAGTGGACCATATGTTCATGTACGCGACCTCATTCCGGACTGCGTACCACCGCGACGCCATGAAATCGGTCCTGAATTCCTCCGCATTTCTGAAAAGCGGCTGGGGGCCGTGGCACGAACTGGGGCACATTCACCAGATGCCGCACTACTGTTTTGAGGGAATGACCGAAGTGACGGTCAACATCTACTCGCTCCATATGCAGACGTCGCTGAGGCAGAAAGCACGCATCGACACGCCGGAAATGCAGAAAAAGCTCCTGGAGTACTTCGCGCGTCCGCATCGGGACTACCATGCGGAAGAGGACGTCTTCATGAAGCTCGCGATGTTCTGGCAGCTGAAGATGGCGTTCGGCGACGATTTCTATCCGAAACTTCACCGGTACATTCGGGAAAATCCGCTCGCTTCCGGTGAGAGCGACGTAAAAGTCCAGTATTTTATCCAGGCAGCCGCGGAAATTTCCGGCCGAAACCTTGAGCCGTTTTTCAACGCATGGGGACTCCCGATCGAAACAAAGACCCGCATGGCGATGAAGAAACTCAAGCCGCTGAAGAAACCGATCTGGCTGAATTTCAATTTCTCCAATCCGTAGGATCCGTATTTGAGTGCATAAATGCCGTTTTTTTGCCGATGGAATCACAAAGAAACAAAACATCAAAAAGTTTTTGAAGGGAGTCTGAGGGGGAAACAATTTCCAAAATGTTTCCCTCTCACGGCTGCGGCGACATGGCGGGCAGCCAGACGGCTCTCGCAGAGTGCCGTCGCGCGTGGGACCGTTAGCTATCGAGTTACGCAGGTTGCCGTCGCGCGTGGGACCGCTTGCGCCGACCGATCTCTCCACTGAAATCACGAAAGAAACGCGGAGAAGTACGCGAAGACGATCACACGGCGATCCGACGCGCAGTTACGGACTAACCCCTTTATTTTGTATTTTGCAGATTCATTTCGCAAATTGGGAGAATCGAATGAAAGTAGATTTTCGATGGGATAGTTTTTCTATTTTAGGATCTTTTCTGATCCTTTTCTTTACTGCAGTTTGGGCTTCGGCACAGGAAAAGCCGGAGACTGCCGAGTTCCGGATCCCGAATTCGGAATTCACGCTTTCCGCGAATGCCTGGGAACCGCTTGAGGAGATCGAAAAAGCGGCGGATGGGAATCCCAAAACGCACTGGCACTCCCCCTGGAAAAAAGCAGGCACGTATCCGTACTCGATCGAAATGAAGTTTCGAGAGCCGCAGAATGTGGACCGGATCTGGTATCTGCCCCGTCAGGACGGCGGGAAAAACGGATTCATTCTTCAGTACGAGGTCTGGGGACAGAAAGCGGACGGCTCCGAAAACTGGGAAAAACTCCAGACCGGCAAACTGCCATATGGAGCGGCGAGCCGTTTCATCTTCCTGAAACCGGGGACCTGGTCTGCATTGCGTCTGAATATTCTTGAAGGATTCGGCGGATTCGGAAGCATCGCAGAATTGGCGGTTTTCCGGACGGATGAGCTTCTGCAGAAGACAAGCGGACTGTTTACCGACGGGACTTTTTCCGCGCTGAAAACGGACGCGGACGGGAATCTGCCGAACGATCTCAAAGAAAAGATCGACGCACTCCGGAAAGAAACGGAGCGTCCCGACATTCAGAAAATGCTTCAGTGTGCGGAAACGCTCTTGACGGAAGAGGGAAAAGCCGCGGCACAGAAAAACGTTCTGGAAGTGCTTCGGAAACCGTGTCCTGTCGCTGAAAGCGAGTTTCTTCAGCTCGGTTTCCGCTGGTCGCGCTTCCAGCCAACGGGAATGAACGTCGAGGCCGGACAGAAATTCACGGTCTGTCTTGAGGCGGATCCGAATGAGCCGCTGCCGACGCTCGCGATCCAGGACCTGCGGACCTACGATTGGAATAAAGTAGACACGCTCACACTTCAGGCGGGCTGGAATGTGCTTGAGGCTCCGCGTGCCGGGATCCTTTACATCATGAATCCGCACGACGAAAATGCCCAGAAAAACGCGCCGCGCATCCGTTTTGAAAACGTGCGTCTCCATCCGTTTTTCCAGCTCGGCAAAACGTCGGCAGAGGAATGGAAAGCAATGATGGAGAAAGAAAATCCCATGGAAATGGTCGAGCTTGCCTCTTCGCGCGTTCTGCTGACGTTCTCCGAAAAGAACGTTCGGAAACATCTCGACGACCCGCAGAAAGTCCTGGAGCAGTTCAATCTCCTGCTGGATACCTACGCGCGTTTGATGGGATACGATGATTCCGATCCGAACCCGGTCCACCACCGGCCGAAGAATCTCCTTCACCTCGTGGAAACGGAGCGCGGATTCATGTACGCGACATGGTACCGGACCGCCTACCATTTTGATGCGGTAAAACCGGTCCTGAATTCCGAAGAATTTATCCAAAACGGCTGGGGACCATGGCACGAACTTGGCCATATGCACCAGATGGACGCCTACGAATTCGAGGGCACGACGGAAGTGACCGTCAATATTTTCTCCCTCACGATGCAGACGGCACTCAAACAGAAAGCACGGACGGATACGGAATGGATGCGGGAAAAAACCACCCGGTATTTCCAAAATCCTGACAGAAACTACCATGCGGAAGGGGACGTTTTCATGAAACTCGGAATGTTCTGGCAGCTGCGCATGGCATTCGGCGAGGATTTCTATCCGCGTCTTCACCGCCACTACCGCGAAAATCCGAGGCACTTCGCAGACAATGAGGCCAAAGTCCAGCATTTCATGAAGACCGCCTCGCTGATTTCCGGGAAAAATCTTGAGCCGTTCTTCACTGCCTGGGGAATGCCGATGGCGGACGAAACGCTCCAGGAGATCCGCAAATACGCGCCGCTGGAAGAAAAGATCTGGCTCGATCTTGATTTTTCCAACCCATGAGAGTGAATTGAAAAGAAAGGATCGGAAAACACGATGAAGTATCGGATCTTCAAAAATACGGAGAGCGCAGACGGCACGGAAAACGCCGAACCGCTGCGGGAGTTTGACTCGGAAGAAAAATTCATCCGTTTTCTTCTGCGTACTGCCGAAAATGAGCATGAAGAATTTCAGCTCGACTATGTGCGGAACGCGGATGATGCGGAGGACCTTTCCGGCGAGCTCGATCTCTGCGTAGACGAAATGGAGGTCCGATACTATTCCGATCTCGTGCAGACGGACCGATTTCCGATACTTGGGATCCTGCGGTACGATGAGTCGGCCGAGATCCTTCAGCCTGAGCAGATCAGCTGGCGGACTCTGGCTGAAGAATTGCTCGGATTCCGGGTTGAATGTTTCGAAACCGGTCCATGAGCTTCCGACATTCAAAAGTTCCGAAGTTCAGAGATGCCGTCTCGTGTTTTTTCAGCACGTTTTCCAACTGCGCAGAACACGAGATCCATGAAAAAATGCAAATTCCGAGCGGCCGATCTTCACTCTGTTTCAGCGGTCAGCCTCTCCAGATGCAAACGCATCCTCAAAACAGCAGTTTCTGAAATGGGCAGAGATCCGGGGACCTTCAAACCGGACAGAACCGGCGGCATTTCCGAGAGCTTCGCATTGAAGGAACGTGCCGCCCGCTCCATTCAGGAGAAAGATTCCCGCTCCTTCGCGCGAGTTCAGAAAACGGCAGTTTTGGACGGTCGGTGAGGAACCGCGTCCGGAAATTTCCATCGCGGAGCAGAAACTGTCCGAGACCGTGCAGTCGTGAAAGATGCCGCAGGCTCCGCGATGCACGAAGATCCCGCCTTCCTTTCCGCCGAAAAAGCGGCAGTTTCTCACCCTTGGGGCCGTCCCTTTTCCGCGAGCCTCAAAACAGTGCGCCTCGCAGTCGATGAATGTTCCGGAAGCCCCACGGCACACGAGGATCTCATTTTCGTCCGGATCTTCTGCAGAGGCGGAAAATCGGCATCGCTGAAAGACTGGTGAGCTTTCCGGACCGCGTATCTCCAAGCCGACGAGAGCATTTCCGGAAACGAAACAGTCAGAAAACGTTCCCCCCGCCCCGTCATGTACGTAGATCCCGCCAGAATGCACGGACATTTCCAATCGGCAGCGCATCACGACCGGCGCGGTACCGGCTCCCAAAACTTCCAGACCATCTCCGAAGCAGGAAGACGCGCAGGAATCGAAGATCCGAGGTCTCGCACCGTTTTCGATCCGGAATCCGAATGTTCCGCAGTTTTGGACCATGCATGAGACGATTTCCGGCCGGGAATTGGGACCGGTGATGGAAAGACCGCCTCCAAAACGCGATTCCAGCACGCAAAAGCACACTTCCGCACGCCGGGAGATAATTTGAAGGACGGCATTTTCGGCTCCGTCTCCTTTTTTATTCCCGCGGTTCCGAAGCGTCAGACCGACGAGTCGGCTCTTTCCTTTTTCAAGCCGAAAGAGGGAAGACGTGCCGCCTTCGAGGACCACGTTTTCCGGATGAGCTTCCTCGCCGCAGATCTCGATCCCTTTCCGAAGAACGATCGTCTTCGGGATCCGGTACACGCCGGAATGAAGGCGGATCCTCCCTCCCGGAGCGATCTCCCGGCACGCCTCTTCCAGCGTTGAGATCCCGTCGGGGACGGAGAGAAGATCCGGAGCTGTTCTTGTGTTCGTCTTCATCTATCCGATCTTTCTGATTTTAAAGGATACTGGCTCAAAAAACAGACCGCGGAAGTATTGTCCGCCCGCCGCGGCTCACGGCCCTTCAAAAAATTTTTGATCTTGATCTTTTGTTTTCTATCGATCTTGACGGGCAGCAAGCCATCGTTCCGCATCCAGCGCAGCCATGCATCCGGTCGCCGCAGCCGTGTTCGCCTGACGGTAGACATGATCCGCACAGTCGCCAGCCGCGAAGATCCCCTCAACGCTCGTGAATGTCCGTCCCGGAGTCGTCCAGCGTACGTACTTTCTCTCATCCAGCTCCACGACACCTTCGAGAAATTCCGTATTCGGCGTGTGCCCGATCAGGACGAACAGCCCGGAGACCGCGATTTCGAGCGGAGCCTCCCCTTTTGTGCTCGCCAGCCGAATGCCCGTCACGCCGGTTTTCGGGGCGCCGAGGACCTCTTCGACCGTCCGGGAGTAAAGCGGTTCGATCTTCGGATTCGCCAGCGTCCGGTCCACCATGAATTTGGAAGCGCGGAATTCATCCCGGCGGTGGATCAGGTAGACCTTCGAGGCGAACTGACTCAGGTAATTCGCGTCTTCCATCGCGGAATCCCCGCCTCCGACGACCGCGACGGGCTGATTCCGGAAACGCGGAAGCGCACCGTCGCACACCGCACATGCACTGACGCCGAGATTCTTGAACCGTTCCTCCGACGGCAGACCGAGCCAGTTCGCGCTCGCTCCGGTCGCGACGATGACCGCATCGGCCTCGTAGACGTCCCCTTCTGCCGACTCGATCCGGAACGGACCGTCAGGACGCGCGGAAGTGTCGAGTTTCACGACGTCGTCCGGAACGATCTCCGTCCCGAAATTGACGGCCTGCTGACGCATCAGTTCCATCAGTTCAGGGCCGGTGATGCCGTGTTTTCCGTGAGGCGGCAGGTAGTCGAGACGGTCCGGATCGATCGCGGATCTCAGGTACTCAGTGAGGTCTCCGGCAGGGAATCCGGGGAAATTCTCGATTTCGGTCGTCATGGCGAGCTGCCCCATCGGGAGCGTGTTTTTCGCCTGATTTTCTGCCGAGACGGCCCCCTCGAACAGCAGAGGCTTCAAATTCGCACGCGCCGCGTAGATCGCCGCCGTCCAGCCTGCCGGTCCGCTTCCGATGATGATGAGTGAGCGTTTCATTCGTTTACCTCCCCTTAAATTTCTGATTCATTGGATCCCTGAAAAACTTCGTTTTCCCGCGCCATTTTACGTCCGCGGGCAACACAGAGGACGGCGAAGGTCAGAGTCAGCGCTCCGGCGATCCCGTAGGCGGTGTTCAGCGGGAGATCCAGTCCCTGCGGCAGTTTGTATCCGCCCGGCGCGAACAGGATGAATGAAAGGATCACGAACGTCATGAACATCCCCGGTGCGAGCGTCACGAGCCAGCACTTTCGCTGGGACGCGAGCCATACCGTGCATCCCATCAGCGTGGAGGCCGCCAGAACCTGATTTCCCCACGCGAAGTAATTCCACAGGAGCTTGAAGCTGTCCGCATCGCGGTTCGACCAGAAGAGCAGACCCGCGAGGATCGCGATCAGCGGCAGGCAGAGCAGGATGCGGTTCATGAGCGTCTTCTGCGGGAACTGGAGCACTTCCGCGAGGCTCATCCGCAGGCTTCGCAGTGCCGTGTCGCCGGAGGTGATCGCGAGGATCACGACGGCCAGGACCGTGACCATCGCGCCGTATGAGCCGATAAAGTGGTTCACGATGACGCCGAGGACCGCGTTGGGGTCTTTGGCGAGCTGTTCCGGCATCAGGTGGTAGATCGCCATTCCGCCGGCGGCCCAGATCATGCCGATGATCCCCTCAAGGACCATCATGCCGTAGTACGTGGCGCGTCCTTCGCGTTCCGAGACCATCGTACGGGCCACGATCGGCGACTGCGTGGCGTGGAAGCCGGACAGGATACCGCAGGCGATCGTGACGAAGAGACACGGAATGACCGGTCCCTGGAGTTTCGCCGTTTCGCGCATCGGCTCCGTCATGGAAAGGAAATCGGGGGAACCGGGCTGGAAATACTCCCAGACGAGCGAGCCGCCAAGCAATGCCGTCCCGAGGAGAAGCAGCGCGCCGAAGAACGGATAGATCCGCCCAATGATCTTATCCACAGGAAAGAGCGTCGCCAGAATATAGTAGACGAAAATCCCCCCGACCACGGGCCAGAAGTACTCTTTTGCGCCGCCTTCCGGAATATTAATGAGCAGATTCGCTGGAACATTAATAAAAACGGCCACCACGAGCAGAAGAATGACGCAGAGGAAGACCGTCATGAAACGGTAGTACCAGTTTCCGAGCGTCATGCGCATCTGCGCGGGAAGGTTGCATCCGGCATTCCGCACGGAGAACATCCCGCTGACGAAATCGTGGACCGCCCCGCCGAAAATGTTTCCGATCGGAATGAGCAGAAAGACGATCGGTCCGAACTTGATCCCGAGGATCACGCCGATGACCGGTCCGACGCCCGCGATGTTCAGAAGCTGAATGAGCATATTCTTCCACTTCGGAAGAACCACATAATCTACCCCGTCACTGTGCGTCAGAGCCGGCGTCCCCCGGTCATCCGGCCCCACTACTTTTTCCACGAACCGGCCGTACGTGAAGTAACCGACGACCAGAAGTACGATTCCCGTTAAAAAAAGCGTCATTTCTCAAAAACTCCTGAAATTAAAGGATCCTCTGTTCTCTCCAGCACTCCCGGAGGTAATCCCTCGGCTGGAAGTAAAGATCCGAGTTGAAATTCTGTATATCATCGCTCAGCCAGGAAGCGTAAACCTCCATGAGCGTCTCGATTTTGTCCTTTTCGCCGCACACGTCCTGGATCAGACGCGCGTAGACCTCGCCAATGTCCCAGTAAGTCGGAATCAGGAATCGGCAGCGCGAAATATTATCGTATTCGCCCGGCAGGATCTGCGCCTCTTCAATGAGTTCATCCGCGATTTTCGCGATCGGCTCGCAATGCAGCACATCGGCATATCGGTAGACCCTGCGCAAGCACTCCGCACCCAGTTCCTGCACGACCTCACTGCATTTTCGCTTCTGCGTCCGCGAGATCAGCTCGATCAGGCTGCACACAAAAAAGAGATCATGGTCTTTCGCCATCTTTCACCTCTTCATATCCTGCAAAAGAGAGCGACGCCAGTGCCCGGGCCGAATGAAAACTGATCTGATGCGTCGGATACCGAAATTTGGCCAGTGCCCAGAACGCTTCACGGGAAATTTCACCCTCTATAAAGTTCTGCACATAATTAAATATGGTATCATCCGCGACAGGCCCCTCCACAATATCAAAATCATGTGCCTGTCCCAATCGGCACGCAACGATAAAATCGAGCCATTCGTCGGTCATCTCGTCAAAACGCAGGATCCGCAGCATCTCATTCGGCATAAACCGAAACTGATTCAGGATCCCCCGACCGCTGCGTCTTACAGCCCAGCGTATCGCCTGCGGACGCAGTTTCGTGCAGTAAAATCCAAAATAAAAATCTTTGTGGAACCGCGAGGTTCGGATCTCCGGAAATTCAGCGACTTCCAGACTCCCGTGAAATAAAATTTCGTTTTGCGTCATCCGATCCCCCATGAAAACGCTGATTTTCCCATAAAATACCATTTAAATATACTCCAAAGCCCTGAAAAGTCAAGAACCTGAAAAAATTTTCCCGAAAAAATCAGGCATTTTTATTTACATACACCTCCCATTTTCCCCAAATTCAGCTCCAAATCAACCAGAATAACCGAAAAAACAAGAAAATCCGAAAAAATCGTCAAAGTTTACCAAATCGATTCAATTGTTGGACATAATCTTACCGATATAAAGTACATAACCAGAAAATATTGGGAACTTTCGGGAACCATGTTCTGTCTTTCAAGTGCCCTTTCCGGTGGAGGAAAGTCGAACGGAAAGAAACAGAAAATGAACTTCCCGAAGCAATTGTAATCCGAGGTGGAAAACAATGCTTAACAAAATGACATTGACGACTGTCCTTGCAGCAGTGATACTCATGGGACTGAGCTTCTGCTGCTGCAATACTGCAACGGCTCAGGTCAGCGACGCGCAGATCTGGGATGTCCAGACTCCGAACTCCTACGCGGGCGGAGCAAGAGGAAACGAAGGTTTCTTCTTCGGCGCGGAAGGCCTTTACTGGGCGCTTCCTTCTCCGAAGAGCGCACTGGTCGGTAACGAAAGTGCCGAAGGCGAGAACGCCTACAGCATCGGCTGGACCGTGATCAACTCCTCAACGAAATTCTTCGTGATCAACGACAAAGGCGACGATGAAGATGATGACGATGACGATGACGATGATTCCGATTCCGAAGACAGCAACAACAACTCCGGCGACGGGATCCAGGGTACGATCATCAAGGCGAGCAGCAGCGGAAGCAGCAGCGGAAGCGGCATCAAAGAAGCCCTTCAGGACGGATTCACGGAAGTTTCCGTCGGTGAGTTCATCGACTACGCCGCGGACAGATACGGACCGATCGGTCAGCTGCGTCAGGCAGTCCAGCACAACGACTGGAACACGAACATGCTTGACACGAAATTCCATGTGGGTCAGCGCTACACCTTCGGTTTCATGAACGGACATCACGGATGGGACTGCTCGATCTTCACGATCGACGGTCAGACCGAAAAAACCGGACGCAGTGTGGAAGTCGGTTTCGAAGACACGAATAACGGTGCCGACGGCAAAGGCAACAACTACCTGGGCGGTATCATCTACCGTGAACAGAAGAAAGACCACTGGGTAGACTGTACTCAGGACGACAACGGCAACCTCCTCGTAGACCGAATGCTGGTCCAGTTCGATACCGCGAGAATGTGGAGCGACATCAGCACCTGGGGCATCGAGCTGAACTACCTGCACCGCAGCCATGCGACCCGCGCCGGAATCTTCGAACTCGGCCTTGGTATGCGCTACATGAAATGGGATGAAGAGTTCGGATTCTGGGGTGGAAGCCCCCGCGGAGGAAACGGCGAGTTCTACGCTCCCAACTTCCTCGACGACACGAGCATCGAAACGACCGCCGACAACAACATGTTCGGTCCGCAGCTCGGACTGCGCTGGAACCGCCAGAAAGGCCGTTTCGGAATGGAACTCCTCGGTAAATTCACCGCGGCGTACAACGCCCAGAAGATCTCCAACTACTCCATCATCGGCAGCAACGCCTACGCCAACGGCATCTACGGATCCGACAGCGTCTACGGTCTGGGCATCGATAACGGCGAGGAAGGTGAAGAAGAAAGCGGCGACGGCAAGTGGGTCGTGTACGACAGCAACATCGGTGCCGGCGGTGAATCCGGATACCACAAGATGACCGACGACCTCTTCACCCCGATCGTGGAAGTTGGAGTCAAATTCAACATCGACCTGACGACCAGAGTCCAGCTCTCCCTCGGATGGTCCGGGATCTACGCAGGCAACATTGCCCGCCCGGCTGGAATGGTTGACTACACGCTCGACATGGCAGGCAACGGAGTCATGGGGCTGGTCGACGGCAACAACAAAAACGATGTGTTCATGCACGGGTTCGTCTTCGGCCTGACGCTGAACCGGTAAGGTACTCAATGTGAGGGGTGTCCCAATCCCCCTGGTTTCCCGGGCTGATCCCCAGCCCGGGTTTTTCCACACCACACACGCGCAAAGCAGGACTGCTCTCACGTTGAGCCCTTCCCGAAGTCAAGGATCCCGGACAAAACATTCCTGAACCAGACAGCTCCTGAACCAGCTTCTGAATCAGACAGCTTCGAGCTCTTCCAAATGTTTTCGAAAGCCGTTCCAGAACCCGCCTAACCTTCTCTGACACCATTTCGGTTTAGATTCTGCCTGTCAGAAAAATCAGGGATACTCAGGGTTCTTTTCCATCGCAGAATGGAGGCTCCCAAACGCACTCAGGCAAAAGTCCGAAAAGAAAAATGCCGAAGACCTAAAGACTCAAAGAACTGGACAGGACACCTAAATCCCCAAACCCCAACCATCGGCGAATGGGAACGCCCAAAAAAGAAAGGATCAAAGGCCTGACGAATGAAAATGAAAAGCTGGGACGTCTGTCCCGAATGCGGTGCAAGACGGATCGCCTACTGCCGCTTCTGCAATACGATCGGCGATCGGTTTCCACTGGCGGATCTTGACCTGATCGTTCCCCAGGAAGGTGATGAAATGTACGACGACGGAGCATTGACTCCGGACGCCGTTAAGTCATTTCTTGCCGGAAATCTCGGCTCAGCGATGGCCGGAAGCATCGGTTCAGCTCTCGCAGGCGCGACGTTCGCCAATACCGCGGACACGATCTCCGTCGGAAATCCGCATTACGCCCCGGATGGCCATTCCTGCCAGTGCGGGCACGGTCACGAACACGAACACGGAAATGCGCACGGTCACTCCTGCCGGTGCGGGCATCCGCAGACGCAGGAACCGCAGGAAAAAGGACGTCCTGACTATCGTCTCATGGCCTCCAATCTCTCCCAGCCGCTCGATTCCGACCCGGAACTGGATCCCTACTCCGACGAGTACCCGCTGGCCGTCATGTGCCCCTGCTGCGACGAACTCCTTTACCCGCAGTTTCTGAAAGAATGCAGGACCTGCGGTCATGTGTTTGAAGACGGGATCACGCTGGAAAATCCTTCTGCCGCTCACTTCCACGATCCCTCAAAAGACCCGAAAGTCGAGATCATCGAAGACGAAGATGACGATGACGACGACTACGAACCTGAAGACGGACACCCCGGCAAACCTGGTTCCGGATGCTGCCTGATGCTCATCGCGGCGGGTCTCGGAATTTTGTGGCTCGTATAGAATTCCAATGCTTTTCCCGCTTCCTCCAAGGTGCGGGAAGTCCGATTTCCTTTTCAGCTTTTCAGAAGAAACGAGAGAGAAAAAAATGTCCCGAAAACCGCTTTGTCTTGCGCTGGCGTTCCACAATCACCAGCCTGTGGGAAATTTTGACGGCACGATGGAAGAATGCTATCAGAAAAGCTACCTTCCGTTTCTGGATCTGATCTCGCGCCCCGAATATTCCTCTCTCCGGCTCTCTCTCCACAATTCCGGCTGCCTCGAAGAATGGCTCGAAAACCGCCACCCGGAATACCTTGACCGACTCGGCGAACTCGCACGGTCCGGACGCATCGAGATCCTCGGCGGACCATTTCAGGAACCGATCCTCGCCATGCTTCCCTCCCGGGACCGCATCGGCCAGATACTCATGCACTCCCGCTGGATCGAGAACCGGCTCGGAGTCAAAGTCCGCGGAATGTGGATGCCCGAACGTGTCTGGGAACAGTCCTGCGTCCGTGACCTCGTGCAGGCAGGGATGGAATTCACGATCCTGGACGACTACCATTTCAAAAAAGCAGGCCTTTCGGAAAAAAAACTCTACGGATACTATCTCACGGAGGACGATGGGAACCTGATGGCCGTCTACCCAGACAGCGAAAAACTTCGGTACTGGATCCCGTTTGATTCCATTGACCGAAGTCTCCACTACCTGCGCGAGATCCACGAGACGCACGAAAATGCGCTTCTTTTCTGCGCGGACGACGGCGAGAAATTCGGTGCCTGGCCCAACACTTTCGGGCACGTCTACGGCGAAGGTCAATGGCTGGCCCGATTTTTTGACGCACTGCTGGAAAATTCCTCCTGGCTGCGGACCGTCACGATGTCCGAGGCGCGCGACGAAATGAAACCTCTGGGGAAATGCTATCTTCCCGACTGCTCCTACCGCGAAATGACCGAGTGGGCACTCGACACCGAAACGCGCAAGGAGTACGAGACGCTCATGAGTTTCCTGCCGCCGGAAGCCTCCGAAGCCCCCGAAAATGCACAGGAAAGTACCGAAAACTGCCCGGCCTGTTCCGTCGGAGACTCGGTGAGTACGGCGAAAGCCTCAAAAGCAGAAAAGGAACTTCAGAGCTTCCGAAACGCGATCTGCCGGCTTCGTGCGTTCGTTTCGGGCGGGAATTGGCGCAATTTCAAGATCCGCTACCCGGAAACGAACGAAATGTACTGCCGCATGATGGCCGTCAGCCGCCGTTTGTGCCGGCTCCAGAACCAGATGCTGACGCAAACGGACCCGGCGTCCCCCGAATACTTCCGCACGATCCAGCTTCTGGAAGACGCCCGCGCAGAACTTTACCGCGGACAGTGCAACTGCCCGTACTGGCACGGCGCGTTCGGAGGGATCTACCTGCCGCATCTGCGAAACGGCATCTACCGCAGCCTGATCGCAGCTGACGCCTTACTCGACAGGATCGCTCCCAACGATGAAACAGAAGGCGATTTCGATCTTGACGGCGAAACGGAATTCCGTCTCGAAACGCCAAAACTCACCGCTTGGGTCTCGCCGGTGCAGGGCGGAATGCTCTACGAGCTGGATGTCCGAAAAACGGGCCTGAATCTCCTCGCAGGCATGACGCGGCGTCCGGAACCGTACCATGAAGCGATCGTCCGCACGATCGAAGCGCAAAAACGTGCGGAACTCCGCGAAACTCCGAATGAGATCTCCGGGCAGGACTCCGAAAAAGACCCCGAAGAGGACCTCGGAAACATCCGCGATCAGGCCGTCTTTAAGCAGGAAGGACTCGAGAAACGGCTCCAGTACGACCAGACGCCGCGAAAAGCGTTTCTTGATTTTTTCTATCCGCAAAACGTCACGGCAGAGTCCCTCATGAATGGAGAGACTGTCCCGGAACGCACGTTCGCGCAGCTCCCGTACCGGGCGTATCTCGAAAACGAAAAACTGACGCTCGCCGCCTTTGCGCAGGTCCGTTCCTTCGAGGGAAACCTCCACAATATTTCGATCAGGAAGACCCTTCAGCTCACCGGCGATACGCTCGAGTTCACCTGGCATCTCGGAAATCTTCCGCGATGGGAAACCCTCCTCTTCGGTTCGGAATTCAACTTCGCAGGCCTTCCTGGACACTGCGAGGACCGATACTTCTACGATTCCTGCGGCATGCATCTCGGCGACCTGAGCACCTGTCTGAACACCAAAACGGCCCCATTCCTCGGATTGGCTGACGATTGGCAGAAACTCCGCGTCGAACTGAACGTCTCGCGGATCACCGATTTCTGGACCTACCCCGTCGAGACCGTCAGCAATTCCGAAGGCGGTTTTGAGCTCGTGCACCAGGCAGTCTGCGTCATTCCTCACTGGTTCATCCGCTCCGAAAACGACAGTGAATGGGAATGCCGAATGTCCTTGCGGATCACGGAAAGAAAGTAAAAAGAGGCTCTTCCGGCAAATGCATACCGAGCCAGATCCGCTATTTTACCACGGACACCACAGAAGAGCCGCAGAAACCCACTGAAAAGAAAAAAACTGGACGGAGCCTGACACGAAATTCACGGAATACGCCAAAAATCACGAAACCAAATTTGAAAAATTTTAAAATCACTTCGTGAATTTGGTCTCTTTTTGTGTTTTTCACGTCGATCAAGCAAAAAAAACGTACACAGAGTTTCCACTCCGCGTACGATCAATGAATCGAAAATTTTTCAGTACGTCAGTCGTCCAAGAGAGATCCAAACATCTTCTGGAGCGCCACTTCCATTTTTTCAGGCGTTTCGTAGGTTCCGGCCGCGATCTCGGCACGAATGCGATTCACGAGGTCCGTACGGATCCCGTCGACCTTCATCCCTGAAAAAGTCACGTCGCTCGAAGCCGCAGTCTGCGCCGTCGAAATGTCAACAACATCCTGTTTCGGCTGAACATCCTGCTTCTGGGAAATCTGCGCGTTTCCATCGTTGGTCTTCGCCTGCTGAACCGAATTCACGCGACTGATCCCCGAAACATTCGACAGTTTATTTATTTCCATTTTATTTCCCGTAAGTTTGTCCCCGATCTCCATCCACTGCGTCTTGTGCGTCCGATCCAGGCACAAAACATGAGGCAGTTTCCGGAAAAATCGGTCTATTTTTTCAGTCCGGTCTGTCCAAACTAACTCTTCAAACCGTACTATACCAAAAATCCAACTCCGTGTAAATAGTAAATTTTATCTTTTTTGGAAAATTTTCGAGAATTTTCTAAAGTTTTGAAAAACCTAACAAAAATCCCAAACCACAGCTTTCTGATTGACTGTGATCCTGTCAAATCACTACCTACCTGAAGTATACCATATGAATTGGATCCTGGCTCCCTGAAAAAATAAAAAACTAAAATTTTTATTGAAAAGGCACTGCACACATTGCGCAAACACCTCTTATTCCCTCTTTTATTTATCTTAATCTATCGTAAAATTTTACCACACTTCTCCAGTTTATTTTAAAATTTTCTTAAAAAAATTTTTCCTCTGCAATGAGAACCACTGGAAATGCGTTTAAATGTCAGAAAACGTGAGTTTGAAAACGTTTCTCTTTCCGCCTCACCCAAAATCCCGGAAGAGAACGTCCAGTTTTTTTTGATTGAAAGGAGATTTCCCATGAAAATCCATCGTTTGGTTCTTTCCTTCCTTGCAATACTGAGCATTTCCGCCGCGTTTGCCATAGCGCAGGATGCCGCTCCGGCCAAGGATGCCGCTCCGGCCAAGGCTCCAGCCGCAGAAACTCCGGCAAAAACGCCAGAAGCCGTTCCTGCACCGACGGCTGAAGTGAAGAAAGCGGAAAATGTCAAAGTAAAAGCACAGGCAGAAAAAGCAAAGAAAGCTCAGCAGAAAAAAGCCAAAGCCGCAAAAGCGAAGAAAGCCAAGGCTCTGAAAGCAAAGCAGGCAAAACAGAAGGCTAAGGCCCTGAAAGCAAAGCAGGCAAAACAGAAGGCTAAGGCTCTGAAAGCAAAGCAGGCAAAACAGAAGGCCAAGGCTCTGAAAGCAAAGCAGGCAAAACAGAAGGCTAAGGCCCAGAAGGCGAAGCAGGCAAAACAGAAGGCCAAGGCTCTGAAAGCAAAGCAGGCAAAACAGAAGGCTCAAAAATCCCCAAACGCGAAGAAAAACGCCAAGGCCAGGAACGCCAAAAAAGCGCCGAAGCAGATGAACGCAAAGAAGGCCAAAAACGCGAAGAAAAACGCCAAGGCCAGGAACGCCCAAAAAGCGCCGAAGCAGATGAACGCAAAGAAGGCCAAAAACGCGAAGAAAAACGCCAAGGCCAGGAACGCCAAAAAAACGCCGAAGCAGATGAACGCAAAGAAGGCCAAAAATGCGAAGCTGCAGAAAGCCGCAAAAGCAAAGAAAGCGAAAGCTGCGAAAGCCGCAAAGGCAAAGAAAGCCAAGGCAATGAAGGCGAAGAAAGCCAAGGCTGCGAAAGCGAAAAAGAACGCTAAGGCCCCAAATTCCCAAAAGAATCAGAAGCCGAACAAAAAATAGAAACTTCTGATCCGGCGGGGAAGACGAAGTTCATTTTCCCGCCATCGATCCCAAAAAAGAGCGCCGGTTTTCCGACGCTCTTTTCATTTCATTCCGTCACTCCGTTTTATGCGGCTGCGGACTCTGCACTTTTTCCCAGTACTTCCGGTCGGTCTCGTACGGATCGATCGGCGTTCCTTCCTGGTAGTCTGCGGGCAGGACCCCGAAACGCACCATCTCACGCGCATACCATGGATTCGGATAGAACGGCTTCTTGCTGAAATGCGAACGTTCGCTCGTGATGAACTGCTCTCCGCGCTGGATGTACTTCAGGAGGATCTGGTAGTCCGGGTCGTTTTTATCCTTGAAGACTTCCACGCCGACCCACTTTCCGGTCTCATCCTGCCGCTTGCACATCTGGCGTCCGCCTGCAGAATGATTCAGCGGGCTGCGCAGGAAGTTGGACTCTTCCGGTTTCGAGAGATTGAACGCCCAGCTGCTCGAGTACTTTTTCGAACCGGTCGCCATGGAAGCCGGCAGGGCACGCGCACGCTGTGTGTCGTCCGGTTTGTGGCAGGAAATGCACCGACGCCCAAACATTTCGAGCACGGCGTGCCGTTCCGGCCAGTTTTCATCCTCACGAATGTAGCGGCTGTTCTGCATTCTGTCTTCTCCATATGGCGAGTAGCTCCAGCCGAGCAGACCGCACGCATTCGCGGCGTACGTTCCGGCATAGTTCGCCCCCGCCTCGATCCAGAACCGAACGGTCTTCAGCTCTTCCGGCGTCATGTTCACGCGGCGGTTTCCGTCCTGATCCGCGTGCCCGCTCTCCATCAGCTGGTAGAGCGTACTCGCTTTACTTCCGATCTCGTACGGCTTGAAATTGCTCATCGGGCGGTTCCGATTGTCTCCGAGCATTTTATGGTAGCTGAAGTAGCTGAACGACTGGACGAACGAACTCGGACGCAGGTCGCTGTTCAGGTCGCAGTTTCCTTCACGCCGCTGAGAATTATGGCACTCCAGACAGTGACGGTCAATGATCGGCACGATGTCGCGGAAATAGTCAAAGACTTCCGGGACTCCCTCGACCTTCTTCGGGACAGAGGCCGGCGCACTCATCGCCTTCATGAACTGGAGGCGGTCCTGCGCCGTCGGAGTCATGGTCCGCTCTTCATGGCAGCCGATGCAGAGATTCGTTTCGCCGGGCATGAGCGAGGTGAAACTGTGCATTCGCTTCACGGCCTTTCCTTCCGCGTCGAGCGCAATGAAGAAAAGTGCCTTTCCTGCCGGAAGCTCCATGAATGCCGAGCCGTCTTCATTCACCGGGACCGTCCCGACGAGCCGGGTGAGGCTGAACGTTCCGCCTGACGAAACGCTCATCATCCCGCCGTTGAAGTGGACCGGGATCGGAAGAGCTTCCATCACGAGCAGTTCCTTGACCGTCCCTTTGGGAAGATCCATCATCTGACGGCCCTGGTAGAGATTCGCCAGTGCCATGTAGCCCGTCTTCGCGTTCGGGTCCGTCACGTCGGCGATGATCTCCTCACGCTCACGCGGAATGACCGGCTGAACGTCCGCGACCCAGAATCCCTGGTCGATCTGATCCTGCGGCAGCGTGTAGAGCGGGACCGTCCGGCCGTCGCCGTCCATGAGAACGACCTGCGTATTCTGAACACAGACGAAACAGTCCTCCGAAAATGCCCATGGATCTGCGTAATTGGAATTCGTTGAGATGGTGCGCACACCCTCCGGCGCGTCAGGACCTTTCCTCGGATCAACGAGCGTGACGGTCCCATAGTGTTCACGGCGTCCATGTCCCGGCGAGAAGGTCGAAACGATCGCGAAATTGCGATCTTCCGGCGGAACGTCCTTCCGGTAGCGGATCGGTTTCGCGCCCAACATGCAGATACCCGGCGTCTGGTTTCCGTAGTAGACCTGGTGTTTCGTGCCGTCCGGATTCGCGGTCCAGAGATGATGGTAGTGGACCTGCGAACGGTCGATGTACTCCCACCGCATGTAGAGGATCTGGCCGTTTGGAAGGACCCACGGCGTGTTTTCCTGCTCCGGA
>JAGBAA010000112.1 GCA_017939795.1 Thermoguttaceae bacterium
AAACGGCACGTGGTGGGATTACCCGCTCTACGACTACCATCTCTACTACGGAACGGGAATGGCCGTCGCGTCGCTCATGCGTTACCGCGAATACCTCCCAGCCGAAAAAAAGGCAGAGTGACGTAAAGCACGAACCGCCGCGCGAAAAAACAGAAAGCAGGAAGAGAAACGTTTCTTTTCCTGCTTTTCTTTATTGCTGAAACTCTTTTGACTGTTGATTTTATTTCTCATACACAATAGAGGCGTTTTAATTAAATTTCGCTCACTTTTCGATCCGCGGCGAAAATACATCTTTCGCGAAAGAAGACTTTTTCATAAAAAACATTCCTTTTCGAAATTTTCATCTTAACGATAAAAAAAGAATGAAAAAATCACGCTTTCCCGCCAAAAATCCGGAAACCTCCCTTTACAGAAATTCTGGATGTGCTATAATCAGCAGTATGTACGTAGTATTTGTTTCCATCACCTCATTTTAGCTTAAGGAGCCGACATATGGCAGACGTTAGCAAACTTGACTCGCTGTTCTATCCGAAATCCATCGCGGTTATTGGAGCTTCCACGAAGCCGAAGACCTGCGGAAACGACATTTTGAAGAACCTGCTGGACACCTTCAAAGGCGGCCCGGTCTACCCGATCAACCCGAAAGCCCCGGAAGTGCTGGGAGTCAAAGCCTACGCCTCCATCAAAGACGTTCCCGGTGATGTGGACCTCGCAGTCATCGTCGTTCCGAGCAAATTCGTCCTTCAGACGACCGAAGAATGCGCCGAAAAAGGCGTCAAAGCCCTCGTCTGCATTTCCGCCGGTTTCAAAGAAGTCGACGCTGCCGGTGCCGAACTTGAAAAACAGTTCGTCGAACTGGTCCACGAAAAGGGCATGTGCCTCGTCGGTCCGAACTGCCTCGGTATCCTGAATGCCGAAGACGACGCGAAAATGAACGCCACGTTCGCCGCGAAGACCCCGAAAGCCGGTTCCCTCGCCTTCATCAGCCAGTCCGGCGCGCTCTGCACCTCGGTCCTTGACTTTGCCGAAGAACGCGACATGGGCTTCAGCAAATTCGTTTCTTTCGGAAACAAAGCCGACGTCAACGAGATCGACCTGCTCAACTACCTGGCCGACGACCCGAACACGAAAGTGATCGCGATGTATCTGGAATCCATCTCCAGCGGTGCGGAATTCCAGGAAATCGCCTCGAAGATCTTCTACGAAAAGAAAAAGCCGATCCTCGTGCTGAAATCCGGCCGTTCCGCCGCGGGCGCGAAAGCCGTCTCCAGCCACACCGGTTCGCTTGCCGGTAACGACGCGGTCTACCAGGCACTGCTCATGCAGTCCGGCATCCAGCGCGTTGATTCGATCGCCGAACTGTTCGACTACGCCGCTCTGTACTGCAACCAGCCGATGCCGCGCGGCAATCGTCTCGCCATCATCACCAACGCCGGCGGCCCCGGCATCATGGCGACCGACGCTGCCGAACGCTACGGCCTGACCCTCGCGACGATCGCGGACGCCACGAAAGACGCCCTCCGCGAACAGCTTCCGGCTGCCGCTTCCCTCCGCAACCCGGTCGACGTGATCGGTGACGCGAAGCACGACCGCTACGAAGCCGCCTGCAAAGAAGTCTTCAAAGATGCCGGCGTCGACATGGGTCTGGTCATCCTGACCCCGCAGTCCATGACGGACATCGACGAGATCGGCGAGATCATCCCGCAGGTCGCCAAAGACCTCAACATTCCGATCGTCGCCAGCTTCATGGGTGCCGAAATGGTCACGAAAGGCGTTCAGAACCTGCGTGACGGCGGTGTCCCGAACTACAGCTTCCCGGAAGATGCCGTCCGCGCTCTCGGCGCAGCCTACGCGCTTTCCGAACAGGCCAAACTCACCGACCGTGACCCGGTCAGCGTCGAAGGCACCGACAAAGCGAAGTGCGCTCAGATCATCGCTGAAAAACTCGGCGATGCGGACAGCAAATACCTCGCACAGGCGGAATGCCGTGAGATCTTCGCCTGCTACGGCCTGCCGCTCCTGAAGAGTGCCGTCGTCACCACGGCAGAAGATGCTGCCAAGACCGTTGGCGAATGGGACACCACCGTCGTCATGAAGGTCATGTCCGCTGACGTCAAACACAAGTTCGACGCGGGCGGAGTTCTCCTCAACATCAAAGGTGCGGAAGGCGCGAAAGCCGGTTTCGAACAGATCTACGCCAACATCGCGAAGAACGTTCCGGGCGCGAAGATCGACAGCATCCTGATCGAAGAAATGGCCCCGAAAGGCACGGAAGTCATCCTCGGATGCAACCGCGACCCGAAATTCGGTCCGCTGGTCATGTTCGGTATGGGCGGCACGACGGCGGAACTCATGAAAGACGTTCAGTTCCGTCTTGCTCCGACGAGCAAATACTTCCTACACAGCATGCTGGAAAACACGAAGGTCTACAAGCTGATGAACAACTACCGCGGTCTGGGTCAGCATGACCTTGCGGCTCTGGAAGATGCGCTTACCCGCCTCTCCATCCTGGTCGCCGAGAACCCGGAGATCGCCGAGCTGGACATCAACCCGCTGATCGTCCATGCCGAAGGCCTTGGCTGCTCCGTCGCCGACAGCCGTATCGTCCTGAAGAAAGTCGCCAAATAAGTTTGACTGACTTTTGATCATCCCAAAGAGCGCGGACTCACGTTCGCGCTTTTTTTATGCAAAAATTCAGTCAAAATTTTATTAAAATCTTCAAATCAAGACAGATCTTTGCTCGATCTTATCAAATTTCATCATTTTTTAGTTAAACAGATCCGGAATTAGTCAAAATCTTGTTAGATCCTATCAAATTTAGTCAAATATTTTTAAAACTTATCAAATTTTTGTCAAATTTAGATAATTTTCGTCAAAAAATTTTAAAATTAGTCAAATTTTATTAAAATCATTCTATAAATTGGTTGCTGGATTTTTTATTTTATGGTATACTATAAAAGTATCGAAAAAAAATAGAAGGAGTATTTTCAATGACGGAACAAGAATTGAGAGAACTGGTCCAATTGGTTCAGGAAAGAAAATGTGAATGGCGGCAGCTTGAGCTGAAAGCAGCCCATCAAGGCTGTCCGAAAAAACTCTACGATACACTTTCAGCCTTTTCCAATCAGGACGGCGGCGGAACGATCCTGTTCGGGATCGATGAAGGAAAAGAGTACGAAGTCGTCGGTGTATACGACATGGAGGACCTCCAGAAAAAAGTCAACGAACAGTGCAAGCAGATGGAACCAGTCGTCAGGCCGACATTTACTCTGACGGTTTTCGAGGATGGAAAAGGCGTGGTCAGTGCAGAGATACCGGCAGTTGATATTTCGGAACGTCCCTGCTGCTATCGCGGAAAGGGGCGTGTTGACGGCTCCTGGGTCCGAGTAGGAGATTCCGATGAACCAATGAGCGAATATGAAGTCTATTCCTACGAAGCATTCCGGAAACAGCTTGAGGATGATATTCGGCCTGCGCAGAAAGAAAATATTCAAATCGCGATCGATCAGGAAAAGGTAAAGCAATATCTCACGATCCTCAAGACGGAAAATCCGCGTCTGTCTCAGCTTTCTGATACGGACATCCTCAAATTTTCCAGTCTGTATCGTGAAAATGTGCCATCCTTAATGTGTGTTCTGATGTTTTCGAACTTTCCTCAAATGTTTTATCCGCAGTACACGATCAACGCGACGGTCATTCCCGGTACGGAACGGGGCAGTGTCACAGAAGATGGAACAAGATTTCTCGATAATCGAAGGATCGAAGGAAGCATCCCGGAGATCCTCGAAAGCGCACTCGCTTTCGTCATCAAAAATATGAAAGTCCAGACCCGTATCGATCCGCGTACTGGAAAGCGATACGACAAAACAGAGTATCCGATCGCGGCAGTCCGCGAAGCGATCCTGAATGCTTTGGTCCATCGAGACTACAGTATCCATTCCGAGGGAAAGCCGATCGAACTCACGATGTTCAGAGATCGGCTGGAGCTCCGTAATCCGGGAGGACTTTACGGCAAATTAACGATCGATCAGTTGGGAAATGTTCAGCCGGACACACGAAATAAACGTCTCGCAAGACTTCTCGAAACGCTGAAGATCACGGAAAACCGCTATTCCGGGATCCCGACCATTCGGCGTGAATTAAAGGAAGCGGGACTGCAGCCGCCGGAATTCGCGGATTCACGGAGTGAATTTCGGGTCACGTTCTACAACGAACCGATCGAAGACAAACAACACAATGTCAATGAACAGGAAAGGGAATTGCTCGAATTCTGCCGAACACCGAGAACACGGCAGGAGATTGCAGAATGGCTCGGAGTAAAGTCGGCAGCATATGCCATGTCGCGCAATGTGAAGCCGCTTCTTGAACAGGGACTTCTGAAAATGACGCTGCCGGAAACTCCCAAAAGCAAAGATCAGAAATTTTTCAGTGAATAACTTGCACGAGCTTCATACTGGGTAAAATTTTACAAAAAAAACATAATATTAAAGTTTTTTCTGTAAAAAATTTCTTTTTTGAGAATTTTCCACGGAATAAACTAAAATTCATGGTGTATACTGTATACGATCAATTTACTTTATGTGTCAAAGAAGTTTGGGAGGCAAGGCCAAATGTCAAAACATAATCGAAGTAAAAAAACGGTCCTGATGCTGGCGGCTGCCGGTCTGCTTGGAAGTGCGGCATTGTCTCAGGCGGCGGAACCGCTCGTTCAGCTGGATTTCAATCATGATACGATCACCAACGTTGGTTCGTTTGATCTTACCGGCCTTGGTTTCAGCGATGCGCAGGGCGACGCGCCGGTTTTCGTCGATACCGGGATCAACGGTATGAAGGCGATCAAGCTGGACGGAACGAACTACGTCAATACGACGACCCAGACGCAGGCACTCGGCATCTCCGGAGCGGCGTCCAAAACAGCATCTGCCCTCGTCAGACCCAGCGCAACGGGAAATTACGCGCTCTGGTCGATTGGCAATTGTGAAAACCTTCAAGACTTTACCGTCAAGACCTACGCCGACAAAGAACTGCGTGCTCAGCAGTGGGGATCTGATTTTTCCACATCGGTACCGTATTCGATCAAAGACACCTGGGGGCTGGTCACGCAAACCTACGATGGAAAGACAGTCCGCATCTACTATAATGGGCAGCTCACCGGTTCGAATAACATGACGCTCAATACGGGAACCGCTGGTACTATCAAGGCCGGTTACTGGTATGATTACGCGAACAGTTTCCGCGGCGATATGGCGGATTTTCGCATTTACGATGAGTCGCTCACGGCGAAACAGGTACGTCGGGCGGCCTACGATCTCGGCGGCGGATTGTTCACTTTCAAAGAGAATATCGCAAACGGTTTCGGCGTCGGTACGGACGACGGCTGGTACGCCGGCTGTGGAAATACGATGTTTTATACCATGTATTACGGAGACATCCATGCGATCCGCGGCGGGGCAGAGTCGGCAAATCAAGATACTGCCAGCGACACTGGAGGTGCGGGCTCGGACACCTATAATGGTATTCTCTGGGGCCAGCCTTTCACTGTTGCGGATGACACGCAGGACATTACGTTCAAAATGGCCGGCGGTACTTTCGCTGCTCCGGATACAGCCGCTGCGGACAATGGAACGAACATTTCCCAGCTCTACGGTAAAGCCGGTATGGTCCTCTACGACATTACGGATGGAAAGTTCCTGCTCGACACCTACCGCTGTTCGTCGACAAACAATAATCAGACAAGCGAACTGAAGACCATCTCTCTGGAAGGTCTGAAAGGTCACGAAGTCGCGCTCGCACTCGTCGATTTCGCGGTAGGCAGCTGGGGCATGACGACCGTCAGCGACATCAATATTCCGCTCGGAACCGGAACGTTCAATAATATCGGACCTTCACTCATCACGGAAACGCTGGCGTTCAATTTCGACACAGCCGGCGACTGGGAAGGCTGGTACGAAGTCGACGCTGCAGGCAATCGGCTCGATTCCATCACGAATTTCCGTTTCGGCGCGCCGGGAGCCTGCGATTACCAGATCGGCTCGAATTTCATCACGTCCAACTCCCCGAACGGCGGGTGGGACGCTGCGGTCGGCACCCTGCGGAGCGAAACGTTCAAGATCGACGGCGACATCATTGAATTCATGATCAGTGGCGGTGCCGGCGGCGATTACGGTTTTGAACTCTGGGTCCTGCAGGACGGTGCGGAAGATTTTGAGCGGGTCCGCGAAGCACACCGTTCTTCCAGCAACAATGACTTCGAGTACAGTTTCTGGGACGTTTCCGATCTGGAAGGTCTTGATGCATTCCTCCAGCTCCGCGACAATCAGAATGCAAACTGGGGCTGGCTCGGCATCGATAATCTCCGGATGGTCGATTTCGGTCAGGTTCCGGAACCGTCCACGTGGGCACTGCTTCTGCTCGGAACTGCCGGACTTTTGGCAGTTCACCGCAGGAAGCACTAAACCGGATCACCAGAACTAAAAGAAAAACACGAAGGAAAAATTCTCTCCTTCGTGTTTTTTATGTATCTCAGACGCGGTCGGGATCTGCCGTCAGTCTCCGGAACGGTCTATCCCATACGGTGATTATTCGGCAGATAGAGCATACGGCCGCACTGCCGGCATTCAAACGCATGCACGCTTTCCGCGATCGAGGCGATCATGTCGACCGGAAGTACCGTATTGCAGCCGGCACAATGCTGGTGATGGACCGGAGCCAGAGAATCGAATTTTTTATTTTCAAAGACCCTGCGGTAAAGCATACTGTGCTCCCCGTTCAGACGGCGTTCTGTCTCCCGGAATTCCACTTTCATTTCGCGGATCTTCGCTTCCGCCTTTTCCCGCATTTCCTGGCTTTTTGCCCGAATGTCCGCCAGCACCGCTTCGCTGTTTCGGATCTCCTCGCGCACCTGTTCAGCCTTCTGTTTCAGAGAATCCAGATAATCCAGCCCCTCAAGGACCTCGTCGGAAAGTACGGCATTCGCAGCTTCCGAGGCGGCGATCTGGTTTTGGATACTCGTGAACTCCCGGTCATTTTTCGCTTCGTCCAGCTGACTTCTGCGCCGTTCAATGTTCTTCTCGTTCTCTTCCAGCTGCGCCTGCTTCTGATCCATGGCGATCCGCTGATTCAAAACGACTTTCAAAGCCGCTTCAAGATTCCTGTTAAGCTGCGCGATCCGGTCCTCCAGACCGCGTATCCGAAGGATCCCGCCATTGACTTCATCGATCAGTACTGCAAACTGACGATGCATTTTGTGCAAAATTTCAAGAATCGGATTATAGTTTGCTGTTTCCATCGTTTTCGGCTTTTAATTCAGGTTTTTGATTTACGGCTGCTCTCGACCATGAAAGAACCGCTGCCCTACACTGTCCGCAGGCAGATCCCGAACAGCGGTTTCTCTCACAAAATACGACATCACATACTGCGGTCAGATGAAATCTTCATCTTCTTCATCCATTCCGCCGCGGCTCGAAGAATTTCGATCCGTGGAAAGGACCTGACGCAGAAGTGCGGAGACATCTTCATATTTCGAATCACCGGGAGCCGATGCCGTACACTGGAGAACAGCACCGTGCCCTTTCTTGGGAAGGGAAAGAAGCAGTCCGGAAACGGTCTGAATGTCGCCGGAGCTGATGACGATCCCGCGGCGTCCGGAAGGATCCGGCTTACGGGCAAACGTTTTACTCGCCACTGCCAGGAACGTGACGGAAGAATCCAGACGCTGAAGCGTCAGCTGCCGGCGAACGTATTCCTGCCGCTCGTCATTATAGTCGTCCATCCGATTCCCCGAAAACATGTGCAGCCCCGGGCCGATCTCCTGCATCGAAAGCTCAAGACCGCCATAGACCACAAATGCCTGGTTTGCGTCCGCGCAGACGTAATTCACGCCGGCATAGTTCCCGGTCTGAAGTTCTTTCAGAGCCATTTCAGCCGCTTTCTGAGGATTGGAACAGTTCAGCATCTCACGGCAAAGTACACCGCGGGAACGGGGATTGAACGGCATTTCGCGCTTGGTGCGGTTGATGGCACACGCAAACATTCCGTGCTGGTTGACTCCAAACCAGGTCCCGCCGGACTTCCGATCGATCCCGCAAATAATACGCGGACAGCCGGACTGGATACGGGGTGCCTGAGACGGACGGTCCGGACGTTCCTCACGATTGTACGCGACAAGGATCGGAGAGTCTGCTGCTGTCTTGTACTGAAAAGCCATAATTCCCATGAGTGAATCCTTTATGTATGAAAAAGCGGCCAAAATGAATTTTACTTTCGTAATTTTACCACAGATCACAAGAAAAAGAATCCCCCAAACGGGTGGATTGATGTTTTTTTTCAGACTTTTTGAAAGAAAATGCGCGAAACATTCTGTTTTTTCCGCATTTTCTTCCATTCCTTCGAAAAACTTCCATCCTTAATGGCCATACGCAGTCTCGGTCGGATACGCAAATTTCAGGATCCTAAAGATTCGGAGCCATTCCGTTTCTCTCCATTTCCCGCTTGCTGCGCTCCTTCAAAACTTCAGCATCTCACTGTTTTTTAGGCCCGACGCTGAATGTCAGCGCATGAGTCAAAGGAAAACGGGTCAGGTATGCGTGAATCTCATCCAGTGTGATGGACCGAAGGAGGGCGTTTTCCTCTTCCACCGTTCGATATTCCCGGGCGAGAGCCCATTCGCACCCGATCCCGAAAAGACGGTTCCACGCTTTCTCGCTCCCCAAGATCATCCCCGTCGCCAGCCGATTTTTCGCCAAAGCCAATTCTTCTTCAGAAATGCCGCCGTTTTCCGCATCACGATAAATGGCCTCGGTCCGTTTCCGGTTTTCCAACGCCTCATCGGGATCGCAGGCCAGACTGGTGCTGAAGAAACCGGCGTCGGAGAATTCCGTAAATCCGAGGACCGCGTGCTCCGCCCGGCCGGAATCGACAAACTCCCAGTAAAGCCGGCTTCCGGAATCGTCCCCGAGAATGGAGGCGATCAGACGGCCGGCAAGCCGTTCGCGCATGGAAGAAACTCCCGAGGCACTGCACGAAAGAAGGTACTGCTGAGCCGCCTGAGGACGCCGAAAGGACTGAAATCCAACCGTCGGCAAAAAAGGAAGACCGCAGGCCTCGGGAATTTGCGGAAATTCTGCCTCCAGGGAAAGAGACGGTACATTTTCCCACATACCGCAATATTTTTCTGCAAGCCGGAGCAGTTGATCAAAATCGACGCAGCCGCAGGCACAAAGGGTAATGTTTTGGGGCGAATACATTTTCTGCAGCCATTCACGGAGCTGCTCCAAACGCAGACGCTTCACGCTTCTGGAAGATCCCAGGACCGGATTTCCAAGCGGGTACCCATTGAAAAAAGTCTGCCGCATTCGGTCATCCATGCAGAAGGGCGGTTCGTTTTCGTACATTCCGATCTCTTCGAGGATCACTTCCTTCTCGGCAAGAAAATCATCCTCACGGAAACCGGGACGCAGAATGTCGGCGTAGATCTCCAGGCAGTCCTCCAGATACTCCGGAAGCAGCGTCGCATAAAAAATGGTCGCTTCTTCCGTAGTGCAGGCATTGAAAGAAATCCCCAGAGTGTCGAATTCCCGATTGACGTCCTGCGCACTGCGCATCGGACTCCCTTTGAAGATCATATGCTCAAGGAAATGGCTGACTCCCGAAATATTTTCCGACTCGTACCTTGCTCCGCAGCGAACGAAAAATCCGATGGAGACCGATTTGGCAAAAGGTAGTCTCTCCGCCGCCACGTGCAGTCCGTTTGCGAGTTTTTGATGAAAAAATGAAGTCACGGCCGGTTCTTTTCCTTTCTTTTGACGCAAAGGTTTGGTCCATTCAGTCTTCCGCTTTTTTGAGGATCAGCTCCCAATATGCCAGCGCGAATTCATGAAGTTTTTGGAGTTTTTGTCCTTCTTTATCGGCAAACGCTCCGCGTTTTTCAAGGATCTCCATCCGTTTTTTCTGCCAGTTCAGGAAAAATCGTGCCGATTTCCGCAGGATCTTCTGCCTTCCCGCAACTTCAACATAGTACGGTGCCGACATGACGCAGCCGTATGTGTCGGGGTCGTCGACGCGGACACGAATGAGGAACCAGCCGCTTTCTTTGATCTCAAGCATGGGAAGACGCCCGGTCTCGGCATAGTTTCGAAACGGCACGGAAAGGATCGTTCGGCCATTCATGACGACCTCGATGTACTGCGCCTTCTGCTGAAGCGTCAGCGTCATGGAAGGATTCAGCCGATCCAGCTCCCCTTCTCCCCCAGGAAAGGCGAACACTTCCCCGGGAACATACCCGTCGACCCACGGCTGAAGCAGAGGTCCGTTGGTCACGACACAACGTCCCGCCTTCAAAGCGTCCCACCACATTTTCCGGTCAAACCCGGCATTCGCCCCCTCGTACTGAAAGCCGGTCCGGTCCGCACGGGCGGCATATTCGTCCGGATCTACAAAAACGTACATTCGATTGGATCCCAGCGCATTCGGCGACATTCCCGAGCCGCTTCCGGCAGACGGCGGGATCCGATGCCCGGTATTCAGAAGATGAAAGTAGACCTCCTCCGTCCACTGCTGACGTCCGCGTTCCCCGCGATAGTTCATGGGGGCCGCATCCGGGATGAATCCGCATTGAGAAGGTCTGAGGAAAAGATCTTCCCGCAGGTCCGCCAGTGCAGCATCCTCTTCCGCATCGGTGTCCGGAGCTGCGGCAGAGTCCGGATCTGTTTCCCGGCGGGTCTCCTTTTTCTCGACGTACCGTTCCGCCTGGATCCCGCCGATCGGCCGAACTGCGGGAAGCCGTTTCCAGAGCACATTTTCCGGAAGCAGCTGATCCCGAAGAATGTGCGGTCCAAGGATCTGGAAAGAGTCCGCGATCCCCAGTGAGATCATCAGCGGGAGATCCCAGCTTTCCGCATTCTGCACGTCGATCCAGGCGTCGGGGTACTTCTGATGGATGGCGTAAAGCATCGGGACGGCACTTCGGCGGGATTCGAGTTTCAGACGTTCAAACGGAAGCGGAACTGGCAGGTTCAGGATCCCCGCACCGCAGGCGGGATGCCGAAGAATATAGTTCTGTGTCGTGAAGAGCCGATCCGAATCAAACCAGACTTCATCCGTTTTCGCAGACTTTTCAGCACGCTCCGTTTGCTGTGCAGGATCCCGTTTCGTTCTTTCGGAAGTACTCGGACTATCCAGGTCTTTTCGGCCGGAACGTTCGCGATCTTCCGCGCGTCTCAGACTTTGCGCCTTTTTCTCTTTCGCGAAGATCCGCTTTTCCGCTGACTCCGCCAGCGGCACGAAATGGAGATCGTCCGCCATCATCAGAAGTTCGATGTCCGCCAGCTCGCGCATGACCATCAGATCGCCGGACCACCACCCCTTTTTCGAGAGGTCCGTGAAGCGTTTCAGAGTCTCTGTTTTGGCGTCTTTTCCGTAACGGTTCAGCACAAAATGTCCGGTCCGAGGCAAGTACTCAAATCCGCGTTCGATCGTCATCGGGTACGTTCCCAGAGGCCATTCCAGCCAGATTTTCCCCGGAATGACGAAATGATCGTACCAGAACGGGACCTCATCTGCTTTGCGGGGGATCCCTTTTTCATTCCGAATGGAGACCCGGCACGGGATCGGGCGGCGCGTTTCGTCGTCGACGATCTCCAGCGTAAATTCTGCTTTCTGCGCACTGGCCGACTCTGGAAAAAAAACTCCCAGACCGATGAGCGTCAAAAAACAAAACGCCCCAAAGAGGGATCGGGGATCTCTGAGAGTCATTTTTCCGTCTCCTTAACTTTTCTTTGATTTCTTTTGACTTTCCTTGGGTCTCTCTTTAAAATTCCCTTAAAGAGCCGAGTCCGCAAAATGATTTTCCGAAAAAGACCGGGAATCGCTTCGTGATCCGCTTAAAAATCGTACCAGAAACCGGCCCCGATCTGTTTTTCCCAGCGGTCGTAGAACTGGTACTGATCGGCGTGTCCCGCCATGGCGTACAGTCCGACGCGCATCGTGTGCTGGTAGACGGTCTTCCACTGCCATCCGGCTTCAAGCGCACTGTACGTCTCGAAATCCGTATCTTCGCTCCACCGGAAATGGACCGCCATAAACGGAGATCCCTGAAAATTCGGGAGCATCATCGGAGAGTATTCCGCCCCCAGTTCAAACTGCCAGGGTTTTGCTCCTCCATCGCAGTTGAAGACGTAGTCCCCGCCGAAATAGAAACGCCAATTGGCGTCCGGCCGAAATCCGATCCCCCACGTGATGCAGTCGCGCACATAGTTGATCCGGTAGACCTCACCCGTTTTTTCGTAATTTTTGACGATCCACTCATCCCCCATGTGCGAGCTGATGTGGTAGTATCCGAGCTTAAACTCCCAGTTCCCCTTGCGGAACGTCAGCGGCGCACCGACCCGGTAATCCGTACCGTGAAGGTCGCGGTCCCCGGTGAGCGTCAGACGCGCGATGGCGGCACATTCCAGATCGAGCTGAAATCCTTCGGGATAGAGACGGTTCGTGGTCCCGTAGCGGAGAAAATTGATCCGTCCGCCAAGAGTCGGATCCCAGTAGGCATCGTGTGTCGTGTCTTCATTGATGAAATGGATCCCGAGCCGGCTTTCACGATTACTCGCAAAATGGGCGCGATAAAGCGTTCCTCCGGGCAGTGCCTGCCAGGTCCACGCTTCACCAGAGGTCGGAAGAGGTCTCCCAAAACCGGGAATACAGGCGCGAAAAGCCGGATCCCAGTAATGGTACTGTTCTTCCGACGGCGAGTAAAGCGGCAGTTCCCCGGAAGTTCCCCAGGAAGAAGACATTCCGGCAGACGATGATCCTGCAGCCATTCCCTCATCCGAAAAAGTGTCCAGCGAACCCGTTTCGGAGATCCCCGCAGCCGCAGCATTTTCCGGATCGCTTTGTCCGCGCAGTATCAGGGCATCTTCCGGTACACATTCCATCCCGGCCCACGGATAGCCGAGGCATGCCGCATCTCGCGTCATGACGCAGGGCACAGCAGCTTCCTGTCCCATTACGGACCCGCAAAAGGCATTTTCTCCCCATATCGCAAAATGCGTCAAAATCGACACAATAAACAGTCGGGCAATAGAAATTTGATTAAAATTTCGTTTGATCCACATTTTTTCACCTCTATAGTCAATTCCGTGTCTTATTTTACCCGATATTTAAATTTATGGAAAGAGCAATTTTTTTTCAGAAGTTTCCCCCCCCGCCTTTCATTTTCAGGCATTTTGTATATAATGGGGGAATGGCAGAGAAAATGACTTCTGTGCTGAACCTGAAAAATTTAAAGAAAAAAGAAAAAAGTAGGATCAAGAATCATGAACGATGAACTCAAAAGAGCCAAACGGATCCTGATTATCGATGACGACCAGGAAATCACGGAATCCATGCGTCTGACGCTTGAAATGCGAGGCTACGAGGTCTTCAACGCGACTGACGGCAATCAGGGACTGCTCATGACGGAGCAAAAAAAACCGGACCTGATCATCCTCGATATGATGATGCCGAAACGCAGCGGATTTCTTGTCCTGGAAAATCTTCGCCGTACTCTTCCTGTCCCGATCCGCGTGATCATGATCACGGCAAACGAAGGAAATCGCCACAAATCGTATGCTGAAACCCTGGGTGTGGACGACTACATTCGCAAACCCTTCCCAATGGACCGGCTTCTGGCGAGCGTTGAGCGTCTTCTTGGGAACTCAAATGCCTGAATCGGATCTTCGGGAGTTCCAGAATGTCCATTTCCTCAACACTGAAAAAGCTGCTGATCGTCAACAAGGAAAACCTGCCGAAGCTGGAATGGCTCTCGGCAGGGGAACATTTTATTCCCATATACTTCACGGACATTCTGGACCGGGTCCTGAAAGATGAACGGCTGAACGAGGCGGAAAGGACGCATTTTCAGCTCCTCGCCCAAATGCTGGAAGAACACTACCATCTGGACTACCAGGAAAATTTCCGTCAGCTCAAAAAAGCCTTCGCGCCGTTCGACCCGGATACAGAAGTACGCTATTTTCCGGAATATTCCGAGGAGTACCGGGAAGCGTGCCGAACGGAACTGCTGCATGGTGTTGAACGATTTCTGAATATCTGCAATTTCCGCGAAATGACAGAGGAACAGACGGCGGAAATTCTGGAAGCGCGCTATCCCGGCATCCTTTCCATCAAGGTCGATATGCAGAAACTGGAGTTTTTCCGGATCTTCTACCGAGGCATTCGCCACGAAGAAAAAACCGGGAAGGCTCTCTGGCTGCTGAAGGAAAATTACCCAAGTCTCAAATTCAAGCGCATTTTTATCCTGGCCCGCTACAAAAAAGAGCATGAAAGCCGGATCCTGGTCAAGGTCTTTCGGGATGTCGATGTGGAAAATCTGAAAGTCGTCGTGCCGGAAGTGCGTCTCTGCCTGCCGATCATTGACCAGATCAAAGTCGGAGCTTCTTTTTCAGGAGCACTGGGCACGACGATCATGAAGATCCTTCTGGCGGCAAGTTTCAAACTGGCGCTTCTGATCCCGATGCTCCTCACATTCGCCCTTGGTTTTGTCCGCTCGATCTGCGGATTCTTCAATTCCCGAATGAAATGCCTGAAGACCTACTCGGAGAGTCTCTACCATCAGAGTCTTGCAGGCAACATGGGAGCCGTCAATCTGCTGGTCGAACAGGCGGAAACTCAGGAAGTCAAGGAAGCCTTTCTGGCCTACTTCATGCTCTACGTCTGCCGGAAGGAAAATCTGACGATGCAGAAACTCGACAGCCGGATCGAAGCCTGGCTGAACGAAAATTTCGGATTCCATATTGATTTTGAAGTGGAAGACGCACTTCAGAAACTCCTGGACAAAGGTCTGGCCCTTAAACCTGCGTGCGGGGAAACAGGCGAACCATATTTCAAAGTCTACGATCTCCCCAGTGCACTGCGGCGTCTGGATGCATTATGGGATGAACACCATCAGGAAAACCGTGCCGGAGAGACCCAGACCGACAGACTTGCGGATGCCTGATCCACACATCCTACCCTTTCAAATCAAAAAAACCATTCTTTTACCAAAAGAGAATGGCCTTTTTTATGGAAATATTTTTGAGTCCAAGTCAAAAAAACTCTCAAAAACCGCAAAATCTGTCAGCAAAATCAGCAAAAAATTCCAATGAGGAAGATTTCGGTAAAGGGAGACCGGAGGACAGACCGAGATTTGAAAAGATACGTTTAGTTTTTTTGAAACAAAAGCCAAAACGGCATAAAAATGGATACATCAAATCTCAGCGCGGAATTTATTGAGCAGATCGTTCGCCAGATCGTTTTGGAATGCGTCGGCGTTCCCGGCAAACCGGAACCCAATCCGGCTCCGGAACTCGTGGTGAGCATTTCCGCACGGCATATCCACCTGAGCGATCAGGATGTCGAGACACTTTTCGGTCCCGGCTATCAGCTCACGGTGGAAAAGGAACTTTACCAGCCCGGTTTTTTTGCGGCTAAAGAGACCCTCATGGTCGTCGGACCTCGCAAAAGAATGCTTCCGTCTGTCCGGATCCTCGGCCCCACACGCAAACAGTCTCAGGTCGAGCTTGCGTTCACGGACGGTATTTCCCTGGGGATCCCGCTTCCGGTACGCCAGTCAGGCGATCTTGCGGGCACTCCCGGCTGTGTGCTGGTCGGTCCCAAAGGCGTCGTGGAACTTCGATCCGGCGTCATCCGCGCAGAACGGCACGTGCATATGCACCCGACAGAAGCGGAATACTACGGTGTTCAGGATAAAGACCGCATGAATCTGCGTGTCTATTCCGGGTCCTGCACGACGACTTTTGAAAACGTGCTCGTGCGCGTCGATCCCGGCGTTCATCTCGAAGTCCACCTCGACACGGATGAAGGAAATGCGTGCGATATTGACCACGCGGACCGGATCGAACTTTACCGCTGAACCGAATAAATCATCGAATTCGATTACCCATCATTTAACCTGAAACAAAAAGGAAAAACGCAATGGCAAAAACATTGGAAGCATTGGGAATGATTGAAACGAAAGGTTTCGTCGCTCTCGTGGAAGGCGTAGACGCAATGATGAAATCCGCGAATGTTCAGTTTCTGGGCTGGGAAAAACCCGGATCCGGAATCGTGACGGCCTACGTGACGGGTGATGTCGCCGCCGTGAAAGCCGCGACCGATGCCGGTGTCGCCGCCGCAAGCCGCGTGGGCGAAGTCTTGGCCGTTCAGGTCATTCCGCGTCCGTCGGAAGACATCGTTTCCCTTCTTCCCGGTCTGAAAAAGGACGGCGCGAAGAAATAGAATTTCCGTCCGTTTCCAAACCCGTTTCATTTCCCATTTTGAATTAAAGGTAACTAAAAATGCAAGACGCACTTGGATTCATCGAAACTAAAGGTCTCGTCGCTCTGATCGAAGCGTGCGATGCCATGTCGAAAGCCGCAAATGTCGACATCCTCAAGAAAGTGAACATCGGCGGTGCCTTCGTGACCGCGATCGTCCGCGGAGATGTCGGAAGTGTCCGTGCCGCGATCGAAGCCGGCGCATCCGCTGCTTCCCAGACGGGTGAACTGGTCTCCAGCCACATCATTCCTCGCCCGGCCGCCGGTCTGCTTGAGGCGTTCCTCGACTAGGCCTTATTTCAGAAGCCGCAAGCCGACAGAAGAAAACGAAGTCTGAGATCCGGAAAGAAAGCGGGAACCTTCCCCGTTTTCCGCTTTCCTGTCCCGGGATCCAGTTTCCGTTTGTCTTTTCTGTCTTTTCGTCCCTTTCATTTCCAACAGAAGGACATTCCGCATGAAGATCCTCGTCGCGAACATCGGCTCCACGAGCTTCAAATATCGACTCTACGACATGACGAATGAAGCGCAGCTCGCCAAAGGGCGCATTGAGCGTATTGGCGAACCTCTCAGTCCGATCGAAGTCGAGGTCGGCGGAAAAACGTTCTCCGAAGAATTTCCGGTGCCGGACCACGGCGAAGCGGTGCGTCAGTGCCTCCGTCAGCTCACGTCTCCGGAAGTCGGCTGCCTGAAAGATCCCGCGGAAGTTCAGGGGATCGGATTCAAAGCCGTTCACGGAGGCCGCGTGACGGGAGTACAGATCATCGACGAATCGGTCCTCGCCGCCATGGAAGAGATGGTCGACATCGCCCCGGCACATAATCCGCCGTACATTGCGGCCATGCGCCAGCTGCGTGCCCAGCTTCCGGAAGTCCCGCTCGTCGCGGCATTCGAAACAGGTTTTCATGCCGACATTCCCGAAGCGAACCGGCTCTATGCCGTTCCGGATGAATGGATCGATGAATTCCAGATCCGCCGATTTGGATTCCACGGTGCAAGCCACCGCTACATCTCGGTACGCAGTGCGGAAATTTTCGGCCGAAAAGATCTGCGCATCATCTCCTGCCATCTCGGCGGATCCAGTTCCATCTGCGCGATCGCAGATGGCAAAAGCCGCGCTACGAGCATGGGCGGAAGCCCTCAGGGCGGTCTGCCGCAGAACAACCGGGTCGGCGACTTTGACCCGTACCTTTTGCCGCATTTGATGAAACGTACGGGCAAATCGTGTGAAGAACTTCTCGCGATCCTCGGCAAACAGGGAGGTCTTTACGGTCTGAGCGGCGGCGTGGGGACAGACATCCGCGACATCCTGGCGGCCGCGAATGCCGGAAATGAAAAGGCAAAACGTGCTTTGGACGTCTACGTGTTCGACATTCGCCGCTATCTCGGAGCGTATCTCGTGGAACTCGGCGGTGCAGATCTCATCGTCTTTACCGGCGGGATCGGCGAAAATCAGTGGAGTATCCGCGAAATGATCTGCCGTGACCTTTCGGAACTGGGGATCATCCTGGACCCGGAAAAGAACCGCGAATGCCGCGCATCAGAAATGTGCATCAGTGCCGGGGAAAGCCGCGTGAAGATCTGCGTCATCCCGACGAATGAAGAACTCATCGTCGCCCGGCAAACGGTTGAAGCTTTGAAAGCCCGCAGCTGACCCCCCAGCGGGAAACGAAACGCTGCCGCAGGATACGTCAGCCGTGCGTCCCTCCCGTCCATTTATTTGAAACTTCCGATTTACCCTGACATTCAGTCCAAGATCACCCGGAAAAACGCAATGTTCATAGGAAAAATCGTCGGTTCGACCGTCGCCACACAAAAACTGGATTCCCTTCGCGGATGGAAGCTGCTCGTCGTGGAAGCGTATCGAGTTGACCCGGCTTCGCAGGACTCCCTGCTCCCCACAGGCCGAACGCTCATTACGCTGGACACGCTGGGAGCCGGAGAAGGAGATTTCGTGCTGGTCTGCCAGGGGTCCAGTGCCCGCATGACGCCGGAAACCAAACCGATCCCGACAGATGCCGTCACGATCGGGATCGTGGATACCGTGAATATGGGGGGAAAGGTCGTTTTCCAGCGCTGAACGCGGCATGGAGACGCCATTTCGAAAAATTCCGTACCGCCAGCATACCGGATCACGGAATCCATGAAGAAAATTTGATTTGAAAGATCATGTGCTCCTGAAAACAGGAAACCAAAGATGAAAATCAGCGAAAATACCATCAACAAAATCGTGGCCGAAGTCCTTCAGCAGATGGGTGGAACCGCAAATCCGCCGGCTGCCGGCCGTTCCTATGTCGGACGTTTTGGTCAATTCACCGACCTGAATGAGGCCGTCTGTGCCGCTCGTGACGCATTCGAGCAGCTTGAGAAAAAAACGATCGCGGAACGCCGTCTGGCCATCGACGCCATCCGGAATGTCTCAAACGCGAATGCCGTAGAATTCGGCACGATGGAAATGGCTGAAACAAAAATCGGACGCCTGGACCATAAAATTGAGAAACAGCAGGGTGTCGGCCGAGTAACTCCCGGCATCGAATTCCTCAAAAGCGAATGCTTCAGCGGCGACTATGGTCTGACCGTCATCGAGCACGCTCCCTACGGCGTCATTGCGGCCGTTTCGCCGGTCACGCACTCCCTGCCGACGATCACGTGCAATGCGATCAACATGATCTCGGCCGGAAACTCCATCGTCTTCAGTCCCCATCCCGGCGGGAAAAAGATCGCGGCGCTCGGCGTCAAAATGTTCAACCAGGCGATCTATGAAGCGATCGGCATCGACAATCTGCTCACCATCCTCGTGGAACCCAAAGTCGAGTACGTCGAGAAACTTTTTGCGCATCCGCTGGTCTCGCTCATTAACGTGACGGGCGGTCCAGCCGTCGGAAGTGTTGCGCTGCGGCAGCAGAAGCGTGCCGTCGTCTCCGGTCCTGGAAATCCCCCTGTCGTCGTTGATGAAACGGCAGATCTGGACCGTGCGGCCCGCTCGATCATTTACGGTGCCTCATACGACAACAATCTGCTCTGTCTTGCCGAAAAAGAAGTCTTCGTCGTCAACGAAGTCTTTGACGAGATGATGGACGCCATGAATCGTGCCGGTGCCTACCGTCTGACTCCGGATCAGGTCGCTGCCTTCACCGAAAAAGCGATCTCGTACGTCGGCGAGGGTACCGAACGCCATGCCGTGCCGAGCCGCGATTTCCTCGGCCAGTCTCCGCACACCATGGGCCAGCTCATGGGCTGGAATATTCCGGAAAATGTTGAGCTTCTCTACGGTGAGACTGACGAGACCAACCCGTTCGTCCCGGTCGAACAGATGCTTCCGTTCCTCCCGTTCGTGCGTGCCCGTGACGTCGATGACGCCATTCGTCTTGCCGTCAAATATGAGCACGGCTTCCATCATACGGGGATCATGCACTCGCGCAACGTCGAAAATCTGACCCGTATGGGAAAAGCTCTCGACACGACGATCTTCGTGAAAAACGGCGCAAGTGTCGCTGGACTCGGAAACGGCGGGGAAGGCTACGCATCCTACTCGATCGCAGGATGTACTGGCGAAGGGATCACGAATCCCATGGTCTACACGCGCTCGCGCCGCTGCACGCTGGTCGATGCGCTCCACATTTTGGGAAAATAGACTGACGGGCAGAAAAAAAGGGGAGGAAAACGGGAAATGTTTCCGGCAAAAGTCATCGGCAAGGCTATCGCGACGGTACGGCATTCCTCACTGGAAGGTCAGCGTCTGCTCATCGTTCAGCCATTGATGCTGGATGGTGTATCGCCGGAAGGTTTTCCCCAACTCTGTCTGGATTCCCGGATCGGTGCCCGAGTCGGAGACCGGGTCATCCTCACCAGCGACGGAAGTCTCATCGCAGAGCAGGTCCAAAGCAAAAACTGCCCTGCCCGCTGGTCCGTTCTCGGCATCATGGACGAATAAAGTCCCTGACGTTCTGGCGACGCAGGCCAGTACGCCATAAGGTATTCGTCCCCAGGAACTGCATTTGCGGAATGCGCTTTTTTATCCTTCAAGCAAATTTAACGAAGATCCCTGAGGTTTCAGGAAAATGGAAGCAGGATCCCAAAACGTTCAACTCATTGAAAATCTCGTCCGCTCGGTCGTGACGGAGGTTCTTCGTGTCCGAACGGCCGCTCCGAAATTCACGAATGGAAGACCTTTCGAAAAACGGATCGCGCGGGAAAACAGTGGATCTGCCGCAGCTTCACGAAGATCTCCAGAAAGCCATTCCGCCGGCAGACGCATGCCGTGGGAGTCCCCTTCTTCCGAAACGCCGAAACCGCCGGTCTCCTTCCAGAGCCGCGCAGTATCCGGCACTTCGGCAAACGGAGCGGCAGAAAAGGCCTCAAATGCGGCACCGACGTCAGCAGGACGCCGTTTGAAAGCAGCGGATCTCCTGCTCGACAAAGAAATCGTTACGCTGCGCGATGTCGCGCATTTGCCGCAGAACGTCCAAAAACTCATCGTTCCCCAGACCGCACTCCTGACGCCGTCCGTTCGGGATGAACTGGCAGAAAAGGGGATCCGCCTTGCACGCTATTCGGCAGGATCCATTGCGGCACTCCGTACAGAATCGCCCGCAATTTCCAACCGGCCCACCTCCGGCACATTGGAAGTTTACGCGCTCTTTACGCCGTACCATCCGGATCCCCTTTTTCCGGCCTGGATCCGTTCCGGTCTGCATCCGAATCTGCGCAGCGGTTTCGTCTGTTTCGATGGTCTGCGCAGTTCCATGGCCAAAAATGAGACGCTGAATGTCCTCTTCACTTCACGGGTGGACGAAGCACTCTGCCGTCTGAACCGTGACGAAAAGATCCGCGCCATCTCCTCCGTCAGTCCACAGCGGCTGGAGGGGCAATGGAAGGATTTCCCAACCGCCAATACGCTGATCGTGGATCCTTCCGAACTTGGGATCTACCTTACCGGACAGATCGTGCAGCGGGCAGCAGAACTTTTCTACCATTCATGAAACGAAGAAAATCATGAAACAGAAAGGATCGAAAGGAACCAGCTCATGAAACTGGCGAAAGTCATCGGTACCGTCACGCTTGCGAAACAGCATCCCACGATGGACGGCGCCGCCTTCAAACTCGCAGTTCCGCTCACCGAAGCGGATCTCGGCCGGCTTGAAGACATTCCATTAAACGATTTGGCGGAAAAAACCGAAATATCCAGTGAAGAGTTCGTCCTCTATGATTCGATGGGGGTGACGGAAGGTCAGATCATCGGAGTTGGAGAGGGCCGGGAAGCGGTGAATCCGTTTTACCCTGAATACAAACCGGTGGACGCATATTGTGCGCTCATTCTGGATCGTATTTACCTGAGATAAAAAACCAGATCCAATCAGAATCCACACATAATTTTTAGTTAAAGGATGGAATCCATGCGGAATATTTACCAGGTCAAGCAGGAAATCTGCGCGATTGGCGACCGTCTGTACAAACGCGGCTACGCGGCTGGAAATGACGGAAACATCAGTTTTCGGATCAGCGAGAATGAAGTCGTCTGCACCCCGACGATGATCTCCAAAGGTTTCATGACGCCGGAAGATCTGTGTGTCGTGGACATGAATGGAAAGCAGCTGGCCGGGAAACGGAAGGCGACGAGCGAGATCCGCCTTCATCTGACCATCATGAAGGAACGTCCGGAAGTCAAGTCCGTCGTCCACTGCCATCCGCCGTATGCGACGGCCTTCGGTATGGCACGTGAGCCGATCCCGCCGTGCGCTTTGCCGGAAATTGAAATTCATCTCGGTGAAGTCCCGATCGCCAAATACGCGATCCCGGGCGGGCAGGAATTTGCGGACACGGTCCTCCAGTTTGTACATAAAACGAAGGTCGTCGTTCTGGCGAATCACGGTACGGTCAGCTGGGGTGAAAATCCGGAGCAGGCCTACTGGTACACCGAAATGCTGGATGCATACTGCCACATGCTGATCCTGGCCAAGTCGATCGGAAATGTCGGCTACTTCACGAAAGCGGAAGAAGAAGAACTTCTCGCGCTGAAGAAAAAGTGGGGGATCGATGATCCGCGTTTTGAAATGAAAGACTGCGATATTTGCTCGAACGACGTTTTCCGCGACAGCTGGAAAGAAGCCGGTCTTGCGCACCGCGGTTTCAATCCGCCGTCCTATCGTGAGGAGAAACCGGAAGATGACCAGGAAGCATTGATCGCCGAGATCACGAAACGGGTCGTTGACGCGCTGAAGAAATAAAATCGGCACTCGAATCGGCCAATCGGTCCAATACGGAAAAATAAAAGACCGGACGAATTTCAGATTCGTTCGGTCTTTTCCTATTCAGGAGACGTTTTTTATTTTTCGGACGATGGCTGACTCACCGGAAGAACAGGAATCGCTCTCGGTCCCGCAAGGATCAGTGCAAGTACATCGTTCATTTCATCCAGGTCTTCCTGTGTTCCGCTGGTCCAAACGTGCCGAATGACGCCGTTTTCGACATGAAGGATCGTCGGAAATCCAATTCCGTCGATCTGGCTTCCGGTTCCTTTCAGCTCTGCTTGGGCCAGATCCATCAAATCAAGCCGGAATCGGTCTGCGGGATCCCACCAGACATTTTTGAAGTGAAATCCACGGACCCTAAACGCCTCTTTCACAAAACGGTCCAGCCGACTCTGCTCCAGACGTTTCTGCTCCAGGAATCTCTGCCGTTCCGTTCGGTCCATTTCATACCATTTGACCGGAACGACCGTTTTGGCAAAATACGTAATGGGGATCACCTGAAAATTCGGCAATTTCTCCGCCTTCTGAAGGGGAGACCAAAGTCTCTGAAGCAGTTCACAGGACGGATCATCCCACGGTCCCCAAAGGATGACGAAGAAGTTTTTGTCCTTAAATTCATGAGTCGCTGGAGCCGGCTCCCCGCCAATGACAGGCTGAAGGGAATTGAAGTCGATCAGGGGAAGTCCCACAAGAAAATGCTCACTCGACGGCGTATTAAACATTTGACGTCCAAAAAAGAAAAGCGGCATCATCGCGATCACGATGATGATGAAGACGATCAGATTGTTCAGACTGTCCATCTTCCGCTCATAGTCCTGCCGTTCCTGCTCCGTAACGGAGTAAAATCCAGGAACGACTTCCTGCCTGTCTGGACCGGCCATTTCTCCCGAAATGAACGTGCGTTCTTCAAAAACGTCGTTGGGTTTTTCCATAAAAGACTCCATTCTTTGCATGAAAAGGCGGGAACGGCTCGAAATGAACCCTTCCCGCAACTGATCCGGGATCGTGCTTCCGTTTCCCGAAAAGCAAAAACTATTCTTCTTCCACCGCTTCTTCCGTAACCATCGGGATCAGGAAACGATCGATCGCATACGCCTGGATCGGCTCACTGACCGGCGTATTGCTGGAGTGTGCCGCAGAACTCCACGGCAAAATGTAGACGAGCGTCAGCCCCGTGTTCACTTCCGTGACGTAAAGAGCCGAAGCTCCCGGACGGCGCATCCCGGTCCCCGGCATATCGTGCATACCGGCGGTCATCATGTAGCGCGGTTCCGAAGGAAGCATCATCTCGGCAGCAGCATTCCCTTCATCATTTCGATTCCGTTTCGATGTGCGGGAAGAACGGCTGCTGGTCCGTTTCGTGGCCTTTTCTGCACGCGCACTCATGAACTTGATCGCCTTCGCCAGGTCCGCGTTGACATTTCCCTGATACTTGGCCTGAAAATTCGGAGTGCTCTTGGAAAGCACGCCGGCGGAAAGCAGGCCCGTGGAGGAATCCAAAACGTAAAGAGCTTCCACTCCCGCATCAATGTATCCCGTGCAGGTAAGGTAGCCGTCAACACGATCCGACGTATTCGCACGGGCAACCGTGACTTCCGGAGCCGCTTTTTCCGTCAGAAACGTGGTGGCGATGCTGGAAATGACACCCGTAGCGATGCAGCCGGCGCAAATCAGCGAGCAGATGATAGTATTCGAACGTTTCACGATATTTCTCCTGTACAAAACTGTATGTATTGAGGTTAAGGAAGGATTTCCATTAAATTGTTTTTTCATATTTGCGGATCTCCGCATTAAATTCTTCCAAAAATTCCGCTTTGCGGTCCAGAATGGTTCCGGAGATCTCTACGGACTTGGAAATTTTTTTGGTAAAATCCAGCTTATGGACCGGCTGAACGACACTGGAGCAAATGTTGCGCAAATGGGATGCGATCCTCTTCATAAAGCGGAACATCAGGACATCGGAAGCCGTCCGGCATCCCGGAGTTTCGAGATTCAGCAGTGTCTTCGTGACGCCGTCGCACTGTTTTCCGATCCATCGGCACTCACAGATCGCCTGCCGGGCAGATCCTTCATTTTCTTCCTGGATCGCCAGAATGCACAGGTCGAAGATCCGGAAGATCAAAAGCTTCAGCAATACAAGCTGTTCTTTTTCGGCACCCAAAGGAGCACACGGCGCAAGTTCGCTCATGTCGAAAATATTTTTAGCATAGTCGCCAAGCCGTTCCGCATCCTTCGCAATACTCATAAAAACGAGTGCTTCTGGACTGACCTGTCCGCGGACGGAACAGTGAATGACCAGTTCCTTGCGGATCTGCCGTTCTGCTTTATTGACCATTTTATCCAGTCTGGTGACTTCTTCACACACCGTGTCGGACGGAACACCATGGATCGCCGGCTGGCAGGCAAGAAGGAATTCTTCACGTGCCCGCTGCAGCATCTCAATAAAATCTGCTTTGATCTTGCCGATCCCGCTGGATGATCTGGTCGCATTGGCCTGAAACCAGTTGAGCATGAAATTACCTCTTTCGCTGTGAAAAAAGACAAAGGACCTCGATCTCTTATTTTCCACGATATGCCCTATTCTGTCAAGAGGATCTTTTCGTTTTTTTCAAAAAAAGAGGTATCCAGCCAAAAAATTTTTACCATTGACGCTTTTAAGACATTTGGCGAAACTTTAACGTGCCCGCGGCCTATGGAAGATTCACCGCAGGCATGGATTCCCAGCTCAAATACAGAGAGGATCAAAGAATATCGCTCCTCTCACCGATTTTACGGAGCCGAGGTTTCCGCTTCTGCAAAAATACCGAGGATCGTCTTTTCGTCCTGGTATCCCAGGAGCCGATCTTCAAGCGTGCCGCCGCGGAAAATCAGGATCGTCGGAAAACCTTCGATCTGGAAACGTTCCGCAAGTGCCTGCTCTTTGTCTCCGTCCACCATTCCGACCCGGGCATTTTTCGGAAGTCTTCCGGATGTTTCCATTTCGTGGAGGAGCTTTTCAAGCATTCGGCACGGCGGACACCAGGTCGCGTGAATGACCACCATACTGCGTCCGGGATCCTGAATGAACGCCTCAAAACCGGCTGCATCCAGTTCCGTGACCTGCGGAGCCGCCGCGGTCTCCGTCCCCGCAGAAACCGGAGCTTCTGCCGGACTCTCGGAAACCGGGGATGGTGTCTTCGGTTTTTCTCCACATCCCAATGCCGGGAAAATCACGGCACACACGATCAAAGTCAAAAGAAAACGTTTCATGATCTTCTCCTTCCGGTAAAATCGAATTAGAATTCAAAAAATTATGGTGTCTCAGGAAAATTTTCCCACAAAAAAACTCTGAAAGAAACTTTCCGCGGTCCGCTTCTTTCAGAGTTGAATCTCTCAAAACGGAAATTATTTCTGGCTCATCGCAGCAGCAAGAATGGCACTGGTGCTCTCACGCATGATGCGCGGGTCGACCTGATTGCCTTCCTGGAGCGTCTTGCGAACGTCTTTTCCAGAAATGAAGACCGGTTTCTCGTCTTTATGATTTTCCATCAGGTCAACACGGCCAATGGAATCATAGTACGCAGCGAAACCAACGTTCAGATTCTTGATCTTCAGATCGCCGTTGAGCTTCGTGAAAATTTCCTGCGCATCAAAGTCGCCCCAGATCGCGGTTCCGTCTTTGTACGGAGCGTCGGCGTGTTTGCGGCCGATGATGATGTCGGTGAAACCAAAGTTCTGGCGGTAGATCGCGTGCATGACCGCTTCTTTCGGGCCGCCGTAGAACATTTTGATGTCCAGTCCAAGCAGGATCACACGGTCCGGAACGCTTTCACCGCGGGGACCCCACAGTTCGGCATCGCTGTCGCCTTCGCCAAGCGCACGATTTTCGATGAGCTTTTCGTAGGTCTGCATGCGGATCTCGGCACACACGTCGTCGCCTTTCGTCTCGCCGATGAGCGGATTCAGACAGGCACCCGCGTTGAATCCCTGACGCACGAGCGTTTCCAGTCCGTAGACCAGCGCGTATTCATGCGCACGGTGAAGCGGGTTGCGCGTCTGGAAAGCGACGCAGCGTTCCCAGCCTTTGCTCTCCAGCAGCGCACGAACTTCTTTCGGGCTGAGGACATACTGGCCGAAATTCGGATTCTTCGGCTGCGGAAGGACCTGGATCTTACCGCCGAGGAGCCAGTCTTTTCCCGCATCGTTCACAAGCACCATATCCGCACCGGGATGATCCGTCCGGTCCGTCAGGTAGACCTTTTTGATGTAGTCCATTTTATCCCACGGATACACGTCGGTGACGTCCACCGTCGCGATGATCTCGTCCGCAGAATTGACCAGCGCGACCTTCTGGCCCGGCTTGATCGTCTCGGCAAGCTCTTTCGTCATCGGGAAAGCAAGCGGGATCGTCCACGCATATTTCTGACCGTTGAACAGGATGCACTCTTCGTTCAGAACGCGGTTCCACGTTTCAGAATCCATCGGACCGTCCAGCGGGCTGAGCGCACCGTCGCCAAAACGATAGACCGTGGAAAGGTCTGCATCGGAAACCGGAACTTTGGTCAGACCGGCAGCTTCGGCCAGAAATTCATCTTTCTTGCAATTACAAATAGTGCAGCAAACAGGTTCCTGCAGTCCGCCATGCGGAAGAATAAGCTGTGCCATGGAAATATTCCTTCAAAACAAAACAGGGGGGTTTCCCGACAGGAAAACCGAAATTAACCGCACACGGCACGTCTCGGACCTAAAAATAAAACGCTCTGTCCAAAAACGCACACGAGATGTGCTTCTTTCTTTTTCTATCGGCAAATTCCGCCGAAAACATTCACTAATTGCGCATTGCGACTTCCAATTCGATCCGCGCGATCTTGTCGATGCGGCGCTGATGGCGTCCGGCTTCAAACCCGGTCTCAAGCCACTTTGTGAGGACTCCCTCAAGCGCGCTGGCCCCCAACATGTCGCCGGAAAGGCAGAGAACGTTCAGATTATTGTGCCGACGGCTGATCTCCGCAGTCAGTTCATCGCCGCAGACAGCTGCCCGCACATTCGGAAATTTATTCGCGACGATCGACATACCGATCCCAGTCCCGCAGATCAGGATCCCGCGGTCCGCTTCGCTCTTGCTCACAAGCGCGGCGACCTGACTCGCAACATCCGGATAATCCACGGTATTGTCCCGCACTTCGCCGGTACACTCAACGACTTCATGGCCTTTCTGACGAAGAATCTCGATCGCTTTTGCCTTCATCGTCACGCCGCGGTGATCGCTTCCAATCGCAATACGCATGATAGTTCCTGTATTTTTAACTTCTATAAATGGTATATCCAGGCCAACGGATGCCGGATAGTTTCACGGTCTATTCTACCATATTCTGATTTTTTTTCAAGGGGAGCCGGACGCATTTATTTCAAAGAAATTCATTCCGAAAAAATTTCACTTCCCGCACATCAAAAAAACAATGGGGGAAAACCGGCCAATGCGAGCGTCAAAACGGCCTTTCAGAAAGTTTTTGGAAAAATTTTGCCGTTTTTGGGCACCTCCCCCTTGAAATTTTTTGGATCTATGGTAGGATTAGGACACTTGACGGGAACGTAGCTCAGTCGGTAGAGCAACTGACTTTTAATCCGTAGGTCATGGGTTCAAGTCCCATCGTTCCCATTCAGGCGCCTCGGTTTCGGCCGAGGCTTTTTTTATGCCGTCTTCCAAGTCATCCCGATCCGCAAAGAAAACGCAGACGGCACACTTCCCCAAACCCAAGCCAAAATCAAAAAAAGAGGGGAAAGAAATTTCATCTCCCCCCCTTGAAAAAATTTCGGTTTGTGGTAGGATTAGGTTACTTGACGGGAACGTAGCTCAGTCGGTAGAGCAACTGACTTTTAATCCGTAGGTCATGGGTTCAAGTCCCATCGTTCCCATTCAGGCGCCTCGGTTTCGGCCGAGGCTTTTTTTATGGACCGATTCAGGGACTGGCCTGATCCTGCGCCGCCTCTTCTCTTTTCGTGTCGGAAAGCCGGCGAAGCTCAAAATCTTTATTTTCAAAGACCAGCTCGTAATCTTCGATCCCATTGCGGGTCTTCATCAAAATGTGCCGTCCCTTCAGATCGTGTTTATTCCGCACGATGTAGTCTGCACCGTATTTCGTCTTCAAAAGCTCGATTTTCGCTTTCGGCATCTGGGTAAAAGAACCGGCTCGGCCGTAGGTCTGTCCGGGTTTGTTGATGTCGAATGCGTAAAACTGATCCTGCATCCGCTCCCACCATTCGCAAAGTCCGCCGGCATCCTGCGGAATGTCTTTCCAGACACCGACCTCCCCGCGCCGGGCAAACCATCGGAAAGTCCGTGTCGTGTACGGAACCACAAAAAGGGCATCTTTTTCCGTATTTTCCCGAGCGAAACGGCAAAGTTCCTGCCAGGTCTCTCCGCGCGAAGCTCCGGAACAGGAGCGGGGACGCATCGGTTTTGAGAATTTTCCAAGCGCACCGTAAAACGTCATGCCGGACGCAAGAACGGCCATCCCCAGAAGGACCATACCGCTCAGCCGACGGCCGGAAAGTCGTGTATTTTGGCCGGAAAGTCGTGTATTTTGGCCGGAAATAGTATTTTGGCCGGAAAGCCGTGTATTTTGGCAGAGTCCGTCTGCGTATCGAATGAAGAGTAACGAAACCCCCAGAGGCAGCATGACGTCCGCAAGCCGGAACCAGTAGTATCGAAGCAGTGAGGCTGCCTTATCCGGAGCGATCTCAATGAAAAGATTGATCCCCCACCCGATCATGGCGATCACCAGCGCACCGCAAATGAACGTTCGGAACGTCATGTCTCCATGCGAGGTCCGCGGTCGGGCACAAAGGAAGCCCCAAACCAGGATCAGGAGAGCAAAAAGCCCAAGTTTCACCGAGTTGTGCTCTGCCATGTGGCTCAGAAGCAGATGATGCGGCAAACGCTCATAGACGTAAAGGTACGTCGCATTCCGGGCGGTCTCAGCCGGAACGTCCGCATTGAGCTGCAGTGCCGGAACCAGCGCGGGAAGCGTAAACAGCACGGCAGCCGTCAGGCCGGGAAGAAGCTCGCGCAGTGAAGGAAGAAAGCACTTTTCCAGATCTGCCGGCGAACCGTTTTTCTTCAGAGTGCGTTCGTGAATGTTCAGTACGAGCCACGCGATCCCCAGTGCGGCGATACACCATCCGCCGACCAGAACGTGAAACATGGCGCCGATGCCGAAAAAGACCAGTGCACGATTCCACCGGTTTCGGAAAAGTTCTCCAAGGCCGAAGAACACAAAAACATACGCGAATCCTTTTGCTTCCACGCCGCCGACGACCCATTCTCCGGCACAGGAACATTTCTGGTTCAAAAAAAGGAAAAGAAGTGCCGAAAGGACCCCGAATCCCCAGCGTTTGAAGACGGGACGCGTCATCCGCCACCAGCCGGCCGCCATGCCGAACCAGGTAAGACAGCGTCCGATCCAAATGACGGTCTCCATCGGGAAAAGAAGCGTCAGCCAGCCGAATGTCCAGTAAAATACCGCGTGCGCATCCTGGGAATCCAGAAAAAAATCCCCATGCACGTAGTCCGGATTCCAGAAATGAGCCGCTTTTTCAATATAGTGCGCCTCATTAACGTCCGGTACCGCATACGTTCCGACGAGAAAAAATATGGCAAAAATCAATAAAATTTCCAACTTGTTCAGGCAAAATTTCATAAAAAAAGGCTCCGAACTCTAGGAATCAGCTAAGGGATACGATATAATGAAAGGGGCTTTCCTGATTTTGGAAACAGGAAAAGGGTCCCTCCTTTCGTGTCAGGCCGTTTTCGGGTTTCATTCGCAGGAAAAGCATATGGAAAATCGATATTCATGGGGCGTCCGGCTTCTGCTTGGACTGTTTTTGCCGAACTTTAAGGTCAATGTCGTCAATGAACTGACGCCCAACATTCTGCATCAGCTCGGGATCCGCAATATCCTGCTGGATGTGGACTGCACGCTGAAACGCTACGATTCCGACCAGTTTGAGGATTGGGTGGTCGAGTGGCTCGAGTCTCTGAAATGTGCCGGCGTGGAAGTCTGCCTTCTCTCCAACGGCAAAGGCCCCCGAATCGGCAGGATCGCGAACCACTACGGCCTCGAATATGAAGCGATGGCCCTGAAGCCTCTCCCGTTCGGCTGCTGGCGCGTCATCCGACGAAAAGGCTGGGACCGCAAACAGACCGCCATGGTCGGCGACCAGATCTTCGCGGACATTGCCGCCGGGAATCTTGCCGGAGTCAAGACCGTCCACGTGACGCCGATCCATCCGGAAACGGAACCGATCTTCACTCGAGTCAAACGTCCGCTGGAACGGATCATCTTCTTCATGGTCCCGATCCACAAGATCAACGAAACGTAAATTTCCAAAACGGATCGTCCGATATTTCGGGACTGCCGAAACGTGCGGCACCGGAACCGGCACAAAACGCCAAAACGGCAAGCCGCCAAAACGCCAAAACGGTAAGCCGCCAAAACGCCAAAACGCAAAAAACGGCAAACCTCGGAATATCGGACCCGCACTCTAATCCTCCAGCCCCATTTTTTCAACCGGAAGGATCTGGTATTTCGGCACGAGTTTCCGGATCTCCTGCTGGAGAGTACGGAATCGGTCTTTCTCCAACTCACCGAGCGGGATCTGCTCATCGCGGAAGGCGGCACGCACCGATCCGTCCGGATTCAGCGGGAAAAGTTCCTGCTGGGACGCCGGGGCATTGAAAACATAATTCTCCGTAAAATCGATTCGATGCAGCGACGTTTCCCGGACCGTATTATGCATCTGGATCCACTGGGAACTTCCGACCGAAATATTCCCGCGCACCGTATTGTGAAGCGGCAGTTTCGGATCATCCTGCATGACGTTCAGAAGGAACGGATAGCGTTCTTTCCACGGAGACTGATCGTAGTTCATTTCCTCGATCTTTGCGAGAAGATCCCATCCGTTTTTGAACCCCTCACCCGGTTTCGCACGGCGCAGCCCGCGGTCATCAAAATGCACGGATGCGGTGCATTCGATGAACAGATTGTTCAGGATCTTATTGTATCGTCCTCCGCCGACAAACGCAGCCCAGCCGGCACGGTAGAACAGATTGTTCCGCACGGTGTCGCCGCTGTCGCAGTCATCGAGATAGACTCCCATGACCATGATGCTCTCTTTCAGAGGCTCGTAATCCGGCGAAAGCCCCTGCGCTTTCTGCCAATCCACGCCGGCCTGTCCAAAATGATGGAAGTAGTTGAACTGGATGACGTTTCCCAGTGATCCCCAGTCGCGCCCGGTATACATTCCGCCGCCGTCGCCGCTTTCCATCATCGCGCTGTGGACTTCATTGAACTCAAAAAGATGCTCATTCCCACCGTAGCAGATGCAGATATACGGGGAATCGTGCAGCAGATTATGCGCAATATAGCATCCGCAGCCGCCAAAGTACAGACAGTAGCCGCCGGAGGTACGCTGCAGGCGTCCGGAATGATGCAGATGGCAGTTCGTTACGAAATTCTCGCACTTTTCAAGCGTCTTGCGGTCCCCGCCCATGAGCGAAACGCACGCACGTCCGGCATTGAAGACTTCCGAGTACGCCAACCCGCTGCGTTTCCCGCCGCCGATGTGGACACCGTCGTTCGTCGTATTAAAAACACGGACATTTTTGATGATCGAGTCTTCACAGTTGCGCAGCGCAAGTGCAGGTCCGAGAGAACATTTGGCCTGAATGCCGTCGAGGATGAAATGTTTCGCATCCCAGACTTCAAACATCGTCTTCTTCTGAACGGAAAGCACCACATCGGAGAGATCCCCGTCTTTCGGATAAAAGTACAGGACGTTCTTTTCCACATCGATGTACCATTCCCCCGGCACATCCAGTTCTTCCAGAAGATTGAGAGCAAAATATCGCCGTTTCGCCGTGTGCCACGCACTATGATTGCCGACTCCGTAGCGGGAGTTCACTTCTGTCGTGAACTGTTTCTTCTCCGTATCGATCGCCCCCAGCTTGATCGTTTCCGCAAACCAGTCATGGCACCAGAATCCCATGAGCCAGATCCCTTTGGAGACATCCCAGCGTTTCGGCTCTTCTTCCGAAAATTCAAAGACGGCTGGACGCACGCCGAACTCCCACTCATCTTTCGTTCGGTCCACCGGCGCAACGCCGCGGTCGACGACTTTCGGGATCTCAAGCCAGCCCTGATTCGGAAAACGTGCGATCTGCATCGCTTTCTCATTAGAGAAAAGTTCCACGGACGGCCACGTCTGAAATTTCTGCGGCAAAGGCTCGATCCCGGAGATCCCGACTGTCGAAAGATCAAACTCCCAGACCTTATCCCGGACATCCTCTTTCAAACGCGCTAAAACCGACGGTTCACTGACTTTCCGAAAACCATCCTGCCTCAATGGACTTCCGCCAACCAAAAGCGCACCAGCTTTCGAAGCTCGATAAACCATCGGAGCCTGCGCACTTTCGCCGGAATCTTCGGCCGTGAACGTCAGATTTTTTTCCGGATAAGAGAACGTACCGGTCAGCTCAACGACGAAACCGTTCTCCGGATACGCCTGAGTTTTTCGCAGTTCACGGATCGTGTCCCGTGCCTTTTCGATCGTCGCCCACGGCGCAGAAACGCTTCCATTCCCGCTCTCATCGCTGCCGGTTTCAGAATTCACATAAAAGCACTGCTGCGCCTGCACGGCAACTGCCCCAATGCCCAGAAAAACAACAGCCAGGACCATGGATCGAAATGGCCGCGAAAAAATACGAAACAGGTGGGAGGATCGAATACTCATGACGGATTCCTTGCGCAAAAGGATCAAAATTTCAGGAATGGTACACAGCCTGACTCAGTGCCAGAATTGCCGTTTCTTATATTTTACCCGAAAAAGAGATTTTACGCAAGGTCTTCTTGAACGATTTCAGGAACGAAGTTCCTCCAGGATCCGGAAGATCTCTGCATCATTCAAATGCTCCAGACGGCAGTTGACCATCGAGAAATCATGATGCCGACTGTGTTCTCCAGGGACTGCCGTCACGAAAGCCCCCGCATTCGCTCCCGCAAGGCAGCCGTTTCGACTGTCTTCCAAAACCATCATATTTTCCGGCGCAACACCGAAACGGGACGCTGCCTTCAGGTAAATCTCCGGTTCCGGTTTGCTGTGCGTGACGTCTTCCGACGTAATGATGAAATCAAAACGTGTCTCCAAACCATGGATCGGCAGCATTTGGGAGACGAGCTCCCGACAGCTGCTCGTACAGATCGCGTGGGGGATCTCATGCCCGTCCAGATAGTCCAGCAGCTCCATGAGTCCCGGCATCGGCTGAAGATACTCCGGCATGATCGAAAGAAAGATCTGATTCGAACGTTTCTGAAGTTCCTGCCAGGTGACCGGAAGCTGATGCCATGCGATCATTTTCTCAAACGCACTCTGCGGCGTACAGCCCATGAGCTGGTCGCTGAGTTCATGCGTATACTGAAATCCGAACTCTGCAAGAAGCCGTGTCCCTGTTTCGAAATAAACGTCCTCAGAATTAAAAATCAGGCCGTCCATATCGAAAGCAACGGCCTGAATCCTGAAAATTTCACGGTTTGTTTTCATTTTTAGAAAATCATGAATTGGAAACACTACTCCACAGGTTTTGCCGACGGACGGCGAAGACGTGCATTGATGGAATCCTGGTATCCGGCCTTCTTCCGTTCCAGTTCCGCTACCCGCGCGGCAAGTGCCTGATTCGCACTCTGCATGGCACTGCTTTCCTGCTCGTAATTGGAGTAGACCTTCGCAAGATGGTTCTTGTTCTCGCCGTTGAGCACCTTGGCGATCGGCTCCAAAGCATACTCGCCGACTTCCGCCCCTTTTCCGATCAACGCCGTCATGTATTCCATCTGCTTCTTCTGCTTGGCGATAAAGTCCTGAAGGATGTACTCCTGTTCGATATAGTACCGGATCTCGGCATCAAACGGAATGTAGTCTTCATTTTCGCTGCTGACTTCCGCTTTATCGATCGGCATATTGAAGAAAAGCGTCCACGGCTCCATGCTGCGGTCAGAGAGAAGCTGGGTAAGGCGGTCGTTCTTCTCATACGCGACCCGCGCCGGCTCGATCGCCGCATACGGCTGGGCAGTATCGCCGTCCACCCCGAACTTCCGGACCGTGAACCGGCCGAGGTACTCCATCTTGTCCGCATCATTCTTGGATGCACGGAACGCAAAGAGCGGCGTATTGATCGGAAGCTGAACTTCCGTCAACCCCGGAATAAAGACCTGGAACATCCGGTCCGAAGAGAACGTACTGCGGACCCGGCAGTCACGATAGACCGGCCCGCGAAGATCCTGAAGCGCGCGCAGGTACTTTTCCTGTTCGAAAATGGAACGAACGTACCCTTCGGTGGCCGGAAGTCCTTTACCGACTTCGTAGACACGGAGTTCTTCCTGCAGGGATTCAAGCTGTTTGGCCTGTTTCTTCTCTTCTCCGCGCCAGACACTATGCGTTTTCAGCGTAATGGCAGAAAAGTAAAAGCATACGCCGACTGCAATGACGATCAGACCAATCAGGATTTTATTTGTCAGGCACATACCGCCTCCATTTACCGCGATTTCGTGTCGGACCTGTCCAGAGGAAAATAAAAGGATCCCCGACCAGGCCTCAAAGAACTTACGTTACGTTTCCAGTATACTCCACGGGTACACTCTGTCAAGTATGATTTTCGGTTTTTCCTCATGAATTCTGAGAGATTTTTAAAACCCTCCATTTATTCCGCACAATCGATCCATTCCAAACATTAAACAGAGAAAATAAAAGCCAGGACCGTCCTGCCCCCAATGGAAGAAATTGCCGACTCAACGGAAGGATCTGAAGGATCAGCCCCGCAGTGAACGCAAAGGACACAGAGAGGATCTTGAATTTTCTCTCTGCGTCCTTTTGGTATTCCCTCTCGGCAGTTTGCCGAACCGGAAAGATCTTCCGATCACCGCTGGAGTCCCATGCGGAAACTGAAGAGTTCCTTCTCGTCGCCGTCTTCCCGGACAAGCGGGACCGCGAAGTCAAGTGCCATGGGTGCGGGACCAAGTGCCGGCATGGAGATTCGGAAACCAGCTCCGATGGCGACGCGGTAGTCGTCATCCCAGCTGTCGATCCTCGATTCGACCGTACCCGTGTCGCAGAAAAGGACTCCGCGGATGGAATCGTCTGCCGTGATCGGGAAAAGGTACTCCAGCGAGGCCAGGATCATCATGTTGCCGCCGACTGCGTACCCGTTTTCAAGCGGCGAAACTCCGCGATACTCGAAACCGCGGATCGTCGAGGAACCGCCGGCAAAGTACGATTCGTAGATCGGCGTATCGTCTCCTGTCCAGGAGAATGAAGACGTGAAACTCAGCACGTGACGCCCCGACATATCGGCACGCTCGTAAAGGAGCCAGTACTTCTTGAACTGTGCGTTGAATCGCGGGTAGCTCCAGGTTCCAACGACCTGCTCGAATTCGATGGACGCATAGTATCCTTCCGTCGCGAGGAATGAACTGTCTCGGCGGTCCTGCACCAGCCGGAAACTGAAACCGAACAGGCTGGAATGGCCAAGGGCATTCTCCAGACGGGAAGGTGTCGGACGCACCGGATCGTCAAGGTAAACATCAAAACCGCGGAATCCGAAATACGCACGCATATCGTGAGTCAGTGCACGGCTGAACGTGATGCTTCCGCCGACGCGCCGTTCATCCCAGTATTTATAGTTGCGCTCATAGTACATCGCGCTCGTGCCAAGACCGATCTGCGTATTAAACAGGTAGGGTTCGTCAAAACTCACGGCATACCGGGAAACTTCCGTACCTGGCATCAATTCCATACGGAAATGCTGTCCGCGTCCGCGCCACACCGTGTTATTTTTGATGTCGCTCCAACTCTTCGGCCAACGGCGGATGTCGAAGTTCTGCTCATCCACCACCACAGAGCCGACCAGACCGGAGTCGGAACTCACGCCTACGGAGAACATGATGCGCCCGGTCGTCGTTTCTTCTGCACTCGCAGTGATCGGAAGGCTCTGACGCTGCCAATCCCCCAGAGAGTAACCGGCTGCCGGAGTGTCGCCAATGACCGGAGTGAACGGCGTTTCATCCGGATTCGAGATCCCCGGCTGCGGAGGCGGCGCCATCGCCTGTCCTGTACGCGGATTGATGGATTCGATCTGTGCCGCCGGTGCGGATTCCGCGAGTTCCGAAGAAGCCCACGACGGATGCGCTGACGGGGACGCACTTTCCGGACTGTTTCCGCGAACGGCCATGGACTCGCCGGAGCCAAGTTCTGAAGAATGGATGGTCTGTCCTGACGCATAGTCCGCATTCAAAAGCGGCTCGTTCATTCCGGAAGAACTCTCCGTTTCTTCGGAAACCGGGATCTGCTGGAGAGGCACATTTCCGGAAACCGCAGTATTCAGAAGATCCGCAGACCGCGCATCCCCTTCCGGTGCATAGCGTACTTCATGCCGATATTTTGCGGGACGGTTCCGGACCTGAACGGGAGAATTTCCGTAAGCCGGATCGTCATTCGTTACGCATACTTCGCCGCTGAGAAGAAGATCCGCCTCTTCTTCAGGAAATTCGTACGTACGGAAAACTTTTCCGCTTTCCCGGTCGACCAGTTCCATGCACCAGACCGTTTCCATGGCAGGAACGTCTGAAACGGCATCCGCTCCCGCAGTATCTTCCGAAAGAGAGTGCGAAACCGCGTTTCCGTCTGCGTTTCCGTCTGCGTTTTCGGTAAGATCTCCAGCTGCGTTTCCTTCGCTGTTTTCCGAACCCGCATTCTCTTCAACCGGACGCAGGACCGTATGGATATTGACGTCCATGAACGTCTCATTGTCCTGAAGCTGGAATGATTCGTCCACGTCCGCGATGGTCGTTTTGAGGACTTTTTGAGTCCGTTCTCCCGAAAGTGCAGCACGGCCTGCACCGCCGCCAAGGCTCGCAGCTCCGGCACTGGAGGAAGTTCCGGCAGAAGAGGTACTTCCAGCCGATGCGCTTCCAGCTCCCCGTCCCTGCGCCGATTCAGATACGCCGACAGCTCCGGCATTGGAACCGACCTGCGCGGCAATTTCAGCTTCTTCCGCAAGTTCCGGCGGAGAGTAGATGATCTTCGGCATCTGCCCCTGCGCGGGATCAACGGCAAAAAGCTGCGAGGACTTCAGACGGCGTTCCGACTGCTGAAGCTCGTAAACGTTGACCAGATCCCCCGGTTTTACGGAAAGACGGTTGAGGACCGTCGAGATCTGCGTGTGCGGGAACTCGCCCTCAATGACCACGTTCACGCGTCCGACCCGGTACGTTTTCCCTTCCTTGATCGAGAACACGATGTCGCACTGTCCGGGATCGTCGAGCATTTTCATCTCGGCATTGATGTCGGCAAATACGTACCCCTGACGTCCGTAGCGTTTCCGAACGCGCATGATGCTCATGTCGAGGCGGTCTTTATTGAAGGGCTTTCCTTCTTCGATCTTCATGTCTTCCGCCAGCGCGGCAGCATCAAACTGCTCGTTTCCAACGTATCGGATCTCCCGAATGTGCGCCTGCGGGCCTTCTTCGATGACGAAGGTCACGTCATTCCATCCAGAATCGCTCGTACGCTTGACCCGGCGTCCGATCCGCGCGTAAAAGAATCCCAGCCGGCGATAGTAGTCTTCCAGCTTCCGGATGTCTTCCTGAAGCGTTTCGTCCCGCAGTTCGCCTTTGAAGATCCAAAGGAAACCGGGTTTGCTCTGCACGACGGTCTTCAGACGCGCATCCGACGCGATCGTGTTGCCGATGAACTCCGTCTTGCCGATACGGAGTTTCGGTCCGGGATTAATGAGGTAAATGACGCCGGGGTCACCGACTTTGTCGCCCTGGATCGTTTTGATCGAAGCACGTGCGTAGCCGCGGAAATGGTAGAATGTCTCCAGCTTCTTGCGTCCCTCTTCCACATCGTACGGACTGAACGGCCGGCCGGGGACCAGACCGCACTCGTTCTCCAGAAGACCAATGCGGATGGGACCGTTTCCCTGAAAGCGCAGGTAGCGCATGACCGGACGCTCTTCCACCTTGAAGATCACCACGACGCCGTCATCGACCGAGCGAATGTACGGCTCCACGAGCGTGAAGAGACGCGACTGATTCAGACGCAGAATGTCGTCGTCCAGGTTCGCAGATTTAAACGTATGGCTCGGCCGCATATGAATCTGCTGAAGGATCTTTTCGGTCGAATGGCGTGAGTTTCCAATGATCTGCACATCGCGGACGATCTTCCCCTCATGTTCCCGCCCCTGGGTCATTCGGGAATCTTCCGGCACATTCGCTGATCCGGCTGCCGTAATTTCCGCACCGGCATTGACGCCGTTTTTCGCACTGTCTGCCGTACTTCCGCTCGAAATACCGGAAGTTTCCGCAGAAGACGCCCCTGGAAGCTCCGGCTCTTTCGCTTCGGAACCATTCAGGACCGACTCAGCATCCGCGCCCAGCGGCGCATTGATCGGCGCAATATCCATCGCCCCGGCTTCCGGAAGCGGCAGTTCGGCACGATCCCCTCCCGCAGTCAGTTCATCGCTTCCCGGCGAATTACTGTTTCGGGCACTCAAAAGATCTCCAGGCGTTGAGGGAAGCTCAGCATTCTGCGTTCCTGCATTCTGCGTTCCTGCATTCTGTGTTCCTGCCTGCGGCGGATTCGAAGACACTGCGGCGTTTGAGAAATTCCCGTCCGGCTCAAAAGTTCCGGGAAGAATATTCGCAGCATTCTCATTTACGTAAAAGTCTGACGGCGTTCCGGGAGCTGCCCACAATTCGGCAGGTAAAAATTGAACCAGCAGGAATCCCCATCCTGCCAGAAGGCAAGAAAATCCGTACCGCGCAAACGCCTGACGACGGTGCGGAACTGCCTTTTTCTGAATTTCCTGATCGTGCGCTCGTACCATGAACGGTCTCTTCTTTTGGTATTGCGATGAAATTTATGCGAAGGCGGTAAAGTGCTGCCGCCGGAATGTTTCTACACGCGCTCTGTATCTGTTCTTGCGTACAGGAAACGCCGTTTATTTTTGCGAGGCTCTGTATTTTTCCTAATTTCACGACCGCGAAACTCTTTTTCTGCGGCGGGAAATATACACGCTGCCACGATTAATACAAAATTTGACGATTTTCGGCAAGATTAATTTAGGTGAAATTCCACAAATCTCAAAGATTTTGAGAAAAACCAAAGAAAAAGGCTCAAGTTTTGAGAAAAATTTACCGAAGACACTGTATTTTTATGGTTCCGCCAGCCTCTGCAAAAGTTCGCCCGCAGTCCCTGATCCTCCCATAAAAAACGGAACTCGCCGCTCCAGGAGAAACGGGAGTTCCGATTCGATGAAAAATTTCAGGCTCAGTCCGCAAACATGGCGTCCACATACTCATCGGGATCAAACAGAGCCAGATCTTCGGCCTGTTCGCCAACTCCCACGTACTTGACCGGAAGATCGACCTGCTTGCGGATAGCCACCGCACAGCCGCCTTTGGCCGTTCCGTCCAGCTTGGCAAGGATCAGACCATTGCAGTGCACACATTCCGTAAAATGCTTTGCCTGACTGATCCCGTTCTGCCCAGTCGTTGCGTCCAGCACGAGCAGGATCTCATGCGGAGCACCGGGACAGACTTTACCGATGACGCGATGGATCTTTTCCAGTTCGCGCATCAGATTCACCTGAGTCTGAAGCCGTCCGGCCGTATCGACGATACAGACGTCCGCTTTCTTTGCGACCGCAGTCTCGACGGCATTAAAAGCGACACTCGCAGGATCGCAGCCGGGTTTCCCCGTGACGATCTCAGCCCCGAGACGCCCGGCCCAAACCGTCAGCTGCTCCACAGCTGCCGCACGGAAAGTATCTGCAGCTCCGAGAACGACGGACTTCCCCTGATCGCGAAACATTTTGGTCAGCTTGGCGATGGAGGTCGTTTTTCCGCTTCCGTTGACTCCGCAGACCATAATGACGGTCGTCTCGCCGTCGCGGAGTTTGACCGGAGCCGCATCCTGGCTCATGATCGATTTCAGCTTCACCTTCACAGAAGCCGTAAGGTCTTCCATGAAAACGACACGCCCGCGAAATTCTTTTCCGGTCTCCTCCCGGATCTCTTTGGCGGCTTCAACCCCCATGTCGGTTCGGATAAGTGAGGCGAAAAGTTCTTCCAGAAAGGCATCGTCTACCAGCCGGCCTTCTTTTTTGAAAAGGTCACGAATGTCCGTATTTAAAATTTGCTTCGTCTTTTCCAGACCGCGCTTAATGATTCCGAAAAGTCCCATCAGATTTCCTTTTGAAATGATGAAAATATCTGGTTTCGCCCGCCCCGCTCCAACGGAACATTCGCAAAACCCGAAAAATTTAAGATTTTTTGACTTCCGAGACCGGAATGGCGGCCAAAAGCCCCGCCTCTTCCAGATTTTTACGGATCTTGTCCAGAACGCCATTCACAAAACTTCCGGATTTTTTGTCGCCGTACTCTTTCGCGATCTCAATGGCTTCATTGATGAGAATGGCGACCGGTTCTCGAACGTTCATCAGCTCGTAGGTGCCGATCCGAAGGACGTTTTTATCCGTCTCCGCAAGACGAGAAAATTTCCAGTTCTCCAAAACGGCTTTGATCTGGCCGTCCAGCTCGTCCATGCGCAGCGTCACGCCGCTGATGAGACGATTTGCATACCGGATCTGTTCTTCATCTTTTTTAACGCGCTCGGCGATCATTTCTTCCTGACTCCCCTGATTCGGATTCAGCGCATTACTGAATAGAACCTGAAGCGCAACGACCCGGGCCCGGCGATTTTTATCGATCAGCATATTTTTTATCTCCAATCCTCATTTGTTCTTTTTTATGAAAAGGACTCCGCGCTCAAAACATCCGTTTCGTTTCGCGGAGCGTATTTCCAGCGGCAAAACCCGAATGTTCTCTTCCGCATCCCATCTTCACGAAACCGTTCCACGGGACCCGCAGCAGCCGAACAGTCCAGTAAACCGAACAGTCCAGTAAAACAGCCCGACGGCCGGTCTCCCCCTCTGGTCTGGTCCGACAGTTCGCCTCAGTGCGTCGGTCTCAGTCTGCCTGTTTCAGCAGATCGAGCATTTCGACCAGAGCTTCTGCACAATCCGCACCTTTGTTTCCCAGATGGGCTTTCTGGACCTTGTCGTGTGCAGGATCATCAAATGCACTGCGGGCCAGTGCCTGCTCCACCGTATTGCAGGTCAGGACGCCGAACAGAACCGGTTTTCCGGAACGCGCCCCCTGCTCCGCAAACATGAGGCTCACCGCTCGGTTAATGTGCTCATCATGAGACGTTTCCCCCTTAATGACGGCCCCAAGGGCCAGAATGCCGGCGTACTCCGCTTTTTGAACGAGTTTTCCGGAAACTGTCGGGATCTCAAAAGCCCCCGGCACGCGAAAAACGTCGATTTTTTCTTCGGAGATCCCGATTTCTGCAAATTTTTTCAGTGCTCCCTGGAGCAAACGTTCCGTGATCGTCTGATTGAATTTCGCCACGATGATCGCGATACGCCCCTGAATATCCGGGTTCAGTTTCCCTTCATAAATGGTCATTTTTTATCCTGCTGGGTTTACGTTTAAGGTCCATTCCGATCTCATTCGGAATCCAATGTTTCTTCATTTTCGCTGTCGGCGGCATCCTCTGAAATGCATTCAGAAACAGGGGTCTCGGAATCGGCCGAAAGCTCTTCCGAAAGTCCCGCAGCAAAGGTGCCGGCAGAAAGTTCCGCACTTTCCCCTGTACTGATTTCGCCGGCAGTTTCATCATCAGCGGCTGCAGCACTGGCACCGGTATCCGTTCCGTTCAGGATCCCGGCTAAAAACTCGGCATTCGTTTTGGTTTTTCCAAGCCGATTGGTAAGCATCGCCATGGCGTCCGCAGGATTCAGCGCAGAAAGCAGATGCCGCAGTTTAATGACCGCGTGCAGTTCCTCTTCAGTCCGATACGCATCTTCATGCCGGGTCCCGCTGCGGCTCAGATCCACGGCAGGCCAGATCCCTTCTGCCTGCAGACGTTTTTCCAGCGTGATCTCCACACTGCCGCTGCCTCGGAACTCTTCCAGGATCGCCTCGTCCATCCCATTGTTCGTATCCGTCAAAAGTGTCGCCAGGATCGTCAAAGACCCCCCTTCTTCCACACACCGTGCAGATCCGAAAAACCGTTTCGGAAGCTGGAACGAACCGGCATGGAAACTGTTTCCGTATTCCGGAAGCATCTTCATTCCCGGAGGTGTTTCCGAATGCCAGGCCCGAGTCAGCTGGGTCATGGAATCCAGCAGGATCAGAACATTCTGCCCATACTCGACCATACGCTTCGCCTTCTCGATGACCATGTCCGCGACCTGAATGTGCCGCATCGTAGGTTCATCCGAAGTGGAACAGACGACTTCGCAGTTCATTCCCTGCACAAGTTTCCGCATATTTTCCACTTCTTCCGGGCGTTCGTCGATCAGGAGAATGAAAACGTAAAGATCCGGATAGTTCTTCAGCGCAGACTGTGCGATCTTGCGCAAAAGCGTCGTTCTACCCGTCTGCGGCGGACTCAGGATCAGACCGCGCTGACCGAATGCGAGCGGAACCATCATATCCAGAACACGGGTCTCCACATCTTCCGGGTCGGATTCCAGACTCATTCGCTGGGACGGTGCCGTCGGCGTCAGAGTATCAAAATGTTTTTTGCGCGTAAACTCGTTTGGATCCTGATAATTGATCGCCTCGACACGCAAAAGTGCAAAGTACCGTTCATTTTCTTTTGGCGGACGGATCTGTCCCGAAACGATCGTTCCCGTCTTCAGACCAAAACGCCGAATCTGGCTCGGAGAAACGTAAATATCGTCCGGACAGGAAAGGTAATGGTATTCCGTGCTGCGAAGAAAACCGAAACCGTCAGGAAGGATCTCAAGCGTCCCCTCTCCGTAAAGAAGGCCGTTCAGTTTGATCTTTTCCTTGATGATCTGGAAGATCAGTTCCTGACGCTGTGCGTGCTCCTCATCCGGCACACCGATCTCAAAACGGCGAGCCTCCGCGATCAGTTCCTGCATGGAAAGTTTCTGAAGATGCCCGACAGATTCATTCCGCAAAGAAACGGTTTGACTCATTCCATCCCCGTCCGAAGCAGGATTCTTATGGCCGCGGCTCATTTCGTCAGCAAGTTCCTCCGCAAGTGAAAGAGGTTCCTTGGATGAGCGGTCCTCATGCAGTTCCGGAAATGCCGGATTGTACGTACTATAGCCATCCTGATTTCGTCGGTGCGGCCTGCCGTAAGGCCGATTTCCATAATCTCGCGGACCACCGAAACCACTGCGGGGCCCGGTTCCTTCTTCACCGGAAGTGGAACCATTTTCGCGCGAATAGTATCGGGAACGATATTGCGGACCACGCTGGTACGGAACACCGCCGCGAGACCAACCGCTGCGGCCAAAAGGTCTGCTTTCCTGACTCTCTTCGCCTTTTTCTTCCAGATCGGGAGCCGGATACGTCTGCTCAACACCAGATTCGAGATCCCGGTTTGCGTATCGGCGTGAACCCTGACCGTATCCGTCACCGCCATAGTTCCGTCCGCCATAATTCCGACCATAGTTCCGGTCGCCGTAGTTCCGGTCGCCATAGTTCCGGTCGCCATAGTTCCGGTCGCCGTAGTTCCGGTCGCCGTAGTTCCGGTCGCCGTAGTTCCGGTCGCCGTAGTTCCGGTCGCCGTAGTTCCGGTCGCCATAGTTCCGGTCGCCGTAGTTCCGGTCGCCATAGTTTCGGTCGCCGTAGTTTCGATCGCCGTAGTTCCGGTCGCCATAGTTTCGATCGCCGTAGTTTCGATCGCCATAGTTCCGATCGCCATAGTTCCGATCGCCATAGTTCCGATCGCCATAGTTCCGGTCGCCGTAGTTCCGGTCGCCGTAGTTCCGATCGCCGTAGTTCCGGTCGCCGTAGTTCCGGTCGCCGTAGTTTCGATCGCCGTAGTTCCGACCGTTCCCCGATACGTAATTCTGCCGCATCATGCGTCCAGTACGGGACAGCTGACGATCCGTTCGCTGCCTAAAAGAAGAACGAGGAGCCATTTCCCCATCATGTTCCTGCATATTGCGGTCCATTCGTTCGGAAAAATATCCGGTACCGTCACGCGATTCGCCGGAAATTTCTTCATTCGCGCCCTCTGAAGGCTCTCGGTCCTGCGTTTCTGCCGGCCTGTCCTCCGAATAGATCCCATAAAAACCATCTCCTGGATCCCCACATGCGGACGTTTTCTGTACGCCATCCGCTCCAGCTGAAGCATTCAGTCCGGAAGACATGGGTTCGGCAGAAAGCTCCAGCGGATCCGGCCTGGATCCCGAGCCGGTTCCCTCTGCGTCATCTTCCAGCTCCAGACCATACCCGAATGCCGAAGATCCAGACCGATTGCGGGATCCCGAACGAAAACGGGAAAACGCACTCACTCCGCGAGGCTGTACCGGATCATGAGGATACGAATTTCGCGCCTTAAGATAGGGACGCTCCTGTTGAGAAACGCCGTCCATGAAAGATTCCGCAGAAGACTGATTTTCTGTGGAAGATCCCTGATCTTCGATACTCTGAGCCGTTTCAAAACCGGGATCTCCGGCACGAAAGTTTTCATTGGCAGGGAAGGATTCCGGTGATCTACCGGTGATCGGACCGTCGGACATGATGCTGCTCCTGAATTTTAACGAGGTTCACGCAGTCCAGGATTCACGAGAGACTGCGGAATAAGGCGGGGGGAAAACGAAAAGGGCACATTCAAACGAATGCATATTTAAAATATACACGAAATCTCAATAAAATCAAGGGTCTCGCACAAAATTTTAAAAAAAGTTGGCAGTTTTTATACAAATTATGTAAAAAACTGCCAATTAATTTAATTTTAGGAACAAAATTCCCAATCGCAAACATTTCCCGGCGCACGTTCAGAAATCTCAGCCAGCCGCCGGGAAACCGTCATTAAAGCCATGCCGGAAGTTCGTTCACGGCCGGAAGCGTCGCGCACATGATCTTCGAGATGCCCGTGACCTTCTGAAGTTCGCTCAGAGCAGCAACCGGCGGAACCGCATCCAGTCCCAGAACGCCGAGAGCTTTGCAGTCGCACTTATCGCACGCACGGCTGACGGAAAGCTGCTCGATATTCACGTTGTTGCGGCCGAACACGTTGCCGACAGCACCGATGACGCCCGGAACATTGTCGTGCAGGAAGAGGCAGAGATTGCCGTCCAGATATGCTTCGAGACGGAAATCGTTGACCTGGACCAGACGCGGCATGCTGTTGCCGAAGAGAGTACCGGAAAGTGTCGTGGTGCCCGTTTCACTCGTGACTTCCACCGTAATGAGCGAGCTGAACGTATTCGATTCGCTCGTTTTGTTCTCGACCACTTCGATCCCGCGTTCTTTCAGAAGCATCTTCGCATTGATGATGTTCGACTCACCGCCCGTTGCGTTGGAGAGCAGACCAGCCGCGAATGCACCGGAGACCAGCGAGGTGACTTTCGTCGCCACATCGCCGCGGTAGGAGATCGCGCACTTCGAAATACGGCCTTTTTCGACCTGGGAGGCCATCAGACCAAGACGCCACGCCAAAGCCAGGTAGCCGCGCATTTCGCCGAGGGTCTTTCCATCCAGCGGAGCCATGTTCACCGCCGACTTGATCGTGCCGGTCGTGAAGTAATCGATCAGGAGTTCCACAGCTTCCAGAGCCACGTTCGTCTGAGCTTCTGCCGTGCTCGCGCCAAGGTGCGGAGTGCAGAGAACGTTCTTGCGGCCGAAGAGCGGGTTTTCCGTGCACGGTTCCGTCGGGAAAACGTCGAGAGCCACACCAGCCAGATGGCCGCTGTCCAGACCTTCGATCAAAGCGGCTTCATCATAAATGCCGCCGCGGGCACAGTTGATAAGACGGGCGCCTTTCGGGAGCATCTTGATCTCATCAAAGGAGATCATTCCGCGCGTTTCGTCCGTCAGCGGCGTGTGGACCGTCAGGTAATCGCAGTACGGAAGCATGTCGCGGTAAGACGCAAACATTTTGATTCCAAGCTCTTCTGCCATCGCGTCCGAAAGGAAGGGATCGTAGCCGACGAGTTTCATTTCCATCGCACGGGCACGGATCGCGATCGTACGGCCAATACGGCCGAGACCGATGATACCGAGGGTCTTGCCGGCAAGCTGGGAACCCGTGAAGAGTTTCTTGTCCCAGCGGCCTTCCGCCAGTGCCTGGTTCGCCGGAGCCACAAAACGGGTCAGACCGTACATGAGAGCCAGCGCGTGTTCCGCCGTGGAGAGCGTATTGCCGCTCGGAGTGTTCATGACGATCATTCCCTGACGGGTCGCCATATTCTTGTCGATATTGTCGGTACCAACACCAGCGCGGGCGATCGCCTTCAGCCGCGTGTTCCCTTCAAGGATCTCAGCGGTCAGTTTCACGCCGCTGCGGCAGATGGCGCCGTCGAATTCCATCAGGGTATTGCGAAGTTCTTCACCTTTCAGTCCGGTCTTCACTTCATATTCAATGCCGGGAGCGGCTTCCAGAAGATTCAGTCCGTCCTGCGAAATCGAATCAAGTACGACGATACGAGCCATTTCAAACTCCTTTAAATTTAAAGAACGATGGAAATAAAGTTCATTATTTATATTCTACGCATTTCCAATTTTTTTTCAAGCCCCCCCCCACTATTTTTGATAGAAAAATATCGATTCTACTGAAATTTCAGAACACCACACTTGAGAAGGAAGTGCCGAACATAATGAGGCAGTGGTTTGAGGTGCGGGGACTTTTGAAGGTCATCCTCTCGGAACCCCACACCAACTCCCGGCGAATGCGCTGCCGCGCGGTATCGCCGATCAACAAAGCGGCAAAGGTCACTAACGTGCCCGCATTACCGCACACCCAAAGAGGAAGCTGAATGTGCGGACGCGCTCGCAAGAAGCCGCTCCTCCCAGGAGGGGCTGCGAGCGAAGCGAGACGGGGTGGTTGAAGAGGCTCGGTACTTTTTTACTGCGTTCTTCCAGTTCATTTTCCTTTTGGCGAAATGTTTCGAATGCTTCTTCTATCGTCTTTTCAGAACGATTCAAGCAGAAACATAGCATAAGATCACGGAAAGATGCGAAATACGTTCAGCAAATCGAGTCTTTCCGTGTTTTTTTGTGTGAATGACTTCCAAATCAGAACGAACTCTGCAGCGCACCGTCACTGCGATTGCAGAGATTCTGAAAAACCTCAGCAGTCACAGAATACGAGATCAGCGCATTATGTCCGTCGCAGAAGACCATGTTTGCCCCTCCGGCGTGCGTCGCTCCAAAAAAATGCGCATTCGAGTATCCCTGCCGGTCGCGGAGCAGCTGAGTCCCGGCGATGCGCGTGTTGTCGTGATTGCGTCCGGAGAAATGCGTATCGTCATCCCCGCCGTCCGTCGAGGTTTGCTCCCCGGTGTAGACGGAAACGTTCAGGTGCTTTTCTCCGATGAGGATCGTACCGGAGAGACCGTCCGTGATGTCCGCGTGCGTGACTTCACTCTCCTCATGGATCACCGGACCGTATGTATCGACGTTTTTAGACAAGTTGGCATTGTTTCGCCACCCCTGATCGTACGCCACATTGTTTGGGTGTGCGCCTGCATTGGCTGCGTAGTCCTGTTTCGGAGCGTATTTGGCGAGCGTTGCGCTCTGGGCCGTTCCGTTCGGCATCCGGCCTTCCATGTGGCGAGTGAGCGAAAGATAGTTTTTCGGCGGACGGCGGGAAGGACAGTAAAAAAGCGGGATCGGCGTCGAAATGCGGTCCGCGATCGGAGCGTCATGCATCGCCTGCATATCCATGTACGGCAGGATCGCGTATGTCCAGCTGGCACGCTGGGAAACAAGTACCCGGTCCGCATCACCAACGAACGAGTAACCGGACTGCCCGCCGCTGGGAAACGCCTGAAGCACAGAAACGTGATTCCCAAGCGCAACGCCCATCTGGTGCAGATTGTTCGTGCACTGAAGCAGCCTCGCCGATTCACGCGCCTGCTGGACTGCCGGAAGGAGAAGTCCCATCAGCATTCCAATGATCGCGATGACGACCAGAAGCTCCACGAGCGTGAATCCGCAGCGTCCCGTTCCACGACGGTACGCAGAATTAAAAAAAAGACGCTTTGTCTGCATATTCACCATCTTTCCATTCCCTTTCTTTTTTACTTTTTCATTTTTCGATCCCAGCACATTCTCATCAGTCCCGCAAACGAACCGCTGACCATCCGGCTCCACGCAAAGGGCTTCAGGATCAAAGCCTCTCCTGAAGACGCACGTCCGCGAATAGACCGAAGTTTCCATTCTCCGGAACTTCGGCCGAGAGATCTGCTCTCCGCCATGAGGATGTTTTTGTTGGCTTTCAGGGAAAGCGTTCCCGTCCGGAGCGCATTCGTGAGATCCCCACGTTCGTCCCGGAATTCACGTTCTGACCGCCAAGAGAATTCCGCTCTGTCCCCCCGACAGAAACGTTGACCGAAAACATAAACACAATGTTCGCCCTGGGCCCTTCCAGACTCCACCCATTTTTCGCAAACACTACACTCATACACTCATCCATTCAGTATATTTCACCTCTCAAAAAAATCAAGCAGATTTTCAAAATTTGAGAAAAAGATTTTTGTTTCAACACAAACAAGATCGATCAGGCAAAAGGGGCAAACTTTACCGCCAAACATAATTTAGGTCGTTTTCCGGATCCTGCAAACAAAAACAGATGGAAGGAACATTCACGCAATATGGCAAAATTCTCTCAAATTTTATGAACCAAGTCTCCCAAAATACGTAATTAGAGGAAAACAGACAAGATGGGGCAACTTTACGCGCATTGAAGAGACAGACAAAAACATCGGCATATTTTGCCCGTTTTATGCAAGCGGAACGATTTCAACTTTTCGCAGAATAATTACCAGCAAAATAATCAAAACGACCCTCATTCTGTCAGTTTTTTTAAAAAAATTTACGATACCATTAAGACCGATAGTCTGGATATTTTCAGACGAAACCGTATTTACCCATTTTAGCAAAACTCAGGAAAATTTCCTGACCGCAGATTGTCTGTATGGAGGTCCTCCATGGAGACGCTTCTGCCGTATGTCCCTTTTCAGGCTCAAGTTCCCAATATGAGGGGATCCTGCCTTTGTTTTTTTAAGAAAAAACTTCCGAATCGGAAATTTTTTGAAAAAAATGCCTGAAAAATTTGACATTGCACGAAAAACCGGGTAAAATACAGAAAATGAACAAAATACACAATATTTTCAACCGTGTTTTTTGGGGGCCGAGGCGAAGCTGTCAAACCGCATACCAGCTCGAGCGGAATTCCCGGCATGGGAATGATTTCGTTTTGAGTATCGTTCGCAAGCAGTTTTGCAAAAGCGGTGCAGAATGTTTCGTTCGCTTTTTCCTACGGTGAGATGATGGATTTTTCGTATTTCAATGATGATTTTTCGCAGGCTGATTCGTTTCAGGATACAGTCATGCTGAGAGGCTACGAAGATTATTCTCAGCAGAGCGAGCTCCAGCAAAGATTTCCGTCCCTGCTTGAGCTTGAAGAATTGTGCAATGAAGCCGATGGGCCGCAGGAAACGTCGCGGGAAGATGACCCGGTATTCATCTATCTTTCGCAGATGGGAGAGTTTCCGCTTCTTTCGTCCAGCGACGAGAAAAAGATCGCACAAAAAATCGAACGCTACCGTATGGACTTCTGCCGTCAGGTCCTTTCCAGTTACTATGTGCAGAACGGGATCGAAAAGATCCTGGAAGAGCTTTTGCTCCGCAAGCGCCGTCTTGAGCGAACGATCAATATTTCGATCACCAATACGGTCCAGAAACACCGTTCGATGTCGATCATCCGCCAGAATCTGAAGACGCTTCAGTATCTCCTGCATGAAAATCGCGCTGCATTTCCGATCGCGTTCCGCGCCTCCAATCCCATGCGGACCCGGCGTCAAACGCTTAAGGAAATGAACCGCCGCAGGATGAAATGTATGCGTCTTACCGCAGAGATGCAGCTTCAGCTGTCGGTCGTCCGGAGCCTTTTTGAATCCCTGAAAAACATTTCGGAGCAGATGTCTGTTCTGTATCTTGAAATGAAGCGTTTCCAGAATGATCCCATGATGCGGGACGCCGTTTCGAGAATGCGCCGGGAACTCCATCATTTCATGGCCATGACGCACCAGTCTCCGCGGATGCTTCAGCGTTTCGTCCAGAAGACCGAGCAGATCCAGAAACGCTACGAGGACGTGAAGAGAGAGCTTTCTGCAGGAAATCTTCGTCTGGTCGTTTCGATCGCCAAAAATTACCAGAATCGCGGTGTCGCATTCATCGACCTGATCCAGGAAGGCAACACCGGACTGATGCGGGCCGTGGATAAATTCCAGTTCCAGAAAGGGTTCAAGTTCTCCACCTACGCGACCTGGAGGATCCGTCAGGCGATCAGCCGCGCTATCGTGAATCAGGGACGGACGATCCGGGTCCCGCTGCACGTGGTCGGCGCGATGAAAAAAGTCCGTGAAGCCCGCCAGAATCTCATTCAGCAGATCGAACGGGAACCCACGATCGAAGAGATGGCCAAATCGAGCGGGATCCGGCTCTCGGAGGCCATGACTGTCCTGCAGATGAACCGGAATCTGATCTCACTCGACCAGCCGGTCAACCGGTACGATGAGAGCGTTTTCGGCGACTTCATCGAAGACAAACGGGAAGAATCGCCGATGGAGCGCATCAACTGCGAAGCGATCCGGGAACGGCTCAATGATCTGCTTTTCGACCTCAGTTACCGGGAGCGCGAGATCATCCGTCTGCGCTACGGTCTGGCCAACGGCCACCTGTACACTCTGGAAGAAGTCGGGCAGTTCTTCGAGCTGACTCGTGAGCGCGTCCGGCAGATCGAAGCCAAGGCGATCCGGAAACTTCAGCATCCGACCCGCTACGAAAAACTCGCAGACGTCATGATCGAGTCGGAATCCGAAGCGTAGCCGTCCTTGACCTCCGCATCACTCGTAAGCCAGATCGTCGCTTTGCGGAAGGTCGCTGATCGATTCCAGCTCAAAAAGTTTCAAAAATCTTTCCGTCGTGGAGTAGACCGTCATGAATTTGGTCCCGCGGCGGATTTTTTGTGTCCGAAGCAGCTGACGCTTTACCAGCTGTGCAAGGATCGGGCCGCTGGGAGTTCCGCGCAATTGATTGATCTCCTCGAGGGAAAGCGGCTGTTCGTAGGCGACGATGGCCAGCGTGTCGATCGCGCTCTGCGAGAGTTTCACCTGACGGATCTTTCCGTAGAAATTCTCCCGCAGCGGCGTAAATTCCTCCCGAAGCTGCATGAAATACCCATGCGCCTCTTCAAACCACACGATCTCCCACGGGCAGCCGGTCTGCGAGTAGTGCGTATTGAGTTCCTCGACCAGCTCATGGATCTCCGAAACGCTCACACCGCGCATGAGATTGGAAAGTGTCTCCGGCATGATCGGCGAGTTGGCCGGATTGCCGACGAAAAGCATCGCCTCAAGGATCGTTCGCGGATTCAGCGGTACGAGCTGGTCATCGTCGATCTCATCCATCATGGAACGAAACGCATCCGAGGCGCTCTGCGGCCCATCCTCTTCTTCCGGATCTTCAAATTCGCCGTTCTCCTCATCGTCATCGAGAGGATCTTCAAAAATATCGTCCGGGAAATCTTCCCCGAAAAATTCATCCGGGATGTCGACCAGCTCATCACCTCCGGAAGAAGCCCTCCCTTCCGGCTCAAAACTTTCGTTTTTGACGGCATTTCCCCTGATCGCGCGCGCAAACGCCTGACTCAATTCTTCAAAGGAAAGTTCATCGGACGACATAAAAAACTCCGCATCTCAGAAAAAAACGGAAGGCCCACAAAGCAGACCTTCCGCGTCTGGTCCCTAAATTCCTGCCTGCCATTCTACCAAAAAAAAACAAAAAAGAAAAGACCAAATCGGACACCATACCAATTTCTGTTTTTCAACGATATGGAAAAACGAAAATGTTCTCCATTCCGGCCTCGAAACGATGCCCCTGGAAATCCACAGAAGCCACCATGCACACAGAAAATGTACGGAAATAGAAAAACGCACCCAGCCGCAAATTTCACGCGAGATCCCCCAAAGACACCAAAGGGATCCTCCAAACACAAGAAACACCCAGCAACTCCACATTGTTCCGAAGACGTCGTTTTAAAGAACCCTTTTTCCGTCTGTTTTTATGGATCTTTCAGAAATTCAAAGATGAAAATCAGTCTGCATTGCCGGAGGTTTTCGAAATCCATTCCGGCGCATTCGCCATTCACGAATGCGCCGTTTGGAAATTTCAAAATCTCACTCCGCCGCGGGGACCGGGCCGACGATCTCAAGGTAGGAGTCGACGGCGAGCTGGCTGCCGGTGAGGATCTGGAGAAGGTTCTTTTCGATCAGCGGCATCTCGCGGGCAAGGAAGTACTTCAGGACCGTCTTTTTGCGGTCGCAAAGCGCGGCCTGTTTCAGGAGATAGTGGCCGATGATGACATCGCAGCCCATCTCGACCAGACGGCGCGCGTTCAGGTCCGTGTACGTGACGGATTTCGCTTTCACGAATTCCACCCCCTGGACCACCTTTTCCTTCGCGGTGACCAGCTGGGCTTTCAGAGCTTCGAGTTCCGCGTCTTCGTAGACCGTCTGCTCAAATTCTTCCACATACGACTGGAAAATACCGCTCGTGATCCCCTTGATGGCCGCGACGACCTGGAGCTGGCTCGTTCCTTCGTAAATGTTCGTGATCCGCGCGTCACGGGCATACCGTTCCGCCGCGTAGTCCTTCATGTACCCGGAACCGCCAAGGACCTGGATCGCATCGTACGCCACTTTATTGCACATTTCCGAAGAATAGAACTTCGACATCGGCGTAAGCATCGCGTTCAGACGCTTCAGGGACTTCATCAGGCGCTTGAGCGGCATCGATTTTTCTTTCGGAAGATCCGGAACCGTTTCCGTCACGCGCTGCGCATTGTGCTCCTGGTCGCAGACTGCCGCAGTCTCATACGTAAGCGCACGGGCTGCTTCGATCGAAACGCGGGAGTCGGTCAAAAGTTCCGCGACAGCCGGGAGATTTTCGATCGGACCGCCGAACTGGCAGCGGGAATTCGCGTAAACGCGGGCAAGACGGAAAGCAGCTTCCGCAACACCCAGCGACTGGGCGGCAATGCCGAGACGCGCACCGTTCATCAGTGCCATGACGTACGTGATCAGACCGCGCTGACGGTCGCCGATGAGCTTCGCCGGGCAGTTCGTAAAGACCAGCTCGCACGTCGGGGAACCGTGGATGCCGAGTTTGTGCTCAAGGTGACGCACTTTGACGCACTCGTTCCGTTCCGAGATAAAGAGGCTAAGACCGCGTCCGTCGTCAATGTCGTGTTCACTGCGCGCCAGCGTGAGGAGGATCTCGCCGCAGCCGTTGGTGATGAAGCGCTTCACGCCGTTGAGGAGCCACTGCCCCGTCGCTTCGTCGTAATCCGCACGCAGACGGACAGCCTGAAGGTCGGAACCGGCATCCGGCTCGGTGAGGACCATTGCGCCGGTGACTTCGCCGGAGCAGAAACGGGAGAGCGTTTCGTCCTTGATCTCCTGGCTCGCGAATGCGTTGATCGTTTCCGCAATCCCCTGGAGACCGAACATGTTCATGAACGAAACGTCGCCGCGCGAGACGATCTCCGTCGCCATCGTGTAGATGAGCGTCGGGCAGTTCAGTCCGCCGTAACGGCGCGGAAGCGTGAAGCCCATCAGGTCCGCGGCTCCCATTTTATCGAGGTTCTCGCGCACTTTCGGATTCAGCGTGACGGTTCCGTCATCGTTGAGCGTATTTCCTTCTTCGTCCACCTGTTCGGCATTTTTCGCCAGGGTGTCCGCGGCGATCTGTCCGGCGATCTCCAGAACTCGACGGTAATTGTCTACCGCGTCATCCAGATCGTACGGCACATAATCCGCATCGCCGTTTTCGGCATAATCTTCCTGAATTTCGGCCAGTTTTTTGACGTCGATCGCCTTGAAGTAAAACTGGATGTCTTCATTATCGAGATAAAAGTTTCCCATGATCTTTTCAGTTTTTTTGGTAAAGGGTGAAAGTTTTAGTCTTCACGGCGTCGATTTTTGACGGCTTTCGTGAGCATCGGCACCACTTTGTTCAGGTCGCCGACGATCCCATAGTGCGCGACCGAGAAGATCGGCGCCTGCGGGTCGGTATTGATGGCGATGATCTTCGCAGAATCCTGCATACCGGCACAGTGCTGGATCGCACCGCTGATCCCGACCGCGATATAGAGGGCCGGACGCACGGTCGTGCCGGTCTGTCCGATCTGGTATTCCTTGCCGATGAACCCGCTGTCCACGGCCGCACGGCTCGCACCGACTACACCGCCCAGTGCGGCAGCCAGTTCACGAAGCTGCTCGAAATTCTCTTTGCTTCCGACACCGCCGCCGCCTGCGACGATGATGCGTGCCGCTTTCAGATTGACTTTGCGTTCTTCCACGTGGCGTTCGATGACCTGAACGAGTTCCGCAAGCGGATCGAGACCTTCGATCGTCTCCGAAATGACGTTTCCGGTCCGGTTCGCATCTGCGGGCTGCATGCTCATGACGCCTTCACGCACCGTCGCCATCTGCGGCCAGCTGTCGTAGTTGACGATCGTCGCGACGATATTGCCGCCGAACGCCGGACGGATCTGAAGAAGCAGATTTTTATGCACTTCTTTCGTGCGATTGTCCGTAACGTCGCTGATGTCCAGCTCCGTGCAGTCCGCCGTCAAACCGGAACGGGTCTCGCTCGCAATACGCGGCGCAAGGTCGCGTCCCAGCGGCGTCGCGCCGAAAAGCATGATCTGCGGCTCATATTTCGCGATGAGCGTGCAGACCGTCTTCGCATACGGACTGGAAGTAAAGTATTTCAGACACGGAGCATCCACGACGTAGACATTATCCACGCCCTGCGCGATGAGCTGTTTCGGCATGTCGCCAAGTTCGGACCCCGGAAGCACTGCTCCGACCTTCACGCCGAGCCGGTCCGCAAGTTCCCGCGCTTTACCGCACAATTCCAGCGAAACGTCCGCAAGAATTCCGTCCTGCTGTTCCGCGTATACCCAAACTTCACCTTGTCGATTCGGTTTTCCCATGATTTTTCTTTTTTATCTTAAGGTTTGATGATTTGTTTTGTTGAATATCCGGAGAACGCAGAAATTAAAGCGTGCGTTCTGAGATCAGTTCCTGGATCAGGCCCGTGATGCCTTCTTCCGTCGGTTCGACAGCAGTGAAGCCTTCCTTCGTCAGGACGATGGACTCCACGCGGAAGACCTTCGTCGGAGAACCCGCCAGACCGCAGCGGTTCAGATCCGCATTGATGTCGTCCAGCGTCCACTGTTCGAGAAGAAGCCCCTTCGCCTTCAGTTCTTCCGCCTTTTCGGGAGTCACTTCCGCCGGAACTGCGGCGTGTTTGTTGCGCATGACTTTTTTCGCAGCAAACGGACGCGGCGCATTCGCGGTCTCGATGACCGTCAGCAGAGCCGGAAGCTGAACTTCCACGATCTCAAAACCGTTTCCAATATTGCGGCGGATCCGGGCAGTTTTCGCTGCGCCGTCTTTCACGTCAACGACTTCTTCCAGATACGTCACCTGCGGGATCTCAAGTTTTTCTGCGATCTGCGGGCCAGTCTGTGCCGTATCGCCGTCGATCGCCTGACGTCCGCAAAGAACGAAATCGTAATTTCCGATCGTGCGGACAGCCTGAGACAAAATGTAGCTCGTCGCGAGCGTATCGCTTGCCGCAGCACGACGGTCCGTCAAAAGGATCGCACGGTCCGCGCCGCGGTAAAGGCATGCACGCAGAACATCCGCAGCCTTCGGGGGGCCCATCGTCACCACCGTCACCGTACCGCCGAAACGGTCACGGATCTCAAGGGCGGTTTCCAAAGCGTGAAGGTCTTCCGGGTTGAAGATCGTCGGGAGAGCCGATCGGTTCACTGTCCCTTCCGGCGTCATCGCATCCGAAGTCACGTTCGCCGTATCGGGTACCTGTTTGACACAAACTATCGAATTAAATCCCACGGAAATTACTCCATTTCTACTTTCGTTAAAGTTTACACAATATTTCCATTTCGTGTATTTTAGCACATTTTGACGGTTTCGTCAAGACTATACGCAAAACGACATTTCTTCATTAGTTTCGGCAAAATTTCACACAAAACTAAAATTTTTTTGGTTTTTATTCCCGTTTTGGGACTAATTTGCGTTTTTTTCCGATAAAAAATTTTTTCAAACCTCCTTTTTTCACACAAACCTGCTCATTACAAACGGTTTCTCCACGCGATCCCTGCCCCAAAAAATACTGAAAACTTACAGAATGTGCCTGAACTGAAAATTTAAACACAAAATTCCCGAAAAGATACGGCACCCGGAAGCGATTTAAAAAATTTTAAAATTTCTTTTTGTCTCCATTGGTGTCTTTTGTGGAACTCGCGTCAGAACACGTTCATTCTCTTTCCGCATACTTTCGATCCGCACATTCGCCGGGATCTCAATGATGAGATCCGCAGCAACCTGTCGGAGGAACTTTTTTTGTATTTTCAGACGAAAACGAAACAGGAACGGCAAACAGGCTGCCAAAATAAAAAGCCCCCCGTTGAAAATTTGAGAGTTCCGGATAAAATGAAAGAAAATTTGAATTTCCACCCTGTCCTATTTAAAAAGGAATCCGTATGCGAAATTTTTTGATGAAATTCAGCGCGATCGTCAGTCTTCTGATCTCCACCTGCCTTTCCCTGCAGGCAGAAGCTCCCCAGTCGAAAAAATATGAAAGTTTCCGTCCCGGTGAAGTCTGGCTCGATGGATCCGGAGTTCCGATCAACGCACACGGCGGCGGGATCCTCTTTCATGAAGGACGCTACTATTGGTTCGGCGAGCACAAGATCGAAGGGGAAGCCGGGAATCTCGCGCAGGTCGGCGTTCACTGCTATTCCTCGGCGGATCTCTACAATTGGCGGGATGAAGGCATCGCGCTGAAAGTCTCCGAAAACCCGCGCTCCGACATCGCGAAAGGCTGCATTCTGGAGCGTCCCAAAGTCATTTATTGTGCCAAAACAAAATCTTTCGTCATGTGGTTCCATCTCGAACTCGGCCAAAACTACTCCTCGGCACGCAGCGGGGTCGCGGTCGCCAAAAACATCACGGGGCCGTACCGTTTCATTGAATCGAAACGCATCAACGCAGGTTTCTGGCCGATGAATGTTTTCGGACGATTCAAGGAACCGCTCCGTCCGGAAGAAAAAGAGTACCTCAGCGGGATCAAAATGTACGGAGGCCCGGTCGACGGCTACCCGCTCGACATGATCTACCGCCGTGACTTCTTCGACGGGCAAATGGCGCGCGACATGACGCTTTTCGTAGACGATGACGGAACGGCATACCATATTTACTCCTCGGAAGAGAACGGTACGCTGCACATCGCGCAGCTTTCCGACGACTACCTGTCGCACACCGGATTCTGGGTCCGTACCTTCCCGGGAAAATTCAACGAAGCCCCCGCGATCTTTAAAAAAGACGGAAAATACTATCTCTTCTCCTCCGGATGCACCGGCTGGGCACCCAATGCGGCTCGGCTGGCGGTCGCAGATTCCCTGACGGGCGAGTGGACCGAACTTGGAAATCCATGCCGCGGGACCGACGAAGAAAAGTCGCTGACCTTCCGCTCACAGAGCACGTATGTCCTTCCGGTCGTTGGAAAACCCGGCACGTTCATCTTCATGGCAGACCGATGGAATCCGAAAAACGCCATCGACGGCCGATACGTCTGGCTTCCCGTCCTTTTCGACGAAGAGGGTGCTCCGTATCTGGAATGGCAGGATGAATGGAAATATTGAACCAGCGGAAGAACCGGATCTGAATCAAAAACGTGAGTTTCTGCCATCGGAAATTCACGTTTTTTCTTCCAAAAGTCTTGAAATATACAAAAAAAATCAAAGTTTCATACTTTACTTTAGAAAAAATTAAAAAATTTTTCCAAAATCCTGAATTTCTTCAAAAGGCGCCGTATCTCTCTCATCTTCACTTTTATTTTATCTATTTTCATATTTTCTTATTCAAACCCCAGAGAAAAACGTTCCATGACTCTCAAACACCCCCAACAAGCAGTAAAATAGACAAAATACAAAAACTTTTCCAATTTTAACGATTTGTAAGAAAAGAAAAACTTTTCCAAATTTTCAAGATTTAACGTCAAACTGGTCGATAAAAGAAGGAGAGAGTTTCCAGAGTGTATGGATCGTGTATATCTATGCGTGGAAAAACCTGGAGACCCCGAATTTTAATTGACTTCCCCATTAAGCTCAATTAGGACAAGGTAAAATGAAACGAATCAATTTTCAAAAACTTTCCGCCCGGCTTTGTGCGGCGGCACTCCTGCTCGGAACACTGATTCCGATGACGGGATGCAATCCGCAGATGCCGCTTTACCTCGGAAAGCACAACGCCCCGCTTCCGGTAGATCCGTACCTTGATATGGCGACCCAGATCGAGTATCCGGACACGGAAACGGAGACGATCGAAGAGGTCAAAGGTGCGCAGGCGCCTCTGACGATCAACAATTCCAAAGGCAAGGAGATCGTCAACATTTCGCTTGAAGAAGCGATCCGCTGCGGTCTCTACAACAGCACAGTCATTCGCAATCTGGGAGGGATCTCCTACGGCGCGAACGGCTCGAGCGGCCAGCCTTCCGCCCTGACGACGAATCCGTCCAGTGCCTCGACGATCTACAATCCGGCCATCACGGAAACCGACGGCCGTTACGGTGTCGAAGCGGTCCTCGCGGATTTCGATGCCCAGTGGTCCAGCTCCTTGACGTTCCAGGACAATCGGTCCGTGGAAAACCTGGCGAGCAACGGACGTCTGGCCCGTCTGAAGACCCGCGGAAGTTCCTTCTCCACTCAGCTGCAGAAAACCAACGCCACGGGCGGTACGTGGACGACCCGTCTCACGTCCGACTACACGTGGTCCAATTCTTCCTCGCTGGCCGTGGACGGATACTATAATGTGGGCCTCGAAACGGAATTCCGTCAGCCTTTGCTTCGCGGAGCAGGTACACAGTTCAACCGCATCGCCGGTCCCGGCGCCCTGCCCGGTTTCTACAACGGCGTGATGATCGCCCGTCTTCGCACGGACCTGTCGCTGGTCGACTTTGAATCCTCCGTCCGCAATCTGGCGGTGGACATCGAACGCGCCTACTGGGAACTGTACTTCGCATACCGTCGTCTCGACTCGGTCGTCGCCGGCCGCAACAAGGCGCTGGAGACCTGGCGTCAGGCGCAGGCGAAATACGAATCCGGCTACCGCGGCGGTTCGGCTCAGGAACGTGCCCAGGCGCAGCAGCAGTACTTCATGTTCAAGGGTTCTGTTGAATCCGCGCTGGATGCCCTCTACAAAGCCGAAGCCAACTTTCGCTACATCATCGGTCTGACGAGTGCCGACGGCCGTCTGTTCCGTCCGAGCGATGAACCGAGTGTCGCGAAGATCACCTTCGACTGGAACGAAGTCCACTGCGAAAGCATGAGCCGCAATATCGAACTGCGCCGTCAGAAGTGGGTCATCAAACAGTCCGAACTGGAACTGCTCGCCTCGAAGAACTTCCTTCTCCCGACCCTTGATCTGGTGGGACGCGGAAGTGTCGGCGGCGCGAATGAACACTACTGGGACGTCAACGGCGGAAGCAACAGTGCGATGGGCCAGATGACGAACGATGGTCTCTGGAGCGGTTTGATCGGTGCTGAATTCACCGTCCCGATCGGATTCCGCCGCGAACGCTCTGCCGTACGCAACGCAGAACTGGTCCTGGCCCGCAACCGCGCGCTCCTTCAGGAACAGGAACTGGAAGTCACCCACCGTCTGGCGCACGCCGTCCGTGACCTCGAAGACAATTACGTCCTGGCTCAGACCTACTTCAACCGCCGTGTCGCGGCCCAGAAGGAAGTCGAAGCGACGAGTGCCGCCTACGAAACCGGAAGCATCACGCTGAACATCCTCCTCGACGCCCAGCGCCGTCTGGCCGAGGCCGAGATCGACTTCTTCCGCGCAGTCATCGACTACAATCTGGCGATCGTGGACATCCACACGCAGAAAGGTTCGCTGCTCGAATACGACGGCATCACGCTGACCGAAGGCCCGTGGGCATCCAAAGCATACTTTGACGCTCAGAAACGTGCCCGGATCCGTGAAAAAGGCCGCTACATGAACTACGGCTTCACCCGTCCGAACGTGATCTCCGAAGGCGCCTACCGCCAGCACACCGGTCTGGTCGATCCGGCAGCACTCCGGAAGCAGATGGAAGAACACTTCTCCAACGCCGGAACCATCCCGCAGGCGCAGGGAATGCAGCCGCAGGGAACGCTGGAAGTCATCCCGACGCCGGCTCCGAATGGTCAGTCGATCCTCAGCCCGGCACCGGCTGCCTCGATGGAAGTCATCCCGACGCCGGCTCCGCGCCAGGTCACGAGCACCGGGATCACGCAGACCAGCTACATCGATCCGACGAACGTCGCGGTCGGCCCGGTCCCCGGAGAAGTCGGAAGCAAGACCTTCCTGAAACTCAAGAAATAAACCGGATCTGAATCAGATCGGAATCGTACTCTGCCTTGCAGAGCTTAATGGGAGAAAATCCGCCGGAAAACCTTCGGCGGATTTTTTTGTTCATCCAGCAGCCGTGCATCCGTTCCCCTCGCAGATCCTGCCGCTAAAAAAACAAAAACAAAAACAAAAAGATCAAAAAGTTTTTGAAGGGAGAGTCTGAGAGGGAAACAATTTCCAAAATGTTTCCCTCTCACGGCCGCAGCGACATGACGGGCAGCCAGACGGCTCTCGAAGAGTGCCGGCGCGCGTGGGACCTTCCCTGCCGGAGTTCCCGCCGAGGTTTCTGCTGGACAGAGTGCCGCCGCGCGTGGGACCTTCAGCCGAAGATCTCAACCACTGAGAACACAGAATACCAACAGGATCCCCCTTCAAAAGCACTCGATGCTTAAAGGATCTGGCAGACTTCCTTCAGACGGTTCGCCAACTCATACGCGAGTTTCCGGATCTCCCAGAGGTCCGCGTTCGGATCGTTTCGAAATTTCTCGATCTTCGCGGTCGGCAGGTCGCACATCGGGACCAGCTCGCAGGCTTCCAGAAGGTTGGCGGCCACCTCACAGGCGTCGAGCAGCTTTTTCTTGTCGCTGCGGCGATAGTCAAAAGCATCCGACGTATACTCTTTCAGAGCTTCTTCGATCAGCGCGATGGCACGGTCCGCTTTTCCTTCACGATTCGGATTCGGCGGAATGACGGAAGTTCCCCGGTTGCGGAAGCATCCAAACATGGCGGCGATGGTCCCCGCGTCGCGGATGGTGCCGTCCTCATAGAAAATACCGTGCTCGTCGATGCAGCGTCCGTGGATCATCAGCTCGAACAGGACCCAGCCCATCTGGTACTCATGGCAGTACTGAAGGACCATTTCATACGGATTAGCTCGTGCGAGGCACCCCATTTCCGTATTGATGACGGGCTTTCCGAGCTTTTCGCCCCATTCCTTCGCTTTATCGAAGTTGGCGCGAATGCGTTCCCGACGGTCACTGTAGTCGTGGAAGGAAATGACGTCCAGCATCTTTGCCGTCGATTCCTCGATCTCAAACGCCGTCGTGTATCCGACCGTCAAAAGCGCGTTCGGCGCAAGTTTCGCGACCAGCGCGATCTCCCGGCGCAGGAACGCCCACGTCTCGGCTTTCCGCGCTTCACGCTCTTCTTTCGGAGCCTCGCTGATGTACTTATTGCAAAGCGGTTCGTTCATTAAGTCGAACATCAAAAGTCCCGGTTCGTCCTTCAGCGCATTCACAAACGCAGTCGCGAAGGCATCTGCAGAGGCATACGCTTCCGGTTTGATCGTTGCGGGATCCAGCATGTTGCCGTTGAAAAGGATCGGCATCGATTTGTACCCGCACGCATGGCACGTCCGCACAAATTCAACGATCCGCTGAACATACGCATCGCCGTCCTTTTCATACGCCCCGCGGCTGAGCCAAAATCGGACCGTATTCAGCCCAACGCGCGATCCGTAGGCCAACTCCTTCTTCGCCTGCTCCGTCGGCCGCCAATTATAGCAGACTCCGCGGATCTTCGAACAGTCGATCTGCGGTTTTTCGGCAAAAACAGCAGACGTTATTCCCAAACAGACCAGCAAAAGCACGGCCGTAAACAGACGGCAGGACAAAAATTTTCTTCCAGACATAAAATTCCCTTTCCGGATCCTGAAAAGGCTGGAGGATCCATACGAACATTTTTAAAATAAAAGCGTCCTCACTCTTGAACCGAACGCGGACAGTCTGCTTTGATTATACTGGACGCATCCTGAATTTCAAGGGTGAAGACGCTGAAAATTTGGAAAATTTCGGAATTTATCCGGTCCGCGGTGCTCAGTCTTCCAGCATCGCGCGGATATTTTCTTCCGTGACGGGCGAAATGACGCCGTTTTCGGTGATGATCCCGGCAATGTATTTCGCGGGAGTCACGTCAAACGCAGGATTGTAGACGTCTACATCTTCCGGAGCCGTCTGTTTGCCGAATCCATGCGTCACTTCACGTGCACTGCGCTGCTCGATCGGGATCTGATCTCCGGTCGAGAGCGTCAGGTCGAATGTGCTTTTCGGAGCCGCAACGTAGAACGGGATCCCGTGCAGATGCGCCAGACACGCAACGCTGTACGTCCCGATCTTATTCGCCGTGTCGCCGTTTGCCGTGATCCGGTCCGCACCAACAACGACAGCCTGGATCTTTCCTTCACGCATGACCTGCGCCGCCATATTGTCGCAGATGAGCGTGACGGGGATCCCGTGCTGCTGGAGTTCCCATGCCGTCAGACGCGCTCCCTGAAGCAGCGGCCGGGTCTCGTCGGCGTAAATGTGAAGTTTCTTTCCATGCTCCGCCGCCCAGAAAAACGTCGCCAGAGCCGTTCCGTAATCCGCAGTCGCCAATCCGCCTGCATTGCAGTGCGTCAGTACTCCGGCACCGTCCGGAAGCAGTTCCGCCCCATGTTTTCCGATCGCACGGCAGATCTCGCGGTCTTCTTCATGAATGGCGCGCGCCTCCATCAAAAGCCGGTTCGCAACTTCCAGCGGATGGAATGTCTGTGTCGCATCCATGAGTTTCTTCACCGCAGCCGCGATCTCCTTCATCCGGTCCAAAGCCCAGAAAAGATTCACGGCCGTCGGACGGCTCGAGGCCAGGTACGCGGTCACTTCATCAAAACGGGCAAAGAACTTCTCTTCATCCATTTCATCCAGCACGGTCTGAATACCGATGCACACGCCGTATGCCGCAGCGATGCCGATCGCCGGCGCACCGCGGACCCGCAGAGAATGGATCGCTTCCCAGACTTTTTCCACGCAGCCTTTCGAATAGTCCAGCTGACGATACTCGACAGGCAAAAGTGTCTGGTCGATCAAATACAGGGTGCCGTCCGCACCGCCTTCCCAATGAATGGTCTCTGGTTTGCTCATTTTTATTTTTCCGGTCCTTTCCGGAGTTTGAATGTGGAATGGATCAATAGGAATGTACCGGCAGCACGTATGTCCGGTAATTCCACTGCGTGAGGCGGTCCGCCGTCGGGATCAGCATACAGTACGCATTCTGTCCGCTGCAGTCAATGATCGCCTGCCGGGAATTCGGAAATTTAAATCCTTCCGGACAGGGTTCATGACCGCATACGAGGATCTCGGCCTGAAGCATTTTCGCAAAAAGATCTGCGTTTGTCTGGCGGTAATCCCGTCCCCAAACCAGACGATAGACCGACCCGTCCCGAATCAGATCCGATCCCGGATCGAGGGCACGATAAAAAATCGTTTCATCAAAAGGACGTTCGCGGGAATCCAGCTGATCCGGAATACTGTGAGACAGAAAAACGTGATTCGAGATGGAAACCGCCAGCGGACAGGTCTCCAGATAGGAAAACATCGCGAACCGAACCTCATCCGCCCGTGTGCCGTAATCACGAAACATGCCGAGTGCAAACGACGTGTTCAGAAGCTGCCGATTTTTCTGGATCGGATAGCGCGTCAATTCCGCCAGCTCATGATTGCTCATGATATGGTGTACTCTCTGCGGATACCGGACCTTCATCTCCGCAACACGAGTCAGCATTCGATGGGACACACATCCCCCCTCTGGAAATTGCGGTCCGCCATGGCAGATCTCCTGAAAAATGAGATGCCGTTCCGGATTCTTCCCCAAATCGGCTTTCCGAAGGATCCCTTCATAATTGGCTTCGTGTCCGTGCAGATCTCCCGTCAGAAGAACGTCTTTTGCGTTCCGGCTATTAAGCATTACGAGATTTCCATCCCGCACAGCAGTTGAATTATTGGCATCTGCCGCAGCGCGAAAGATCTCGATCGCCTGATCGGCAGTGAAAGGAGTTGGATTCATCGTTCTGGATATGCGTGAAATATCTGAATACAAAATACGATGCAGTGTGAAACAAAAAACGCATTTCTATTAAAGTACCAGAATATTTTCAGTTTGTCCAGACCTTTGCCCCCAAAATTTCAAACTTTTCCCAAAAAAATCCCTCTTTCCCGAATTTCATATTTTGGTTTTTCTACCCGTTTTACCGGGATTGAATCAGACTTTAATCAAAGTTTCTGAAAATTTAAAAATTTTAAACTTTTTTTATTTTTTTCTCGGGAAAGTACTTGCCAGGAATCCATTTCAGTGTTAAAATACAAGTATCCATGAAGGATGACTTTTCTCTCCTCTTTTTCCTGAAATTCGACAAATCATACCACTGGGGATGGAAGGATACGGGAAGAAAGAGCGTCTTTAATTTGGGGAGCGGTGCCGAGGGAACGGTGTCGCGAAATTCGCTTTTCCTCCATAGATACCAAAAGGGGCAGCCTGAAGTTTCGTCTTCCGGCTGCTTTTTTATTTCTTGAAAAAGGCATCGAAAACCGATCCCGGTGAGTGCGTCTGTGAGGAAGTGAACGGTCGGATGCGTGCGGAAAACGGACTGCGGGAAAGATCTCGGAGAAAAACGCTGAAAATACGGCTGAAAATACACAAAACGTCCCTGAAGAAAAGTCTCCAGGGACGCGTCATGAAGAAAACCGTTGGTTTTCAAGAGGGATCTGCATGGGAAATCCCAAGGCCGGGACCTCCCAAATATTCGGGTTTTCGTTCGCTCATTCTGAAAGAACGGCAATGGTATCTCAAACGGTGTCCCAGATCCGAACGTTGGAAATGAAACGGGATGTTCTTTCAGACAGTGCCCCAAAGTTTCCCGGTTTGGGGCAAAACGTTTCTCTTATCCTCAGCCGCCGTTGTCGCCGGACACGAGGTTGCCGACACGGTGAAGATGGTCCATATCGATCTTGATGACTTCCATCTTCTCTTCTTCCTTGACGGTATACGGTACCGGCCAGCCATTGCGGGTCACTTCCGTATAGTAGACCTTGCACACCCAGTGCGAGTGATGGAGCTGCGCAGGACCGACGAGCGGGAACTGACGGACCGGATCGACGATGTCCTGAACTTTTTCTTTCACGATGATGATGTCATTGTGCTGAACTTCGTAAAGTCCCGGCCAGTTGCCGCGCACATTATGGATCTCGTGGAACTTGCGCATGATCTGGTCATCGCTCGGTGCGTCTTCCGCAACGTGAGGACGTCCAGCCGGAATCGGATCCAGGACCTTCATCTTTGCATAGCGTTCCGCCATCGCATTGTCCTCTTCCTTATTCTGGAAATAGGGCGAAACCGGGACCGGAACGGAAAGAAGACCAAGGTGCGGACCCATCGTGCAAAACGCACAGCCGCTGGCCGTGAACAAAACAGCCGCCATCGCGGTGAAAATCATTCCTTGCAAACTTGTTTTCAACATGACTCCCTCTCATATTTGAATATCTGACGGAACGAAAATAAGCAGGCTTATTCTCGCTCTGATGGCAATCTTTTTCGGATACACTGATTGTATCGTCATGTTGCATGGTAAAACTTGCGGATTTTTTCACTTGTAGCGATTTTTTCAGGAAAAAATTTTCGAGTCAGAGAAAATAGAAAAGGCAGGCAAAACAGAGGAACATGATCTCACCCCAAATACAGAAGATCCCCGCAGTCCCGGAATCGAGTCTCTTGCCAAAGATCCAGGCATGACTCCACGGAGCTTCTTTTCCGAGGCGGTACCTGCCGGTTTCTCACCTTCGGCGGCTCGCTATCTTCCAGGACGGCGGATATTTATCGGGAACTCTCCGGCTGAGGCGGTCTGGGACGACCTTCCTGTTTCGGTGCGGAGGGAATGTTTTCTATTTTTTCAGCCGGTTTTTCTTTCGGTTTCATTTCCGGATCGCTTTTCATTCGCCCAGCCGACTCTTCTGTCCGGTCAAAGAGCAGCTCGGAACCGTCATCCGGCCCATATTCCGGCAGGATCTCCTCACCGTTTTTCCAGATTTCCGGAAGTTCCTGAGGTTTCGGAAGCACCTCCGGGATCTGTGGTTTCCGCAATTCATATTTTTCCCAGGATCGCGGAATTTCTCCGTTAAATTCCCATGGGATCATTTTCTGAAGCGTATGCTCCAGTTCCTGTTCCAAATGATGTTCGATCCGGGGTTCTTCTGACCGGCTCTTCGGAAGGGCATTTTCTTCCTCAATTTTCGGCATTTCCTCCTCTTCAGGAGGTTTCGCATCCCCGTCTCCGCCGATCTCATCATAGTAGATCATTCCGCCGAGCGATGTCCCGAAAAGTCCGGTCGTGCTGGAAGAATAGTCGGTCCGGGAACGCGGAAGTTCCGTCTGAGACGGCGCGACGCGCTGCTGGTCGTTGAAATACTGTGCGTAAAGCCAGATGACTCTCGCCAGCGGCTCACCAACGTTCGTGAGATAGTAGGCGTTTCCGTACCCGCCGAATCCGGGGATCTCGAGCGGCAGGCGTCCTCCTCCGTTCCCGCCGGCCAATCCACCTGCATCCCCAGGCGGAATACCCGGAATGAGAGACTGAGCGGGATCGTCGGTGAGTTCTTCCCCCATATCGCCGACGGCGGTTTCAGAGACCTCTTCTGCTGCCGCCAGAGCTGCGGAACTCCGCTCGGCCCAACGTATTCCTTCCCCCTCCAGCGCCGTCCAGGAAACGTCCGTGAGCCGCGCCGCAGTGCGATCCGTACCCTTCTCGGACGGTTGGCCGGGGAGAATGGAGCCTGCTGCCGCATCTTCCGGAAGAGAAAGCCCCTCCGTATGGAGAGTTCCCTCCCCCGGAATTGCCGGAGCGTAAACCGCGCTGGAGGAAACCAGATTCTCCGGAACCTTCGCAGCCGTCTCCATCGACACAGCAGGCTGGAGAGGAGAGAGTGCGCTCATGACCATTCGCTCTTCCAGAGCCTCCGCACACATCGGCCGAAACCGAAGATTCCGCGGTCGATTCGAGTGCCGGGGCCGGCGTCTTTTCCACGAAACGCCCCGCTGACGATCACTGATCCTGAAAAAGGGAATGCTCATGTTCACCTCCTGTCCGTTTCATTATTGGAAAGAAGTCAAGCGCATGATCCTTCACCGGACCAAAATACTCCGAAATTTTTAGAAATTTCCCGGTTTTTATTGAAAAATACCCCGGGAGGTCCTTGCCTCTTCTGCGTTTTGGTTTACCATAAAAGGAAGAAATTTTTATTGGAATGAAAGATGCAGGACCTGAAAATGCTTCGGAGGCACCCATGAATTTAAGAATACTGAGTCGGCGTTTCGCACTGTTTCTGATCCTGTGCGGAGTAAGCATGAGCCTCTCTGCTGCCGGTCAGCCATTTTCTGCAAAAAACACGCTGCCGGACGATCTATCTCCGAAAAATGCGTCTTCGGGAAATCCGTCTCCCAAACGGCATTCCGCAGAAACCCAGTCGAAAACGCTCTCGTACTGCATTCTCGTGCCCGGCTGGCAGACGCAGGACCGGGACTATTCCGAAGAACTTCAGGAGATCCTGCATTCTCTTGAACGGCATATGCCGGATCGGGAGTTTCAGGGAGGCATCCTGCCATGGGAAAGCCGATTTACGGGCGAGATCACGACGTACGGGATCGCGGCTGGAAATACGGAAAGGGCGAGCAAAACGCTCAGCAATCTGATTTTGACGCTTCCCTCCGACGCACAAAAAAACATCATCCTCATCGGACACTCTCTCGGATGCCGGGTCATCGCTAAAAGTATGGAAAAACTGAAAGAAAAAAATGTCCGCGTCCTGCAGATCGTATTCTTCGCGGCCGCCATTCCGGATGAAGATCCCGCAGTAGACGCAGCCGCCTCCGTCTCGCAAATGCCGCTCCTGAACTTCGTTCACCCGCAGGATGGTGCGCTTATGGCTGCGGTCACGGCAGAAAGTCTCGCAGAAAAAGAGATCGACCTGATGGATCTCGACCGATGGAAAGAACTCAACAACAGTTTTAAAGAAATGCACTACACCCCCATGCTGGGACTGGGAAGTGCAGAAGAACGGGAAAACTTTCAAAACGTGCTGATCGCAGAAAATGAATGGGACTTCCAGTTCCGTGACTCTTTTTCAACGCTCCGAGACTTGATCCGGACGTATATTCCCAATCACGATTTCCAGAATTTCCGGCAAGCCTGGCAATTTTATCTTCAGGAAGGCTCCTCGCCTGCCGAAGACGTCCTCATCCCGCAGGATGCCCCCAATCTGAAAATGAAAGTCACGGACGGAAAGTTTTTCTGGGCGGCTCTGGAAACTCATGCAGGCTGGGAACTCCAGGAAAATAGGATCACGCACCACTGCCGCATTCTGGACCCCGAGGACTGCCGTGCCGCCTGGGGAAAAAAAGAACGGCTCACAAAATGTTTCGCACAGGTAAAGAAACAGCTCGAAGAGCCAGACAAAAAAGAAGAGACTGACGACGCCGAACCAATAAATGAGGCCATTCATTCCGAATCTGAATCTGAATAAAAAGCACAAAAAAGGGATCTGCTCCCCAAAGAACAGATCCCATGATTTTGACCGACTCGATGACCGGACACTCCGGCTCCAAGTCTTCCGCGGAATTAGCGGGCCAGGAATTCGACGACGAGGTCGATCTCGATCGGCATGGAGAAGTCGGCAGCCATCGGCATGGAGGTGACGGTGATGCTCAGGTTTTCAGCATCGACGACCATCCAGGCATTCGTGGCGGTGCCCATTTCTTCGAGGATCGCTTTGTACATTTCCTGGAGTTTTTCGTTCTTCTTCACCGAGATGACGTCACCGGGACGGACGGAGAAGGAAGCACTGGTCGTCGGAACGCCGTTGACCAGGAAGTGACGGTGGGCGACGCCCTGACGAGCCTGCGGACGGGTCTTGGCCAGACCGGCGCAGCGGATCACGTTGTCCAGACGGCGTTCGCAGAGGACCTTCAGGTTTTCACCGGTGTTGCCCTGCTGACGCTTGGCGATCGCATACAGTTTACGAAGCTGACGTTCGCTGATGCCGTAGGCGTACTTGATCTTCTGTTTTTCGGCAAGAGACTGACCGTACACGGATTTACGGCCGCGCGGACGAGCCATACCCGGAGCGAACGGACGTTTTTTGGTCGCACGGACTGCACCGGCGCTCTCGAAAATACAAACGTGGGAAGCGCCTTCTTCACTGCTGGATTTCGTAGCGAAACGACGGTTGATGCGAGCCTTGGGGCCAACATAATGTGCCATGATTGAGTTCCTTTCGTAAACTGACTATTTCTCTTTTTCTGTCATCCTCCGGCAAACTGCGTCTGCGCGGAGTCGGCTGCCCCTTTACCGTGCCGTGGCAAAGGCGCAGAAACCACCAAAGTTTCCTTGAAATACCGGCAGCCCGAGTACAGAAAGACTGGATTTTACCACAAAACCGCTTTTTGTCAAGGACCGGCCCCGGCAAAAAACGGTTTTTCTCTGATTTTTCCACGGATTTTCTGAAATTTCCAGCCGCTAAAGGACCGTTTTTTCAATTACTTCTACCCAGTGTTCCGCAGAAGAAGCAGAAACAAAATTCGCGACGAAATCGAACACCGCGTCCGAGAATCCTCCAACGTTCGCGACATCCTCACGGTCCATCGTCTGCGTCGTTCCGTACGGCTGGATGTCGATGTTGACGAGCTTCGCAGACGGATTTTTCTTTTTCAGTTCGTCCCAAAGCCGCAGCGTCTCTGTCTTTCCCGCGAGGTCGTCGCCGGAATCCATCCACGATTCATTATCCGACACAAAAATAACGACATCCGGGTAAACTTTTTCATCCAGAAGGTACTGAAGTGCCGAGGAACAGTTCGTTCCGCCGCCATACAGCTCCGCGAGCTTTTCCGCGTTCGTCAGGACCGTATCGCGGGGATCCAGCAAAAGAGAACGCACTTCACACTCAAACGGCACAATGACCGCCTCCGGATTATTGCGCAGGATACACGACGCCATCAGAGCCGCGACATCCACACAGCGGACTTTGGATGCCGAACCGCGCCGCCAGCCACTCACGGGACTGCTCATGGAACCGGAAACGTCCACGCAGACGGCGACACGTCCTTCGAGCGTCGGCACGTTCTCCGTCGCGATCTCCAGAGCATCCTGAAGAGCATCGCGAACGGCACTCGGAACCGATTTTCCGCAGTTCAGATACGCCGCCATGAGCTGGTACGGCAACACCCTGGCACGAAAGATATCGCTGCGCTCGCGAAGGCGTTCCGCAATGATCTCCGAGATCGGCTGTTCTCCCGAGCCGCACGATCCAAAGACACCATGCCGCGCAAATGTATTCAGGTTCATGCGGGTCGTCTGCCAGGACGCATTCCGCGCGATCTGGATCCACTGCTCAGCCGTGAGTTCCAGCGAGGTAAGAAACTGGAACGGAATGTCCGGCACCTCGGACGTTTCGCCCGCTTTCAGACTCTCAAACTGCCGAACCGTCTCCGGCAGAAGCGCCATGTCGGTCTCCATCCCCAGAAGGTAGCGGTACATTGCCTCACGTTCCGGAGAACAGGGACGCGGATGGACCATTTTGATGATGTCCGCAAGAGACGGATCATTTCCGATCGAAGCCTTAAAAAGCTGCTCATCTGTACGCTGTTCCAGCCATTTCCGGATAAGACGCCGGACAGAAGAACCGAAAGACCGGCGGCCGGTCACGCCCGAGCGAACGATCTGAACGAAATTACGGAGCATTTTCACGTTGTCGATCACGTTCAGAAAGACCGTTTCCAGAAGCGGAGACTTCCGGGCAGCCAGGACCGCACAAAGCAGTGCCGGCATATCCTTCATCATCCCGCGTTTTCGGGCGTAGACCGCCGTTTTGGCGAGAAATCCATCATCGATGTCTGCATGGGAAGCCAACGCCAGAACATGACTGAGCTGATCTTCTGCCGCCGCGTAGAAAGTTTGATTCAAACAGCCCGTCATAGCATACTGCGCCAGAGCATGACGCGGAGAAAAATGGTACGCAGTTCCGCCAGCTTCGTTGAAAGTCAGTGCCGTGTTCGCGGAATTCGAGGAAGAATTCAAGGTGAAATTCGAGGAGGCCGAGAAAAGAGAAGAGTTAGCCATGATGAAAACCTTTCTGAAATAAAGGATCCCGGCAGGCCGAGGCCAACAGGAATTTGAAGAAACAGGAATCTCGTAAATGTAGTTCCTTCAGCATTTGGCGAAAACCGCCAGGATCCAATTCGACATTCATTAACCAAAATGGAAGAAATTCTTTTCCGATTTCCAAACCGGACCTGAGGGGCTTCAGGAAGGCCGGAAATGGCGAAAACATGGAAAAAGTTTCCGCCGGATGTATGTTCTGGTTCCCATTTCTTCCAACATTTAAGGAATGATATTCGGCACACAAAGCAACGAAAATTTGAAGAAACATTTTACCTGCTCTACCCAACTGAGCTACCGGAATTTCACCGGACCGGACTCGAACCGGCGACCAGGCGGCTGACTTTTAATGTAGTTCCTTCCGGCATTTGCCTTTCGTGTTGCAGAACAACAGAAATAAAGCAAATATCGTGTCGCTATTTTCCTCTCCATCAAAAAAATCTTCTTTGCGCCAAAGAACGCCATGTTTTTTTGCTTCAGACCCACCCAGAAAAACCACCTAACTCATGTCCACAAGCCAAGATAAGAAAAAATTTAGAAGATCTTGTTCTTCACAGAAAGATCCAGGAAACATTTTCGAAATACGGAAGTTTTTCAGATTTTTTTTGTTTCAGTCTTTTCAGACGTCCGCAAGCACTGGAATTCTGGATAAGATGCGAGAAAATATTCTAAGATGTTCCATAAAAAAAGGAACGGCTCTCTTTCGATCACCATTCCTTTACGTAAAAATCTGAATTTCTCAGCTTCGCCCTGCCTCTTTGCTCCCGATCCGCAAAAAATCCAGCATCCGCCGCAAGTCATTCGCTCTGCGGCATTTACGCCGGCACAAAGGGAGGCCTTCTGCAGACTCTGCATCGGCTCCAGGCCGTTCACTCCTCGATCGCGTGCTCGTCGGCCCCGAAAACGTGAATGTTGCTCGGCACGATATAGACATCCTGCCCGTTTTCCAGATTCAGCTCGGAAAGACGCGAATGCGTCATTTCGGCCGTCATTGCGTCGCCGCTGTGTGTTTCCAGATCCACCCTGACCCGTGCTCCGGCAGAATGGATGCGCGTAATGACCGCCCGAAGATTGAAGCTGTTCGGCACTTTCGTATGCGAGATCTGAAGTTCATGCGGACGAACGAAGAGTTTTGCCTCTTCCGTATTTTCCGGCACATCCATGATGAACTGCTCGCCGAGACGCACTTTTCCATCCGCGACCTGCCCGCGGAATTTGTTGACGGACCCAAGGAAATTCATGACGAATTCCGTCGCCGGTTTATGGAAGACTTCATTCGGCGTCGCGAACTGCTCGATCTTCCCGGCATTCATGACGGCAACACGGTCCGCCAGTTCCAGAGCTTCATCCTGATCGTGTGTCACGAAAACGCTCGTGAGGTGGATCTCGTCATGCAGCCGACGGAGCCACTGACGCAATTCCACGCGTACCTTCGCATCCAACGCCCCGAACGGCTCATCCAGAAGGAGGACCTGCGGTTCGACCGCCAAAGCACGCGCCAGCGCGACACGCTGTCTCTGCCCGCCGGAAAGCTGATGCGGGTAACGGTCCGCCTGCGTATCGAGCTGGACCAGACGCAGCAGCTCCAGCACACGGCGTCGGATCTCCCCATTATCCGGGCGAGTGGTTCTTGGACGGACACGCAGACCAAACGCCACGTTTTCAAAAACCGTCATGTGCCGAAAAAGCGCGTAGTGCTGAAAGACGAAACCGACACCGCGGTCTCCGATCTTTGAATCCTTCATATTCCGATTATTGAAGAGGATGGGACCGCTTCCCTCATCAGCCTCTTCCAGCCCCGCGATAATGCGCAGAAGCGTCGTCTTTCCGGAGCCGGACGGTCCAAGAAGCGCGACCAGCTCCCCTGATTTGATGTAGAGGGAAACGTCATTGAGCGCGAGGAAATTGCCGAACGATTTCGTAATGTTTTGAACTTCGATACTCATTTTTGCGGGACTGGTGCAAAGCCAGTATGGGTTTGGGTTGAAATTTCCGTAAATGACCGACTAAACGGACCTGCCCTCCTTGCGGGCAGTACGCATCTCGATGAGGGTCTTCAGTACCAGCGTCACGATCGCCATGAGCGCCAGAAGCGTCGAAACGGCAAACGCCGCCACGAGATCCGACTGGTAGGTCTCGTAAATAAGCAGAGAGAGCGTATTGTTCTTCCCGCCGTGGCTCACGACATTCACTGCGCCGAACTCCCCCATTGCCCGGGCATTGCAGAGCACGACGCCATAAAGGAGGGCCCACTTGATATTTGGAAGCGTGACCCGAAAAAAGATCTGAATTCCATTCGCTCCAAGCACCCGGGCCGCCAGTTCCTCCTCCGTTCCCTGAGTCTGCATGATGGGGAGCAATTCCCTCGTGACGAACGGGAAGGTCACAAACATCGTCGCGAGGACCGTCGCAGTCGTCGAATGCAGGATCCGGATGCCGAATGTACTCCACAGCCACTCCCCCAGCACACTGTGCATCCCGAAAAGGATGACGAACAGCAAACCGGCGATAACCGGCGAAACAGCGAACGGAAGGTCGATGAGCGAAATGAGGAGACTTTTCCCCCGGAAATTAAATTTGCCGAGACACCATGCCGCCACGATACCAAAAAAAACATTCAGCGGGACTGCGATCCCGATAGTCAGCAGCGTCACGCCGATGGCACGCAGTGTGCGCCGGTCGGTAAGAGCTTCCCAGTAAGTCGTAAGGCCTTCCTCAAACGCACAGTAAAAAACGAGCACGAGCGGCAAAAGCAGAAAAAGTGCCATAAACGTGATCGCGATCAAAATCAGGAGCCTGCGCACCCAGGCAGGTTCGTCAGTATTTCCGCGGACGATGGACATGAATTCTCCTCCAATCTCAGTTCGTTTCCATGTATCGGCGATTCATCCAGAACTGGATAAAATTGATGCAGAAGAGGATCAGGAACGACGCAACGAGCATCGTCGTCGCGATCGCCACAGCAATCATCATGTCTTCCTCATTCCCCTGAAGGTTTTTCGCAATTTCGATCGAAACGATCGGCATCGCGGTCCCAGCAATAAAGACGACGGAGCCATACTCACCGAGTGCGCGGGCAAACGCCATTGCAAAACCAGTGAAAAGTGCCGGACGCAGCGACGGAAAAATGACTCGGCAAAAGGTCTGCCACCGATTCGCGCCAAGGCTGGCGGACACTTCCTCCAGTTCCTTTTCGACGTCCTCGATCGCGGGCTGAAGCGTTCGGACGACAAACGGAAGACCGATAAAGGTCAATGCAAGGAGAAGTCCCCATTCTGTAAAAATGATCTTCACATCCAAGGCATTCCCGAGACGTTTGAAGAGCGCAAGGAGAGCAACGCCGGAAACTGCGGTCGGCATCGCGAAAGGGAGGTCCACCATCGCATCCACCAGCCGGCGGAACGGAAACCGGTACCGGACCAGGACCCATGCAACGATGAAGCCAAACACTGCGTTGATCATCGCAGCACAAAACGAGGCGCCAAATGTAAGGCGAAAAGCTGCGAGTACACGCGGAGACGTAACGCCAGCCCAATACTCTTCCCAGCTCATCCCGCCGACCGTCAGGATCAGGCCCGCAAACGGAATGAGCACCAGAAAACTCAGGTAAACCAGCGTCAGTCCCATCGTGAGACGAAATCCCGGCAATACTCGTTTTTGACGTCGAAACATTTCTCTCTGCCAGACCTCTTTTTCTAAAACAAACTTTCTTCTACATTTACCGCGAACGAAGTCCGTTACTCGGTCATCATCTGTTCAAAGAGACCGGCATTGGAGAAATGCTCTTCCTGCACCGATTTCCAAGTACCGAACACATCACTGAAAAGGAAAAGTTCAAGCTCCTTGAAAAGCTCCTTTTTCCCTTCCATGAGTTCCGACTGACAGGGACGGTAGTAGTGTTCCATAATGAGCTGCTGGATCTCCGGCGTATACATGAATTTCAGATACTCTTCCGCAACATCGCGGGTCCCCTTCGCATCCACCGTCGTGTTAATGACTGCGACGGAAGGTTCCGCTACGATCGAGAGCGTCGGATACACGATCTCAATATCAGGATTTTTGCCGTCATGGACCGCCATCAGAGCCTCATTTTCCCACGCAAGAAGCACATCGCCCACACCGTCACGCACAAAAATGTTCGTCGCAGCCCGCGCACCTTCCGGCATCGCAGTATTTTTGGCGTTCAGGTGGACTTTTTTCACAAATTCAAACGCATTCTTCTGTGCCTGCGCCGCTTTTTCCGCGTTGGCGGGATCCTTCAGAAATACAGGATCCAGCGTTCCAAGATCCTGTTTCATCTGCCATCCCCACGCAGCAAGATAGTTCCAACGCGCACCGCCGGAGGTTCGCGGATTCGGCGTCACGACGGCAACATCCTCTTTCGCAAGATCACTCCAGTCCTGAATATTTTTCGGATTTCCCTTTCTCACCAGAAACACGATCGTCGAAACATACGGGCAGCTGTTGTTCGCGAATTCCTGCGTCCAGTTCTCCTTCAGCGCACCGGGGATCTTATCGCCGATAAGTTCCACATCGTATCCAAGAGCCAGCGTCACGACATCCGCCTGAAGTCCGTCCGCCACCTTTTTCGCCTGCGAACCGGATCCGCCGTGAGCGGAATCGACCGCAATGACCTCGCCGTCATGCTCCGCAGCCCAATGTTCGATGAACTTTTCATTGTACGCTTCGTAAAACTCACGTGTCGGATCATACGAAACGTTCATGATCTCACGCTCTGCCTTCGGTCCGCATCCGTACATAAACAAAAGCATGAAAACCAGCCCGATCAAGGTAAGAGTCTGAGAAAATTGGAAATTCGTCTTCATAAAACAGGACTCCTGGGAAAAACAGTTTACGCTGAAATTCTCACATACACGAATATCGAAAGGACCTGCAGATCCGATTTATTCGCAGAACATGGTTTAAATCGTCCAACAATCCGAAAAACTTCATCCATTTTAACACAAAATACAATTTGCACAACCCCCGCCAAATCAGAAATAAAATCTTTCTGCGTCAAAAAGAAAAAAGTATCCTCACGACACATACCCCATTCATACTACATACTCGGTATTTTTTTCAGATTTTCGCCATTACAGACCATTTTCGGCAAGGCAGGGGGAGTGGACGAAATCGTGAAACCCGATATACTGAAAATATTCCGCGGTCAACATGAAATGGGGTCGGGAAACGGTTTTGTTCCTGATTTCCGCGTTGACTTCGGCTGCGTTTCCATTTCCTTTTTGCTTTTTCAAAAAAAATCAGGATTTCCCATGACGACTATTCCCGCATATCATCCCGTCAGTGCTCCCGATTATCTTCCCCAAAAACAGCTTCGTGAGCTTCAGTCCCAAAGACTTCAGCGTATGGTGAAACGAGCCTACGAAAACGTAGAACTGTATCGGACGCGCATGACCGAAAAAGGCGTCACGCCGGACGACATCCGCACGATCGACGACATCGTGAAGCTCCCGTTCACCATGAAAAACGACCTGCGCGACACGTACCCCTATGGTCTGTTCGCCTCTCCGCTGAATGAAGTCGTTCGTCTTCATGCCTCCAGCGGCACGACGGGGAAACCGATCGTCGTCGGATACACGAAAGAAGACGTCGACGTCTGGGATGAAGTCGTCGCGCGCTGTCTGGTCGGCTACGGCGTCACGGACGCGGACATCGTTCAGGTCGCTTACGGCTACGGTCTGTTCACGGGCGGACTGGGACTTCACGGCGGCGCGTCGAAGCTCGGATGCACGGTCGTCCCGATCTCCGGCGGCAATACCGAACGCCAGCTGATGCTCATGCGCGACTTCCACGTCACCTGCGTCGGCTGCACGCCGAGTTACTTTGTGCACATCATCGACAAGGCGCTCCAGATGGGGATCAACATGCGCGACTTCCCGATCAAATTCGGTGCATTCGGTGCGGAGCCCTGGTCGGAAGAAGTGCGGCACTACATCGAAGAGCAGGCCGGGATCAAAGCCTTCAACATTTACGGTCTTTCCGAGATCTGCGGACCGGGCGTCGGTGCGGAATGCTGCTTCCAGGACGGAATGCATATTTTCGAAGACCACTTCTATCCCGAGATCATCGATCCGGCGACCGGAGAAGCTCTTCCCGACGGTACGGAAGGCGAACTGGTCCTCTCGACGCTCAGCAAAGATGCGATGCCGATGCTGCGTTACCGTACCCGCGACATCACCACGATCGACGTGGAACCATGCGCCTGCGGACGAACGATCCGCCGTATCCGTCCGATCCGCCGCCGCAGCGACGATATGCTCATCATCCGCGGCGTGAACGTCTTCCCGTCGCAGATCGAAACGGGCATTCTGCGTGTTGACGGCGCCTCGCCGCACTTCCAGATCGTTCTGGACAAAGGCCCGGACGGACTGGATCGGATCGAAGTCCGCGTAGAAGCGACTCCGGATGCCGTGGATGACACGGTCGCTTCCGTGGAGCAGTTCCAGAAGAAGATCCAGCACTCCATTTCCCAGATCATCGGACTCTCGGTCAAAGTCACGCTCGTTCAGCCGTACACGATCGGACGCAGCGAAGGCAAGATGAACCGCGTGGTCGACAATCGGAACAAATAACTTTCTGAAAAAGGCCGTTTACCTGCGGCATTCAGAGAACATTCGAATGGGCCTGAGAAGGAGCAGAAACCATTTCCCTCTCAGGCCCTTCCTTTTCAGGTATGTTCTGAACTTTTGGAGATCTTCTTATTTTTCAATGCGTGTACTCTTTGCTTTCAGCACGAAACCGTCTTTCATCGCAAAGTCCAGCTCCCCAAAATTCACCGTCACGCGCACACCGTTTGCGAATTCCGTCTGCTGAACTGTCCGGTCCTTCGAGAGGATGCGGAAAGCCGTCATTTCATGCCAGCCTGTCATTTCCGAGACCGGCTGCGCGATCGGGTAACTCGCGGCGATCTGGTCCCGGAATCGTTCATAGTTTCCGTCCGTGAACAGATACATTGGAGGGACGCCGTACAGCGCATTGAACAGGTCGCGTTTTTCCCAGAGTTCCGGCAGTTTATTATTGTAGTCGCCCCAGTACCAGTACGAGACCGTACAGTCATGGTAGACCAGTTCCCAAAGCGGGAGCCGGTACGCTTCGCCGACCTGGTATTTCCGGACTTTTTCGGGAACTTCGTCCCAGATCTCCGCAATATTCCGTCCGGAATCCGGCACACGGTAGGGACCGAGGCTCATCATCCCTTCGTAGAAATCGCAGAACGGCACCGAGGCTTCATGGCCGGTCTCCGAGCCGGTCACGAGATCAAATTCACGTCCGAGAACAGCCAGAAGTTCCATTTTCGCCTTTTTGCTTTCCGTTCGCGTGCACGGATGCTTTGGATGCCAGCACTCACGCCAGGGTGAGGCGGTCGTCGTGTCGATGAAACGTGCCCGATACTTTTTCGTCTGAAGTTCCTTTCCGACCCGTTCTCTCTCGTACGGGACCGCACACATATCGCAGAGGACGCCGCAGGGGATACGCGGTTTCGTTTTGTCTTTCTGGCTCACGCCCCAGCCGCGGATCCAGTCGCCGTTTGCGTCGGTCATCAGCTCATCGCGTTCCCACGCTTCGCTGGTCCAGTCGCCGTGTTTTCCGTTGAGGAGCGGGAAATTGGCAGGATCCATGGAGTCCTGGTAGATGTCGTATCGGCTCGTAAGGACACCGGGCATTGCGTTCATCTCGCGGATCTCCTCCGCGCTTCCGCCCGCACTGGCGAGGATCTTCTTCACGCCCATCGACTGAAGTTCGCGATAGACGCGGAGCTTGTTTCCGCCAAGGTACCAGATGTTCGCGGCTCCGATGAGGCGTTCCATTCCCTCTTTCAGCTTCGGATTTCTCCGGATCTTTTCCGTGAACGGCACGACCAGACCGATGGAGTCTGCGTACTGGCGGTAGCGTTTCGCCAATTCCGTCACGCCGGCTTTTTCAAAGAAAACGTAGCGTACCGTGCGTGCGTGACCGAGTTTCTTCATCTGTGCGTCCCACGAAAGCTGCACGCACAGCGGAGTGTTTTCGGAAACGCTCACGCGGGCATCGTCGCTCGTTTCGATGATGGCGAGATACCCGCTTTTTCCGACGATTTCCCCAGCCTGATTCACCGCATCAGGATCGGAACCGGCATCCGCAGCAAACGCTTCCTCAAACTGTCCCCAGAATGCCATGCACAGACCATGCCCGCCGTAGGTGATCATCGAGTGCGTCCCCGGTGCTTTTTCTGTCACGGGGAAAGAGATCCCTTCGTTGACGGGGAGAATAATGCGGTCCTTCGCTTTACTCTGAAATGCGGGAGGATACGGAAGCGCGGAGGGAAGTTCCTGCTGCGGGTCTCCGGAAACGGTGACGCACAATTCCGGTTTCCCGGCTTCCAGGGTGAGTTTTCCAGAGAATTCCTTGACCGTCCGGGCATTCAGAGCCGTGAATTCGATCGAGTTCGCATCGATCTTCACGTCCTGCACATAAAATGTCTGGGCCGTGTCCGCAGGAATCCAGGATCTCCCGGATCTTTTATCCAGAACACAAAACGTACCGCCGATGTTTTCGAACGTGACTTTCAGCATTTCGTTTTCCAAAACCGTCTCTTTTGCCGTTTCTGGAATGGTGATCTCACCAACTTTACGCAGCGTGTAATTCCTGAAGCAGACGGCATACTCCCCGCTGTAGGCAGCCCCGACGACTCGCGGAGTCATGGCGGTCCGTCCCGGCGGAATGATGAACCGGGTCGTCAGCGTGCGGAATTCCCCGTTCGTTTCGTTCTGGATCCCACTTGAGCCGTACGTCCAATCCGTCGTTTCCTTGCCGTTTTCGAGGACGACGCTGATTCCGGCATTTCCTTTTCCGGAAGTCTTCATTTCGCACGTCATTTCGTAGATCTCTCCCGAATGAACGTCCCATTTCCGGCTGCTGTGTGAGCAGAAATCGGCGGATCCCTTAAAATGAAGGAGCTGCGTGTCCGTTTCTCCCTCGACCGGCGTCAGCGAGATCTCTCCGCTGCGCGCCCAGCAGCGTGAAAATTCAAGTTTCTCCGCACTCTCCCATTCTTCCGCACCCGCAAATACGGCCCCCAAAAAGAAAACAGCAAACTGGAAAACCCCAAAGAAGGCAAGCGTTTTTTTCATGAAATGTTCTCCTCATTTTGATCCTGTCGGGTCGGGTTTACTTTTCTTCTTTCTTTCCGGTTTCGGACGCCATCGATTATGGATCCACCAGTACTGTTCCGGTGTACGCCGAATAAGACGCTCAAAGACGTCATTGTACCACTGCGCCATCGCACGCGGCAGGGTCAGTTCCGGACGAAGTTCCGGTTCGAGAAACTCTTCAACGCAAATGCGGAATCGGAAAAACTCCTCATTCTGCCGGATCGGTGCAGAAAGCACGACGGGGGCGTTGAACGTGCTGGAAAGGATCGGGACCACCTTGTATGTCGAAACATCCCGCCCGAAAGATCTCACCCAAAGTCCCTTTTCGCCGGCATACTGGTCGGTGAGGATGACGACGGAGCGTCCCTGCGTCATCGCGGCTTCGAGCATCGGCGCGGCATTCTTTTTCGGAATGAGCAGCTGACCGGTCGTACGGCGGAAACGGCCAAGGTAGTCGTTCAGGTACGGATTGTCGAGCGTCCGCGCCACGCAGTACGACGGAATGCCGATCAGTCCCAAAACGTAGCCGGCAAACTCAAAATTCCCGAGATGACCGGTCGCGTAGATCAGCGGCCGCCGCTCGTAAAGCGTCCGGAGAGTCTGCGCCTCATTTTCGAGCTTGACGTACTTCTTCCAGTTGGAAAGATGGATCTTTCGCTCTGCCAGTGCCGCCTCGATGAGCATCAGAAACAGATGCCGCCAGACTCTGCGTTCCAGCTTCCGAAGCTCATCCGGCTGCATTTCCGGAAAGGCGTGCGTCAGATTTTCTTTCAAAAGCCGGCCGCGCACGTGCAGAACATCCGCACACAGCCAGGCCATGAACTCAGCAAAACCGCGAGCCTGCTCAAGCGAAAGCGCCTGAAGTACCGCGACGATCAGACGCACCAGAATATAAACGATGAAATCTTTCATGAAAATCCTAGTATTGCATTTTTTTCAATTCACGATCGGCATCACGGAGCACACGGACGCACTTCGTATCGGTGCGCGGACGGAATGCGCATTTTTTCGAGTTCTTCCGTCTGGTCCGCGAGTTTTCGGAGGACTTCGCCGCGGTTTTCCCAATTCGCAAGATAGCCGGGGACTTTCGTTTCAAAGTATCCGGTACTCTTCGCCATTTTTTCATCAAAGATCTTCTTCACGGCCGAGAGATCATCCGGATCCACCCATCGGCGCAGGTACCAGCGGACGGCGGCGTAGTTGCGCAGGATCACTTCCGTATCGCGCCGTACAAGCCCAAGAACGCGGACCTGCTGAGCCTGGCGGAACTGCGGCGTTTTGTCGTTCATCGCAAGATCCACACCCTCCTGAAGTTCTTCGGCCGTATACGTTCCCACGACCTCACCGTCGATCAGAAGTTCATGGTTTCCGGAAGAAAGTCCCTTCACGCAGAAAATTTCCCGGTTCAGATCCTGCACGATCGGAAGGTCCTCAAGCACCGAATATGCTCCCGGATCGATCGGGAAAGGAAGTGCTTTGGCGAGTACCGTGCAGGCGAGACCACCGTCGGTCTTCTGAAGATCCCGAACCACTGCGTTTTCTGCCGAAAGAACCGTTTCCCCCTCAAGCACCACGCGGGAAACGAGAGCCGGTGCATTCTGCGACTTCAGAAAAAGCCACGCCATCATCAGATGCCCCGGTGCTCCGGGATGTACACGGTCCGGGCCAATGATCGTGTAGCGGGGATCTTTTTTCTGTTTCTCCGCGTTAAATGCCGTCATCGGAGCATGGAGATCCACGACCTCCACCGTTCCGGGAGCCTTTTTCGACGCCAGTTCCGCCGCCAATGCCTTCACGATCTCTGCACACCGTCCCAGCCCGTCATTGCACCCGGGCTGATTATTGTTTCGGTCATTCACGCCGGTCTGGTCAAACGGAGAGGGGGTAAGGAAAATAAAGTGCGGATCAAGTTTTTCCTGAAGCATTCCGGCCAGCTTTGCCGTACTTTCCGCATACCATTTCAGAGAGCCTTCCTGACGCCGGAGCTGGTCTTCCGACGGAGCGGAAACGTAATTTCCCCGCCCCACGTCATTCATGCCGAACATGAGAACGACGACATCCGGATCCTGCGAAAAAACATCTTCCTCAATGCGCGTCATGGCTCCGGAAGCAGTATCCCCGGCCACTCCGGCATTCAGGAAGGAGATCTTCGCATTCGGAAATCGCGTAAGATAGTAGTCGTAGATCATGTAGTGGAATCGGCCTCCATGAGTGATGCTGTCGCCGTAGAAGCAGATCTTCTGACCGTTCCGGAACACATCCGCAGAGGCGTTCCGAACTGTCAGACAAAGCACCAGACACAGGATTCCAAATACAAAGCATGGCACAAAACGTTTCATGGCGGGTCCTTTTTCTACAAATGAAGGTCAGGTATCTGCTTTCCTCCTGAAAAGCAGGCCAACTCCCTGATTTTACCATAAACCGCCGTTCCCGTAAATACCGTATCCCGCAGAAAATTGCAGAAATAAAGGATCCAGAAGAAAAAAAGCCCCGAATTTTTACTGTTCGGGGTTTTCTTGAAGACAGACATTGGCAGAAAGCGTTCAGTTTTCCTCAAAGACCATGCCGGAGAGGGTCATGCTTTGGAGGAAACGCTCGATCAGAACACGCGGGATCACGTCGCGCAGTTCCGGTGCGGGAAGGTAGTCCTGCGCAAGACGGTCCAGAAGCTCATCCAGCGTCAGGGCTTCTTTCTGAAGGCACTGGATCACGGCGGCACCCAGATCGTTCATCAGGTGCGTATCGTCCGAATCGAGGCAGTAGACCACCGAAAGCGGCTCACTGTCCGTCGGCGTCCCTTCTTCCCAGCGGCGCCAGAGAAGATGAGAATCATCCAGCGCACGCCAGCGGCGGGGAGAGGAGGAGGAGGCAGTTTGTTCGCTCATGGACTCACCCTCCCATCCTATTCACCGATCAGACTTCGCAGGGTCCGAAGGTTCACGACGTCCCGATCTTCTTCAAGACCGGTCTCTTCGTTCTTTTTCGTTCCCTTCGGCGTTTCAAGATACTTCGGAACGTCCTCAAAACGCGGATCGGAAAGCAGAAGCCGAAACGATTCCAGCGGGATCTTTCCCTCACCGATGTGCGCGTGGCGGTCCACCCGGCTGCCGAGGTCCTTCATCGCGTCGTTGATGTGGAACGCACGGAAACGCGCCAGCCCGACGATCTCATCAAAGTGCGACGTCATCTCCGCGTACTTCTCCGGCGTGGAGAAATCATATCCTGCCGCAAACGCATGGCACGTGTCGAAACAGACGCCCAAACGAAAATCATCTCCGGACGCTTCCGCCGGTTTCCGCCCCTCGACACTCTCGATGATCTGCGCGATATGCTCCAGCTCAAAACCAAGATTGGTCCCCTGCCCGGCTGTGTTTTCGAGCAGACACCGCGTCTGGATCCCGTCCGTATGTTCCAGCACTCTGCGCAGTCCCTCCGCGATCCGGTCCAGACCTTCCTGCGGAGTCGAAGTCGTGTAGGAGCCGGGATGCGTCACGACAAAAGGGATCCCCAGCTCGTTCGCACGAAGAAGTTCGTCCTCAAACGCCGCGATCGATTTCAGCCACAGTTCGTCTGACGGCGACCCCAGATTGATGAGGTACGAGTCGTGCGAAATAGGGTGCGAGATCCCGCAGCGTTCCTGCGCCTCGCGAAACAGCTCGACGTCCTTCGGCGTGAGGGCTTTCCCCTTCCACTGGTTACTGTTTTTTGTGAAGATCTGCACACATTGGCATCCGGCAGTCTCCGCGGCCTCTACCGCCCGGTAAAGACCGCCGGAGATGGACATGTGCGCTCCAAGAATGGATTTCGTCATGGATCGAGTCCTTAATCTTCGATTTCCTTGATCCAGATATTGCGGAAACGGACCGGGTTGCCGTGATCCTGAAGTTTCAGCGGAAGTTTGGGAGCGTGGGCTTCATAAACCGCCGGTTTGTACCAGAATGTGCCGCCGAGAAGCTCAAAATCGTCCTGGATCACGACGCCGTTGTGGATGACCGTCAGACGGGCTTTGCGCGTAACGTTTCCTTTTTCGTCGAATTTCGGCGCGGTGAATTTAATGTCGTAGGACTGCCATTCGCCCGGCTTCCGGCACGCGTTTTTGAGCGGAGGAGCCTGCTTGTAGATCGCACCGCACTGACCGTCAAAGTACGTGTCGTTCTGATACGAATCCAGGATCTGGACCTCATATTTTCCCATGATGTAAACGCCGCTGTTTCCGCGACCCTGACCGCGTCCGCTCACTTTCGCCGGGGATGCCCATTCGAGGTGGATATGGCAGCTGCCGAACGACTGTTTCGTTTCCGCCGTTCCGCCGTGGACTTCCGCGTAACCGTCCTTCACGACCCAATTCTGCACGTTATTGAAATGCTTCTTGATGTCCGTTCCGTCAAACAGAACGACCGCGCCTTCCGGAGCCGGCGTGCAGACAGGCTGCGCGTTTTCCACACGTTCGGGACGGTCCCAGATGATGCCGTTCTTGTACTCAAGCTGCGCCTGAGCGGAAACGGCCGAAACTGCCAGAAGAACCAGAGATGCCAGAATGGAGGCGGGACGAATGGTATGATACATGATCTTCTCCTATCGTGAAATTAATTTGAAAAAAGCACTGCGGCAAAAAACGCAGTGCTTCTGAAATCGAAATCTATGCCGTGATCTCAGACCTCATCAGTCCGGAATCTGCGCCGGCATGCTGTCTTTACGGTTGGCCAGACAGGCATGGATCGCGCCGTCGATGCTGTAGGAAATGGAGTGGACGGAACCGTCAGCCATGACCATTCCGAAACCGCCGGCGTGGGGAGCACCGAACGCGGACGGGACGTAGGTGGAAGTACCGGACATCGTAGACGCGCGGTCCTGCATGGGCTGGTAAGCCGTACCGGTGGCTTCAATCGTACCGTTATTCTGTCTGAACGGCGATGAGGAGGTATACTCACCAGCCGAACGGAAGTTGGAGTTACCGCTGGTTCCCTGCCGCGGACCGGAATACATCACGTATTCGTCCCCCGAACCATCACTGTCTTCGTATTTGTCAGCGTAGACGAATTTTTCGCCGGCGAGGTAGGTATTGGACGTACCGTCGCGAAGTTCACCCATCTTGGTCGCGCTGCAGTCAAAGATAATACCGGTGGGAAGGGTTCCGGTATTCTTAATGCTCTTGCTCTTAATATTGTAAGCAGCGTTATTGCTCACGGAAAAGTTCGTCGAACCGTAGCAGGCAGCATAGTCGGACTTCGCACCGTCATTATCACCAAAGTTCGAGTTGCTATAGCTTTTCTGGCCCAGCGGATAAACTTTCGCCGTACGGCGGGACGGGCAGATGAACGGATTCAGCGGCGTAGCGAGGCAGTCGCGCGTATCCAGTGTCGGCGTGCTCGTGCTCACAGTGTTGCTTGCGCCCAGCTGATAGATGGCGTTCTGTTCCATGAACGGAAGCAGGGAGTAGATCCAGGAACCCGGCTGACCTTTGCCGAAACCTTTGTTCGGGTCGCCGACGAAGGACTGATTCCAACCGCCGGACGGGAAGATCTGGTTTCCGCTTTCGTGGTTCATGCAGGCCAGACCGATCTGCTTCAGGTTATTGTTGCACTGCATACGGCGGGCCGCTTCACGAGCCTGCTGAACGGCAGGAAGCAGAA
>JAGBAA010000113.1 GCA_017939795.1 Thermoguttaceae bacterium
CAACTTACCGATAATATCTAATGCGTCTTTGATAGTAGGCATATCCAATTACCTCCTTCGGTGGTACTGTTTCTTACTATTATTATACGCTATTTCTCGTCAAAAATCAACCATTTGTTGTGACAGAGCCTTTCCCAAAACCGGCAAGCCGGGTCGTAATTTGCAAAAGATCGATTTGTTTTAGCGCATTCGAAAATGCCGGAAGTCCGGCGTCTCTCAAATTTATTTTGTTTTCAGCGAAATGGGAAAAATTTCCACTTCACCAATTTTCATTTTACCCCATCTTTCGAAAATTTCAAGGGGGTGAGGGAAAAGAAAAAAAGCTCCCGGATCTCTCCGAGAGCTTCTTTTCGTCCGTTAAGTCAGCGGATCGGGATCCACTCACTTAAAAATTTTCAACTTAGTCTTCCAGAGCAGCCTGAGCGGCGGCCAGCTTGGCGACCGGAACGCGCAGCGGCGAGCAGGAGACGTAGTCAAGACCGATCTTGTGGCAGAACTTGACGGAGGACGGTTCGCCGCCGTGTTCGCCGCAGATGCCCAGTTCAAGGTTGGCGCGGGTTTCGCGGCCTTCCGTGACGGCGATCTTCATGAGTTTGCCAGGACCAGTCTGGTCGAGGACCTGGAAGGGATCTTTCGGGAAGATTTCCTTTTCGAGGTACTCGTTGATGAATCCGGCATAGTCGTCGCGGCTGATGCCCAGGCAGGTCTGGGTGAGGTCGTTCGTACCGAAGGAGAAGAATTCAGCCTTCTGCGCGATGTCGCCAGCGTTCAGAGCAGCGCGCGGAATTTCGATCATCGTACCGACCATGTAGGCGATCTCGATGCCGGCGGCAGCCAGTTCGGCATCACAGGCAGCGCGGATGATGGCTTCCTGGTTGGCGAACTCGTTGAGGCACGTGACGAGCGGAACCATGATTTCCGGTTTCACGGTGATGCCCTTCTTCGCGCAGGCGATCGCAGCGCGGATGATGGCCGTGGCCTGCATCTTGGTGATTTCCGGATAGACGATTCCCAGACGGCAGCCGCGGTGACCGAGCATCGGGTTGGATTCGGCCAGATCGTGGACACGCTGCTGGATGAATTCAACGGTCATGCCCGTTTTGGCAGCCAGTTCCTGCTGACCGGCAAGGTCGTGCGGGAGGAACTCGTGGAGCGGCGGGTCAAGGAGACGAACGGTGACGTATTTGCCGTCCATCGCGGTGAAGAGACCTTCGAAGTCGGCCTGCTGGAACGGCAGGAGCGTTTCGAGGGCTTTTTCACGGTCCGCCGTGTTGTCGGCCAGGATCATGGTGCGGAATTCGTCGATGTGATCGAAGAACATGTGCTCGGTACGGGTGAGACCGATACCTTCGGCACCCAGAGCGATAGCGGTGGCAGCCTGCTCCGGTTTGTCAGCGTTCGTGCGGATCTTCAGCTTCTTGAATTCATCGGCATAGCCCATGAGTTTGGCGTAGAGCTGATAGAGCGGCGCTTCTTCGGCTTTCAGGGTGCCGTCGCGCAGAACCTGGAGAACTTCGGACGGGGAGGTCGGGACCTGACCGGCGTAAACATTACCGGTGAAACCGTCGACGGAGATCCAGTCGCCTTCGTTGAAGACCTGGTCGCCGACCGTCATGGTCTTGGCGGCGTAGTCGATGACGATGCCGTCGCAGCCGCAGACGCAGGCTTTACCCATCTGACGGGAAACCAGAGCGGCGTGGGAAGCAGCACCGCCGAAGCTGGTGAGGATACCCTGGGCGACCTGCATACCGCGAAGGTCTTCCGGAGTGGTTTCACGGCGGACGAGGATCAGCTTCGCGCTGTTGTCCTTCTGCCACCAGGCTTCCGCTTCGTCAGGCTGGAAGCAGATCTGACCGGTCGCAGCACCCGGACCGGCGTTGACGCCTTTGGCGATCGGGGTCATGCCCTTGAGACCGGCACCGGCGAAAATCGGCTGGAGGAGCTGGGTGACGTCGTTGGCCGGAACGCGTTTGACGGCGGTCGCTTTGTCGATGAGACCTTCTTCGCACATTTCGACGGCGGTACGCACGTGAGCGAAACCGGTACGTTTGGCGTTACGGGTCTGGAGCATGTAGAGCTTTTTGCGTTCGATCGTGAATTCGATGTCCTGAACGTCGCGATAGGCTTTTTCGAGGTTCAGAGCGACTTCCTGGAACTGATCCCAGACTTCCGGCATGTCGGTGGCGAGGGATTCTTCGATCTTCTTGGGACGGCGGATACCGGCAACAACGTCTTCACCCTGAGCGTTGATGAGGTAGTCGCCCGTGATGCCTTTGACGCCCGTGGCGCCGTCGCGGGTCAGAGCAACGCCGGTGGCGCAGTCTTCACCCATGTTTCCGAAGACCATGGCCTGAACGTTGACCGCGGTGCCCCAGGAGTGCGGGATGTCGTAGGTGCGGCGGTAAACGATCGCGCGGTCGTTCATCCAGCTTCCGAACACGGCGCCGATAGCTCCCCAGACCTGTTCCATCGGCTCTTCCGGGAAATCTTTGCCGGTGGCTTCTTTGACGGCAGCTTTGAATTCGGCGACCAGTTCTTTCAGAGCGTCAGCGGACAGATCGCTGTCGAGTTCGACGCCGCAAGCCTCTTTTTTGGCTTCGAGGATCTTTTCGAAGGGGTCGATCTCAGTTTTGTTGGCCGGTTTCATTTCGAGAACGACGTCGCCGTACATCTGGACGAAGCGGCGGTAGCAGTCCCAGGCGTAACGTTCGGAACCGGATTTCTCGGCGAGAACCTGGACGGTTTTGTCGTTGAGACCGATGTTCAGAACGGTGTCCATCATACCGGGCATGGATTCACGGGCGCCGGAGCGGCAGGAAACCAGCAGCGGAAGGTTTTCCGTATCGCCGAATTTTTTGCCCATCGCAGCTTCGATGCCTTTCATGGCGGCTTCGACGTCGGCTTTCAGGGATTCCGGATAGGTCTTGCCGTGATCGTAGAAATACGTGCAGACTTCGGTCGTGATGGTGAAACCAGCCGGAACCGGCAGATTGTTGCGCGCCATTTCGGCAAGGTTGGCACCTTTACCGCCAAGCAGTTCACGCATGTCTTTGTTGCCGTCGGCATTGCCCTGAGAAAAACTATAAACGTACTTCGTCATGGATTCTCATCCCTTCTTCTGAGTAGAACTCAAATCTTAATCTGCTCCGGTTGCCCTTTTCGAATGAAAACGATCCCCGGAAGCACACAATAAAAACATGATTCCCTTTATTTTAGCACATTACGAAAATTAGTCAAGAGGGAATCCGAAACAGATTCCCATGAATATTGAAAGTTTTTTGCTTCCGGATCCTCCTTCCCTCACCGTTTCAGCCTGTCCTGCCCCTTTTGTATCCTGTCCGAATTTCATTTTTATTCAGGAAGAATGTTTCATGCTCCGTCTGTGCGCTGTTTGTGAACCGCACACTCTCCGCACACTCCCATTCTTTCCCCGTCCTGCTCTCATTTGTCCGCTGCGGAGGTTTCGGTTTCACCTGCCTGAAGATACAGGTACTCTGTTTTCGGAAATTTTAGATTTTTCGGCACAAAACCGGCACAAAAAACGGGAAATAACGAAAAGGGAAAGTCTGAGGGGATGAAAAGAGGAAAAAATCCGGCGAAATCCCCGCAGGGGGGCTTGAAATTTTCGCAAAAAAATGGTAAAATCCATGGTGGTATTCATTAATTATTGAGAAACTTTATAGAAGGTTGAATCGTGTCTGACGCAAACGACATTCCTCCGATGGATGAAAACGAAAATCTCGGTACCGGCGGCGAGATCGTCGGCGGCGGCCGGCTGCTTGAATACACCGTGGAAGAGGAGATGAAGAACAGCTACCTCACGTACGCCATGAGCGTCATCGTGAGCCGCGCTCTCCCAAATGTCCACGACGGACTGAAACCCTCCCAGCGCCGTATCCTCGTGGCGATGAACGACCTGAACCTCGGTCCGGCTGCTGCCCGAGTGAAGAGCGCGAAGATCTCCGGCGATACGAGCGGAAACTACCACCCGCACGGTGAAAGTATCGTTTATCCGACGATGGTCCGTATGGCGCAGGAATGGAACATGCGTTACGTTCTGGTCGACAAGCAGGGCAACTTCGGTTCCATCGCCGGTCTGCCCCCCGCGGCCATGCGATACACGGAAGCCCGTATGTCCCGCTTTGCCGCCATGATGCTGGAGGATCTCAAGCTCGACACGGTCGACTTTATTCCGACGTACGACGAACGCAATCTGGAACCGGTCGTTCTGCCGTCCAAATTCCCGAACCTGCTGGTCAACGGCGCGAACGGGATCGCGGTCGGTATGGCGACGAGCATTCCGCCGCACAACCTGACGGAGATCTGCAATGCCCTGATCCGCGTCATCGACGACCCCGGCGTTTCGCTTCCCGAGCTGATGTCCATCGTTCCCGGTCCGGACTTCCCGACCGGCGGCATCATCTGCGGACGCACCGGCATCTACAATGGGTACCTGACGGGAAGAAGCACCATCGTCGTCCGCGCACGCGCCGCGATCGAAGAAATGAAGGGGAACCGTTCCCGCATCGTCGTCTCTGAGATCCCGTACCAGCAGACGAGGATCAACGTCATCAACAAGATCGCTGAGCTGGTCACTAACGGCAGGATCGAAGGGATCTCCAACATTCGCGACGAAAGCGACCTGAAAGAACCGGTCCGCGTCATCCTGGAACTGAAGCGCGATGCCGACCCGAACGTGGTGCTGAACCAGCTCTACAAATTCTCGCCGCTGCAGGACAGTTTTTCCATCATCCTGCTCGCTCTGGTGGACGGGAAACCGCGCATCATGCCGTTCAAGGAACTTCTCCAGGAGTTCATCCGTCACCGCATGAGCGTCATCCGCCGCAGAACGCAGTTCCTCCTGAACAAGGCGCGGCAGCGTAAGCACACGGTCGAAGGTCTCCTTCTGGCGCACGCGAACATCGATCAGGTCATCCGTACGATCCGGACTTCCAAGACTCAGGCGGAAGCGAAAGCCCGTCTTCTTTCCGAGATCAAATGTCCGGCCGCCCTCATCGAACGCGCACTGGGCGAAGACGGTTTCTCGAACTACGTTCTCGAGTACGGGCAGCGGGACGAGTATTCGCTCACGCCGGTCCAGGTCGATGCGATCCTTCGCATGACGCTTGGTCAGCTGGTCAATCTGGAGCAGGAAAAACTCGCGGGCGAATTCAACGAGCTGCTTGAAAACATCAAGGAATACAATCGGATCCTTTCGGACAATGCGAACATTCTCGCCATCATCCGCGAAGATCTCGAAGAAATGCGCGACCGCTACGGCGACGCCCGCCGCACGGGGATCGAGCTGGTGGATCTGGATACGAATCTGGAAGACCTCATCACCGAAGAAAACATGGTCGTCTCCATCACGGCCGGCGGGTACATCAAACGCACTTCCACTTCGATGTTCAAGGCGCAGCGCCGCGGCGGAAAAGGCCTCAAGGGCGCGAAGACCAAGGGGGAAGATCCGATCGAACATCTGATCGTCGGTTCCACGCACGATTTCCTCATGTTCTTCACGAATAAAGGGAAAGTCTACTGGCGCAAGATCTACGATATTCCGGAAGCTGCCCGCGACGGCATGGGACGCGCCATCGTCAATTTCCTCACGCTGGAAAAAGACGAGCACATCGCCCGATGCCTCCCGGTCCGCGAGTTCGACCAGGAAGGACTTTACCTCGTCATGTCGACCAAAAACGGCGTCATCAAAAAGACGGAACTTTCCGACTACCGCCGTCCGCGAAAACTCGGTCTGATCGCGTGCAATCTGCGTGAAGACGACGAGCTGATCGGCGTCGACATCGTGGGACCGGGCGAAGACATCGTCCTCTCCACGAAAAACGGCCGTGCGATCCGATTTGACCATACCGACGTGCGTCCGATGGGGCGTACCGCGACAGGTGTGCGCGGGATCAAACTTCGCGATGCGGACGAAGTCGTCGGAATGGCCATCGTCAAACCGGGGGCCAATCTGCTGACCGTCTGCGAAAACGGCTACGCGAAACAGACGCCGTTCGGACACGATACGTCAGAAGTTCCCGCTCCGGAAGATGAAAATGCCGAAGTGCCGGAAAACACGGAACTTCCCGAAACGGAAGAGCCGGTCGAAAGTGCAGAAGGCGCCGACGGCGCAGAAAATGCGGATTCGAGTGCCCGATCCTACCGACGCCAGACCCGCGGCGGGATGGGGATCATGGATATTCGGACGTCAAAGCGTAACGGCAGCGTCATTGGGATCGCGGTGGTCTTCCCCGGCGATCAGGTCCTGATGATGACGGCCCGCGGAAAGATCCAGCGCATGAATGTGGACGAAGTCCGCGTGACCGGGCGCAATACGCAGGGTGTCCGCATCATGAATGTGGATGCCGACGACCGTCTGGTTGCCGTGAAAGTCGTGCCGGTCGAAGAGAACGATCCGATCGGCGATGAAGACCTCGAAGCATAAAAAAGAGAAACCCCGGCTGATGGATCTTTCAGCCGGGGCTTTTTTTATGTCGTTTGGAAATCTTCAGCTCTCGGACAGGCCAAAGGTCTGCCTGTCCGGGTCCTGATCGGATACGAAACGGCTCAGACGTCGAGATTCGTCACGTCGAGCGCGTATTTCTCGATGAACTCACGGCGCGGTTCCACGCTTTCGCCCATCAGAATACGGAAAAGGTCATCCGCGGCAGCCGCGTCTTCCAGTTTGACCTGGACCATCGTGCGCTGTGCGGGGTCGAGCGTCGTGTCGCGAATTTCTTCCGCGTCCATTTCTCCCAGACCTTTGAAGCGTGCGATCTGGATCCCCTTGCTTCCCGCATTTCGGATCGACGGCAGGAGTCCGCGGAGGTCGTCCAGTCCCACGATGCTTTCGCCGAAGCGCAGTTCGTAGCGGTTTCCTTCCAGACCCGTGCGCGGCTGGGTGATGAGCGAGTCGATCTCGAATCCCATATTCCGCAGCTCAAGCAGCTGTTTGTTGATCGAGCGCACTTCGTGGATCTCCATGACCGGGAGGACGAGTTTCTTTTTCTCTTCCGCGCCTTCTTCGTTTTCGGCAGGAACGGTTTCTTCCGTATGGAGGTGGGTCCCGTATCGGACTTCCACTTCCGTCTGATGTTCTTCTTCATACTTTGCGGCGAACTGTTCCACCTGTGCATGATCGAGGAACCAGAATTCCTGCGTCCCGATGAACGCATGAAGGACCGGCAAACGAGCCGAGACCGGATCCTGAAGCAGTGCGTGATTCTTCAGGCTGATGCCGCGTCGTTCCAGCATACTGATCGATTCTTCGAGCGAGCCGAGGATCTTCGTCAGTTTCAGAAGCGCCTCTCCTTCGATGATGCGTCCATCCATCGGATCGAAGACGGAATCTTTCAGACCATTGGTCAGGAGCATCGATTTCAGCTCTTCGTCGGTCTGGACGTAGGAGACTTTTTTCTTCTGCGTGATGCGGAAGAGCGGCGGCTGAGCGACGTAGACGAATCCGCCTTTGATCAGATCGTACATCTGACGGTAGAAGAACGTCAAAAGCAGCGTGCGGATGTGCGAGCCATCCACGTCGGCGTCCGTCATGATGATGATTTTATTGTAGCGGCGTTTATCCAGGTTGATGTCGTCGCCGATCCCCGTTCCGATGGCGGAGATCATACTGCGGACTTCCTGATTGGCGAGCACTTTGTCTTCGCGCGCCTTGTAGGCATTGATGATCTTTCCGCGCAGAGGCAGGATCGCCTGAAATTCGCGCATTCGGCCGCCTTCTGCCGTTCCGCCTGCCGAGTCACCCTCGACGAGGTAGAGTTCGCATTTTTCGAAATCACGGCTCGTGCAGTCCAGGAGTTTTCCCGGAAGACTGCCGGCAGAAAGGACTTCCTTGCGCTCGCGGACCGCTTTTCTGGCGCGCATGGCGGCATCGCGGGCGTCGGCGGCCAGGATACTCTTCTGGATCAGAGCTTTCGCGTCGGTCGGATTCTGCTCGAAGAAATTCATCATGAATTCGTAGACCGCCGACGAAACGATCCCTTCCACTTCACCGTTTCCGAGTTTCGTCTTCGTCTGACCTTCAAACTGCGGCGTGGGGACACGGAGAGAAATGACGGCAGTGATCCCTTCGCGGAAATCGTCGCCGGAAGGAGTCATTTTCTTGAAGAGGTCTTCCTTCACGCCGTAGCGGTTCATCGAGCGCGTGATGGCGGCGCGGAAACCCGAAACGTGCGTTCCGCCTTCCACTGTGTTGATGTTGTTCACGTAGGAGTGGACGTTTTCCGTATACTCGGTCGTATACTGCAGCGCGATGTCCCATTCCACACCGTTCTGGGAGCCTTTGATATTGATGACGTCTTTATGGATCGGAGTTGCCGTCCGGTTGAGATACTCGACGAATTCCACGATACCGCGTTCAAAATAGAACGAATCGCCGTCGCCCGTCCGGCTGTCCTTGAAGTTGATGCGCACGCCTTTATTCAGGAACGCAAGCTCCTGCAGACGGCGGAAGAGGGTATTGTACTGGAATTTGATCTCCGGGAAGATCTCATGGTCGGGCTTGAACGTGGTTTTGGTTCCCGTGGCGTCGGACTTTCCGATCTTCACGACAGGTCCGGTGGGGACACCGCGTTCGTATTCCTGCTGCCAGATGAATCCGTCGCGGCAGACCTGGCAGGTGCACCATTCCGAGAGGAAATTCACGACAGTAACGCCGACACCGTGCAGACCGCCGGAGGTCGTGTAGGCGCCGTCGCCGAATTTTCCGCCGAATTTCAGCACGGTCATGACGCCTTCAAGCGTCGAGATGCCGAGTTCCGGATAGATCTCGACCGGGATGCCGCGCCCGTTGTCCTCGATGGTGATCGAGCCGTCCGTGTTGATCGTCACGTTGACGAACGACGCATAGCCCGCCATGACTTCGTCGATGGAATTATCCACGACTTCGTAAACGAGATGATGCAGACCGCGGGTCGTCGTGTCCGCGATATACATGCCGGGACGCTTTCGCACGTGCTCCAGGTCACTGAGGTGAGAGATCTGTTCCGCCCCGTATTCCGTCGTGGAAGGATTCGCCGGATTCGCCGCATGGATGTTCGGATCGTTTGACATGAATAGCCTCTTAAAAAACATGATCTGAAAAAACGATATTTTTTTATTTTACCTCATTTTCGACTTTTTGTAAAGGCGGGACGCCCCAATTTTTTGAAAGAAGTTTCGATTTCCTGCCGACTTTTTCGGAAGAAAGCTCAAAGATGACTCCGAAACGGCAAAAGAACAGAGGACCCCGCGGAAAGTGGGGGATCTTTTCTGACACGAAATTCATGAAATTCACGAAAAATACGAAAAAGCACAAAATGGACTTAAGATCACTTCGTATGGGAATGCAGCCTTCTTTTTCCTGTCCCCCCTTGCAAATTTCACGAGATGGGGTAAAATGAAAATTGGTGAAGTGGAAATTTTTTCCATTTCGCCGAAACAAAATAAATTTGAGAGACGCCGGACTTCCGGCATTTTCGAATGCGCTAAAACAGATCGATTCAAATACAAATTGCGACCCGGCTTGCCGGTTTTTGAAACAGTCGATCTGTCAGGAGAGGCATTCCTGTCTGTAGATAGAATATGTATGTACACGTCAGGAGTGCTGACCCTGTTTTGCTGTGTTTCAACCCTGTCGCAAGGGCGTATTTTGCAGGAATTTCAGGTGTTCAGCACTCCCATTTTTATTTTCAGCTTTTGAAGACAGCCTACCAGCTATCTGCTTCGTGCGGATCTCCTGTCTCAAAAGTGCAACACTCCTAAAGCGTCAGGCCGTTTTGTCTTTTTGCAGAACGGTCTTTTCTTTTTTCTGGCCCCCTTGAAATTTTCAGGCGATGAGGTAAAATGAAAGTTGGTGAAGTGGAAATTTTTTCCATTTCGCTGAAAACAAAATAAATTTGAGAGACGCCGGACCTCCGGCATTTTCGAATGCGCTAAAACAGTTCGATTTTTTGCAAATTACCACCCGGTTTCGCCGGTTTTTGAAACAGTCGACCTGTCAGGAGAGGCATTCCTGTCTGTAGATAGAATATGTATGTACACGTCAGGAGTGCTGACCCTGTTTTGCTGTGTTTCAACCCTGTGGTAAGGGCGCAAAAGCAGGAATTTCAGGTGTTCAGCACTCCCATTTTTATTTCCCCATGTTTTGAAGGCCGGACTGCCACATTTCCGCGTCTTTCCGCGGATCTGCCGCCTCAAAAAAGCAGCACTTAAAGAAAACAGGAAAATTGGGGCCGTTTTGTCTGCA
>JAGBAA010000114.1 GCA_017939795.1 Thermoguttaceae bacterium
AAACGGCACGTGGTGGGATTACCCGCTCTACGACTACCATCTCTACTACGGAACGGGAATGGCCGTCGCGTCGCTCATGCGTTACCGCGAATACCTCCCAGCCGAAAAAAAGGCAGAGTGACGTAAAGCACGAACCGCCGCACGAAAAACCAGAAAGCAGGATGAGAAACGTTTCTTTTCCTGCTTTTCTTTATTTCTCCGGAACATGAACGGAGCTAATCTTTTAAATACGTCCACTCCGTTTGTGTTTCAGGATCAAAGAGGAGCAGCCCCGTTTCTGTTCGTTTAAGAAGAAAGGGCTGGATCGTGATTTTTGCGAAATCTACATTGTCATTCCACAATAAACCATCCCATTGAACATCAGAAAAGACACGAAATAGTTTCTCCTCATTTTCCCAATGGTCTGAAAACGGACTTTCACCTGCCTTTCGGTATCCCTGCCCCTGATCGCCTCCTTCCGAAAACCAGCAGAGCCGTTCACACTGCGGACACCGCCAGATCTCCCCTTCCGGATCCGGAATAGTCAGCACGTCGATCTCGCCGCAGGTCAGCAGATATTTCCACTGGTTCGGAGAAAACGCATAGTACTGGATCTCGTTCGGTGAACGGGAGTTGGAAAGCGTATTGCCGCACACACATCGTAATCGCGCCATATTTTTCTCCTATTCGTATATAAAATTTCCATCAACTGTTCTGATTTCGACAGGTCCAGGCAGTTTTTGATCAGGGAATGCCCCCCTTGCTCTACTTATAATCGTATCGGCATCTTTACGGGTAAGTTTTCCAAGACGACCATCTATCAAAACTTTCTGAGCATTTTGTCCAAACCCTTCCCGAATTCGTTTCGAACCTGTATTGGTATTGGAACTATGAAGATGCTTTATTTCAACACGTATACCATCTACTTTAATATCTGGTGTTTTAGTGTCGGGTTTTCTAGACCTCGGAATAATTTCAATATTCTTTTTTTCTTCAAGTAATTCCGAAATCAGATTTTTTTCATCTATAGTCAGATCATTCAAGGAACCTTTTAACGTACCTCGAGATTGTCTATGACCACTAGTTCCAGAAAAAAAATGACTATTTGATTTACACATTCGATCCCCTCCAAGTTTTCATTACAAGGCTAATTTGGCTGGGATAGTTTACAATATGGATTCCAGCATCTTGATAACAATTAAAAATAGATTTAGGCGCAGAACCATATACAATAAGGGTATGAGGTGTAAGTCTTTCTATCATAGTAGCCAAACCACATTCATACCGAAGTCTATTAGCTGTTTCATTAATACATCCGTGCGTACTTACAGCTAATATACTGTTAGTTGGCAATCCTGCAAATGCGTAGGAATAGGAATCTTTATTTCCCCAACGAACATTGTTGACCACTGGGATTCCCTGCTTACCAAGCCATAAACCCAAAGCACGCATTTTATAGGTGTTCATTACTTTTATCGCTCGTGGCATATCTAAATACGTTGAGAAATCCGGAGTAATAATACCGCCAAAATTTCTTAATCGTTTAAGCATTTGCCAAGGACGATGCCACATAGCATTTACAAACTTGTAATCATCCTGATAGAAATGGACCAACGCACTTATATCCTTCCTATTCTTTGTCTGATCAAATGCAATGACACGATCAGGTATGGAAGTTAACGTAGTTGGGCAAAATGGTATTTCATCTGGTTGAGAGAACACTGCTCCCTGAACCATGAACGCGTTCCAGACATCTTTACGAGATCTGGAAAAATTTATATCTGAAGACATCGAGCCTCCCTATCTGCTATAACCGTACAGTTAAAGCCAAAAACTGCCAAAAAAATCCTCAACCAGTTATTGACAAAATCTGCAAATGTGTTATAATAGATTGTGAGGGTGTCTATTATATGACACATTGCAACGGATTCAGACGATTGGCGTCGTTTGAGTCCGTTTTTTGTCAAAAGTGGTTACGACAAGTGTTTATATTGTTTAAGCGCGGCTTCTCGTGACACGCCGCATTTGTCCATAATTTCTTCTATAGAAAATCCCCTTGCCAAGTGATATGGCACTAATAATTCACCAGCCAGACAGTTTGCCTGCCACTCCGGATTTTCACAAGGTCTAATTTCTTCACCAAAACTTCGATACAAACGAAATCCTAAAATTCCCAAGGTTATACAATGTGCGATTTCATGAAGTATTGTCATACGGTCCCTACCGCGATTGAGACAAGCTCCCTCATAGACACTTTCTTTAATACAAACTTCTTTTTTTACCACGTCCGTATAGCCGTGAACATTTGATGGCAAAAAAGAATCATCAACAATTCTAAACTCCCATTCAGGAAAAAGTTCCGGTAATATTTCCCACGTCTGAACCACTGGAAAAAATAAAACATTCTGAAGATTCAGAAATTTTCGAATAGCATAAGCTATTCTCCGAAATTCTTTTCTGGATTTTTTCTCAACTTTGTATTCAGTCAAACTTTTGCTCCGATGATTTTGCAAAAAAATCGATAAGTTTTAACGCTGTCGCATCATCGATACTTTCAAAAGACCTTTGAAATATAATGGCTGCATTTTTTTGAAGAGGAGAGGATTTCTCCAAATCGATACGAATATACATCATTGATTCGTCTTTTGCCTTCTGTAATTCCTGAACGACTTCAGCAGAAAGAGAATAAGCAACCTGAAGTTGATGAACCAACGTTTCTGGAATTACGCGTCTTCCATTTTCAATGGCTGAAAGATATGCAGAAGATATCTCTAATCGGTCTGCCATATTTTTCAGTATCTCACCTGAATCTATTCGTATTTTTCTTAATATCTTTCCAAAACTTGTAATCATAATTTCCTCCATCGATATTTTTATTATACAGATTTTGTTTTATTTGTCAAGTGGACTGTAGTGAAATTTTACAAATTTTGTAAAATTTTATATGTTTTTATAAAACTGAATTAACTTATCAACTCCAAATCCAGATTCCCTCGCCCCAAACGAAGAGATCTAGAGTCGCCACAATACAATAAAAAATTACACAAAAGAGTCCTTTGTTATCGGAAGAAAGTCACCAATAAACAACCTCACGAATACGCAGCGCAGCAGATGTACGAGGACTGGCTTACCCGCATGGTCTCTCGAGTCGGCTGGCTGGACATTGGACGGAAACGCCCGGTCCCGCATGAAGCGTGGTTCGGCGTCGCCGGCTACTTCTACTACTATGCGCACTACTATGCCGCACGGGTCCTGGAACAGCTGGAAAAACCGGAGAGCCAGACGAAATTCGCGAATCACCTGACGGCGATCCTTCTGGAACTCCAGGAGAAAAACGGCACGTGGTGGGATTACCCGCTCTACGACTACCATCTCTACTACGGAACGGGAATGGCCGTCGCGTCGCTCATGCGTTACCGCGAATACCTCCCAGCCGAAAAAAAGGCAGAGTGACGTAAAGCACGA
>JAGBAA010000115.1 GCA_017939795.1 Thermoguttaceae bacterium
AGTCCAAGGTCAGCCGGAAGCGCGTCCGTTTCGTCCGTCTTCGCCGGTTCCGTGTCCGCGGTTTCGCCGAGTCCAAGGTCAGCCGGAAGCGCGTCCGTTTCGTCCGTCTTCGCCGGTTCCGTGTCCGCAGTTTCGCCGAGTCCAAGGTCAGCCGCAGGCGCGTCCGTTCCGTCCGTCTTCGCCGGTTCCGTGTCCGCGGTTTCGCCGAGTCCAAGGTCAGCCGCAGGCGCGTCCGTTTCGTCCGTCTTCACCGGTTCCGCATCCGCGGTTTCGCCGAGTCCAAGGTCAGCCGCAGGCGCGTCCGTTTCGTCCGTCTTCGCCGGTTCCGCGTCCGCAGCTTTACCGTTTCCAGGCTCTTCCGGAAGCGCGTCGGCCGCCGAATCATCTGTTTCTGACGCATCCGAATCGTTCGGAGCCGTTTCCGTAGAAAGCGTCTCCTCAAGAGGTCCCGGATCCAAAAGATCCGCATCTTTGGATTCATTCCAGACATTGGACTCAAAATCTTTCTCATCGCCCGCCAGCAACTCGTTCGGCACTTCCGTTTCCGGTTTTACTTTCGGGAACTGGGGTGCTTCCGACATTTCTTCAGGCAGATCGACCTTTGAGGCCGACGATTCTTCGGAACTTTCGCCGATCGCCAGAGGACCATCGCTTTCCGTTTTTGCCGTCCTGTCCAGATCATCTCCGATCGCCGCCAACTCTTTCGCCAGGGAATCATCGACATTCTCAGTATTCTCATCCCCTTCAGCAGCGAGCTGTTCCAAAGCCGCATTTTCTCCGGCAGGAGCTGCATTTTTGTCCGGATCGTCCAAGGAAGCCTCAAGCTCATCCATAAAATCTGTTTTCCCGGCCGAATCTCCATCCAGCGTACCGTTTTCATCGTCCGGAGTCCCTGACTTCACGACATCCCCAACGGTCATTTCCGGATCGGTATCCGTTTCGGAGGATCCCAAATCAGAAAGCGGCGGCGTCTCCAATGCAGTTTCCTCTTTTCCGCCTGCCGTATTATCTGCAAGCAAACCACTTTCAGGTTTGGCGGTTTCCGACGTACCGTCCAGAGTCCCGGCCGGCAGTGAAAGTTGATCGGAAAGCTCGCCCAATGCAGCATCTTTTCCATCCGCAAGCGTATTTTCTACGGCACCTTCCGCCGTCTGCACCTCCTCCGGATCAGCCGCCGTTTCCGTTCCTTTTTTGCTGCCTCCAAACAGGAAAAGCACGACTGCCAGCACACACAAAGCCGTCAAACCGACGAAAGCCGACCCCAGGATCAGATACGTCTGGCGGTTTTCGCGCGCAAGCTGTTCCGGAGTTTTGGAAGGGATCCCCGGAACACCTTCCTGGACGGAAGCCGGACTTTCCTGCGATCCACTTTTTTTCGCCGCCGCTTTTTCAGGTTTTTGAGGCTCAGGTCTGGATGCGGCCCGCTGCTGTTCTACCGCCCGGGCAATTCCGGATTTGGATCTCGCTGCATTTTTTACGGACTCTTCAACCGCAGCGATCGCATCTTCATCCGAAGCATCGGCATCGGCCGACTCCTGCGGATCCTTTTTCTTTCGTGCGAAAATGGATCTCATGCCGCCGGCAGTCTTCCCGGCAAATGCCATGAATTTCTTTCCGATCCCCTCTTTCGGGACCGTCGGCGTTTCCTGAGCATTCTCGACAGCCGAAGCATCCGCAGCCGTTTCCGCAGCAGGACCTGCCTGCGCTTCGCTCTTTTCATCCGCCGATCCTTCTTCGCCGGCCTCGGATCCCGCACTCTTCTTTTTCTTCAGAAAACCGCCGAGTGCCGAACTCCACCCCTTCAGCTTATCTCCAAAACCGGGGCCTTTTTCTTTCTTTTCAGCATCCGCGCCCGTTTCCTGAAGGATTTCCTGCCATGCCGCACTTTCCTCGGCGGCAGCGGACTTTTCTTTCTTTTCCGCCGTCCCAGAGGCTCCCGCCTTCACCGAAACATCTTCACGTTCCGGTTCCCGCGATCTCTTCGGCTCCGGTTCGGGTTCCCGCTCGGGCATATGGTATCCGTAGACTTCCGTGCGGTCATCCTCCGGCTCTTCGTCTTCTTCCTCTACATAATCGGCGTCCTGATCCGTATCTACAAACTCCGCACTGTCCAGTTCTTCCTGATAGCCGTACTGGTAGTCTTCGTCATTTTCGTACTGATCGTACCCGGAATCATCGTACAGATCGGCATAGCGATCCCGTTTCCCGCCTTTGTTTCTATTTTTTTTACCCACGGTCCTACTCCTCTACGATTTCCGCAATACGCAGTTTGGCACTTCTGGATCTTGGATTCCGCGCAACTTCTTCTTCGTCCGCCAAGATCGGCTTTTTGTTCACGATCCGATAAAACGGCTTTTCGCGAAACGCATCTTTGACCCTTCGGTCTTCCAGAGAATGAAAGCTCAAGATCGCGACCTTCCCGCCCGGTCTCACACAGTAGGGGATCTCCCGCAGGATCTTTTCAAGTGCCTGCATTTCTCCGTTGACGGCGATACGCAGTGCCTGAAAGGTCCGCGTCGCCCGGTCGATCGTCTCATGGGGAGAACGCGGAACACACCGGCGCACGATCTCCGCAAGCTCATTGGCGGTCCGGATCGGTCTTTCCCGGCGGACTTCGCAGATCTTCCGCGCGATACGGCGGCTGAAACGCTCTTCGCCGTACTCGTAGATCAGGTCCGCAAGATTCGCTTCCTTCATCGTATTGACCAGATGCGAGGCCGGTTTTCCCTCATTGATATTGAACCGCAGATCGAGCGGACCGTCGGAATTGAAACTGAATCCGCGTTCCCGGTCCGCAAGCTGGTCGCTGGAAAGTCCGAGGTCCAGCATCATGCCGTCCACTTTGCCGACCTTGATCTCATCGAGCACTTCCTGAAGCTCGCTGAAATTGCTCTCCGCCAGAATGACCGGGAGTCCCTTCAATGCAGCCTCTGCCCGTTCGATCGCACCGGGGTCACGGTCCAGCGAAATGACGAGACCGTCTTTTCCGACCTTTTCCGCCAGCGCACGCGTATGCCCCGCCCCGCCGAGCGTTCCGTCCACGATGACCTGCCCCGGCTGAGGGTCGAGCGCCGCCATGATCTCACGCAGCATCACCGGCACATGGACCGTATGGGGACCAGAGGGCGAAAAATCAAAATTTTCCAGACTTCCGCCGAGCTGCGGCTCCAGATTTTCTGAAATTTCAGCAGCAGACGGCTCTTTTTCTTCCTGCATGACGGAATTCCTTTCCACTCCCGGAAAAACAAAATGAAACTACGGACGGATACGCTATCTTCCCTTTTCGGTCCTTCGCCGAAAAAACTTCAAAATCAGGAAAATACGAAAAACACTTTACCCATTCCACCCATTTTCAACAAAATATTCCAGGTCCATCCGGCAGGTGCGCGACAATTTCACCACGGAAGACACACGGAAGAGTTCACTGAAAGACACTGAAAGGAAACTCGAAAAACTCGAAAAAATGCGAAAGGCACCAAAAGGCGATCAAAAATATTGGTCCATCCGGGAACTGTGTACCCGTTTTACCACTGAAGACACTGAAAATGCACAGAGAAACACGGATCTTAATGCAAAAAGGAGTGAAAACAGATCGCGCGAACATTTTTTAATTTTAAAAATTTCTTTCGCGTCTTTTCGTGTTTTCCGTGAAATTCGTGTCAGGACACGTTCACACCCTTTTTTCCTCTCTTTCTTTTCAGTGTGTTTCAGGGAACTCCTCTGTGTTTTCAGTGGTAAAAACCCAAACTTGGACTGGTACGCACATGCCGGAAGAGGTAAATTTCTTCAAAACCTGCCAAATTTAGCGAAACGAGACCCAAATTTCAATTTTTTGCGTATTTATTCCGATACCCCTTCTTGACAGATGGATCGAAATTCGGTAATCTGTTAAGGAAAGACGCATTTTGATTTCAATTTGGGGAAACTTTTCCTGAAATTTCGATTTGGGAGCAAATGAATGAGCGCACCGCAATCCATGCACAGCAAGCCATTCCAAAACAAGATCATTTACCTTGGTTTCATCATCGTACTGCTGATCCCGATCTACTGGCTCGGCAACACGGCCAACGGGTTTCTCGAACGAAAACGGACGCCGGACGCCAATATTGAGGACCTCGGCAGCGACCTCGGAAAAAATCTTGACGGCGAGATCAACATGGCGGCGGAAACGATCCGGCTGGGGACCTTTGGTCTGGACGGCGTCGCGCAGATGCTCCTCTGGCAGAAAGCAGACGAATACAAAAAGAAAAAGGACTGGACCAAACTCGCCGCGACGCTCAACCAGCTCATCATGCTGAATCCGCATCTGGAAAGCGTCTGGCGTTTCCAGGGCTGGAACCTTGCGTACAACGTCTCGGTCGAACACGACAATTACGAGGAACGCTACTTCTGGGTCAAAAAAGGGATCAAATTCCTTGAACGCGGTACAGAATACAATCCGCGCTCCATCCGCGTCACGTGGGACGTCGGGTGGACGACCTCGCAAAAGATCAGCAAGTCGGATGAACGCGTCTTTTTCCGACGTCTGTACCGCGACGATAAAGACCCGAACATCACCGACCCGCCGATCCGCATGAGCCGCCGCGACAGCTGGCTCGTCGGCAAGTGGTGGTACAAGCAGGCGGAATCCCTGCACGTGGAAAAAGGCGTGGACCTGGAGACCATCAGCCCGACGCTCTTCTTCTCCTACGCTCCGCTTGCGCAGGCCTACTATGCTGACAATCTGGAACAGGACGGAAACTTCATTTACGCAGGAAGTGCGTCCGGGAATGCCGGCGGTGCTTCCGACGGTGCGCAGATGGCGTGGAACCAGTTCAACAGTGAATGGAAGGGATTTGGAGAACTCTCCCTCAACTCCGCCTTCGGAGAACCGATGAAGCTCATCGAGCAGGAAATGCAGGAAGAGCTGGCAGAAGCGAAGCGAAAGGAACTCGACGCTCTGGATCCCGGACGGTACGAGTACCTGGTGAACATCAAGCGTGCCCGGCTGACGCAGGAAGAACGCAATGCGCTGAACATTCCGATGGAGGCCCGCTCTGCCGACGTGCAGAATATCGCAAGTGCCGCTGAAGAGAAGATCAAGGTCTCCAACGACGAATGGGCACAGAATCTTCCGATGGAAAAACGGCAGAAAGGTCAGCAGCTCGCAAAAGAGCTGGATGCTGCGAACAACCAGGCGAAACTCATTCGGCGTTACCGTCTGATCGTGAACTACCAGTACTGGGACCTGCGCGGTGAACTGGAAAAACTTCCTTCCATCATCGAAGCAAGAAAACTCGCCTACGAGGCGGACAAACTGTACGAAAACAACGAACTGCGTGAAGCCGTTTCGAACTACGACCGGGCGTTCGCGCTCTGGGTGGAAGTCATCAACAGCGAGGAGCGGTTCAAGAATATTCTGCAGGAAGACCTTTTCGCATCGGATCTGCGTTCCATGTACGACAAATACGTCCTGATCCGGACTCAGGACGACCCGAATCTGCGTGAAGAAGACATTCGCCGGACCTTCCCAATGAAGAAGGTGCTGGAAACGGCTCCCACCGATGACGGAGAAGTGGAAAAGATGCGCCTGCGCCGGGAACATAATATGAAACAGGGCGGCTATATGCCGGGCAAGTTCATTTGAGTTCCAGAACGGGATACTTTTTTGCAAAAGTATCCCCAAACAAAAATTGGTATCCAAAGGAAAAAGGGAAGAGCCGAAACGCTTTTCCTTTTTTCTTTTTGAAAAAACAAACACAAGAACAGCACTTTAGCTCTTTTTTTCAGAGAATCAAAATTTCTACAAAAAACAAGACCCTACATTCCATACAAGCAAAACAACCGACCCACTTTCACGCAAATATTCTCTAAATTTCAATTCTTCCGGACTTCGATTCCTTGACTTTACGCAGGAAACCAGATATAATTCAGTGTGTGTTCTGCAAGGATCGCGGGGCACATTTTATTTCAAAGTTTCCAGGGAGGCTTTATGTTTTCTGCACTCGCAGCACTGATTTTTTATACAGCGCCCTTGACGATCCAGGAAGGGATCGCCTCGGCCGCACCATCGATCGAAGTCCCTGTGGTCGAATCATCCGATCACCAACATTTAAAAAATTATGATTCCCGATCTACCAAAGCAGCGAACGAAATTGCAGCGATCCTGCGCAATGGAAAAACATACGAAAAATGCGGAGATCTTAGCAGTGCACTTCAGTGCTACAAATCGGGCTACAAACAGTTTCCCGGCTCCAATTCGATCCAGCAGCATCTCAGCCGGATGAAGGTTTTGTGCGACATCCAGAAACGCTATGCGTCCAAGGATCACCAGCTCATCATCAGGAAAATGGATCCGGAAGAATTTCGCCTTTTCGTAGCCAGTTTTTTTGAGATCTTCTGCAGCAATTATTGCAGTGAACTCACGCCGTCCGAGATCTTCCAACGGGAGATCGTCTGCATCGATATTGCACTGAACTCCCGGGATTTCCGTTCCGAGATCATTCCGGAGCATTCCACTGAGCAGATCCGTGAATTTCGTCGAGCCATTCGGAACAAAAAGGTCCAGACGTATGATGAGCTTATCGCGGCCAATCTGGAACTCGGAGAACTTTTTGAAAAACACTTCCATGAAAATGGAGCCATTCTTGTCGTGGAAGGAATGTTCAGTTTCATTGCCAGCCTGGACACCTATTCGGAAGTCCTTCTTCCGATCCAGCACAAGGATCAGCTCGCGGGCATCCATGGGAACGTCGTCGGCATCGGAACCGAGCTGTCAACGGTCGCGGGAAAAACGCGTATTGAACGTCTGGTCCCCAATTCGCCGGCGGCGCTTGCAGGGATCCAGCGTCTCGATACGATCACGCACATCAACGATATTCCGATCAGCGGCAAACAAAAGGTTCAGATCTCCGAGATGCTCTGCGGTACGGAAGGATCACCGGTCCAGCTTACTCTGGAACGCAAAAATGGAGAGACATACACAGTGAAACTTCTGCGGCGCCACGTGACCTATCCAAGTGTTTCATGCGTCCAGCTTATCTCCGACACTTCCAAAGGTTCCCGGATCGGATACATCCATCTGGAAAAATTTCAGACGAATACTCCGGATGAAATGGAAGATCACCTCAAAATGTTTCTCCAGAAAGGAGTGACCGGTCTGGTCATTGACCTGCGCGGGAATCCCGGAGGGACCGTTACGTCTGCCGTCAATGCAGCCAACCTTTTCCTGGATAAAGGGGTCATTCTGAAGACTCGCAGCCGAAGTAAAATTTCACAGCAGTACACAGCGGACCCGATCAAATACTACGGCCTGCCGCTGGTCATCCTGGTCGATCATGAAAGCGCAAGTGCAGCTGAGATCTTTGCCGCTGCGATCAAGGACCATAAACGGGGGATCCTGATCGGAAAACAGACTTTCGGAAAATGGGTGATCCAGTCGCTGCTTCCGATCCCGAATTCCCAGTTTCACATGAAGCTCACGACCTACCGGTTTTATTCGCCGAATGAGCACCAGTACAATCATGTCGGCATTGAACCGGATTATGAGATCCATCAGACCGGGAAACCGATCTTCAAGGAAAATCTGGACTTTCAGGAGAATTTTTCCGTAGGACATTCCCATGCTTCCCAGCTGCTGATCCAGGATCCGATCCTGATGCGGGCGGCCTCACTCCTTTCGGAAGCCGCGCATCCTTAATTATCCCATACCCCTCCGAAAAAAGACGGTTCGCTCTCTACGCTCCGTCTTTTTTTATTTTTCAGACGGATGGAGACCGGTCGGAACGCCTCCCTCACGTTTCATTATTCTCTTTTTTATTCTTCATTCAAAAGCAGTTTTTCCTTCCGTTCCTTTTTTCTTTGCCAGTATTTGGTCCAGAGATGCGGGATCAAAAGCCGAAGAGGCATTCGGAGAAAATGAGAACGAACATAGAGACAGAAACGCGCAAAAGAGGAACAGCGGGTCTCTTCTCCGGAGATCTCCGGTTCCATCGAAAGCGGAACAAAAAGCAGCATGAGATTCCGCGGCACAAAACTCCCGCGAAAAGGCCGAATGCTGCGAAGAAATGTTTCCGGAAACGGTGTCCCAAGAAGCCGTCGGCAGAACGTCACGGCATGGTACAGCGGGCGGGTCAGGCGAAGCTGACGGGCACGGGCGAGCAGTTTCTCCAGAAAATCCGGATCCTGTTTCGAAAAATGGCGAAACATGGCATCCAGATCCAGAAGATCTCTCGCACAGTTCTCCAGTTCACCATCCTGAAAAAGGTGGACCGTACTGTGAAGGAGCATATCGCGGGGACTCAGAATGTACAGATCATCGCGAAGGTGCACGATCTCTTCAAACAGAAGCGCGGCATCGACCGTCAGCTTCCCGGTCCGCGGCAGGATCGTATGGTGGACATCCAGCGTCGTTCTGCGGTCCAGATGGACCATGGGCGGGATCTCATGCATCCAGTCACGGTAGAAATGTTCGTCGTATTCCGATTTTTTTTCCGGGATCCATCCGGCAACTGTCAGCGCGGCTTCGACCTGCGGAAGCGTTTCCAGCGGCGTCAGAATATCAACATCGACCGAGACTCTCCCTCTTCCCCACGGCAGATCCGCAGCCTGGTAGGCCGCACCTTTGAGAAGTACGATCGGGATCTCCGTATTTTTCGCCGTTTCCACATGACATTTTCCGAAAAGCGCGCGCCGAATGCATTCGATCTCCCAAAGCGACTGTCTTCTTCCACGCTGTGCCTTGATTTCAGCAGACTGGAGCATCCAGCGTCCTTTTTCCGGCACAAACTCCGAGAGTCCGTTCTCCCGAATAAAAACCGCCAGCGTTCCCATCAGTCTCGCAGCTCTCGCAAGCTGAAAAAGCCGCTCCCATTCCCGAAACGTCCACGTCCGGGCCTGCGCAGGATCACGAAAGAATGGCAAAATAAACATGAACTCCCCGCTCCCCGGAATGCATCACGCACTCCCTGCTGAAAAAAGCCCCCGAAAAACGGAGGCTGATCCATTTCAATTTCTGCCGTGAGGGAAAACACCTCTTTCAGGACGTCTTCCCTTCACGGACATTTTACGAGATCCGGCACACTCAGATGGCGTTTCCGATCTTGCGGGCACGCGTCGGATGGTCGAGGTCGATACCGAGCGAGACACCGACCTGGATCAGGAGATTCCAGCCGGCCATGAGCTGAACGCACGGGTCGAGCAGACCAACGGACGGGATCTGGATCGTCGGGAAAATGGTCGGTTTGGAGGAGATCGCGATGATGTTCACGCCGATGCGGTCCACGAGCAGTTCCTGCATCTTGGCCATTTCGGATTCGTAGGGTTCAATGACGATGATCGTTTCGCCCTCGTTCATGACTTCTTCGATACCGTGCAGGAGGTACGTGCCTTCGAGATAGTCGCTCTTCTTGCGGGTGATCTCGTTCGTCTTCAGACGCAGTTCTTCCGCGACGCCGTTATTGCGGCCTGCGAAGTAAATGATCGGAGAATTGGCGACTTTCGCGATGATCTCCGGATCGATCTCGACCGCCATGGCCTTCTCCGCAGCTTCCGCAGCCGCTTCGACCTGGAAATCGCAGCCGTAGATGTTCTTCAGGATGGACAGATAGACCAGACCGCTTTCCACGACGCTTTTCGTGGCGGCGACGGCATCTTCCTTGCCGCAGGACAGAATGATCGATTCATTGGAGGCTTCGATGATCTTCGTTCCGGCATTCGCGGTCATGGAAAAACGTTTCTGATGGTTCTGTTCCGCCAGATTGTTGAGCAGCATCACGATCTCTTTCGTCATCCCGCTGTTCGAAACGCCGAAGACCGCCCAGTCTTTCAGATCATATTCACGCGCCTGGATGCTTCCGTCGGTCGCCATGGAGATCTCGGAACCGAGTTTCAGCGCGGTGTAGATCATGTTTTTCGCCGGGAAAATACGGCTGGAACCTTCACCCGTCATGAAGAAACGGCCGGCTTCCTTGATGGCCTTGGCCATGTTTGCCGTCTGGGTCCAGTCAAACTTGCGGATGATGTCCGGCGTCTCAAGCATTTCTTTAACGAGCGCGAACGAGCTGTATTTGCTGTCAGTCAGATTCATGAAAAATCCCCTTTTATGAAAAATTTCCTGAAATTTAAGTGGAAAAAAATGGAAAACGGTCTATAATGAAACAAATGGATGTTTTCCAAAACGCACAGGACCTTTATTTTAGTCCAAATGTGAAAATTTTTCAAGAGGGAGTACCGGCTTTCTCTCCAAAATTACGTTTTTTCCTGAATAAATTTAACCTTTTTGCAGAAAATTTTATTTTCATGACCATTCTGAATGAATTTCAAAAACGTTTCCTGATCCTCCGCGACTCTTCCCAAAGCAGGGAAAAACGGCTCTTCGCATTTTTAGAGCTTCTTTGTGCGCCGCTGAGTTTTCTGACGCTCTTCGTTTTTTTGCCCGCAATGATCCTTTCCCGGCGCTGCGAAACACTGGATCCGCTCCTTTTGGCGAGGCTGGATCTGGTCCTGCGTGTTCTGCTGGCGGCCTCCGTCGGATACCTGACGAACTTCATCGCGCTCGAAATGATCTTCAAGCCGTTTCAGCCGACGAATTCCCACCCGCTCTCCATTTTGACGCTCGGATACTGGAAACAGGGACTCGTTCCCCGAAATAAAGATCAGCTCGGCGAGGAGATCGGAAAACAGGTCGAAGAAAAACTGCTCGATACAAAAGAGGTCGCCGGTGATCTGTGTACCGCGATCCTGGAGATCCTTCAGTCCCCCCGAACACTGGAGACCGCTAAAGGCCAAATGCGCGAGATCCTCAAGACCCATGATGCCCGGATCTCGGAATTTCTCATCCCGCAGATCGAAGAGTCTCTCGCACAGACAGTTCGCCAGCTCCTTAATGAAGAAAATCTGCGGTCCTTCTGGCAGGAGGTCATCGCGCCGCGTCTGAATTCCGACGAGATCCGGCAGCTGGCGGCTCAGAAACTCGCGGACAAACTGCGGGAAAAAACGCCCCAATTCATGGAAACACTGCGGGAAATGGTTCGCGATTACGTCATGTCGTTCCTTCAGAGAAATCCGCTGCTCGGCGGCTTTGGACTCGCAGAAAAAATGGCGGAAGGATTCGTTTCTTTCGTCGATTGGGTGGAAGTCGGGAAAAAAATCGAAGACAGACTCTGCTCTCCCTCAACGGTCGACACGCTTGGAGAGGAACTCGTAAGTCTGGGCAGTGAACTGCAAAAGTGGTTCCAGTCCCCGGAATCGGCATCGCGGATCGAAGGGTTTCAGAACATCGCGCAGGAACGGTTCCGCATCTTCATGAAACAGTACCTTCAGGAAAATCTTCCCCGATGGGTCGAACAGATCCTCGAATCTCCGCAGCTCTGGCAGTGGATCGATTCGGAGATCCTCCCCAAAGCGCAGGAAGCCGTGAAAGTCTGGCTTCAGAACGAAGGACAGGATCTCATCGCGGAACGGCTCCATCTTGCACAGAGAGTCCAGAAAGCGATCGAGAAACAGGACGTGGAGGAATTCTACCTCATGATCACGAACGTCGCGGCACAGCACCTCGGCGCGATCCAGGTCCTCGGATTTTTCCTCGGCGGGATCGTCGGACTCATCCAGCTCCTGCTTTAAAACTTCCCGATCCGTTAAATTGCGGCCAACTCTAAAACCTCCCTTTCCAAGGGAGGTGCCGAACGAAGTGAGGCGGAGGGTTTCGGAGGGACTCTTTTTCGATTCAACGCCCGGAGAAAAACGAGAAACCAGAAAAACTACCCCAATTATTCCTTCTCCGATATTTCATCCATTGATCTTCCCTCGATCAAATTCAATCGTTCATTTACCCGATTACGAATCGCATTACAAACCCACCAAAAATCATTTTGGACCGTAAAATTTTTAAATCTCAAAACATCGATTCCATGACTTTCCAAATAGGCAGTTCGATTCTCATCATATATTTTTCCAGCCTCGGTAAAATGTTGATTTCCGTCTAATTCAACGACCAACTTGGCTCGATGGCAATAAAAATCTGCAATATATAGACCAATCACTTTCTGGCGATACCAGCGGACCGGGTAACGTGAAAGGGCCTGATACCATAATTTTTTTTCTTCGTTCGTCATGTGTTTACGAAGAAAACGTGCATTTTCATGTAAAATATCCGATTTTGCCATTTCCACTTTTGTATTCAATGAATCCGTGTCCATTTCTGAAGAAACACCGAACGGAGTGAGGCGGAGGGTTACGGGGGAACTCTTTTTCGGCGTGAAGTCCGGAAAAAAAGGCTCGTGGAAAAACCCTCCACCGCCTACGGCGGTCCCCCTCCCTTAGAAAGGGAGGTAAAACTGCCAAAACCTCCCTTTTCAAGGGAGGTGCCGAACGGAGTGAGGCGGAGGGTTACGGGGGAACTCTTTTTCGGCGTGAGGTCCGAAAAAAGGCTCGCGGAAAAACCCTCCACCGCC
>JAGBAA010000012.1 GCA_017939795.1 Thermoguttaceae bacterium
AGTTGAGATCATTGGCTGAAGATCCCACGCGCGACGGCACTCTTCGAGAGCCGTCTGGCTGCCCGTGAAGAGGCCGCGCTCGTGAGAGGGAAACATTTTGAAAATTGTTTCCCTCTCAGACTCTCCCTTCAAAAACTTTTTGAGATTTTTTTGTTTTATTGTTTAAAAATAGCGGAAATAGAACTGAGCAGGAGCCCAAGTAAAAACGCGCCGGAAATCGTGACGGTAAATACCAGTGCGGTAAATTCACAGGCCGTTGGAAAATTTGAGCCAATGTAGAGAGAGCAGACGGCCGCAAGAAAGGTCGGGAGGAAAAGGAGCAACAGGACAAAGAGACAGTTTCCGAATTCGCGTTTTGGAGGGCCGGGAGGAGATTTTTTGATGATTTTGTAAAATTCACCCACTGTCAGCGGGGACGGCCATGGCTCTGATCTCTCGTCGGCGGACAACGCGCACTGAAACTGCTCTTCGATCTCGCAAATGAACAGGTAGAGATCGTCGGATTCGATAATTATTTGAAACAGTTCGTCATCCGGCAAGAACCAGCCTTGAAGTGTCGACCAGGTTTTGTCATTCAGGATCGTATTGAGCCGCCGCCATTCGGCTTCTTTCACGCCGGCCATAGCCCATGCCTGGGCAGTTTCCTTCTCGGAGCGTTCTGCGAGGATGGCTTTCTGGAATTCTTCACATTTTCGGGTGTGTCCGAAGCCAAACCACCCAGATTTTGGCGGCAAATCAACTGCGCGAAGCGGAGGCATGAGGAAGGTCCTTCGTGAAAAAACGGCTTTCTTTATTGAAACGGAATATCCGACAGGTCAAGCAATCCCGTGAAGAAATACAGATTTGCGGAGGCTCCTTCCATATCTTCCTGAGTGATCCATTGATCGATCAGCGGAAAATGCCGGTTTTCTCTGATTTTTTGTCCGACGGCCTTGAGTTCTTCCCAATCCTCGGCAGGCATTTCATTACGTGCGTCTGCCATCGTCATTTCGTCCTGATAGTAAGGAAAAAATTTCTCAACAGGTCCGCAAAGATACTTTAATTCATCAGGAAGCCGACTCCAATCCATTGGTTTTGGCGGATCGCATGGTTCGTTTGCGGAGTCATCTTTCAGAGAGACCGATCGTAGAGAGGAATCTTCTGTTCGCTGACCACGAAAATTCAAAAATTTAAATATTTTGCCAATACACATTTTGAGGTCTCCTTGTTTTCGCGAAAATATTCTTAAGGTTCATCGTTGCGGAAACTCAAGCAGTACCTTCCCGCTCGGTACAACATTCACCGCCTGTGCCTCCTGCTCCTGATATGTTTGCACCACGCGAGGATACATTTCGATGTGCAGATTCCTCACTTCCGCCCAAAGAGACGAACACAGTCCAAAAATCAGGAACAGTGAAACGGAAATGGTTCGGAATTCTGCGTACATCGAATATATCCTGAGAATTTATACATTTTTGATTCATCGACAGAAGCGATAGCGGGATCTACTTGCCGGATGGAGTTGTTTCAAGCGGCAGGATGGTGATCCTTCGGAATTCAAAACCCGCAAATTCGGACTGGATCTGGATCTTTCCACAGGACGGCTTCACATCATACGCACGGTTCGCCACGACGCCGTTGACGATATTCGTGATCGTGTTTCCGTCGCAGATGACCTCGATCGTGTTCCATTCGCCGATCGGTTTTTCAAGGTCCTGCACACCCCGGAATCCCTTTACGTCTTCCCAGCGCGGATCGCGTCCCCACCAGTCGATCCGTCCTCCGTTGATCGTGTGCGGCTTCCCGTTTGGGTCGTAGATCCCGCAGCCTTTCGGACTTTTTTCGTCCTTGATGTTGGCCGTGACTGCATAATTTTCGCTTCCGTCACCCACGACGATGAAGTCGCCGGCTCCGCCTTCGATGATGTTGCACTCGATCGAGTACATCCACGTCCCGTTCCATGCCCCGTCTTTGCCGACCGAATGCAGCAGGATGCCGCAGTCGCGCGTGCGGTTTTCTCGCGGAGGGATCGCCGCTCCGGTGTATCTGTACTCAACGATGAGGCGGTAATTCTCGAACGCTTCGTGTGTCGTGATGCAGCCGAGCTTTTCGCCGGAGATGCAGAGCTTTCCGTCCCGTACCGTAAAGACGCCAGCGGGGTCATTCTCTTTGCCTTCGTCCTTGATGTATCGGTACCAGTTCGTCAGATCCTGTCCGTTGAACAGCTCCCTCGCTTCCGTCACTGGCGTCGGCGTCGGTTCGGCAGCGAGAATTCCTGGGCAAACACTTCCCAGCAGGCTGCAGGCTGCGGTAAAGCGGCTCCATGCGGCAAATCGATTCCATACGTCCAATCGGCTTTTTTTCATGGGAAGGTCTCCTTGAAGGGGGGGATTTTTGACTAAAATACTTGGGGAGCTAACTAACGTCTTGGGAATCTAATTGAAAATGCGGAGCAGGGCGGTCATTTTACGAAAACAGTCAGGCGTTTTTCCAGGATACGCACTTCAACAGGAAGATCTCCTCCCGGGTCGCCGTCCAGCTGAAATGGTACGACCGCGTTCGCACGCTGGCCTGGTGCGAGAGTCAGACGGAAGTTTCTCCCTTTCCGCATCGTACACCGCCACCAGAAACGATGGAGACCGCCAAGCTGTGCCATGAGCGACAGAAGCGAGCCGCTCCAGAGCGATCCACCGCGCCAGAGACAGACATTCAGCTCACCGTCCCACTCCTTCGCTCCCGGTGCGATCGGGATCCCCCAGCCGTACTTCGGGATATTGCAGATGAACGCCCAGGGCCGATCGTACGTTTCGCCCGTCGGATCACCTGCGTCGTCGAGAAATTCGATGCGGACCTTTGGAAAACGGTAGGAGAAAATGGAGCGGAAGATCGGCTTCATGTACGACAGATAGTTGATGTGTGCCCCTTTCGGGTTGCTCATACGGGCAGCGTGGACCTGATTGACCACCTCGGCGTCGAATCCGCATCCGATCATCACGAGGAAAATGCGTCCGTTCGCCTGGACCGCGTCCATCTCCATGACCCTTCCGGCAAGGATGAGCTTCGCGAATTTCCGGGGATCAAAGGAGTACTTCAGGCGCTTCGCCAAAATATTCGCCGTCCCGCTGGGGAGAAGCGCGATCGGAACTCCCGGTTCCGTGCGATTCGTCAGTTCCGCGGCCGTTCCGTCCCCGCCGACTCCGATCAGCGCACGCAGTTTTCCCTCGCGATGCAGCGCATTTGCCCGCTCTGCGACCAGAGCCAGGTCGGTCAGGATCTCGACTTCAAGTCCGCCTTTGCGCAATGTTTCGGCAAGGATCTCCGCACGTTCATGCGAAGAACGCCGGCCTGCTTTGGGATTCAGGGAAAGGATCACGTGTGTACGGGATGGAGAAAGCGTTTCGATCCGGGGAGTATTCTGCGTCATGGGTAAATCTGCGCACGAAAAAAGTAAAAGAAACCGAAAATGGAACATATGGGCACAAAAAAAACCTTCAACCACCAGGTTGGCAGGATTATTGGAGAGCCCGTAGATTAAAGGCGGACACCCGAGCTTCGATTTCCTGTGATGCGCGTTCTCTCGAGGAGTCACACGCAGATACATTCTCCGAAGACATGTGAAACGGGTTCCTTACGAGCTCATTATCGGCTCACCAATAGGTAGTTCCCGCCTGTTAGGCGTTGAAGGTTTTTTGAGTTAAGGTCATTCCCTCAACTCTGGCGTAAGTATACCACTGAAAAGGATTTTATGCAAGTGCCCGTCCGGGCATTTTTCTGGAAAATTCTCTTTTTTTTTGAAAAAATTGGCCATGAAAGGTGAAATTTGGCCCATTTGGGGGGTGGGAGGTGTGTAAATACTTTCATTTTCGGAATAATTCCATCTTTTTGATGCTCTTTTGCCCTCCGGTCTCCCTATTTTTTATTCTTTTCTCTCTTGATGCGAAATTGGAAAAAGAAGTAAAAAAATTCCCCGGCCCCCCTTGACGAAAATAAAAAACGTGGTAGAATGCGTGTCATATTCAGGGGAATCGTGTAATGGCAGCACAAATGATTCTGGTTCATTTAGTTGGGGTTCGAGTCCCTATTCCCCTGCTTTTAAGACCGCATTTTTTCGAGTGCGGTCTTTTTTTGTGCAGAGATTTCTTGTTTTATGGCGAGACTTTTGGGTACCGTATGGCGGATTTGATGGAAGGGACGGGATAGTATGTTTGGTTTGGTGGACTGCAATTCGTTTTTTGCGTCATGCGAGAAGGTTTTTGTTCCCCGGCTCTGGGATCGGCCGGTCGTCGTTCTTTCAAGCAACGACGGGTGCGTCATCGCTCGGTCACCGGAAGCCAAAGAGCTTGGGATCGCAATGGGAGCCCCTTTTTTCCAGATCCGCAGGCTGTGTGAGGCAATGGGCGTTTCTGTCTTTTCCGCTAATTTTGAACTCTACTCGGACATGAGCCGCCGTGTGATGCAGACGCTTCGGCAATGGAGCCCCGATATTCAGATCTACTCGATCGATGAGGCCTTTCTGAATCTTCGCGGCATCGAAAATGCAGAAACGGAAGACTTTCAGCGAAAAGTGGTCGACACCGTCCGCAAATGGACTGGGATCCCGGTTTCGTTGGGAGTCGGACCAACGAAGACACTCGCCAAAATCGCGACGCATATCGCCAAGACACGTCGGGCCGGTTTCTTTACTCTGACCGATCCCGGCACGATCCAGGAACTTCTTCCGACGATTGCGGTCGAAGACGTCTGGGGAGTTGGACGCAGAACGGCCAAAGTCTTCATTTCACGCGGGATCCGGACAGCCTGGGACCTTTATCGTCAGGATCCGATCGCCATTCGACACGAATTCTCCATCTGCCAGGAGCGAACCGTTCGTGAACTGCGCGGGGAACCGTGTCTTGAACTGGAAGATCTTGCTCCGCCGAAACACTCGATCCAATACTCGCGTTCTTTCGGAAATCTCGTGACGGATCTTGAGACACTTTGCCAGCCGACGGCGTCTTTTCTGGGGGCCGCAATGGCACGATTGCGCAAGTACCGTCTTTTTACCGGTGCTGTGTGGCTTGCACTATACGGATTCTCTCAGCCGGAAGGAAACTCCGGAGTTCGTGTGCCGTACTCGGAAGGTCTTGCGATCCCGCTGGATGGGGCGACCGACGACACGCTGACCGTCCAGCCGTGTGTGCTGCAGGGACTGCGGAAGCTCTATCGTCCGGAGATCTTCTACCAGAAGGCCGGCGTGACGCTCATGGCTCTTTCCAATATGCCGGATACTGGAAAATACCGAATGTTCCAAACTCCTGAAGAACAGGCTGAAGAAGACGGAATTTTGGAAAAACGGAAAGATCTCATGGAAACCCTCGATTCCTTACGTCAGAAACTGGGAAAAAATGCCATTGGTTTTGCCGTGGAAGGCCTTCCGGAAGAACGGGAATGGAAAACGCGGAGCGAACGCCGTTCGCCCTCCTACACGACGGATTGGGACGAGATCCCGAAAGTAGAATGAATGTCCGCCAAAAAAAGAGACGATCCTGAAAAAAGGACCGTCTCCTGATTTTTTATCCCGCGAAATGCGAGATCGTTTTACTTCACGACCGTCAGTTTCACGGCAGCTCCGGCGAGTTTCAGCTCGACCGCTTCGCGCGTGGGAACTGGGAATATCATCGGCGTTTCCACTGCAATCTGTCTCGGAGGTTTTGGTGCGGTTTTCTGGATGTGGGTTCTTGCGCTGCTGGGCGGGGCGACGGCGTTCATCGAAAGTACTCTTGCGCAGCTCTATAAACGGCGCGGCCCGGACGGCTGGTACGGAGGCCCGGCGTACTATATTGAGACGGCATTACAGTCCAGAATGCTGGCTGTCCTTTTCTCCGTATGCCTGATTCTTACGTACGGATTCGGGTTCAATATGCTGGCATCGTATAATCTCCAGTCCACGTTTGTTTCCTACGGATTTTATGATCCCGTCTGGTCACCGTGGTGTATCGGTGCCGTTCTTGCGCTGGTGAACATTCCGGCAATCGTGATCCTCGGAAGATATGCACTTGCTGTACTCGCGAACTACGAAGAAAAAATCAGAAACGGCAGAGAAACCGACTTTCACTCAAAAGAAATCTGCCTCCCGCACGAAGTCGACGGTTGGAAGTGATTCGTTTGAGGGCGGAGAACTTTCTTATTTCCCGTCCTCAAAAAAGTGCCGATTTTCATCGAAGAACCGGAAGCAGGTACGGACATTTTCCAGTTCCCACCACTTTCGGAGCGTCACGGGCCGTGAATCCAGATCATAGATCCTGGCACCCGGCAGCGAAAGGAGGAAGGGGGAATGCGTCGCTAAAATGAATTGGCACCTTCCCCAGCGTGCCAGCCCGCTGAGGATCTGGAGCAATTCCAGCTGAAACTTTGGAGCGAGACTGTTCTCCGGCTCGTCCAGGCAGTAGAGGGCACCTTCTTTGAGACGCGAATCAAAGAATTCCAATGCAGTTTCTCCGTTACTTCCCAGCTTCCATTCCGTTCCGGCCGTTTCGCGAAGGTACTGACGGCGCGAGAGGGATTTTCGGCAGATGAGTGCCTGCTTTCGCACATTTTCGTAGTCTTCCATACTCTGCATCCGGACCGGGATCTCTCGGCGATGGAACCATTCCTGACGCTCTGACTCCACATTTTCGCGGACTTGATCATTTTGGGAGCGCATCGCGAGCATGAAATCGAAAACGTCGTCGCTGGTGAGTATCCGACTGTGAGACGGAAGCCGGCAGAACTTCCCCTCACCCTCTCCATCTTCATCTTTCGTCATTCGGATCTGGCAGGCGGCTGCGAAAAGGTCCCACATTTCTCCGGAGTTTGGCGGACTGATCCGTTTCAGCTTCAGCGCGGACGCGATCAGGTTCAGAAGCGTGCTTTTTCCGGAACCGTTTCCGCCGTAGAGGATGGTGACTCGCTCAAAATCGAGCTGAAAAAGTCCCTTTGGTGGAAAGATCCCGTACGGATACGCATTCTCCACGTACCCGAACGGCCCTGCATTCTCCCACATCCGGGTCTTGAGCAGCTTCTCTTCGGTTTCTTTCGACGGAAGCAAAAAACTCTCCAAGTACATTGCGCGCCTCTGTTTTTCCAAGGGGAATTTCTAAAGGAAAATTTCCAAAAAAGGGAGAGACAGCGCGGTAAAGCACCATCTCTCCCAAAAGGATCAGCTAAATCTCAGATTTGAACTCCATCCTGACCTTCTACTTTAAGACCGTCAACTGGACGGCGGCTCCGGCGAGTTTGACTTTGACGGTTTCCGCAGCGGAGTAGGCGTCAGTCTGGGCGAAGATGAGTTCGTCCGCCAGCGTTTCGCCGCAAATGTATTCGGAAAACGCTTTCGCGGCGTCAAGCATCGCGGTGTCTTCCGTTTCGAAACAGACGCGAATGTGGTCGGCATACGCGCAGTTCAGGTCCTTGCGGCGGCTCTGAATGGCGCGGACGATCTCACGGGCATTGCCTTCCGCGATCAGTTCCGGCGTCAGTTCCGTCGTCAACACCACGACCGAATTCTTGCCCTGGGAGGCCGCAAAGCCTTCTTTCGCCTGGAGACGAATGATCAGCTCTTCTGCGGTGAACGCGACTTTCTGGCCATCCAGTTCCACTTCGACCTGGCCGTCCTGCTCCATCTGAGCCAACAGTGCGGCGCCGTCGGCAGTGGTGAGCCAATTCTTCAGGATCGGAAGGAGTTTTCCGAGCTTCTTGCCCAGTTTCTTCAGGTCCGGCAGGATCGTGTACGAAACGTAGTCGTCTGCACGATCGGTGAATCGGACTTCCTTCACATTCAGCTCTTCGCGGATCAGTTCGTCATGCTCGGTGAGCCAGCCGCGATGGGGACGCGAGGCTTCCGTCAGGACGATGTCCACGCCGGAGAGCGGCTGTTTCACTTTCAGACTCGCGTTCTGGCGGGCCGAATGTCCCTGAGAGCAGATCTCGCGCATCAGGTCCATGCGGACGGCAAGCGTTTCGTCGATCGAGGCTGCGTCGGGCGTCGGATAGTCGCACAGATGGACACTTTCCACCGCACGTGTCCCAAACGGTTCGCGAACGAGTGCGTTCCAGATCTGCTCGGCCATGAACGGCACGAACGGCGCGATGAGTTTGGAGAGCGTGACCAGGCACTCGTAGAGCGTCCAGTACGTATCCCATTTCGCGCAGTTGGCGTCCGATTTGTCGGAACTCCAGATGCTTTCCTTCGAGCGGCGGATGTACCAGTTGCTCAGTGCATCCACGAACTCAAGCAGAGCGGCTGCGGCCGGGTGATTGTCGTACGCATCCAGTTTTTCGATCACGAAAGCGTTGAGCGAGTTCAGCTTGCTCATGATCCAGCGGTCCAGCTCTGCGCGTTCGGAGACCGGTCGGTAGTTCTTCGCATTTTTCAGAACGTCCGGCGTCATTTGTCCCGCATCGCCTTCCAGCCATTTTTCCGGCTCGAATCCGTCGCTGTTCGCGTAACCGACGAGGAATTTCAGCGTGTCCCAGAGTTTTACGGTGAAAGCCGGCATCGATTCCGCGATCGCGCGCTCACTGTAGATGATGGCGTTCCACGGAGCCTGGTTGCTGTAGAAGTACCAGCGCAGGGCGTCTGCACCGTATTTGTCGAAAATTTCGTTCGGCGAGCGGTAATTGTGGAGCGATTTCGACATCTTGCCGATCTTGTGCTCGTAGTTTTTCGCGCCGAGGACCTTTTTCGCTTCCTCTTCTTCCAGGAAGATCTGGCGGTCTTTCGGGTCTTTGTACCCTTTGTTTTCCCACCATTCCGCAAGCATCAGACCCAGCACGACGCACGTTTTGAACGGGTGCGGGTACTCGCGGACACGGTCAGCCGTCACGGTCTGATTCTGCTCGTGGTCTCCGAACAGCAGGGTGCTGATGGCCAGCTGACTGTAGAACCAGCCGCGGGTCTGGTCGATCGCTTCGCTGATGAAATCGGCGGGGAAGTGCGCTTTGAATTCTTCCTCGGATCCCGGTTTGTGCGGGTAGCCCCACTGCGCGAACGGCATGGATCCGGAGTCGAACCAGCAGTCGATCACTTCCGGAACACGGCGCATGCGCGGTACAGAACCATCTTCGTTCAGCTCGCCGAAGGGGGAATCGTACGTGATCTCGTCAATGTACGGCTTGTGCACCTTGAGGTCTTCCGGGAGGTCCGGGTTCTCGGCTTTCGCCTTTTCCCAGACTTCCATTCCGGAAACACCCGGTTTCGCCATCAGCTCGTCGTAGTTCGCGATCGCTTCCATTTTTCCGGTCTTTTCGCAGACCCAGATCGGAAGCGGAGTCCCCCAGAAACGTTCACGGGAGAGTGCCCAGTCGACATTCGTGGCGAGGAAATTGCCGAAACGTCCATCGCGAATGTGCTCGGGGAGCCATTTGATCTGCGCATTGTTTTTGAGCATGGCGTCCTTGAACTGACTCGTTTTGATGAACCAGCTCTTGCGCGGATACTGGATGAGCGGATCGTCCGAGCGCGTGTAGAAGGGGTACTCGTGGAGGTACTGCTCGTGGATGAAGAGCAGATTTTTTTCCTTCAGGACCTTGATGATGTCTTTGTCCGCTTCTTTGACCCAGCGGCCCTGGAATTCCGGGAAAACTTCCGTGAATGTACCATTCGACGCGACAGCGCAGATCATGTCCGGGCCTTCGCCGTCCACAAAACGGGCTTTCTGAGCCTGAAGGACGCCGAAGTCGTCTTCACCGAATGCAGGAGCCTGATGCACCATGCCCGTTCCGGTGTCGACGGTGACGAAATCTGCCGGGACGACGCGCCAGGCGAGGTACTCTTTTTCGCCGGTCTTAAGCGTGCCTTGAACGTTCCCGAGCGTGCGGTAGAACGTGTCGAACGGCGGAGTGTAGCGGACGCCGACGAGCTGTTCACCGGTGAGTTTGCCGAGAAGTTCGTATTCCTTCGGCTTTTTCCCGCCGTATTTTTGGGCGACGGAGGCAAGAAGCGGCTCGGCGATGACCACGGCGCGTTCGTCTCCCTCAAATTTCACGACGCAGTATTCCATGTCCGTCTTGACGGCGACGAACTGGTTGCTGGAAAGCGTCCACGGGGTGGTGGTCCAGATGACGAAGTCAGCGTTTTTCAGGACTTCCGGCGTTTTTTCTTCCGCCAGGACCGGGTACCGGACGTAAACGGCAGGATCGGCGACTTCACGGTAGCCTTCTCCCACTTCACCGCTGGAGAGCGCGGTTCCGCCCTGCGCCCACCACCAGACGATCTTGTGTCCCTGGTAGAGAAGGCCTTTTTTGAAGAATTCGGAAAGTGCCCACCAGACCGATTCGACGAACGACTGATGGTAGGTCACGTACGCCTGGTCGAGATGGATCCAGAAACCGATGCGCTCGGTGAGGTGCTCCCATTCCTGCATGTATCGCCAGACACTTTTCTGGCAGAGCTGAATGAACGGTTCGACGCCGTAATTTTCGATCTCTTCACGGGATTTTTTCAGACCGAGTTCCTTGCAGACTTCCAGTTCGACGGGGAGGCCGTGCGTATCCCACCCGGCTTTGCGCTCGCAGCGGTAACCGCGCATGGTGCGGTAGCGCGGGAAGAGGTCTTTCATCGCACGCGTCAGGCAGTGCCCCGGGTGCGGCATTCCATTTGCAGTCGGCGGACCTTCGAAAAAGACGAAAGCCGGCGCGTTTTCACGGCGTGCAAGGGATTTTTCGTAAATGTTGTTCTCTTTCCACCACTGGACCATTTCTTCTTCCATTTTCGGAAAAGAAACTCTTCCTTCCTGGACCTTCAGCATTTTTTCACCTTAAACTATGGGCCAATTCCAATAAACAGAAACAAAATTTCTCTACTATTTTACCAGATTTTGCAAAAAAGAACAGGGGGAGGGCGTACACATATTTTCGTTTTCTCCAAAAGTATTTTTCAGTATGTCGAAAGCTCGCAAAAGATGAAATTTTTTTCAGTGTTTTCTTCATTTCCGCAAAATCACTCTTGCAGAGAACGGCAAAAAATGCTAATCTTTGAGTAAAGCATTCAAAATTTTTTCAAGTCCAGTCTGTCTCGGCAGCTGTTGAAGAAGAGAACGGATGGTATGGGGGTTCCGGATTCATGAAGATCAAAACGTATCGTGCGAAAAACCTTTGCGAAGCTTTCGCGAAGATACGGGAAGATCTTGGGGGCCAGGCCGCCATTCTTGAAACTCGCGAAGTTCGGAAACGCGGGATCCTGGGGCTTTTCCCTGGAGGAACGATGCTGGAAGTCACGGCTTCCGACGGCCTGGAGGAAGTGTGCGAAGACGTGCAGGATTCCTGCCCGAGTGTGGATCCGTCCCTCGTGCGGATCGCGGACCGGGAGTTTTCCGAAGTTCATGAAATGATGCTGGAAAAAGCGGACGTTTTTGAAAAAAAGGACGTTTGTGCGCAAGCTGACGGACCGGAAATGCCGTCTGCGGCTGAACTTGCACCATATGGCGCGGGAACGGCAGGTCATGTTCCTGTGTCCGTTGGGATGTCCGCCGGATCCGTTTCGGAGGGGGACGTTTCTTCCGATTTTCGACAGTTCGGAGCTTCTTCCGGAGTTCATGTGTCCGATGCGGGGACTGTGGAAAACGGTTCGATCTGGGATTCCATCTGCGATCTGGAGAGAAGCCGGAAAGCTGCCTGCGGTACGGGATCGGTGTCGTGTGTCGGTCTGACCGGCAGGGAGAAGGGAGCTTTCCGCGAGGAAGAAGCTCTTCCGTCCGCATTGCAGGAAAGTCCTCTTTCCGTCCAGCCGGGACCTTTTCGAAAGATCCGGCGCAAAGAGGGGGTGTGCGGAGCATCTCGAACGGAGAACGCTGACGCGGGGCGGAGTCTTTTCTCCCGCTGTTCGGGAACGGCTTTCGATGCCTTGAGAACCTCCTGTGCGTCCGAGGACAGCAGCACGATCCTTTCCTTCAGTCTGGGGGACCGGAAGGCTGGCGACGATTCCGATTCGGGACTCCTGTTTCGGGATCAGACGCGTTTTTTTCATCAGTCTGCGAACTGTATGCCGAAACTTTCCGCAGGTTCCGCAGCATTTCAGGATGCGCTGCTTCAGATTTACGCAAAACTTCAGACTGCCGACATGGACGAGTTTTCCATCGCGTCTCTCATGGATCGGCTTCGCAATGAGGAAGTCCTGTATGCCGCGACTGGTAAACGGGCACTGAGCACCGATCAGGATTTCCTCGAAAAACGCCTTCAGGAACTCGTCGCCCAGGAGATCCAGACTTCCGGTCCGATCCCGATCCAGCACGGCACGCGGCACGTTGCGGCATTGGTCGGTCCTACGGGCGTCGGCAAAACGACGACGATCGCTAAACTTGCGATCGACTACCGCCAGCGCAAAAACTGCCAGGTCGGTCTCATTACGCTGGACCTTTCGCGTATGGGGGCCGTCGAGCAGCTTCAGACTTTCGCAGACATCATCAGCATTCCGATGCTCTGCGTTTCCACCCGCCGCCAGATGCGCGAAGCAATGGCCAGAATGGCGGATTTTGACCTTGTGCTCATCGATACTGCCGGGCAAAGCAGAGCAGATGAGATGCCGCTTCAGGAACTCCGAATGTTCTTCGATGCCGCACAGGTCAACAGCGTGATGCTCGTCCTTTCGAGTACCTCACGTACCCGAATTTTAAAGAAGACCGTCCAGTCCTTCGAAAGCCTTGGCACCACGTCGCTGATCCTCACGAAACTGGACGAAGCACTCGGTCTCGGGAACCTTTACCCGCTTCTTCAGGAAACGACGCTTCCCGTCAGTTACCTGACGAATGGACAGAAAGTCCCCGACGATTTCGAGACTGCCGAACGAATGCGGCTCGCACGCCTGATTTTGGGGGATGAATCGTGCAGACCGTAGGCCGTGCCTAAACAAAATTCAGGATCCGCGTGTGCGGTATCCCTTCGATCGGGCCTTTGGGATCGGCTCGCGAAGATTTTATTGATTCAGGAGGAATTCAGTGGTTAATCCGAGAAAACCAGATCGTCTGGACCCCGTCTGGGCAGAGTACAAAAAAAATCCGACGCTTGAACTGCGCAATCAGCTCATGGAAGAATACATGCCGCTGGTTCGGTTTAACGCAGAAAAGATCCGTGCGCGTTTTCCGAATGAAGTGGAGCTTGACGATCTGATCTCGTCCGGTTACTTTGGCCTTATGGATGCGATCGAAGCCTACGATCTTGCCCGCGGCGTCAAATTCGAGACCTACTGTATCCAGCGTATCCAGGGTGCAATGCTCGACGAGATCCGCAATCTCGACTGGGTCCCGCGTCTGATCCGTTCCCGTGCCTCGAAATTTAATGACGTGACGCACAAAATGGAACTGCGTCTCGGCAGATTTCCGACGAATGAAGAGATCGCGGAAGCAATGGAGATCTCGGTCGCAGAAGTCGAAAAGATCAAGAAGGAATCCCAGACCGTCGGACTCGTCAGCCTCAGCAACAAATGGTCGGACAATGACGACAGCGACATGAATGAAGGCGACATTCTGGAAGACCGCCGTACGGAAGACCCCATTAATTCCCTTCAGCGCAAGGACCTGATCAAGCTCATCACGAAAGGACTGAGCCAGAACGAACGCCTCATTCTCATTCTCTACTACTATGAAGAGATGACGATGAAGGAAATCGGCGCCACCCTCGACCTTTCCGAAAGCCGCGTCAGTCAGATGCACTCGCAGATGATGAAACGCCTCAAGAGCCAGCTTCTTCCTCGAAGAAACGAACTCATGCCGACGATCTGATCCCGCCGTCTGCACTTTTGGAATTCCTCCGCACGCCCTCACACGGCGTGCTTTTTTGTTTCTGTTCCGCGGCAGATCTTCCGTCTTTTGCCATTCCTGTCGAGGACCGCTCGTAATTTTCATCCAGATCGTGATGAAAAAACATCAAGTTCAATACACGAGGAAGCATTTGCGCATCGTCACCATCACCTTTTTCCTGATGATACGGAGTCTGTATCGATTCGAGGAACATTCCTTTCGAGAAGCACCAGCAGCCGGTACACTCCCTGCGAAACGCAGCTCCAGAACATTCCCAAAAGAAGGTAGAAAAAGAAAAGCTGCAGGGCCTCTGAATGATGGAACCGTGCCAGAAACCAGAAAAAACCGTATCCCAGGCTGACCGCCATCGGAACGTATAGTAAAAAACCATGGGATCGAACACTACGGAATAAAAGGAAGAAACAGAAAAAAATCAGGATCGAGACCGTTGAAAAAGCGATTTTTAAGCTCAGACACACCTGTTCATAACAGGGACTTTGCAGGCAGAGTTCCTGATGGGAGATGAAAAGGGTCGGGTCATCCGCCAAAAAAATACCGGTACGGCATATTCGCAAAAAAGGAAGATAAAGCGTGTATAGCCATCGATTCAGGTCAGCGAGCAGCCGATACCGCATGATCGTCTCCCATTCCAACGGCAGAAAATAGGTAAATCCCGAATCATCAAAAGAATAAACCGCCCCGCTGAAAAAATAAATCGCGAGTAAGATCGGAACTGCCGTCAGCGCAATGCATTTTTTCATGGAACGTTCTCCTCCTTTGGATCTTTCATGGATCTCGGTTCCTCTATTTTACTCCATACTCTGAGGATCTGCAAGTGCCTGCAGAAAAAAACGGAAAAATTTTCCGGTGTCCCCAAAATCGAAACGAAATGGACGTTTTCTGGGCCGTGTACTCGAAACTTTCAAATTTCAGCGGTTTTTTGGGGCGGAGCAGGGGAGAGATTCTGAATTTTTCTGAATTTTTTCCAGCAGGTACTTGCGGATCTTCTGAATATAGTATAAAATGAAGGACGGCATGGTTTGGATCTGGATCTTTTTCTGTTCGTCAGATGTTGTGCCTGTACCGGATCCTGCGGCCCCGATTTCAATTTGAAAGGAATGGATCATGAAACGCATCCGATGGACTGCCGGACTGTTTGTCCTTGTGCTCTCAGCCGTGAATGTTTTTGGGGAAAATGTGCCGGATGGTGTCCCCGCGGACGAAAACAGCCCGGAGACGCAGGCTTTTTCACAGGATGTCCGTCTCTGTGAGCATTTCAGCCCGGATTTCCAGATCGGGACGGCAGTCTCGCCGTTTCAGCTGCGTGTGCCGGAATTGCGGGAGCACATTCTTCGGCACTTCAACTCGCTGACTGCCGAGAACTGTATGAAACCGGAGGCGATCTACCGAAACGATGCCTTCTGCGATTTCCGACAGGCCGACGCGCTCGTGGAATTTGCGCAGGAAAACGGTCTTGCAGTCCGCGGGCACACGCTCGTCTGGCACAGTCAGACGCCGCGTGGGTTCTTTCGTGACGAGAATGGGGAAAAACTCTCGAAAGACGCCCTCTACGCCCGGCTGGAACGGTACATGACGGCTGTTTTGACTCATTTTCGGGGAAAAGTCTACTGCTGGGATGTCGTCAACGAAGCGATCTCCGACTACGGCCCGGAAATTTACCGGACGCACAGTCCATGGTATGAGATCTGCGGAAAGGAATTCATTGCCGAGGCGTTTCGGATGGCGCATCGGATCGATCCTGACATCCGGCTCTACTATAATGACTACGGTCTCATCTCGCCGGAAAAACGCCGAAAGACGGTCGAAATGCTCCGAGGACTTCTCGCTGACGGCGTGCCGATCCATGGAGTCGGCATTCAGGCTCATTGGAATATGCACTATTTTTCGCCGGAGGAACTTCAAAAGTCGATCGACGCATTCGCGGAACTTGGTCTGGACGTGCAGATCACGGAACTGGATATGAGCGTCCACGGACGGCGTCCTCCGCATCAGGCTGAAGAGGAAAAGGAACCGCAGAAGGACGGATCTACGGAAGAAGAGGAAGCACTTCAGGCGGAACGGTACGCGCAGGCCTTTGAGGTCCTCCGGCGGAATGCGGACCGGATATCGAGCGTGACGTTCTGGGGGATCTCTGATGGGCACACGTGGCTCTCGTATCGCGGAAAAGGAAAGGATTTTCCTCTCCTCTTTGATGCCGAACTTCAGCCGAAAGAGGCGTTCCGGAAAATCACCTCACCAGAGCTTCTGTCTGTTGAAATGCCGGACGGAGTGCCCCGGATAAACGAAGACGGAACGTGAGCAACGTCCATTCTGCCTCCAGGTACCGGTTTGCATTTGGATCTCTGCCGTGATTTTAGCCCTGGATTCCTGGGACTCGCAGAGATTCGTGCAGGGAAGGTGCACATTCTTTTTCCTTTTTCTTTCCGTATTTCGAAAAGGTCTGCGGGTAGATCGTGTAGGATCTAAATCTCCCGCAATCGTTAAATTCGGGAGATTTTTTCTAAAATATTTCCAAAAATACCGCTATTTTAATTTTTTCCCTTGATTTTCATCTTATTCGTGGTATCATATGATCCATATGTGAAGTGAAAGACTTCAAAATGTAAAATATTTTACGTTCCGTTCCATTAAAATGATTCCGTAACTCGGAGCATCATCCCATGAAAAAACATTTCAGTTCCAATGTATGGCCCCTTGCAGTCCTTTCGGCTTTTGCCTGTGGATCTGCCGGTTTGGAAAACCTCTCGGCTGCCGAACTTGCGCCTATCGTGACCCAGATCCAGGTCTCGGAAGTTGAAGGTTCGAGCGGGAACGCGAACAATCTCAACCGATATGCTCACGTTCTTGTCGGTACGCCCAATATGTCCGTCGGCGGCAACCGTGCGGACTGGTCGATCCTGCAGAACGGGAACGAACTCTATACGGATGACTATCTTGCCTTCGCGTTTACGGCAGACGGTTTCCGAACGCACACGTTCAACAACAGCGACTACGGGATCGCGGCGGTCTACTATAATGCCTCCGGGAATAAAAATAAATGGTGGGCATCCTCAGTCCGCGCCAGCGACAAGGATGAAGAGGTCCCGAACAACACGAACATTTTTCTGCTTCCGCAGTCCTCTCCGCTTGAAAAAGGGATGGTGCTGACAGCTGAGCAGGCGGCTGCGCAGCTGAAATCGTTCTTTGCTGAGGGGAACTTCACTCCGATGGATGGTGTTCTCCTTGCCAGTCCGGCGATCACGCAGACCGCAGGGGAAAAAGCCAGCTTCAAATATAATCCGGATTATGTCATCACCAGTACGAAGGATAACGCGAACGGAACCTTCCGTCTTGAAGCGGTGACCAATTCTGGAGCCGGCGCCAGCGGTAACTACTACACGATGAACCACGTTTTCATTCCTCATGGGACGGCAGGGACCGTCACCGGCGGTGTGAACTTCATTAATGCGGATAGTGCATATCGTGCGGCGACTTACGGAGGCAGCGGATACACCATCGATGTGCTTGGGACCGGCCAGTACAAACTGACGCTCGACGGATACACTCCGGCGGACGGTATCCTGATGATCAATGGGACCCACCAGGGATCCTCGGGAGACAATGTCTTCTCGCAGAGCGTTTCGGAAGACGGAAAGTCCTTCATCATTTACTCGAACGACATGCAGTCCGGCCGGGTCTATACGGAAACGTCCGACCGACAGCATGGTGCGTTCAACTTTGCGTTCATTGAGTACGGCGCGACACTTGAGGCCCCCGAAAAAGGATTCTATCGCCCCGGTTTCGATCCCGGAGGACGTGATGTCGCCGGCGCGAACCTGAAGCTGAGCAATTCCTCGGTCCCGCTTGATTTTGAAAGCTCGGCCGACTATTTCTGGGTCAGCTCGCACAATAACGCGGACTACTATCTCATCTCCAACGGTAATGGACTGAACGCCGGAAACGCCATCGTGACCCCCTCGCAGAACGATTACCGCATCATCCCGCAGTCTGTCTGGAACGGTACTGCGTCAACGCTCTACATGTCCACGGTGGACCAGAACGGGAAGGAAAAAGATACCAGTATTTCCGTCGGCTACTTCTCCAACAGCTCGGACCTCTGGGAAAATGGGTACCTCAACGCATCCGGCGCACTCACGAAACGGACTTCCGGATACGATGCGTCCGTCACGGTACTCGGGACCGGTCTGCGGAATCTCAAGATCGAGGGAGTGGACGCTAACACGGACGGCATTCTTTTGACGATCGGGCGCGACAACAACAATAATCATCTCATCAGTGCCGCGCCGCAGGAAGACGGTTCGTGGAATCTCTCCACTTTCAAAGCCATTGACGGGACTGCCGTGGATAAAGCCCTTGATTTCGTTTACCTTCCGTACGGCGGCGGCGACGGCGGCGAAAACGGCGGCTGGATCAGCGGGTGGGTCGATTCGGAAGACGGAAGCACACGCAGCTCGTTCGGTTATTTCGATATGGAAAAGATCGATGTGGGCGTTTTTGAACTGACGCTCGGCGAAGGCCTGACGGCCGATGACGGCTACCTTCTCCTTGGACTTGCCGGAGATGAAACGGGCGCGAACTCGCAGGGGATCCTCTCTTACGAAGCAACGGAAGACGGCACGTTTTTGATCAACGTCTTCAGTGCGATGGCCGATTCCACGCTGACGGACCAGGATTTCATGTTTGCGTTCTTCGCAAATGACGGCAGTTTTCAGACTCAGGTTCCGGAACCGGCTTCCGTCGTCCTGCTTCTCCTTGGTGCCTGTGGACTGTGGGTGCTGAGAAAGAAAAAATAGTCCGGATCAGGAAAATTTGACGCCGCCGTGTTTCACCACACGACGGCGTTTTTTATGGTCCGATCATGCGCCGCGCCGTTTGGAAAGATACTCAGCCAACGCTTTGTCGAACGGCATGCTCGTATCCAGAGGAAGGTAGTCGATCCCGATTTTCGCACATTCTTCGGCATATCGTTCCCGAAATTCCCGGATCTGTTTCACATAATCCGCCTGGAATCCCTGGGCATCGACCCGGAGCATCTCACGGGATTCCGGATCTTCCAGTTCCAGCGCACCGTCAAAAGGAAACGAAACCTCTGCTTCGTCCAGAATGTGGATCAGAAGGATATCGTGTCCTGCGAATTTCAGCTTTCGGAGTCCCTCCAGAACGGCCTCTTCATCGGTCAGAAGGTCACTCAGGACCATCACGAGCGACTGATGCCGAAGCATCGCAGCAGTCTGATTGAGAGCCTTCGCGATATTGGTCTTTCCGTTCGGAGTCAGGCGGGAGAGCGTCGAGAGGATCGCTGCGAGCTGGGAAGGGCGCGACGCAGGCCGGATACTTCGGCAGATCTTTTCATCGAAAGTCAGGAGACCGACCGGGTCCCGCTGATGGATCATGAGATACGCCAGCGCGGCCGCCAGACAGATCGCGTAGTCGAATTTCGTGACTTCCTGCCGATACGTATAGTCCATCGACGCGCTTTGATCCACGACAAGATAGCCCGTGAGGTTGGTCTCGGCCTGAAATTTGCGCACATAGTATTTGTCCGTCCGTGCGTAGAGAAGCCAGTCGATATCTCGCGGATCGTCCCCGTGCGCATAACGGCGATGCTCGCTGAATTCTACAGAGAATCCCTGAAATGGACTGGAATGCAGTCCCTGCAGAAATCCCTTCACGATGAATTTTGCGCGCAGATCCAGTCTTTTGATGCCCGCAATGACTTCCGGTTTCAGGTACTTCGTCGAGGACATGAAAGGCTCCTTCGGCTAAAGTTTCCGCCGGATCCCCGTGACGCAGATGTCGTCCGCGTAGGGGACGTCGCCGACAAAATCGCTGATCGCCTGGATCAGGGCGTCTCCCTGTTCCTGGATCGTTGGACGGTATGGGGTCCAGCATTCGCAAAGCCGGTCCATTCCGAACATTTCCGCATTTTTGTTGATCCCATCTGTCGCGCCGTCCGTGAAGAAGAAAAGTGTATCGCCGGGTTGGAGCCGAAGCTGAATGACGGGGAATGTGGAGTCCGGGAAAACACCGATCGGGAACGTCCGTTCCATTTTCAAAGCCTGCGGCTTCATGTTCGGCCGGCAGAGCATCGGGGGTACGTGTCCGGCGTTGACCAGTTCCAGATCGTGTGTTTTGGGATCCAAAACGCCGGCGGCGACGGTAATGAACCGGTCTCCCCAGCGGTCGTCGCAGAATGTGTTGTTCAGCGCGAACATGGCGTCGGCGAGATTGGGATGCATGGCGAGCAGGTAGCGGGCTTCTGCGGACATTTTCGCCATCAGAAGCGAGGCGGAGATCCCTTTTCCGGAAACGTCTCCCAAAATCACCGCGAGACGTCCATCCTGAAGCGGTACGTAATCGAAATAGTCGCCCCCTAACTGTCGGGCAGGGGAATAGTAGTCGAAGAATTCGTAGCCGTTGACGCTCGGTTTCATCGCGGGAAGGAACCCCTGCTGGACCTTGTGCGCGACGTTGAGTTCCCGGCGGATCGATGCTTCTGCCATTGCGCTTTCCATCAGCTGCGCATTCCGAACGGCGACGGTCGCCTGGTTCGCGACGCTGGCGAGGATCTCGAGATCCTGGGAGGTGAATTGACGCATCGTCGTCGCGGCATCGATCTGCAGGACTCCGATCGCGTTTCCGTCGATCCCGACCAGCGGAGCACACATCATTGAACGGATCGGCGAGTGGGAGATGCTTTGCGCCATGTCGAAGCGGGAATCCTGCGCGGCATCGGCAGAAAGGATCGCCTGACCGGTCGAGATAACGTTCTGGAGGATCGTTCTGCTCAGCCGGACCTCATCATGGTTCGGATTCCGCTGCTTGAGTGCTTTGGGGACCAGAATATTTGTATTGGGTTCCCGAAGTACGATGATGCCGCGGTCCGCCTGCGGAAAAATGACGAACAGACTGTCGAGGATCCGCATCAGGACCTCTTCCACCTGTACTGCTTCACCGAGATGCCGGCCGATCTCGACCAGTGCACGCAGTTTGACTTCCGCACTGGCCATCGTCTGACCGAGGGCGTGTTTCTGACGCAGCATATCGAACGTCGCCATGTACGACGACTGATCTTCCGGCCCCATGTCGGCGATCTTTGCCTGAAATTCCTCGATCCCGCCCGTTTCATGTTCGCGTCCGTCCGCGTAGAAATAGAGGACGATGCTGCAGACCTGGATCCTGTCGCGATGGTTCAGCCTCGTCGGTTCCAGGACCGGCCGATTATTCAAAAGAGTACCGTTTCGGCTTTTCAGATCCTCGATGTACCAGTCGCCGCCGCGTCGAAAAATACGCACATGCCGTCGGCTCACCGATGCCGCATCGAGCTGGATCTCGCAGTCATGAGCACGTCCCAGCGTGTAAGACGATTCGTTAAGAGGAAAGGTCTTCCCCGGTGCAAATCCTTTGATCAGCCGCAGCAGTGCCATGAGGTCCCCCGATTTTTTCGAAGAGAAAAGGAAAAACTTTCAAAAAAACACAAAATCACTTCCACTATAAACTTTTCTGCCTGAAATGTCAAGGAGTCTTTCCAAAATATTCGCGTTTTTTTCTCAAAAACCGGTCAATTACGCCGTTTTTATCGAAACACCTGTTTTTCTGTGAAGATCCGTTTCATGAAATTTGGAAAATTTCCCTCTTCTTTTAAAATTTCGCCCCCCTCCCCCTTGAAAATTTGCACGAACGTGCGATAATACGATTTAATTGATATTTTTCTATCATTTCACTTGGATCCTACGGAAGGAACGAAGTCATGAAATCTTGCGTGTTGGCGTATTCCGGCGGCCTGGATACCTCGGTGCTGCTCGGATGGTTGATGGATGAAGGTTTTGAAGTGCACGCGGTCTACGTGGACGTTGGACAGCCGTGCGAAGACCGTCAGGCGATCATCGACAAAGCGTTGAAGATCGGCGCGAAGACGGCCCGTATCGTGGACGTGCAGAACGAATGCTGCCGCGATTTCGCATTCCCGATGATCCAGTGGCAGGCGAAGTACGAGGGGATCTATCTTCTCGGTACGTCCATTGCCCGTCCGATCATTGCGCGTGCATGTCTGCGCGTTGCTCATGAAGTCGGCGCGAAGTATTTCGTGCATGGCGCAACGGGAAAAGGAAATGACCAGTGCCGTTTCCAGCTGGCTGCCGAAGCTCTGGATCCGGAGATCGAGATCATTGCTCCGTGGCGTATGGAAAAATTCCGCAATCAGTTCCCCGGCCGTACGGAACTTCTGGCATACTGTGAACAGAAGAACATTCCGGTCAAAGCCAGCGTGAAGAAGCCGTACAGCTCCGACGAAAACTGCTTCCACATCAGCTACGAAGCTGGCGATCTGGAAGATCTGAACGTCTGCGGCGTCAAGATCGTTGATTTCGGCATGGGCGTCTCTCCGAAAGAAGCTCCCGATGCGGAAGAAGAGATCACGATCAAGTTCGTGGAAGGCAATCCGGTCGCGATCAACGGTGAAGAACTTTCCCCGATCGACATCGTGCGCAAAGCGAACGAGATTGCCGGCCGCAATGGTATCGGACGCATCGACATGGTGGAAAACCGTTTCGTCGGCATGAAGTCCCGCGGTGTTTACGAATCCCCCGGCATGACGCTTCTCTACACGGCGCACCGCCAGCTTGAGAGCCTCTGCATGGACCGTGATCTGACGCACCTGCGCGACATGCTTGCGCCGGAAGTGGCTGAAATGATCTACTATGGTTTCTGGTACCATGCGAAGATGGATGCGCTTCTCGCGTTCATCAAGCAGGCTCAGAAAGTCGTGACGGGCGAAGTGAAGCTCCTGCTCTACAAAGGGAACATCGACGTGGCGAGCCGTCAGAGCCCGAATTCGCTGTACGACGAAGGGATCGCGACGATGGAAGGCGGCGGAAGCTACAATCAGACGGACGCCGAAGGTTTCATTCGTCTCCAGAGTCTCCCCGGCCGCGTTCAGGGACAGCGTCATCCGTGGGGCAAAGACTGAATTTCCCCATAAGCTGCTGAGTCGGTCGTGTTCGGCTCAAAGATTTTGAATTCAGACGCCTTTCCATTGGGAGAGGCGTTTTTTTTCGTTTCATCCGGGGCGGATGGACGCTGAGATTCACTGCTTTTCAAACATGAAAAAGACGGCAGCCGCAACGAAGAGCCATTGAAAGAGAAGGTCGCAAAACAGCGGAGGAATACGCAAATAAGGAAGTTCACTAAAATCTGTCCCAACCGTGTACTGCCGGAAACAGGAACGCCATAGGATGCCGTAAAGCGGCGTGAGCAGATTATGGAAAAAGATAAACCTCAGCGGATCCGCAGCAGAAGACGGCATTTCGCGCATCCAGTTTCCCAGAATCAGACATAAAAGCATCATCAGCTGCCAATGTACAAGATACCAGAAAGCGCGTCTGTTCAACCCGCAATAAATATCTTCCGGATCACCGTCTCCCCAATATCCCGCACCGTACAAATAGTATCCGATCCCCTGAGGCTCTTTCCCTGTGAAGCCGGATAAATTTTTCCGAATCAAAAATCCTGCCAAAATGAGCATGAACGATCCCTTCACAAACGGCTGAAGCCATATTTCTCCAGGAACAAACAGGCAAACCGGAAGTATTCCCCAAAGCGAAATCGTTCCGGCATATACCAGCATTAAAAGAATCGAGCGTCTCATTTGGGGCGTGCCTCTATTTCTGTCCCGGATTTCAATTGCGTTTGTGAAGGCTTCAGGACCCGGTATTGGGTTTGCGGATTGGTACCGTCCTTAAAAAACAGGATGTCTTCTATTCCAGCTCGACCTCTTCTCCCAAAAATTCCTTAAGAGAAAGAACGGTCCCGTCGGAAAATTCGACTTCTTCTGTTGGAATATTTTCCAGCACTGTACAAAGCGGTGCTTCGTCTTCGCTGCAAAGATCCGGCCGCAGTGAGGCGGGGAGAATGATCCTGCGGAGTTTAGGACAGTCGGTAATCTCGAGGTACTCAAGTTTCTCCGAATCGCGAAGGTCCAGGACCGTCAATGACGGGAGAGACGTCAGCGTGAGGAACACCAAACTGCGATTTTTGAAAAAATCAAGCGCAGGGCTGGAAATGTCCTGAAATTCCAGTTCTGTACAGGATGCAAGATATGCCGGGAAATCGGCAGGAAGGACACTTTTCGTACACCATCCGAATCGTTTGATTTTTTTCATGCCGTAAACGGTTTCCGGCGGACAGCATATTCCCGAAAGAGAAAGGGATTGGAGTTTCGGTTTCGTAGACGGGAAACGTACATTTTCAGCCGGACAGTCCCAACACGAAAAGAATTCCAGTTTGGAGAGTTGGGAGAGGTCGAAATTTCGGATCGGATTTCTCTCGCAGGAAAGGTGCCGCAGCTGTTTCTGACCGTCCAGCTCGAGGCTGGAAAGGCCGGCACCATCGCAAACGAGGACTTCGAGGCTGGAATTTTCAGGAAGATGCAGACGGAATGGTTCTGTCGCCCCACCTGCAGTGTATTTTGAAAGTCCGCCTCCGGAAACGTCATGTTTGAAAATAAAAAGAAATCGCAGCGAGGAAAATGCTCTCAAGTCCAGCGTCCCCGAAAGGTCGGCATCATCCCAGACGATCTGCACGACACGGTAAATGCCGTCCTTTTTCTCTTTATCCCACGTGATCCCCGGCCAATGCATAGGGTGAGCCTGAAACGACTTTTTTACTTTGTACCTGGAACGCCTTTCTGCGAGTTTCCGACTGTTCGAAATTCCGGTCTCATCCGTTACGTTCATGAAATCGAGGATAACCTCACGTTCGTCTGCCGCGAAACTTTCGGGCGGCGGCAGGACTTCCGGCAACGGCGGCGCATCGTAAAACATCCCGGTCCAGAGCAAAAAAATCAGCGCGTACATGATTCCTTCCCATTCATTGTTCTCGGTGTGATTCGTTCCATACGATCCGACACTATGGTTCCAAAGGCCCCGAAATGGTACCCACCGTTACACTGTTGATGCTTAAAGCGGGATGTCCGTGATCCAGGATCTGCACGACACCATTTTGGCGGTTCATGTTTACCTTAAAGAAAAGGTCATTATTCTTTGTGTATTCCTCATCCACACATAAATATTGCAGATTTTTTATTTTCCGCGTTGCGATGATGTCCTCCGGCGTCAGCTTCACGTCCTGAAGTACCAGGATCCTTAAATTTGGAAGTTCCGCAAGGACCTCTGCATAGGGACTGAAGTCGGAAATGTGCCAGAGACGCAGTTCTTCAAGGTTTTTCATCGAGGCGATCGTCTTGACCCAGTGCGGTGAAGGAGCTGGACGGCAGCAGACTTCCAGAGCTTTCAGACCGGAACCTGAAAGAAGCGGGATATGTTCCTCGTCAAGATCGCAATTGTTGATGTACAGTTGTTCGAGTGTGCGCAGAGAGCCGAGGTAACGCATATCTTCCTCCGTCAGACGGCACGCAGCGAAATCGAGGATCGTGAAATTATGCGTATTTTTCAGATATTTTGCCGGAGATTCCTGAATAAAACCGTGTGCCTCCGCTTTTACATGGACGCGTTTGGAGGCATCGTACTTGAAAATAGAGACCTGCAGGAAATGGGCAAAACCGTCATCCTCTCGATACAATTTTCGGACCTGTTCTGCTGTAGAAACCAGGTCGAGATTCAAGCTCGGCCTCATTCCTTTCCCCAATAAAAAACCGCCAGCCAGACAGCCGCACAGTAAGATCGCTGCGATCCAAAAGTTTCTTTTGGCCAATTTCATGATCAATTCCCCTCCTGTTTCTGACTTGTGTCGCATAAAGTGCTGGTGGAATTATAGCAGGCAACCTCGAAAAACTGCGTTTTTACAAAAGATTCCCCAACAAAAAGCATTTTAGCATAAAAAGAAGGCCAAGTCAAGGAGTTTGAGCGAGAAAAGAACTTTTTTCAAAAAAATGGGATTCTCTAAAATTCATTTAAAGAAGGCTCTTCCGGCAATTGCGTACACCGAACCGGAGCCGATTTTACTACTGAGTTCACAGAAGGACCGCGGAAACACACTGAAAAAAAGGGAGAGATAGCCCCGACACGAAAAATCCCCTAAAACGCGAAAAGACTCAAATGGATCTCTAAAAAATTTAAATATTCGCACGATCTGTTTTTTTCCGTATTTTTTGCATTCAAATCTGTGTCTTTCTGTGAGTTTTCAGTGTCTTCAGTGGTAGAATTGGTACTCAGTTGCCGGATGAACCTATTTTTTATGGTAATTTTCTTGAGGAAGTAATTGCAAATTCTTTGAATATAGTATAAAATAATCGCAGACATGGTTTTCACTGTCTCTCGGTAGGCAGTTTCCGGAAAAAGTAGCTTATGGAGGTTAATTTATGAAAAAACATCTTTTACTGCTGTGTATTTTGTGTTTGGGAGTGCTCTCCTTGTTCCGGACCGATGTCTCTGCTGAGGAGGGAACTGCCCAGGAAGCCGGGAAGAGGATGGTCAAGACCGTGGATGGTATTGAATATGCCTTTCGTTGGTGTCCGCCCGGCACGTTTATTATGGGAAGCCAGCAGGTTGAAGATGATTATATTGAATACGACGGCGAGTTGGAAGACACCGGATACTACACTCCCCATCAGGTCACGCTGACTCGCGGTTTCTGGATCCTTGAAACAGAAGTTACGCAGGAAATGTGGGAAAGCATCATGGGAACGAACGTTGAAGAGCAGTGGGCCAAATCTTTCTATGGACGTTTTCCCAAAGAGAAGGATCGTTGGCTGCCCGCAATTGAACCGCGTTTCCCGATGTATTATGTCAATCATGAAGAGTGCCGGAACTTCTGCTGGAAACTTTCCTGGAGATTGGAAATGGAAGTTAAGCTGCCGACAGAAGCACAGTGGGAATACGCCTGCCGGGCTGGAACGACGGAAGAATTTGCCGGCATTCTGGATTCAATGGGCTGGTACGCACTGAACAGCAAAGAAATGCTCCATCATGTGGGCCAGAAAAAGCCGAATGCATGGGGACTCTGCGACATGTACGGGAACGTATGGGAATGGTGCTCCGATAAGTATCGAAAATATCCGGATGAACACGTCACGGATCCTGAAGATTTAAGCTCTGCTGCCGGTGCCTGGTTTGATGGGTTCAGAGTAACGCGCGGCGGAGGCTGGAAAACCGATGCCGAGTACTGTCGATCAGCGATTAGAGGAGAAATGAAGCAGGAACTTCGGAACTGTTTTACGGGTTTCCGAGTGGTGCTGCCTGCTCCAGTCCAGTAAGAAAGCCCAGAAAGAAAAAACAGGACGAACGCTGCCTTCCTGGAAGCCCCTGACTCTGGGCTGGGGGGCGTGACCTCATTCTTGCAGGTGAGATTTGATCAAACAGATTTGCTCGCTGCTGACTCGCTCACTTTCCGAACCGCGAAGGGCGTTAGACTTGAGCAAATCTGTTTGTTTTTCTTTTCGTGGGAGCTGGAATCTGACCGCCAAAAGCTCCGCCACCCTACCCCGTCAGTTTTCGTTTCGGCTCAACTGCCGCGCCTCCCGAAGGTCGGGGCTTACTTTTTCTCTTCTTCCAGTGCCTTTTCGATATGCTCCGGCCACTTGCAGAGCGACATTCGGCCCGTTTTGTAGTTCCACGTTTTCTTGACCTGCTCAAAAGAGAGATTTTTCGACTCGGTGAGGTCACAGTCGATGAAAACGCAGTCCGTCAGGTCGATTTTGGGAAATTCAGGTCCGAAACCAGTGAAGTGATTCTCGAATTTACAGCCGACGAAAGCCGTTTTCTGGAAATCGGTGACTTTCATAAAATTTGGCCGTTCGGTATTGGTCTCTTTCAGGAAACGCGATCGGAGGAAAATACCGTGCTGAAAGTTCAAACACTGGGCCATCATGACGGTCAGATCGAGCGCGGCGTCCTCAAAATAGAAATTCGGCTGAGGTTCATTGCCGGAAAGTCGGCTCGCATCTCCGCGAATACAGAAAGTTTCCTGCACCGGCGAGTAAAATCTCCCCTGCGGATCCGTAAGCTCTGCCTGAAATACCGGCTCCCAAGCTTCGGTCTTCAGTACCTCTTCGATATGTTTCGGCCAGCGTACGATGCTAAGATGCCCTGTTTTGTAGTTCCACGTGCTCTTGACCTGTTCGAGCGTCAGCCCGCTGGAAGTGCTCAAGTCACAGAGAATAAAAACGGAGTCCGAAATATCCGCGTTCGGCGCGATCTGGATCGCAGTGTGAGATGACCGTCCGCCAAACACGACCGCATTCCACGCATTTTCCAGAGTAATGTTGTTTTCATTCCATTCCTTCTTCCATTGCAATTCGTCGCAGAACTGTATCCCGGTAAAATTGCCGACTCGGTAATTCCACGTCTGACGCAGCTGTTCGTCCGTAAGTTTTGGAAGACGGCATCGGGTGAATCGGACATTTTCCAGATTCGAGCCGGAAACATCCAAATGTTCCAGGTCCCCGTTGGAAAACTGAAAATCTTTCAGATCCAGATCTCGAAGTTTTCCCCAGACGGAAAGCGGAAAGTTCTTTTCCGTAAAATTCCGCGTCGAAACGAGCTGTTTTTGGGAGAGTCCGCGTAATTCTCCGCTGCCGAACCAGGTATCCGTGAAGTCGCAGTTCTCGGAAATTGGACACTCACACGACCAATCATGAATTACGGAACCACGAAAACTGCCGTCAAGTTCTGAAACATCATGGATCGAGACTTCATGAAATTCCTGCATTTCCCGCCTCAAGCAAACCGGAGAAGGTTCGACTAAATTCTCCTTTTCCGTTTCATCCTGACAGATCACCAGGATCTTCTGGGAATTCGATCTTGCACGTTCCTGACCTCGGATATAACTTTGTGCATAAACGGAAGAAAAATTGGAAAAAATGACGATCGCAGCACATCCGGAAATTATTTGAATAAAGTTTTTGAACATAATTCCTCCCGTCTTATTTGGAATCGATCGATTTAATAGAACAAACCATCCAACTTGCGCAGTGTCCCTGAACGCGGAAATTTTTATCGTTTCGACCGTGTGTGCGGGGCATGTTTTTTTCCTTTCAGTTTTGAGTTTTGAACCGCCCCCCAAAGGCCGTAGGTTTTCGACCTTCGGGGAGTGGGAGAAATTAAGGGAGGAAACTATTTTTTCTCCTCCTGTGCTTTCGCTTTTTCCTCTTCTTCTAACGCTTTTTCGATATACTCTGGCCACTTGCAGAGCGACATTCGGCCGGCTTTGTAATTCCACGTACTTTTGACCTGTTCAAGCGTGAGGTCTGAGGAGTTACTCAGATCACAGTTAGCAAATACGGTATCCTCCAGGATCGTACCTTTCCACGAAAATTCCGTGAACTCATAGATACTGTGTCCGCCAAAGGAACAATCCGAAAAAGTCATTTTCGAAAAATCTGTATCGCAAAATGTCACGCATGTTTCATCACCATAAGCGACCAGGTGCAGACCGTGAAAATAGCCTTTTTTATAGTTTGCCGTGCTTTTCAGCTGGTCTGAGGAGAAGGTCGCGATGATACGACAGTTTTGGAACAGGGTATTTTCAAATTTGGCACCCGCGGCTTTCAGGAACAGGTAAGAACCTTTTTCGATCACAAAATCAGAGAAATCAATACCATCCGCACATGTCCAAAGTCTTTTCAGTTTCAAATGTTTTGATTTGAAGTTTTTCGTTTGGGCGAGATCTCGTCCCTGTAGGGCGATGTCGAGTTCTTCTCCCAATTCGGTATCCATAAAACTGCATTCCCGGACCGAATCGAGACAGGCGTCACCGGCTTCGATGACCGCTCCGGAAAAATCGCAATTACTGCAATCGAACCCCTCTTCATCGTTGATGTTCATTTCGTGATGCAGATATTTGATCCTTGAATTACGAAAACTGGATCCTGTCATTCCAGTCGCTCCTACAAAATCGATCTCGCAGTTATAGGCATTAATAGTCTTCCCATAAAGTTTGAGACCATTGATGTGGACCACTCGATAATGGTCGATCGCACTAGTCCCATGAAACCGCAAGATATTGGAATGCTGCGGAGTGGCTCCATCCACCGTCAAGACGGAAAACAAAACGAGTAAAGTCAAGATCATCTTTTTCATGGCGTTTCCTCCTATTGGATCTTAAATTCCCGCTTTAATTCATTGATAGTATAGACTACACCGTTGCCCCAGTGAGCCTGAACGCGGAATTTTTTATCATTTCGGTCATATGTGCGGGTCATGTTTTTTCCTTTCGTTTTGAGTTTTGAACCGTCTCCCCGAAGGCCGTGGATTTTCGACCTTCGGGAAGTGGGGTGAATTAAGGGAGGAAACTATTTTTTCTCCTCCTGTGCTTTCGCCTTTTCCTCTTCTTCTAATGCTTTTTCGATATGCTTCGGCCACTTGCAGAGCGACATTCGGCCGGCTTTATAATTCCACGTACTTTTGACCTGTTCGAGCGTGAGGTCTGGCGGGGCAGTCAGGTCACAATCGAGGAATACCGCATCTGAAATGTCTGTTTCTTTCATTAGAAACACAAATGCACAGTGGAAAAACAGCATTTTGGAAAGATCCGTCTGGTATACCTTTCCTGAGCTTAGTCCCATGAACAGGATATTCGCTCTAAATCTTTCGTCGAGATCTTTCATTTGCTCAAGATTCCAGATCTCAAAATACTCATCCTGAAATTTCCATTTGTTCGGGCTTAGGTATCGCGGGAGATCCAGTGACTTTACGATATGTACCGGCCACTGGACAAGGTCCATCCGCCCATTTTTGAAATTCCACGTTTGCCGGACCTGTTCGGGCGTCAGGTCTTTTGATTTGCGCAGATCGCACAGAAAAAAGACCGTATCTGTAAGATCGACTCCTTTTCCAATGCTTGGAGAAGGAGTTCTTATTCCTGCCGTAGTAGTGTTATTATTCCAGACAAAACCGCTGATCGCACAACGGGAAAGGTCGATATTGTTGAAATCCTGTTTTATTCTAAGTGTATGAAGCGCGCCATTTCGGTAATTCCATGTTTGTTTCCAGTTTTCAACAGACATGACAGGCATGGTGCAGCACTGGAAAACGGCATTTTCAAAATTGCAGTTGACAAACTGAACATCATAAAAACCGGAATGTTCAAATTTAAAATCGGAAAAATCAAGGTTGCGAAAAATATTCTTATGAAAAACGATTTCCTTGAATCGTTTCATCTTGAAATTACGAGTCTGGACCCACTGTTCCTGTGCGAGATCTATCGTTCCATTAAGAACCCAGGTATCTTTCAGATTGCAGTTTTTGTCGCAGCTGAAACGTGCCATTTCGATCGTCGTTCCTTCGAAATTGCAGTTGGTCACAATATCATCCGCATCAAACGAGAGGATGTATCCATGACTAAAATCCTCATTGGAGATTGGAAAATCACCATCCGTGTCGCTCTGATATATATCGGGATAACGTCTGAGTTCCTCTGCCGGCAAAAACTGTGCGCAGACAAACATCACCATAAAAAATATAAAAAATCTCGTCATTGGGCACCTCCATCCTCAATAGATGCGATAGTATATTCAACCCCGCTGCCCCAGTGGGCCTGAACGCGGAAATTTTTATCGTTTCGACCGTGTGTGCGGGGCATGTTTTTTTCCTTTCAGTTTTGAGTTTTGAACCGCCCCCCCGAAGGCCGTGGGTTTTCGACCTTCGGGGAGAGAAATTAAGGGAGGAAACTATTTTTTCTCCTCCTGCGCTTTCGCTTTTTCCTCTTCTTCTAACGCTTTTTCGATATACTCCGGCCACTTGCAGAGCGACATTCGACCCGCTTTGTAGTTCCACGTGCTTTTGACCTGTTCGAGCGTGAGACCTTGCACATTCGTCAGGTCACAGTCAACGAAAACAGCCTCGGTAAGATCAAATATTTCCTTGATTTTATCATTTTCTTTTATTGAAAATTCAATTTCAAAGTTACAGCTCAGAAATGCCATTTTCTGCATATCCACAAATACCGGTTTAGGGGGTGAAAAATGCTGCGGGGGAAACGGTAAAAAATTACACTTTACAAAAAGGCCAACCTGATAATTCTTGAGTTTCCCTAAAGAATCCAGTCTATAGAGGTCTGCGTGGGAAAAATAAATATTGGTATCCTGGAGGGTATATGGGAAATGCCTATCCGTTCCTGTGGCATAAACCGGTATGGACAGGGGAACAGGCTTCCGCGCAGACATGTCTGGATTATCGATCCAATATTTAAAATCATTAAAATAAGATGTTTGAAGAGCTTTCTGAATGTGTTCAGGCCATTGGGAAAGAGACATTCTTCCAGCTTTGTAATTCCATGTGCTTTTGACCTGTTCCAGTGTCAAATCCCTGGAATTTGACAAATTACAATGCACAAAAACAGCATTTGTCAAATTCACGTCATTGGATAAAGTTAAAATAACACGCTCTGCACTATTGTTGGGATGAAAATCATTACCCCAAAAGGAATTTGAAAGGTCGATGTTGCTCCACAGATTATCTCGCGAAACCTGAATATTATGAAAATTCCCGGTTCGATAATTATAAGTCTGAGTCAGCTGCCCGCTGCTCAAGATTGGAATCAGACAATTTATAAATTTAGCCTTTTGTATATTACAGTTTGTGACATCGAAAGAGTAAAAGCTCGTTCTGCTGAACGTAAAGCCGGAAAGATCCGTTCTTTCTACGGCACAGTTTGGATGAAAACAGATTGTTTTTTCCTTAAAATTTTTAGTGATTTTCAGGTCTTCCAACGTTAAATGTGTATCACCATACTCGATCCAGGTATTGGTAAAATCACAATTTTCAAATTCTCCGCCCTCAATATATTGAATGTTCGCATCTCGAAAATTACAATTTCTCACCGAGACAAAAGTATCGATCTCAAAGGACGCAATCGTTCTTCCTTGAAAATCCATGTTTTCAAGATCTTCAGCTCCATCGTCAAGACGAACATATACCTCCCCATTGATCTCATATACTCCGTTTAAATGACTTGGGTGGTACAATTGGAGTGCATCTTCTGCATTGTAGGTTTTCCCATTAACAATTACTTCTCCCATTTTGTATGTTTTGCCTGAAACAGGCTGAATCAAACAGAAAAACAAAACGGCGAAAATCAATTTATAATACTGCATGAAAACACCCTCCTGTTATTCTGAAACATTTTCAATCGTATAAATAACACCGCTGCCCCAGTGGGCCTGAACGCGGAAATTTTTATCGTTTCGACCGTGTGTGCGGGTCATGTTTTTTCCTTTCGGTTTTGAGTTTTGAACCGTCTCCCCGAAGGCCGTGGGTTTTCGACCTTCGGGGAGTGGGGAGAAATTAAGGGAGGAAACTATTTTTTCTCCTCCTGCGCTTTCGCTTTTTCCTCTTCTTCTAATGCTTTTTCGATATGCTTCGGCCACTTGGAAAGCGACATTCGGCCGGCTTTGTAATTCCACGTACTTTTGACCTGTTCAAGCGTGAGGTCTTCCACGGCGGAAAGGTCACACTGTACCAGAACACATTCGGTCAGGTCGGTATTGCAGAGGGAACATTGAAAAACGCACTCACAGAAGGCTGTCCCGGAAAACTCCGGTATGGGAACGGCAGCGTCAAACGTACATCGGACGAAAAGGCCTTCTGCTTTTTGACCGACTTTCTGCGCGAATTTCGGGAGATCGAACCGTTCCGCAATGTGTTTGGGCCAATGCACGAGCGACATTTTACCGTTTCGGAAATTCCAGGTCTCGCGGACCTGCTCGACCGTCAGTTCCTCGGCCTGCGAGAGATCTGCAAGAAGAAAGACCGTATTTTTCAGCGAGACATTTGGCCCAAGGACCAGTGTTGGGAAGGAACCTTCCACAACACGAGACCATACGTTGCCGAAAACCTGACGGGAAAGGTCCGTTTTCATGATCGGCATTCCTTGAAAATCGATCCGGTAGAAATTGCCGTTTTGAAAATTACGGGTCTCTGCCAATTGGGATTCCGTCATCTTTGGAGGTGTACAATCCTGAAAAAGGACGTTCGTCAATTTACTTCCTGATATTGAGATCCGATGAAAATCGTTTTCCTGGAATTCAAAATCACTCAGATCCATTTCATCCAGTCGCATCCAGGTCGTAGGCAGTGAAAGTTTGCGGGACTGAAAATTGCGTGTTTTAATGAAATCTTCACTGTTCATATCCAGCGTTCCGCTCTCGATCAGGCAATTTGTGAAATCGCAATCAACAAACCTTCCTTCAAACTGGAAACGTTTAATGACTGTATTGCGAAAAGAACAATTCAGTACACAGCTGCACATTTCTCCGCAAAAATCACCGATCATCCGATTGGAAAAATCGTGTCCTTCCAGTATTCCATCGCCGATCACGACAGCGGGAATATATTCTCCTTCATATTCCGAGGCATTGACGGAAAACGCCGTAAATAATATAAATAGACTTAAGAATAAATACATTTTACTTGCCTCCAATTTGAACATTTTGATAAACCACACCGCTGCCCCAGTGGGCCTGAAGGTAGAGCTTATCGTCAACACTATCTTTCCGCACGGTATTGGAGTTTATTCTGTCATATTTTGGGAGAGTCATTTGAAATCCTTCTGTTAGAAATTTGAAATCTTACAGAGTGCAGGACTTCCGCACGAGTTTTATTATAGCACGGGGGGAATATTCGGGAAAGGGGGGAGGGATGGTGCCGGGAAATTATTTTTGAAAAATCGCCCGCCCCCCGCTTGCAATGAAAATAAAATCATGTATACTAAATAGACCGGAGTTTTTTTCAAATTTCAACACTTTTCAAGGGACCTTCAGAAATGCTGAAAACCGAACGTTACCCACACTTAAAAGTCACGGACCCGGAAGTTTACGAACTGATCTATCGTCAGGCCGCGTATGAAGGCTCGACGCTGAAAATGATCGCTTCCGAAAACTATGCGTCATTTTCCGTTCTGGAAGCTACGGGGTCTTCGCTCACAAACAAATATTGCGAAGGGTATCCCGGCGCACGCTACTATGAAGGTAATGCCGTGTGCGACGAGATCGAAAATTTGGCCATCAACCGTCTGAAGGCTCTCTTCGGTGCCGAACACGCCAACGTTCAGCCCCTGAGCGGTTCCCCGGCGAACTCGGCTGTCTATCGCGCGATCATGAAACCGGGCGAAAAAGTCATGGGTATTCCGGTCGATTTCGGCGGACACCTCACCCACGGCTGGAAGGTGAACTTCTCCGGAAAAGATCACGTTCAGGTCCCGTTCGGTCCGTCTCCGGAAACGGGCGTTCTGGATTACGATGAGATCCGCGAGATCGCCCTGCGTGAACGTCCCCGCATGATCTGGTGCGGCACGACGGCGTATCCGCGCACGATCCACTACGACCGCTTCGCCTCCATCGCGGAAGAAGTCGGTGCGTATCTGGTCGCGGACATCGCGCACATCAGCGGTCTGATCGCCGGCGGTGCGCATCCGAATCCCGTGCCGTACTGCGACATCGTTTCCAGCACGACGCACAAAATGATGCGCGGCCCGCGTTCCGGATTCATCATGAGCCGGATCGAAGACCGCTACCAGGAAAAATACTATCCGACGAGCAAGAACAATCTGGCCAAACGTATTGACCGTGCCGTCTTCCCGACGCTCCAGGGCGGCCCGCACATGAACGTGATCGCCGGTATGGCCGTTGCGTTCGGCGAAGCAGCGCAGGATTCTTTCAAAGAATATGCGCACCAGGTCGTGAAGAATGCCCGGACGCTGGGTGAGTACCTCATGGAACACGGTATCAAGCTGGTCAGCGGCGGTACAGATACGCACCTCCTGCTGCTTGACCTCCGCGACAAGGAGTATACGGGAAAAGATGCGGCAGAAGCACTTGCCCGCGGCGGTATCATCGCCAATTTCAACACGGTTCCGGGCGACACGCGCAAACCGACGGTGACTTCCGGTGTCCGTATGGGAACCCCCGGTATTACGAGCATGGGAATGAAAGAAGGTGATATGGCGAAGGTCGGCGAATGGATCGTCCGTATCCTCAACGCGCTTCCGAATTCGGAATCCGTCGAAAGCGAAGTCCGCAAGGAAATCGCCGATTTCTGCACGCAGTTCCAGATTCCGGGACTTGACGACTAAGCAGAATTTCTGATTTCGGTCAGGATATAAAAAAGGATCTCCAGTCTTTTACGAGGCTGGAGATTTTTTTGTGGAAATTTTCAATACTTAGTGTGTCTTCTGCAAATACGGAACACCGAAATCAAAAAAATTTCCGGAGCTGTTCAAACGGCTTTTGCTCGATCATCGCATCCATCATCCTTTGGAGCTGTTCCGGTTCTTCGATCTCCTGGATCTTACCCAGAATTTCCGGAGTTGCAAATTCTGGATAAAATGCAGAAAACATACGCTGTGTACTTTGCAAAAGAAGAGCTCTTCCTTCAGCACGTCCTTCCGCACGTCCTTCAGCACGTCCTTCAGCGATTCCTTTTGCACGTCCTTCAGCGATTCCTTTTGCACGTCCCTCTTCGATCGCGAAGAGGAGTCTTCCATGTTCGTCACGAATCGCTTTTTCGCGAGCCCATGCAAGTTCCCGCATTCTCTCGTCCGAATTTACTTCAACAAGTTTCTGGTACGCAAGATCCAATCCCGGGGTATTATATGCAAGCGTTTCCATTTCAGCCTCCGTTTTCTGACTGGAGTAAAGTAAAAAATCGATCCAATTCCGCAAATATATCTGATTTTGAGCTTGGACGGTCAATTGTTCGACAAATCGTTCCCATTTTCTCTTCGTCAGCTCCAGAGTATGCATTTCAAAATGACGGGTAAGGAGTACTTTCGGATCCTTTTCCGCCGCAATATTGAAAACATTGTGGAGATCGTTCAACTGACTGAAAAGCGGAAAACGCGTCAGGATGATGGAAACAACAGGACGAAGCCGTTCATATCCATCACCGGAAGTCAGCCGATTTGCAAAAAGCTGCGCCCAATAGTAAAGCATTCTTTCAGGAAATGCAATTTCATTGGCCGTTTGGATCTCAATATCGTAGGTGCGATCGGTCTCATCCGTCGCCTTAATATCAAGGATCGTCCTTTTATCGGATTCATAGTCCTTCAGATTAAAAGGATTCCGAATCTCCACTTCCCGTGCCAGCGGTCTGCCGGCACTCATGCGTACTGCATTAATAAAGTGAAGAAGGCATTCTTCAGACTTGGCTGAAGAAAAAATATACTGAAACACGACATCCGAGGCTGCGGACAAAAACGGTTTTCCATTTGCAGTCTGCATTTTTTACTCCTGAACAGATTCCTTTTTACCCAATTATATCCGAATTGCCTCCAAAAGTCAAGGAATTCGGAAAATAAAATAAAAAAAGGTTCATCCGGCAACAGTGTATCCGTTCACATCGTCATTTCATCACAAAAATCGGATAAGACACAGAAGTGCCGGGCTGGAAATTTTTTAATATGAAATATACGGAAGACACGGATCTCACAAAGTGATCTTAAGATCCATTTTGTGTCATTTGCGTCTTCCATGAAATTCATTTCAGGCGAGTTTTGCTTCGACTTCTTCACGGGTCGGCATCGACTGTTGAGCACCGAGTTTCGTGACGCTCAATCCCGCCGCCGCGACGGCAAATCGCGCTGCGTCGAGGAGCGTTTTTCCCTCAGCCAGCGCACAGGCCAGCGCACCGCTGAAAGCATCGCCGGCCGCAGTAGAATCGACGGCTTCTACCGAGATCGACGGCACGTGGACCGGCTCGGAAGTACCGTCGCTGACCAGAACGCCTTCTTTTCCGAGCGTTACGATGACCTGCTTTACGCCGCGTTCGTGCAGGATCCGTACCGCCTCCCTTGCGCTGGCCAGATCGCAGACGTCGATCCCGGTGATGAATGAGGCTTCCGTTTCGTTCGGCTTCAGGAGCGTCAGACGGGAAAGAAGCGCGTCCGGAAGACCATTTTGCGGAGCGGGTGCCGGATCGAGAATGAGCGGGATCCCGAATTTTTCTGCAAGTTCCGCCGTGTGGAGGAGCGTTTCCATTGGCGTTTCGAGCTGAACGACCAGAATGTCTGCCGTGGAGATGAGATGGAACTTTTCTTCCGCTTCATCCACATCCGCAGGAGAGAGATTTTCGTTTGCGCCCGAGGCGACCGAGATGGAGTTTTCGGCATTTTCGTCCACGAGGATCAGCGCGATGCCGGTGGCGGCCGTTTCGTCCATCTTGACGCACGAAACGTCGATCCCCTCTTTTTCAAAACCCGCTTTCGCCTGCTCGCCGAACATGTCGGCACCGACACGCGCTACCATCGCGACGTTCGCACCAAGCCGAGCCGCCGCGACAGCCTGATTCGCTCCCTTCCCGCCCGCATTGCAGACGAATTTCCCGCCGATGACCGTCTCTCCAGGGCGCGGAAGCGTACGGGATTTGATGACCATGTCCGTATTGGAACTACCGATGACGACGATTCCAGCCATGATTTTCTCTCCTTGAAATTCAGGTTTCGTTAGGGAAGGAAAAAAAAGAACAGAACACTCATTCTGCCGGAGATTCAGGCGCGGTGGATACGCTGTCCCGCACCGCGTTTGATCATCCGCTTGATCTCCAGTCCGGTAAGCTGCGTCATGAGCTTCCAGACTGGAATCCCCGTTTCAGCCGTCAGCTCATCCACGGTGGCGCCGCTGGACGGGATCGCGTCGAGGATCTTTCGTTCTGTCTCTGTGAGTGAGATCTCGGCAGGATGCTCGACGAGCATTTCCGGCACGCCGCTTTCTTTGGGGAATCGGTCGCGTATCGGACCGAGGGCCTCGAGGACGTCATCGACACTCTCCAGAAGGCACGCTCCCTGACGCAGAAGGCGATGGCATCCCGTCGAAACGGGTGAGTCGACCGGGCCGGGGAGTGCAAAAACTTCCCGACCGTACTCAAGCGCGAATTGTGCCGTGAGCGTCGTCCCGCTGCGTGAGCCAGCCTCGATGACTGCGGTTCCCAGCGTCATGCCTGCAATGATCCGGTTTCTCTGCGGGAAGGTGAACTGCGTGGCGGGGACCATCGGCGCGTACTCACTCAAAAGGGCACCGCCGGAATCCAGGATCCGATTCGCAAGCCGCTGATTTTCCGTCGGATAGACCGGCAGTCCCAGACCATGTCCGAGAACCGCGACCGTTCTTCCTCCGGCATCCAGCGCAGCTTTGTGTGCCAGCCCGTCGATCCCGCGGGCCAGACCGGAAATGATGGAAAAACCCGCACGGACGAATTCGCCGGTAAGACGCTCCGTTTGCCGTTCGCCATAGTATGACGCATGCCGGGTCCCAATGACCGCCAGCGACATATTGTCCTGCGGTGCAAGATTTCCTTTTACGTAAAGCAGTCCCGGTGCGTCGGGGATCTCGCGGAGCATTCGCGGAAACTGCGGGTCGGAATCCAGCAGGATGCGGATCCCATGCTTCTCGCAGAGAGCCAGTTCCTTTTCGACCGAAATCGTGTCCCGTGCCGCAAGGATGGCGGACGCTGCCTTCCCGCCGACTTCCTGGACCTTGCGCAGCTCGAAAACATCGGCACGAAAGACTTCCGAGGCATTTCCGAAATAGTCCAGCAGATTTCTTCGGATCCGCGACCCGATCCCGCTGATGAGCGTCAGTCGGACGGCATCCAGAAGCGCTTCATCGTAATTCATGGCGGAACTCCTTTCGGGAAATGGAATGACGGAATTGGTACTGCGGAAATGACATGACGGAAAAGGTCCCGACGCAGGAATGATCCACGCAGGAATGATCCACGCAGGAATGATCCACGCAGGAATGATCCACGCAGGAATGATCCACGCAGGGGGAATTAAATTCAAAAAAAGCGCGCTCTGAAACGGGACCAGAACGCGCACGGAATGGGTCAGGTATGGTAGTCGGCGTTGATGTGTACGTAGTCCGTCGTTAGATCGCACGTCCAGAATCGGCAGCTCTGACGTCCTTCGCCGAATTTCAGATCGATGACGATCTCGCGGTTGGCTGCCATCGATTTGGAAACCTCGGCTGCATCGAAATCCGTCGGTGCGCCGTCCGCGAAAACGAGGAATCCATTAATGTGCAGCGTCGCCTTTTTGACGTCAAACGGAATGCCGGAATATCCTGCCGACGACATGATCCGCCCCCAGTTCGGGTCGTTCCCGTAAAGTGCACATTTTGTGAGCGGACTTTCCGCAACCAGACGCGCAATGTGCCGTGCGTCGGCTTCGGTCTTCAGGCCCTTCACGTTGATCGTGACGAGGTGCGAGGCTCCTTCGCCGTCATCCGCGATCGAACGGGCCAGGTCCGCACAGATGCTTTCCAGGGCGTTGGCGAAATCTTTGCTTTTCGCGGCACTCTGTCCGCCAGCCGCTCCGTTGGCCAAAAGGAGGAGCGAGTCGTTCGTGCTCGTGTGGCCGTCGACCGTGATGCAGTTGAACGTTGTGTGGACGATTTTTTTCAGAAGTTTCTGGGCCGACTTTCCGTCAAGGACGGCATCCGTCAGCACGACACCCAAAAACGTCGCCATGTTCGGGGCGATCATGCCTGCGCCTTTCGCCATGCCCGCGATGTTCACGACCGTTCCGTCTTCCAGAGTGACCTGCTTCGAGAAGAGTTTGTGGTGTGTGTCGGTCGTCATGATGCCCTTGGCGGCAGCGATGAGCGATTTTTCGTCATCCTTGAGCTTCTTCGTGATTTTTTTGATGCCGTTTTCGATCGTGTCCATCGGCAGAAAATGACCGATGATGCCCGTCGACATGACCAGTGCACCGTCTTCCTCTGCGCCGACGGCTTCCGCAGCCCAGCGTGCCATCTGCTGCGCATCCTGAAGTCCGCGTTCTCCTGTGCATGCGTTCGCGTTTCCGGAATTCACCACGATCGCCTGGATCTTTTCGCTCGGAACGCGGCTGCGGTCCAGAACCACCGGTGCGGCACAGACCAGATTCTGAGTGAAGACGCCGGCTGCCGAAGCGGGACGGTCTGACGCAATGAACGTCATGTCCGCACGCGTTTTATCCTGCTTGATCCCCGTGTACATTGCGGCAAATCGGAATCCCTGAGGAATGAACTGTTTCGTTTTTTCTACTTTGGCCATTTTTCGTAAATTCCTGAAAATCGCTAATGAAAAAAAGTCTGAAAAATAAAAAAGATGCGGCAGGCTTTGGGAAACTGCCAATTCTACCTTTCATTTTACCACGTTCGCAAATTTGAGCAACCCACCCTCCGCGGCAAAATACAGATTTCGCCTAAATTTTCTTCATTTTTTCAACCTGGATCCCGATTTTTCTGGCACACTTTCCCAACAGGCGGACGCGCGTTCTTTCCTGAGACACATTCTGCCGGCGTTCACTGCTTCCGCAAAGGGTTCACGATCTCCGGCTCACGATCTCCGTAAAGTCGGAGCACGGCATCCCGAAGCGCGATGCCGCGTTCAAGCTCCTCCGGATCTTCGGAAGCAAGGAGCTGCTGAATATGCACGACTTCCTGCCGCAGGATCGTTCTCCGCTCCTCCTGCTCATTTTGAAAGTCTTTCCGGATCTTCACGATTTGCCGCTTTGCCAGTTCCAGAAATCGGGCGTTTTTTGCATTCTGTTCAGACGCATTGGGAGAATTTTCCGCCAGACTTTTGCAAACGGCAGAATAAAACGTGACGAAATCCTCCAGATTCTGAAGCATCAGCTCCGGATGCGTGTGCGGGTCCTGTACTGCATTGAAATAGTCGCGCTCAATAGGAGAAACTGCCTGAAATCTCCGGGAGTGGATCCTGCGGAGAAGATCGCGTTCCAGCTGACGAAGCTCGATCTCGTTTTGGATCTCTTCGACCTCTGCTTTTCTTGGATCTTTTGCGTAAAAATAGAGAAACGTTTCCGTCTCTTTCTTCAAACTTTCCGAAAGAACGCCTTTTTCCTCACGAAATTCGGTCTGGATCCGCGAGTAGAGCGTATCTGCGTCTGCCGGACACATCCACCATCGAATCAAAAGTGCTGCCCCCAAACAGCTGATTCCAAGCAGGATCAGGACCATCAGCAGGCCGCCCCACGGTGATTCCTGCCGGATCGGACTGGAAAGCTCTTCCTTTTCTTCAAGAAAGAAGTTTCGGGACGGAACCGCACCATTCTTTTCCGAAATTTTCTGCGATTCCTGCAGACCCTGTGGCCCGCATTCAGGATGGCTGACGCAAAAAATCTCCGTTCCCTCTTCGCTCGGATGAACGTTCCCGGATGGCTCCGAACCTGGCGGACATTCCAAGGAATGGGGAATATTTTCCGGAGATTTGTGGGCCCAGGAATCATCCGAAACGCCGGAATTTACCGAAACGCCGGAAAAACCTACATTTGGAGAGGCTGACGGATAAACGGAGCGAAAAAGATCCATCTGCGGTACTGCGGGATTTGGCGGGACGGCTTCCGATGACGGGCTGGACAATTCCCCGGAAGGGGGAAATGCATCCTGCGCAGACCGTTCAAAATCATGAAACCAGCTCGACTGGGCATGATCCTCCGTAAAGGAGACTGCCGGAACTGCATCGGATCCCTGTACCGCATCGGAATCGGAAGCCGGACCGGAAACGGGTCCTGTACTGTTTCCATCTGCCAGACTGCGCAATTTTTGCTGGAGAACTGCCGTTGAAAGCGGCACAGGCTGCGGAATTTCTTCCGGGGAAATAGATCCCTGATGCTCCGATGAAACGTTCAATTCCATGCGGACGGCCTCCAGGATGCGAAGAACAAAGTATGCATTTTTAGGACGGCGTTCGGGAGATTTCTCCAGCAGTTTGCCGATGAGTTCATCAAACTCGACCGGGATGTCGATCCCCAGCTGACTCGGACGCAAAACGGAGACCGAAGAATGCTGGTGAAGAAGTTCCGCAAGCGATTTGGCCATAAACGGCGGAGTTCCGGTCAATAGTGCAGTCAGGACTGCCCCCAGACTGAAAAGATCCGTTCGGGTCGTGGTCGGCTGGGCAGACGCCTGCTCCGGCGCCATGTAGTTCAGCGTCCCGACGACACTCCCGGCCATCGTGAGTTTTCCGGAACCAAAAAGTGCCGCGATACCGAAATCCGTCAGCTTCACTCTGCCGTCATGCGTAAGGAGAAGATTTGCCGGTTTCAGATCCCGGTGAATGATGCCGTGCGCATGTGCACAATGAAGCGCAGATGCCGTCTGGATCCCGATCTCAAGCGTTTCCTGCCAGGTAAACCGCCGACCGGACCGCAGTTCCTCCTCCAAAGAACGCCCTTCCGCCAACTCCATCACGTAGTAGAACGTCCCATCTTCCTGACCAAACCCCAAAAGCCGCACAATGTTGGGATGGTGAAGTTGACGGAGCGCCTCGATCTCCTGCTCAAAGCGGTTCCGGAAATTTTCGTCTTCAGCAAGCGGCGCAGCCAGCATCTTGACTGCGGCACTCTGGCCGGTCTCTCGATGCACTCCGCGAAAAACGGTCCCCATACCGCCGCGTCCGATCCGGGACGTGACGGTAAACGGACCAAAACTGGAAGGATACGGCACCGCCATGAAGGACTACCTCTTTCTGCGTGAAGGAAATGTTGGGGAAAGGAAAAATGTTGGGAAAAGGAAAATACATGATCGTTTGGATCGTTTCTCGGTTTGAGGGGATCCTGTCTCCTGCGTTTAACCGTTGGCTTCGGCCCGTGTTCGGTATTCCGGTCAGTTCGTGGAGTCGAGGTACGGATCCTGCCCCATTTCGCGCTGTAGCTTCTTGCGCTGCTTCTCGAAGTACATCAGGGCTTTTCGCTGGCGGAAATGTTTGCGTTCCACTTTTCGCTGGGCGCGCCGAAATGTACTCGCGAGAGAATCAAAACGCTGTACGGTCTCTTCACCGCGTTTTTTGAGACGCTCCGACTTTTTGGGACCAAATCCGGTCAGCAAAAGTTCATCATCCAGCGAAAGATACTGCCGAAAGGAACCGGGGTCTCCCTGACGGCCGCAGCGTCCAATGAGCTGACGGTCGATTCGCGCCGATTCGTGCATTTCGGTGCAGATGACGTGAAGTCCGCCGAGTTCTTCCACCTCAGGAGAGAGCCGAATGTCCGTTCCGCGCCCCGCCATGTTCGTGGAGACCGTGACTTTGCCGCGCTGGCCGGCCTTCGCGACGATCTCGGCTTCTTCTTCTACATGGTATGCATTGAGGATCTGGTAGTCGATGTTCTTCTCGTCCAGAAGCCGGGCGAGGATCAACGATTTGTCGATGGACCGCGTGCCGATAAGGACGGGACGCCCGGTCGCGTTCAGGTCCGCGATCTCGTTCACGATGGCGCGGTATTTCGCGTCAGAATTCCCATAGACCTGCGTTGGAAGCTGGATGCGGCGCGGCGGTTTGTTTGTGGGGATCGGCACGAAATTGCACTGGTAGATCTTCTTCAGTTCCTGACGGCTCGCGGCGGCCGTTCCGGTCATTCCGGCTACGTTTTCAAACCGGAGGAAAAAGTCCTGGATCGTGATTCGGGCAGCCTGTCCCGTCGCGACCGTGACTTCCAGTCCCTCTTTGGCCTCGATCGCCTGATGGATCCCGTCTCGCCATTTACGTCCCTCGGAAAGACGGCCGGTGAACTCATCCACGATGACGATCTCATTATCCCGAACGACATACTGTCGGTCCAGATGGAATTCACGCTGGACCTTGATGGCCCGTTCCGTGAATGTGTAGAGGTCAAACATTCCGACGGAATCCAGGATCGGCGGTTTCTCGATCATGCGGACCTTGGCGCGCCCCTTGCGGGTCAATTCGACGGATTTTTTCTCTTCGTCCCACTCGTAGTCGTCGTCCTGCTCGAAATCGAGCGCGTGCTCGGCACACCAGCAGTACGTCGCGACTTCGATCTTCTCTGCCTCACCCGGCACTGCACTGATGATCAGCGGTGTGCGCGCCTCGTCGATGAGGATGCTGTCCGCTTCGTCTACCAGCGCAAAAAAGGGATCTCTCTGGACCGGTTTGTCTCCCCCGCCGCTGAGATTCATTCCCTGATTCAGCATCGCGCCGATCAGGTCGTTCTGTCCTTCCTTGATCTTTCGCAGAAGAAGCCGGTCGCGCAGAAAATCGAAACCGAACTCATTCGCCGTCCCGTACGTAATGTCGCACGCATAGGCTTTTGCCCGTTCCGGGGTCTGCATCTGGGACTGAATGACCCCGACGTCCATCCCGACTGCGCGGTAGACCGGCGCCATCAGGTCGGCGTCGCGTTTCGCCAGGTAGTCGTTTACCGTCGCGAGAATGGCTCCGCGTCCCGCCAGTGCATAGAGAAACATCGGGGCTGTGGCGGTCAGTGTCTTTCCTTCTCCGGTCTGCATTTCGACGATGGAACGGTGGAAAATCGCGATCCCGCCGAGCAGCTGAACATCATAGTGGCGCATTCCCTTCGTTCTGCGGGCGGCTTCGCGCACCAGCGCAAAAGCCTCCGGAAGGATCCTCGCCAATGGTTCACCGCTGCGTGCGCGATGCCGGAGGGAAAGGCCTTCCTTTCGGATCTGCTCATCCGTAAATTTTAAGAATTTCGGCTCAAGCCCATTGATTACCGTCAGCGTCTGGTACCAGCGCGACAGTTTCCCTTTCGTCGACACGACGTCGATAGTACCGCGGATCTTACCCCAAGTTCCTTTTGAAACGCCCTGCATTTTATCTCCCTGAAATTTTGATCCGGAAGACCTGCACTACGGCAGATCAACTGCCGCAGTTTTGGTCCCAGACCTACTTTTTAAATTCGATCGTCCCGATCGTGTACTTTTCTCTTTCATCGGCAGAATCCGGATCCAGTTTGAGCTGGAACGTCAGCGATTCCCGCTTCTGGTTCTTTCGCGCGAAATTCGTGAAGACGTCAGCCTGGATCGTGACGGCTCCCAGGATCTTTGCGGAGGAGGAAGAGTAAAAGTGCGCCAGGATCTCATATTTTCCTTTGAGCGCACGCCGGATCCGGTACTCTTCCGGACCATACCCGCTCGTGAAGTCTGCGCTGATCTGCCCGCCGTTTGCCGAAGCCGGATGAGAGTACCCCACTTTTTCACCTCCCGGTTCCGTCACCCAGAGGTCGATGTCCGTGTCGTTTCCTGACCACGTCAGCACGATGCGGATGTCCATATCGACCGAGCCGATCAGTTTTTCACTCAGCGGGATCTCCGTCACTCCGGCTTTCCGTGCGAGCGGGATCAGGGCGTTTGCCTCTTCCAGGCCGAAAAGCTCGATTTTCGGGAATCGCGACTCCCAGTCATTAAAATCCCGGCCGTAAATCAGCGTGGCGTAATGCTGAAGAGCTTCCGTGAAGTCCGACTTGGCATTTTCCGGGTACTTTTCCGCACGCCGGGTCAGCGCGATGGCAAGATCCCGGTAGGACTGCGGCTCTTCCGGCCGGATCTCGAGCACTTTTCGGAAGACCGGGACCGCATCCTCCGGATTTTCGTACTGGAGAAGACGATTCCCAAGAACGCGCAGAAGTTCCTGATTCTCCAGCTCCATTTCTGCAAGATTGGAGAGGACCCGGAGTGCCAGTTTTGCGTTCTTTCGCTCCCGGAAAAATTCCGCACATTCAAGGAAAAACGCCGGCGACTGCGCGAATTCCCCGCGCTGCGCGAGGTAGACCGCATACGGATCCTGCGCTTCAGCCATTCGTTTCAGGTACGGCGAGTCGGGATTCCAGGGCTGAATCTCGACAGAAGCCGTTCGGGAAACCTCTGTGTCTGCGGGAGAATCGTTTTCCGAAACCGCCATGCCCGGTGCGGGAGCGGCATCTTCTGAAACCTCCTCTTCACACTCTTCCTCAAGAACTTCCTCATCAGATACCGCGAGATCTTCATCTGCCGTTGGCGGAGCCATTGCCGGGGCGATGTCCTGTTCCGGAACAGAACGCCGACCGCCTGCGCGGAACTCTTCATCGTCCTCTTCCGGGTCGTTTTGGAACCAGCGGAGGAACTTCTGAATCTGGAAATTCTTTCCGCGCCATTCCTTGTATTCGCTCCAAAGATCTTCAACGTACTGGATCCGGTCTGCTTTGCGTTCCTCAAAAGACTTCCGGATCTCATCGTTCTGCTGTGCGCGGATCCGGAAGAATTCCTGACGCATTTCGGTCAGGGATTCCGGCGGTGCGATGTCGTGTTGGAGGTACTGCTCGAGCGATTCCAGCACGATGAGCGACGTTTCGGGCGTCGCGAGCGAAAATTCGTGCCCCAGATCCTTTACCGCCTCCCGATCAACGCCGGGCATCAGGAGAAGAGCTTCCAGTTTCCGCTGACCGAAAAGCGTACGGAGCGACTCGCCGGCCGGTGCGTTTTCGCAGGAAACGGCAGTTCGAGTCTCCTCGCCGATCTGAATTTCCACGTTTGCGGAACGGGTCCGCCCCACGAAAAGAGTGGGCACATGGTTTTCTTCGGAATTTCCAGAGACCATAAATTTCGGGAAGATCTCGCCGTCCGAGACCTGGACCGGGCGCGGAGCTTCATTTTGGAGCGTCCGCATGACCTGCCGGACCGCCTGATCGACTGAGAGTTTTTCCAGATTCAGGAAATCGCCGGCGTGATTCTGCGCAAGCCGTTTCAGCGTCACGGCATCCAGCGCGTTTCCAGACGCAAACGTGAAGAGCCGTCCCGGATGTTCCGCGTTCTCCGATTCATGCCAGTTCGCGAAACCATCCGAGAAAAGGAACGAAACGGAATCCATTCCTTCCGGCGCAAATTCTGCGAGCTGCGAAAGATCGGTCGCGCCGTCGCACGGCAGGGACGTGAGCGTTTTTTCAAGCTCCGCCGCCTTCACCGTCCGGATCTCTTCCGGCTCAATGGAATTCCGGACCGGGACCAGACGCACTGCGTCGATCTTCGTTTCCTGAAGCCACGCCTGAAGAAACGCGAGTTCCTTTTTCTGCGATCCCGCAAACCCCGTCGTTGACCGGGAACCGGAGCAGTCCCAGAAGACCGTCACGGAGTTGGGGAGCCGGGAAACGCCGGCCGATGCGGCATTCACGGCTTCTTTTTCAGCGGAAGGTCCCGGAGTTTTGGGAGAGTCCTTCACCGCAGACGGTTCCTTCACCGCGGCCGCGTAGTACGTGAAACCGTCCGCCGACTTTTCCGTCCAGATCTCGGGACCAGCGAGCGGGACAGCGAGAACGATCTCCTGCTGAGTCTGAAAATTTAGCGCATCCGCGTCGCCGAGCAGACTGCCTTCCCATGGCTCGAAAGTCAGCTCGCTGATCTCTCCCGCGAGTTTTCTGGGTGCGTATTTTTGAACGAGTTCTTCCGAAAGAGCAGCGTCCTGATCCGCTTTTTCCATCACTTCGGGGCTTTCCGGCAAAAAAGACCGCCAGATGAATTCAAAATATTTTGCCGGTTTTTTCAGAGTCAGCGGGAGACGCCAGATCCCCTCGCCGGGCTTTTCGCCAGGTTCCAGGACGGAAACGAATTCGATCCGGATCGTGCGCTTTCCAAAAGCCGGGACCGGATAAATGCGCGTCTTGAACTGATTTCCGCGCTGAACTTCGACCAGAGCCGGGTCCACGTTCCGCCGGATCTCGGACTCGAGCGCAACGCGGGCCTTTTCTTTCGTGACGGCCGACGCATCGACCATGACGCCGTTGATGTCGAGCGCGTAACCGGAGACCGTCACCCCTTCCGGAAGCGGAAATTCCAGCGTCTCCTCCATGTCCGTATCGTTCGGATTCTTGAACGTGATCGTCGTGACCGTACGGCAGATTCGCCCGCGATGTTCGACGCGGACCGAGTATTCCTTGATCTGGATCGGTTCCTGTGGACCAGAGGGTACGATGACGCCGGGGTCGATGACCTCCTCATGGCTGCGTGTTGGTTTGGCAGGGCGCGGAACCGGTTCTGGAATGACTTCCGCGGTCGGAACTTCAGCGGGATCCAATGGGGCACGATCCGGAGTTTGTGCCGAAAGGCCCGTGGGGAAAAAATACCCAATCGCCGTGAATACCATCAAAAAAACGGGGAAATAGAAAAAAAGTCTCATCGAAAACCTCCTGGAGGATAGTCCGTAAATGCGTTTGGCAAAATTTTCAACACACGGATGAAAATCTGGGATCGGGAAAATTTGAATGTGCATGGGGAAAGGTCTTCCGGACCGAATGCGTCGGCCCGGAAATTTTCAGTTCCCTTCATTTATTCCGCACTGCGGGCGCATGGCGACTTCAGCTGTTTCAGACGCAGTGCTTCGGTCATCTGCCGGTAGTCGCGGTCCAGCGGATAGCATCCGGACACCATGCCGTTTCTTGGAGCGGTCGTGCAGTCGCTGAAAGTTCGGCAGACCCGGCATCGATCCATCGGACGTCCTGCGAGTGAATCTGCGGCCATTTCTCCGTACGTCAGGACCATGCGTCCGAGGCCCACGCTGTCGATCCAGCCTGCGCGAACGACGGCCTGCGCCACGTGCGGAAGGTAGTCCTGGAAGTACGTGTACGCCGACCCGACCATTGGGAGGTTCGGAAACCGTTCCTTGAGCAGCCGCGCGTTGAAGATCTGGCGGCAGCATCCGAAGAGCGGGTCTTCCGGAGGATCGATCCTCGGCGGGATCTTCATCGAACCATCCGGCTGAAGGACCGCTTCGACCGCCGGAGTGAAGGACGGACGCTGTGCGTAGACAGAATAGTACGGCGACGCGGCCGTGACGTTCAGGACGTCGATCTTGATCTCCTCCGCCATGATGCGCACGATCTCAAGATCCTCTTCGCTCATGCAGTTCTGGACCGTGCCGAATTGCGCTTTCGTTTCCTCGCCGGGGATCGCGTCAAAGACGGAAAGACGCACGCCGATGAGCATTCCGGGGCACTCCGTCCGGATCCCGTCCGCAACTTCCCGAAGAAAGCGCAGCCGATTCTCAAGCGGTCCACCGTATGGTCCGGGACGATTTACGGCATGGAGAAGCTCGTGCGCGAGGTACCCGTGGCAGTGTTTCACATCTGCGAAATGGAATCCCGCTTTCCAGGCGCATTTCGCGACCTTCACGTAGTTTTCGATGATCTGGCGCAGGTCGGAGTCCGTCACGAGGTACGAGTCGTCCGTCGGGTCGATCTTCACCCGCGCGTCGAGCATCGGATGATGGTACGCGATCCGCGGCGTGTTGCGGTCCGCCCACGGTTTGCTGAACCGTCCGGAGTGTGTGAGCTGAAGTCCGACGAGGAACGTTTCGTTCGGATCTCGACCTTCGGTCTTCAGGTACTCGCGGTGTGCCTGCGTGACGGTCTCGAAAAGCTCGGAATACATCGTGTCGGCGTGCGCGTCATTATGGCAGAGCTGGCGCGGATTCGACCGTCCATCCTCCTGGACCGCACATGCTTCACCGCCCCAGACGAGAGCGGCTCCGCTTCTCCCGAATTTTTTCCATCGATTCAGGAGCAGTTCGGACGGCGTTCCGTCGTCGTTGGCGTCCCACCCTTCCATTGCCTGCGTGCACCAGCGGTTCGGCAGTGTGTACGGACCGATCTTCAGCGGCTGCGCCATCGGGGATCCTTCTGCTTCCGAAAGGATCTTTTCATCAACGGGAAGTTCCAGACCAAGGGATCCCAGGTAGTTCACGAATTCTTCGCGGGTACGCAGTGCTCCGATCCGGCGATAGGCAGATCTTTCCATGATTTTAGTGTCCTTTTTCATGTTTGGGCGTGAAATAAACCGTTTTTTCCAATTTCTCTATGATACTCCATTTTTGGTCAAAACACTACCCCCCCAAGACGGATTTTCTGCAAAAAAGACTAAAAAAACAGAAAAAAATAGAATCTCAGCCACTGAAAACAGAGAGACGCAGAAAAGGAGGGGACGCCTCCTGATACGAATTTCACGAAAAACACAGAAACTCACGCAAGGCTTAAAAAATATTTTTAAATGGCCATTTGCAGTTTTCGCATTTTTTTGAATTTTTCGTGCTCCCTTTCTGCGTCTTTCAGTGAACTTTTCTGTGTCTTCAGTGCTGAAAATCACGGCGTGGATCCCTCTTCGGGTTCCGGTTCAGGATCGGGAGCCATCCAGCAGATCGGTTCTTCCAGGGACCGAAAGTACAGAGGAAGTTCCGAGTCTGGATCCTTTCCGATCGCGAAAAAGGTCTCGCCTGGGTTCCATTTGGCGATTTTTCCCCCGTTTGGAGAGATTTTCCGCTCAAAAGCCTCTACGTTTACCGCGTGGAACTGCGCATTATGCGGAGAATCCCACGGTTCGTCCAGCCGGATCTTTGCAAAAAGTTCCTTTTCAGCCTCCCCAAGGTACGGCAGAAGCAGGACGCGCCAGGAGTGAAGCGGTTTTCCGTCGGCATCCGAAAGCGTACGGGGCAGGCATTTTCCGCCATTCGCAAGGCGGTAGCGTTCCCGTGCGAAGAGGATCCGCTCAAGAGATGCGCGATCGCACGCACGCTGGAATACGAGTTGAATGTGCCCTTGTGTACAGATCACGTCCATTGCCATTCCAATCAGAATTGAGCGATCTTTCCGCGGAAGTAAACACCATGGAAACAGACTGCCTCCTTCCAGCTCATTGATCGCTTCACCCGCCTTTTTTAAGAGGAAACTCAGTGGAAAACTCTCGTACAGTTTTTGAAGCTGCTCTTTTTGCTCCGCCTCAAGATCCAGTTTCGGATCCGTTTGCCGTCTTGTGTGGATCCTCAACATTTCCTCCACGGCCGCATTCCAGTCTACTCCCAGATGAAAGATGGGATGATTTGTTGGTTCGAATCCGGGATCTTTCGGATACGGACTTGGAAGAAACATGTCCAGGCACACCATTCTTTCATTCCGGGCAATGCGGGAGTAAACGTTCTCCTGCGCGATCATCGGATACTTTTGGGCGCTCTCCTCCAGTTTCATGAGCTGGTCTTCTGAAAGCGGCGCGTCGGCATTTTCATAAAATGGGAGATACTTGGCTATTTGCCCGATATTAAATCCGATTAGAAATTCCACTAGGAATATGGCATCCTTCTGATACAGTTGGCTCAAATGGCGGCAAACTGCCGCGTCGGCGATCGCCCCATCCAGCTCTCCCTGCGCAATGCGGTATGCAGCCCGAAATATCAGCCCATTCGCCAACGATCGGGCGAATGCAGAGTAAGGAAGAAGCTGGTTCATTGCGCAATAACGTCCGTCTCCGACCATTGGAATGAAGAACATTTCGGAATCCTGCACGATCCGCGCGATCTCATCCAGCAGAGGCGAGTTTTCCCGAACCCATTCCGCTGCAAAAACCGGATCCTTTCCGGGTATTTCCATGGCATCTTCCGCGTCTCTTTTTTCCCGCTCTGCATCGTCGTCGGCGTATTTCTCATGGAGCATTTCTTTGTACGCACTGAGCGGATCCGAAAGAAAACCCGCGTTTTTCCATTCCTCAGGCTCAAGCGCGAGCAGTTCCATCATCTCTTCCTGCTTCTCCAGGATCTCTTCTCGTTCCTCATCGGAAAGCGCAGGCCGATACCTTCCCCGTTCATGAAGCAAAACCGTCTTCGCAAGCCGCCGAAACGCATTCCGATCCGTCTGCCATCCCTCCGGATATTGCGATTTCAGGACCTCAAACCAGTTCAGCGTGCCGTTTTCCAGTTTCACTCCCTCCGGCAAAAATCCGTCCCTCGGCAGTTCTTTCAGCGGAACGCTCGCGAAGAAATACCAGCATCCAATTCCACCCAAAACCGTCAGAAACAAAAAAAGTGCTGCCCAAAACCGTCTCATTGGAATTCCTCCCAAATTTCAAAAGTGCCGATTTGATTTCACGGAGATCCCCCAAAAGATCTCCGCCATAGAAAAGAACGTTCAGGCGTTACGTAATGTTCAAAATTTTCATCCAGATTTTCAGAAATTCCCGGAATTTTTTTTGATCGGATACAGAATACCGGCTTCGGAATGGCAGATAAAGGGGACTTTGGATCGGTGCGAACCGGTTCTGACGCTGAAAACACGAAGAACTCTTCCTCTTGAATTCAGCGTCATTAGGGCCTGCGTGTTGAAAGATCCCGATTCTGTGTTTTGGCGGAAACATCAGCGGTTCCCATGGCAAAGCGTCCGTCAGTTCCAGCCGTCGACCTCATGCGGCAGGTGGATGTCCTTTGCGCAGAAATCTGGTTCTTTGCCGTTTCGGAGCTTTTCTTCGTAGTCTCTGAGGGCTGCGAGTGCGTATTTCCCCAGGATCACGATCGTCGGGATATTGATCAGAGCCATCGCGCCCATGGTAATGTCTGCGAGGCTCCACAGAAGGTCCGCGCTGAGTCCGGATCCCAGAAAAATGACGAACGACGCGAGGACGCAGACGGTCCGCGAAAGGCATTTTCCCGGTTTGCGGCCGAGAAGGAAGAAGATGCTTTGATCGACATAGTAGAGATTTCCAAGCAGGGTCGTGAAGGCGAACAGGATCATCGCCGACGTGATGAATATCGGGCCGAACGAGCCGAAGGCGGTCCGGAGAGATTCCTGAACGTACGGTGCACCGGAGAGTTCTTTCGTCGGCTCGATCCCGGAGCACATACACATAAAAGCAGTCGCGGAGCAGACGAGCAGTGTGTCGATGAAGACGGATAGAAGCTGAACGAGTCCCTGTTTCGCGGGGTGCGATACGTCCGCGGAGGCGGCCGCGTTGGGGGCAGAACCGACGCCGGCTTCGTTGCTGTAGAGACCGCGCCGGATCCCGTACATCAGGCACGAACCGCTGAAACCTCCGAAAATGGCCTGGAAGTCGAAGGCATCGCGGAAGATCTGGGAAAAAATACCGGGAAGGATGGAAACATTCAGAAGCACGATATAGGCCGCAGCCGCAATGTACGCCAGTCCCATAAAGGGAACGAGGATGCTCGTGACGCGGATGATCCGCTTTCCGCCTCCGAACAGACAGTACCCCACGATCAGCGCGAGAACGGCTCCGATGATCCACGGCGACCAGACGGAATCGTAAAATCTGTAGGATGAGAACGTGGACTGGAGATTGTACGACGCCAGCATATTGAATCCGAAACCGTACGTGAGGATCAGGCAGATGGAGAAAAGAATAGCCAGCGGTCTGGAACGCAGTGCCGTTTCGATATAGTACGCCGGGCCGCCGTACCAGCCGTCCGGACCTCGGCGTTTGTAGAGCTGCGCGAGTGTACTTTCGATGAACGCCGTCGCACCGCCGAGCAGAGCGATGATCCACATCCAGAAGACCGCTCCAAACCCTCCGAGACAGATCGCTGTCGAAACTCCGATGATGTTTCCCGTTCCCACACGCGACGCCGTCGAGACCATGAGTGCCTGAAATGAAGATGTCTCATTCTTTCCGTCCGGCTTTTCCGTCACGCACCGAAACTGTTCGAGGAAAAGCCGAAGCTGCATGAACCGCGTCCGAAGCGTGAAATACACTCCGGAAGAAATGAGCATCAGGATCAGCACGTAACTGTAGAGGACATCATTGACCTGAACGACGATATTTTCAAAATTTTCAAACATAAACGCACCTTGCGGAAAAAAGGAAAAATACTCTGTTCACCAGTTTACTCCATCTGAAATGAAAGTCAAGCAAAAAAGATTTTTTGGATGAAAATTCTTCTCTCCTGCTTGACTTTTTGACGAAACAGAAGTAAAATGAAAAAATTTTTATTTGCAGAGTGCACGGGGCAAATGATTTATGAGCAAAAGAAATGTACAGAAAACACAGAATCCTTTGGATCTGATGACTTCCAGCGAAGTCAATTACGATGAAAATCAATTTTCTGAACTGAAACCGGGGATGATATTTGGTCAGAAATATCGTCTGGTAATGCTGCTGGGTGAAGGCGGTATGGGGCAAACCTGGCTCGTGGATGAACTTGTCGGCGAAAAAAAAATCCGTAATGTCGTGATCAAGATCCTCACGGAGGAAATACGGAATAACAAGAAGGCAATGGAGCAGGTCCGATATGTGTTTGACATGACGCAGAAATTGGGACACCCAAATATCTGCTCTCTGCTGACGCTAGACCAATATGAGGAATACGGAGACTATCTCGTCATGCACTATGCAGAGGGCGGAACGCTGAAAGATTGGTTTCAGAGACAGTATCTGCATGAAAAGGGACTTTCGCTGAAAACGCTTCTGCTGATCCTGCGTCCGATCGCAGAGGCTCTGGATTTTGCGCACAGTCAGGGGATCATCCATCGGGATGTGAAACCGGAAAACATCATGTTTACCCAAATTACTCCCGGAAAGCCGGCAATACCGGTACTCATCGATTTCGGACTGTCGGCGCGAATCAGTTCCGATACCACGATTTCAAACAGCCGGTCTCTCAAATTGGCCTGCGATACCAGTGGTACGCCGCTTTACATGGCACCGGAACAGCATTACGGATACCAGCAGGATGGACGCACCGACCAGTATGCGCTGGCGATGGTTCTTTACGAAATGCTCAGCGGTGAACTTCCGTATGATATGAATCTCGCGGAACTTATTTCATGGAAAGTAAATCTTGACCCAAGCTCGAGAAAATTCTCGAAGTCACTCAATAAAGCCCTGAAAAAAGCACTCTCGCCCCAGCCGGACAAGCGTTTCGCGTCCTGTGTGGAGTTCCTTGACGCTGCCGAACGAAAAGGGTGGGGGGTGAAAAATGTCTTGGCCGGGATCTCTTCATTAGGAGCCATTAAGCCGGTCCTTGAGATTCTGAAAAGTTCCGAAATTACCAAGATCATGAAGGATCTTAATTGGGATCCGGTCGTTCTGCTGATCATCGCAGGACTCCTGATCCTGTCTGTTTCGTTCCTTTGCTTCAGGTTCTTGTTCTCCATGATTGGACGCGGGTTTTCTGCGGTCCAGGCAACTGGAAATAAAAGAAAAGAACAGGAACAGCTGAAACGGAAAGTCAACGTGGAACAAGAAGCTAAAGTGGAATTTCCACTATGGGGCGTTACGGTGCTTCTGATTACCGTACTTCTTGTTGGTGTGATGTTTGTCGGCAAAATTGGTGAAACGTCCAAAGAAAAAGCTGATTTGGATATTTCCGTGCTGGAAGAACCGCTCAATGTTACTGAAGTTGCTTGTCTAGAACTGGAAAAGAGGTTGAGAGAGGTGGAAGCCAAAGCCGAGCAAAATGCACGGGCTAAAGATGAAGCTGAGATGAAGGCGCAAGCGGAAGCTGAAGCTCGAATGAAAGTAGAAGAACAGTTGAAAATTGAAACAGAAGCTAGACAAAATGCGCAGAAAGCTCAAAAACAGGCGGAAGCAAGAGTTGTACAGGAAACAAAGGCGAAAGAGGAGGCTGAGAAGAAGATAAAAGAGATTGAAAGCAAAGCAACGCAAGACGCACAGGTAAAAATCGATAAGTTTAAAAAACAGCTTGACGGTAAGTTTGAGTATGAGATGTTTGGTAATTCTGTTGTTATTACCAAATATCTACACGATGTAGAAGCAGAAATAGAAACCATTGAAATTCCTAACGGCGTGACGGATATTGGAGAGGAGGCGTTTTACGGCAGTTGTGGCCTTCGGATAGTTGTGATCCCCGCCAGCGTAACACGTATCGGAAGAAATGCATTTGGACATTGTGAATGGCTGAACGAGATTGTCGTCTCTCCAGATAATGTACATTTCAAGAATGTAAATGGGACCCTGTTCACTGCTGATGGGAAAACGATTATTAAATCTACTAATTATGATTATCCTCTCAAACGTTACACTATTCCTGATGGTGTAATAAGTATTGAAGAAGATGCGTTTTCCTTCCATAATTCCTTGGAATCATTAACAATTTCCCCAAGTGTAAGAAGTATTGGAGATGGTGCGTTCAGTTTATGTGCTGACCTCAAATCTGTAACGATTTCCAATAGCGTAACTAGCATTGGGAAAAATGCATTTGGAGGCTGTACTAACCTCACATCCGTCACAATCCCACCCAGTGTGACAAGTATTGGGGCTGGTGCGTTTAGTGATTGCCTTCCAAGTTTTGTGATTATCGGTAAAGTGGGTTCTGAAGCGGAACGGTATGCAAAAGAAAATGGGATTAAATTCGAGGAAGCTACTCCGGATCGGGGAATCAAAGAACTGAAAAAACAGCTCGACGATAAATTTGACTACGAAATATCAGGCAGTTCTGTTATAATTACCGACTATACTAGTGATGTTCATAGTAACATCACTAAAACAGTCTATATTCCCTATGGAGTGACAAGCCTTGGAAAAGGCTTATTCAGTTATGACAAATATATTAAGTCCGTGATGATACCAGATAGCGTGACGACAATTGAAGATGAGGCTTTCTTTAATTGTGACAATATCACGACCATGGAGATTCCTTCCAGTGTAACACATATTGGAGTGGGAGCGTTTAGTAGCTGCAAAAAATTGACAAAGTTCATTGTTTCCTCAAAAAATACTCATTTCAAGAGTGTAGAAGGTATCCTCTTTTCCGCTGACGGCAAAATACTCATTAAATTTCCAAACGGTAAAGACATTGCCGAATATACTATCCATGACAACGTGACGAATATTGCAGCTGCCGCGTTCGAGTTTTGTTCCAGTCTTACGTCTGTAACGATTCCTGATGGTGTGATTAGCATTGGAGATCGTACGTTTTGGGGGTGTAAAGGGCTCATGTCTGTGACGATTCCTAGTAGCGTAACGTCTATTAGTAGTTCAGCATTTGGCGGTTGTAAGAACCTTACGATTTATGGTAAAGCGGGGTCAGAAGCTGAAAGGTTTGCAATGGAGGAGGGAATCAAATTTCAGGCCGAGTAAACGGACGGAATGGGCCCCTTAGGGGCGGGGTGGTCCGATATGGAGTGCGGCAATACGGGAACGCAGTGACTTTTGCCGCTTTTATATTCGGCGATACAGCGCGATAGCGCATTCGCCGGGAGTTGGTGTGGGTTTCAGGAAAAGCGGTCTTTAAAAAGTCCCCGCACACCAAACCACCCCGTCTCGCTTTGCGAGCCACCCCTCCGGCGGAGATGAATTTCTTGAAAAGCGACGTGAGACGCGCCGCCTCCCAAAAGCGACGCGAGACGCGCCGCCTCCCAGAGCCACCCCTCCGAAGGAGAGGAATTTCTTGAGAAGCGACGCGAGACGCGCCGCCTCCCAGAGCCACCCCTCCGAGGGAGAGGAATTTCTTGAGAAGCGACGCGAGACGCGCCGCCTCCCAGAGCCGCCCCTTCGAAGGAGAGGAATTTCTTGAAAAGCGACGCGAGACGCGCCGCCTCCCAAAAGCGACGCGAGACGCATCGCCTCCCAAAAGCGACGCGAGACGCGCCGCCTCCCAAAAGCAACGCGAGACGCGCCGCCTCCCAGAGCTGTCCCTCCGGCGGAGGGAAATTGGGAGTGCATTCGTGTTCACAGTCTGTTGAGGAATAAAAAAACGCGGAACACCGGGGGGACCGATGTTCCGCGCAGGAGGATAGATCTACTGTTGATGAGCGGTTTTCAATAGTAGGTGACCGGGAGGTTGGAGTCAACAGCAGAGGCGGTGCCCATATTGGGATTGAAAGTGGGGTAGGCTTCTTCTGCCGGGGCTGCGGGGACTGCCGGAACAGCGGGCACCTGGTAGGGATCGGCCTGCGGTACGGTCAGTTTCCGGGGAGCTTCCGCGGGGATCTGGGCCTGCGTGCCGACCTGCGGAGCCATGGGAGCCACGTTCATCGGAGCAGCCGCCGGGGGAGCGAAGGAACTGATCTCGCTGTTGAAGACCGGAATTTCTTCCATCGGTGCGCCGGGATTGTATTCGGCCGTCGGATTCACGCTTCTGGTGGGAGAGTAACCCGGGCTCTGCGCGCAAAGTGCCGGAGCAGACTGCACTGCCGGAGCCGCCGTCTGAGCCAGGTCTGCGTTGAACGTCGGGTAGGTTTCTTCATACGTCACGGCATTTCCGATCTGCGGAGCGGTTTCAGCCTGAACGCTCTGCGGGGCAGCTGCCGTTTCGGCATGGAACTGCGGGTATGCGGCGGCAAGTTCCGGCTGGGCGGGCGTCGGCTGGTCGAAATCCGTTTCTTCCGTCTGCACGGCAGCGAACATGGAAGCCTGATCCTCCACGATCGCCGGCGCATTCTGAATGCTTTCCGTTTCTGCCGGGGCGGAGATCTCAGCCGCAGCGTTGGACGGCATTTCTTCCGATTCGGCCACCGTGTTTTCTGTGAGCGTCTGCGTTTCGTTCTTTTCGGCGTAAAGCTGCCATCCAAGGACCGCGACACAGACCGTCAGGACCGCAAACGCGCCGTTGAAGAGGACGCTGCGGACATTCCGTCTGGTATTGCGGGTCTCGGTGCCGGACGTGCTTTCCGCGTAAACTGGTGCGCCCGTCTGCGGTTTTTCCGATTCGGAAGTTCCCGAAACATTTTCAGCCGGCATCAGGACTTCATTTCCGCCGAATCCCTGGACCGGTTTCGGAGACTTGCGTTCCGGAGCCAGTTCGGAGATCTGCGCAGCCTGCTCAGCATTCAAAAGGCTCGCGGGTGCCGTTTCGTCTTCCCACTCGCGGACATTCGCCGGAGCGATCCGTGCTCCGAGATTGACCATGCGGTTTTCCTGAACGCTGTCCAGATCTGAGATGGAACCAAAAAGCAACGCCCCGACCATTTCCAATTCAGAAACATTTCCCCCTTTGGGCATCGACGTTTCGTTCTGGTTAGTCATTTTCTCACTCCATAAAAATAGTAGATCCAAAAAAATCCTCTCTCTACTATATCGTCCAGTTCCCACACGAAAGTTTAACGATCATTCTGAATTTTCCAATTTTGTTAAATAGGGAGAATGGAGAAAATGTATATGTGTGCGAGAGTTTTTGCAAAATGAACGTTCAGACAGACGATACATTCCGATGGACCCCTTTTTTGTATCCGCAAAACACAGCTCAGAAAAGACCGAAGATGGGGCCGTTCGATACGACGCGAAAGCGGAGAATAGGAAAAATGATCAGCAGACACGATCCAATGAATGAGAAAAGAGAGCACGTTTCCAGAATGAACCGGAAAAGCCGATTGGCGCAGGGACTTCTCCTGTTTTTGCTTGGCTGCACGGTTTCCGGAGGAGTTTTGCAGGAAACGTATGCAGACTCAAATGATGAGGCGGCGTCGCGCGGCGTTCTTGCCCGTCTTCGTCCGTCATTTACGAAGAAAACGAAAAATGAATCGGCCGACCAGACCGTTCCAGATGCATTCATTCGGCCGGGCACTCCGTCGGCTCAGACGGTTTATTCCGCTCCCTCCTCCGGGATCTTACCTGCTGGGGATCCGGGATGGTCCAGCGTCGGAACCGGGTACACGACGCCCTCTTCGGAAATTCGTCCAGAATCCAGTTCCCGGTACATTCTTCCGTCTTCCCGTGCCAATGCGTACAACCAGGCAGGCCAGCACACACAGACTTACGGGACGTCTGGTCCCCGTTCGACGGTCCAGATCCCGGTTCCGTCTTCAGGACAGGGGGCAGGGTATTCCGGAGGAACCGATCCGGCACAGACACAGAGCTACGCGAAAGTGCAGATCCCGAATCAGGGACAGACTACGGTTCCAGCATCCGGGCTGGCCTCGGGACAGACGCAGCCTGCGCTCCCGGAACTTTTTCCGCTGGATAAACGGATCTTTGACCTTCCGTTCGACACTCTCATTGGGCATATTCCGGAAAATCAGCTGAAGGAGGTCCGTTTTTATGTCTCCCGCGATAATGGAAACACCTGGCGGCACTACAATTCGCTGAGCCGTGAAAGGATCCAGGCCTCGCCGGACAAATCGCTTCGGGTAAATACGGGAAGCGACGGCGAATTTTGGTTTGCAGTCCGGGCTGTCAACCTGCAGAATCAGGAGATCACCGGGACTTCCGGCCTTCCGGACTGGCGGATCCTCGTCAACACGACTGGAAAACCGATGAACTCGCTGATGAATCAGACACCTTCTGCGGCGGGAAACGGCGGAACCGGTATCGGAAATGCGGGAACGGCTGCGGCAGGAAACGGTGTTCCAGCACAGACGCAGACGAACTCCGGCCCCCGACGTCCCCAGTGGTCTCCGGATCCCAATGCTCCGATGTCCTCAGGGACCGTTTCGGCACCAGGCGGTACGCTTTCATCACGACAGGCACAAACACCGCAGAGCAATTCAGTACTTTATTCCGTAATGGATAAAGGACAGTACACGATCCTGAACAGATCGCTCCCCGTTTTTCGCATCCAGAGCAAGCAGCCGGCAGAACAGTTTGCCCGGCGTCTTCTCGAACAAGGAGAATTTCGTCATTCGGCATCAAAACCCGATCCGGAACCGGAAGACAGTACAGATCTGAGTGTCGATACGGAGCTGAGTGCCGGCGGGAGTTCTTCGCAGGATCCGGACGAAAGCGGCCTGCGTTCGGAACTGACGGAACAGCTTGATTCGGAATTGGGTGTTGAACTTTCGGAGGATCTTTCTGTCGGCTCTTCCGGGAATGAAACGGAAATGGCGGACCATTCTTCTGAAGACGAAAACGGCGCAGTAGAAAGCGAAAACAATACAGAGGAAGAGGAATCCGATCTGCTTATGTTCGACGATCCGTCCCTTTCAGAAGAAACGTCCGGCAGCGGGATCCGGTATGTGAATCAGCCGGTTTTGGACATCGACTACGATATTTCGACCGTCGGAACGTCCGGAGTCGGACGGGTCGAACTCTGGGCGACGACCGACAATGGGCAGACCTGGTCCAAAATGGCGGAGGATAAAGACTGCACGAGTCCGATCCGGGTGAACCTCACGACCGATGGAAAATACGGATTCCAGATCCTCCTGTTCAACGGAGCCGGCGTCGGAATGGAGCGTCCGGAACCCGGATCGCTGCCGCAGCTGGAAGTCGTTCTGGACAGAGTTGCTCCGCAGGTCCAGCTCCACACGATCCAGCTTCAGGCGGAATTCGGCGATCTGGAGATCCAGTGGACGGCAGAGGATCCGAATTTCAGCGGGCAGCCTCTTCTCTTTTCCTGGTCTTCCGCGAAAGATGGTCCGTGGCGCTCGATGAGTACCTCCCTTCAGGAAAACAGCGGCCGTTACACATGGCGGATCCCGGAAAAGGTCCCCGGCACTGTCTTTGTTCGCGCAGATGTTTTCGATCAGGCGCAAAACAGTACGACGCTCATTACTGGACCGGTCGTGACGGACGTCGTTCGGCCTACGGGAGTCATCATTGACGCCAAACCCCAAAAGTAGGGACCGGGACCTTTCACTTGGCCGCTGGAATACGATGAGTGCCGCGGTCCGTGAAATACGATCCAATCAAAGCCCCCATCAAAACGGAGAAAAGAAAGAATGAATTACGATTCGCCAACGCCGACTTCTTTGCTGGTTCAGTGTCGAGCAAACAATCAGGAAAGCTGGGACACTCTGAGCCTGCTTTACAGTCGGCTGATCTGGCACTGGTGCGCATCTGCCGGTTTTTCGGATGCAGACTGCCATGATATTTCGCAGGAAGTCTTCCTCTCCGTTGCCCGAAATATCGATTCCTTTCGAAAAGAGAAACCGGAACAGAAATTTCGCTACTGGCTCAAATCGATCACGAGGTCCCGGATCTCAGATTTTCGAAAAAAGAAGCAGCGTACCCCGATCGCCGTCGGTGAACTTGAAGACTACCAGCAGAATGAGGTCGAAATTCCGGATGATGAAGCGACGGAAACGATGCTCATTTACTGCCAGCTTATGAAGATCCTCGAAAAACATTTTTCGGAACGCGATATTCAGGTTTTCAAACGGCTCTCGACGTCCGAGGGGGTCACCAGTGCGTCTATCGGAGAAGAGTTTGGGATCACGGCGACGGCGGTACGTCAGATCAAGTACCGAATCAAGAAACGGATCCTGGAAGAGTATGAAGACGTCCTTTAAGCGTCCGGTTCAGGGATCTTGATGTTCATTTTGTTTAGCCGCATGAATGGAGAATGCAGATGCAGTGTCCTGAAGGTTCCGTTTTGCACGATTTTGTTCAGTGCGCTCTTTCCGAGGCTGCATATCTCGAGGTGGAAGAACACATTTCCGTCTGTATTCGATGCCGACAGAATGTTGAGGAACTGGAACGCAATGAGACGCGTATTCAGGACTTTTCTGATTCCTTCAGAGGGAGCGTTTCTCCGTGGAGCCGGGCTCGCCGTAAAGCAGAAGAAGAGCTGATGGCGCAGAAAATGCTTTCTCTTCCGTTTTCCATTCCGCCCTATCTTTTGACGGAGCCGCTCGGGCAGGGCGGGATGGGGGAGATCTATGCCGGTGAGCATCAGGTTCTGAAACGTAAATTTGCCGTCAAACTGATCCGGCAGAGAAAACTTCTGGAACCTGCGGTCGTGGAACGTTTCCATCAGGAGATCACGGCTGCCGGAAAGCTCGATCATCCAAACATCGTGTCGGTCACGGATGCCGGACTTTGGGACGGAATGCCCTACCTGGTCATGGAGCTTCTGGAAGGACAGACTCTCACGGAATACGTGCATCAGCGAGGCGGAAAACTTCCGCTTCATGAAGCCAAAGAACTGATCCTTCAGGCGGCGGCAGGACTTCAGCATGCTCATGAGCGCGGGCTGATCCACTGCGATGTGAAGCCGTCGAATCTCTGGAGGATGCCGGACGGTACGCTGAAGGTCCTGGATCTGGGACTGGCACAGACTGCGGAGAAATTTGAAAATGAAACGACGCATCTGATTTTCGGAACGCCGAGCTTCATGGCGCCGGAACAGTACGTTCCTCAGGCAAAGATCGACGCTCGGGCTGACGTCTATGCATTGGGAAGCGTTTTCTTCTATCTTTTGACCGGAATGACGCAGGGCGGGTGCATCAGCCGCCAGATCCGATTCCCGCAGGTTCGGGAAGCCGGGATCTCCATTCCCCGCGCACTTCAGCTCGTTCTTGACCGCATGACGGATCCGATCGCAGTCCGGCGTTTCGCCTCGATGAAGGACGCTGTGTATGCGATCCGGAAACTCCCGCGTTTTTCATCGAGGAAACCGCGTGCGCTCTTTTTCCTGGCTCTCGGGACCTTTGCTGCCGGTGCGTTTCTTGGCCATTCCGTTGATTTTCCGTCTTCTCATTCCCGACATGAAACGACAGCAGATCCACGTGCCGTCCCGGTTTTGCCTTCGTCATCTGGAAACGTAGTCTCTTCTCAGACGCAGAGAACTCAAAACACGGCGGAAACTCAGAACGCGCCAGAAACGCAGAACGCGCCAGAAACGCAGAACGCGCCAGAAACGCAGAAC
>JAGBAA010000116.1 GCA_017939795.1 Thermoguttaceae bacterium
CGAAGAGATTGGCGACACGGTAAAGAAAAGCGAACTTTCCGCAGGCATTGATACCTATATCAACGAAGAACGCGGCCGGGCATCTATTGTTGCGGCACTGAAGGGAACGTATGTGGAACCGGATGCGCTGACGGGGTACACGAAGAAAACGGAGCTTTCGGCGGAGATCGGGGCGTACATCGACACACAGGCGGGTACGGCGAAGATCGTGAACAATCTGACGGGGACGTTTGTGAAACCGGATGCGCTTGGGAGTTATGTTGCGAAAACGGAGCTGAACGCGGGGATAGAGACGTACATTGATACGTCGACCGGTAAGGCGAAGCTGGTTTCCGCGGTGTCCGGGACGTACGTCAGTCAGTCAAATCTGACCGGTACCCTTGGCAACTATGCTAAGAAGAGCGATATACCGGACGTATCAGGATTTGTTGAAAAAACGGAGCTTTCGGCGGAGATCGGGGCGTACATCGACACGCAGGCCGGAACTGCGAAGATCGTTGACAAGCTGACGGGAACATTCGTGAAAACGGATGCTCTCGGCAATTATGTGGCGAAGAGTGATTTGTCTGCCGGTATTGAATCCTACATCGACACGTCAACAGGACAGGCGAAATTGGTTTCGGCGGTATCGGGTACATACGTTAGTCAGACAACTCTGAACAGTACACTCGGAAGTTATGCGAAAAAGGGTGATATCCCGGACGTTTCCGGATACCTTAAGAAAACTGAGTTAAATACCGGGATAGAATCTTATATTGACACCTCAACCGGTAAAGCGAAGTTGGTTTCTGCAGTATCCGGAACGTATCAGACGATATCTGGAATGTCAGTGTATGCGAAAACATCAGCGGTCACGGCGATAGAACAATCAGTATCTGGTGTCGAAGCTGCGATCACTTTGTCATCGTCCTATACCAAGAATACCATCGGAACCAATGTCTATGCGCTTCTGCAGCTTGTTTCAAATCCGAACAGCAGCAACATCAAGATTCAGGCGGATAAGATCGATTTCACCGGATTCACAACCTTCCTGCGGGCATCTGACCTCGGATCAAGCGGTTCCACTTCCATTGACGGCGGCAGAATCAAAACCGGCACGATTTCGGCAGACCGGATCGATACCAGTTCGATCACCCTGAGCGATGTATACGGGAAGGGTACCTATGCAAGCTACCTCATGATTACATCCTCCGGGCACTATATGTATATCGGTTCTGATATCACAACGACGAAGGGAGTATACAAAAGCATTGATATCCGTTCGGAAACGCTGGGATTCAGTAATGTAAGCACACGCGGACTGGTAATGGATCATGCCAATAAAGTATTCCGTCCGAATTCTTCCTGGGCAACCGGCGGATATAGTCTGGGAACCTCCACATATCAGTGGAACAATCTGTATGTCAATAAGATTTATCTGGGCGGAAAAGAGCTTACCGCGGGGGCCAGTATGGCCGGTTCGTCTGTAACGATGGGCGGCAGTACGTCTTATTATATCGTCTGCAATACATCCCGCGAACTGCGTCCGTACAGCACATCCACAACTTACCCGTGTTACCTTGGCACATCGTCTTACTACTGGCATTATGCCTATATCGGCTCCAACACGGCCAGCATCGGAAGCAGCGCGTCGTCGAAGATCGGATTTTTCGGAACCACTCCGGCGATACGTCAGACCGTTTCCAACACAGCCACGGTCGCCACATTGATTACCGCATTGAAAAAATACGGTTTGATTGCATAAAAAGGAGACAACCTATTATGAAAATGAAACAGCTTGTGGACGCAGTACCGTCCATGCAGAAGATCGCCGGTCAGGATCTGCACACTGGAACCCTTTACCGGGTTTCCAGACTGCTCGGCAAAACGGAACCCCATCTGAAATTTTACGATGAACGCCGCGCCGTGATCCTTGAAGAATGCGGTGCGTGGGAAAACGGAAAATTTGTACCGAAGCCGGATATGGTTGAAACTCTGGAAACAAAAATGCAGGAGCTGCTGGGGCTTGACCTCGACATGGAAGGAATCAAGCCGGTGAAAATCCCTGCGTATGAAGATGTACGGATTTCTTATGCCGACCTTCGTCTGCTGGAAGGGTTAATCGAAATCGAATTTGAGGAGGATGAAGAAGAATGAAACGGATTACGGAAACCATTAAGGCGGTTACTTACGAAAAAGGCAGCCGTGTTGCGGTAATTGAACAGAAGATTTCCCGCGCGGATGACTGCGAGGAGCTGGGAAACCTGTATTTCCGGCTCTGCGATATTTACAGACGTCTGGAAGAAACCGAAGACGCGACGGAACGGGATGCACTGGAAGTGGACCGTGTGAAGATTGCTGCGGAAATCGAGCGGTACCGCGGATATCTGGAAGGGTATGAGGGGTAAGTCTCTTTCGCTAAAATCCAATCCTGATGAAAGGAGCAGTGCAATATGATCACAGGACACATTATCCGCCAGCATCTGAATCTCTGCAATTCGCACGTTGTCGCGGACACCATCGACTACCTTGAAGCGAAGTTCATCTTCAAGACCGACGACTGGGACGGGCTTGCCAAATGGGTACATTTCTCAAATGACAGTGCAGTCTACGACATCCGCCTGACAGAGGACTGCATCCGGAAGGAAGACCACCTCAACCTGTCCGCCGGAATGTGGAAGGTATACCTCCACGGGAACGAATTCCGCGACGGCAAGGTCATCCAGCGGATCACAACTGATGAAGCGGTGCTGTATGTCCTTCCCACAGGTACGCTCGACGGGGAGCCGTTCCCGGAAATGCCCGCATCGGTGACGGAACAGATTCTTGCGCGGCTTGAGGACATTGAGCAAAACGGCGGAGGTGGCGGAGGTATCGCGCAGGAAACTGACCCGACCGTTCCGGCGTGGGCAAAACAGCCGGAGAAGCCAACCTACACGAAAAAAGAGGTCGGTCTTAATAACGTGGATAATGTACGGCAGTACAGTACTGAAAATCCGCCGCCGTACCCGGTGCTTGTTATTCCGTATGGGGACACGACGCATTCTTTTGAAGACTTGCTCCAAAAAGCGGAGCAGGGAGTACTTATCGGCGTATTCCGCGAGGCAACGTATACTGCATGGCTGCACGCTTACAGCGCATATAACATGACATTCCGCGCCTACGAAGGTCTGACCGCTCGTATAATAACGTACCTGCCCGACGGCACATGGAAATCAGAGCGTAAAGTATACGGGAGCGCAGTCAAAGAGTTTTGGTATGGTGATGCTGTATCATATTCGGATATCGACAGCGCGGCGGACGAATATTGTATATTTCTGTATCTGCCTTTCCGTGTGGATGGAATCGGAAACCCAACGGCCGTTTTTGCGGGGCGGGAAAGTAAAACAAAAACCGCCACGTTTATTGCGGATATTGCAAACGGCAAGCGCATTATTTGCCGCTTGACGGATACGGTGTGGTCGTATGAAGTCGAAGATTTTTCTGGAATGGTCGGCGCGGTGTCGAGCGTCAACGGAGCAGTCCCCGACGAGAACGGAAACGTAACGGTCAGGGAACTGCCGGAATACGCGGAAGCGGATGAGGGGAAGGTGCTGTCGGTTGTTGACGGTGAGCCAAAATGGGCGGAAAACTCCGGCGGCGGCGGTTCCGGCGCGGACGGATTCAGCCCGTCGGCTTCGGTCGAGCAGACGGACGACGGCGCGATCGTCACGATCACAGACAAGGACGGCACGACGACAGCGACGATCACCAACGGGAAGGACGGACAGCCGGGGGAAAAGGGCGAACCCGGCGAATCGCCTACGGTGGCGGTGTCCGCGATTGACGGTGGGCATCGTATCACGATTACCGATAAGGACGGCGTGAAAACCGTGGATGTGATGGACGGTACAGACGGTGATCCGGGAGAACCGGGCAGTCCGGGGAATCCAGGGCGCGGGATTGTCTCCGTCGCACGGACATCCAGCACAGGCGCGGCAGGGACAACGGACACCTATACGATCACGTACACGGACAATACGACCAGCACGTTTGAGGTATACAACGGCAAGGACGGCGATCCGTATACGCTGACCGACGCGGACAAGCAGGATATCGCAGCGGCAGCGGCGCAGTTGGTGGACGTCCCGGACGTAGATGATACGCTGAAGGTATCCGGTGCGGCTGCGGACGCGGCGAAAGTGGGGGCGGAATTGTCCAACCTTTCCACGGCGATTGCTGATTATGAAACGCTGACTTTGGGTGTGCATACGGATGGACTGGTGTACATCTTTAAGGGCGGCGTACCGATTGGGACAGGCGTTGAGGTTGGCAGTGACGGTGACGTGGTTGGTTACGTTGACAGTGCAAATAACATCGTGGTCAAGGGCAATCTGGCAGACGGTACGTACACGGTCAAGTATGAGATGGATGACGGCTCAACCATTGACATCGGCAATCTGGTGCTTGATACAAACGTGTATTATAGCGTCACAAACAATCTTACCAACTGCACCACATCCAACAGCGCAACACAGGCAATCAGCGGACAGAGTTACACGGCTACTATTACGGCTAACAGCGGATATGAACTTTCCTCTGTGGTTGTGACAATGGGCGGTACGGATATATCTGCATCTGCGGTCAGCGGCGGCACGATTTCCATTGCATCTGTAGCAGGTAATATCGTAATTACGGCGGTGGCGGAGGAAAGCAAGCCTACATACAATAACCTTTTGCCACAGGCGGTTGATGTAAGCGGAAATGAATTTGTCGGCGCAAACGGTGAAGACGGGTATAAATCCGGGTATAGGATTTCGGCTTCTGGCGGCGGTGAATCCGCTATGACGGGAGTATATTGTACCGGGTTTATGAAAGTTTCCGCCGGAGACGATATCTACATCAAGGGTATTACACTGCACGGCACCGCAACCAATAACAATATTGTGCTTTACGACGCATCAAAAAACAGAATCTGGGGCGGTGCGATTTCGACGGAAAATGCGTTTGTGGAACTTACTGACGATGTATATCGCCTGATGGTAAATCAAATGAGTGTATCGACATCTATTACATTCTTCCGTTTCTGTGCTGGTTCTATTACAGACGAGACCATTGTTACAGTAAACGAGCCTATTGTGTAAGGCGGTGACTTTATGACATATGTGTACAGGCATTTTATACCACAAAACACAGCTCCAAGCGGCGCAAAATCTATCGGAGTATATGATAGCAACAGCAAAAAAATATGCGACATTCAGCTCGGCAGAATGACAGCTACCACAAAAACAAAGCTATATTCATTCGGACTTGTTAGTGATATTCATTTTTACAAAAAAGGTGAAGCATGGGTAACGTGGAATCCGGAAGAAAAGTTTGACACCGCGCTTTCACACTTTGAAAACGAGGGCTGTGCGTTTTGCGTTCATTGTGGAGATATAACACAAACGGGCTTGTATGACGAAGGAAATAGCACGGATTTGATTCCAGACCAGTTTGCAAACTATAAGGAAATCTGTGACAAGCACTCCATTCCGGTGTACGGAATCTGCGGAAACCATGAAAGCTACGTCGTTCCGATTGCGGATAATTTGCCCGAATTAGAATATTACACGGGAACCAAGCTGACCTATACAACAGAGCAGGGAAATGACCTGTTCGTGTTCGTCGGACAGCCTCACGGAAACAAAGTGATGTCGGACGATGATTTACAGTGGCTGTACGAAACGCTGGAAGCAAACCGGAATAGGCGGTGTTTTGTGTTCATTCACTCTTACATCGAAGAAGACAGCGGCGATGCGTCGGATGTCCGGGAAAATTCTATCTTCGAATCTTGGGGAACGGTCAGAACAACAGCTTTTATGAATTTACTCCGGCACTATAAAAACACACTGCTGTTTCACGGACACTCTCACATGAAGCTCGATTGTCAGAAATTGGACATGAATTCTAATTATACCGAACGAAATGGATTTCGGTCAATTCATGTGCCGTCAAGCGCTATCCCTCGTTATGTGGACACAAACGAACTACAGTCCGTGAATGACTACACCGCAAGTGAAGGGTATGTCGTGGATGTGTATGACGACTTCATTGTATTGAATGGGTGGGATTTCATCGCAGGACAGTATATTCCGCTCGGTGTATATAAAATTGATACAGCTCTTGTGAAAATCCCAGAAAAATCATTCACCGACAGCACGGGAACGATAGTCGCTTAATCAGCAATAGAACCCGAATCTTAACGAAAGGCGGAAACAAAAATGACAATCGAACTATCCGTCCTGATCGCCGTCATCGGCTGTGCGCTGTCCGTGGGGACGTTCTTCATCGGGCGCACCACGGCGGCGAAGAATGACGGACAGGAGTACCAAACAAAAAAGTGTAGGAGATAAATTGAAATGTCAGAGAGAATCCTTGACTGGATTACACCGGCCATTTTAGGCGGATTGTTCGGCGTTTTCGGTACATATATCAAAATGCACCGAAAACGCCAATCAGCAAATGATCGCGGCACACAATGTCTGCTTCGCGCAGAGATCATCCGCGACCACAAAGAATACAGCGTGAAGGGATACTGTCCGATTTACGCAAAAGAGGCCCTCGAACGAGCGTATGACGCGTACAGCGAACTTGGAGGGAATGACGTTGCAAAAGAAATGTATGAACACATGATTCATCTGCCGGACGAACCGCCGGGAGATGAGGAAAGGAACGCAAAATGAGATTACCTTATAATCCTGGAACACCGGTTCGGTTGGTGAGCACCTACGGACGGCGCGAGGACCCGATCACACACGAAAAGGGTGTACCGCACTGGGCGTTTGATCTGGTGAGCGACGGGGACAAGACGATCTGTGCGGTCGTAGGTGGTACGGTACTGCAGTCCCGCATGGTGACGGACATGACAAACCCCACATCGGAGTGGGGGAATTATATCAGCATTTTCGGCAACGACGGGAGGGTGCATTTTTTCTGTCATCTGTCCGAACGGTGGGTTTCTGCCGGTGAGTATGTGGCGGCAGGACAGGCGATCGGCATGGAAGGCAGTACTGGACGGTCCACAGGATCGCACCTGCACTACGAAGTGCGGGTGTCAGTCACCGGAGCAACGGTGAATCCGGAAGAAATTCTCGGAATCCCAAATGAAGAAGGAGGATATATCGTGAATATAGAAGAAGTAAAAATAGGCAAACGTACCGACAGCGAACCGCAGGAGTGGGCGAAGGAAGCCGTGGAATGGGCGGTGACGAACGGGATCATCTACGGTGACGGTGACGGAAATCTGATGCTGCGGGAAACGTGTACCCGAGAGCAGGTACTTGTGTTCATTTATCGGATGTTCCGGCTGATGCAGGGAGGCTGATATGGGAATCGGGAAGGTGTACATACAGTTTTCAAAGATTCTGACGGTGCTGTTTGCGCTGGTAATGATGCCGCTGTCGTGGTATGTGGTCGCACGCGGGCTGACGATTGCGGAGATGGCGATTGTGTCCGGTTACATGGGGGCACTGCCGTATGTCACGGCAATTGTCGGATTCGTTCAGGCGGCCCTGACGATTGTGTTGGGGGCATATTTCGACAACAGCAAGAAGGAAAAAGTCGCGCGGATTCAGTCCGGCGCGGTGAAGGATGATGAAATCAAAAAGGATTTTTAGGAGGGTATTATGAAATACAAAGAAAACGAAGTGATCGAACTGAGTGCGGAAGAGCTGGCGAAACGCGATACACCGGAGGCGGTGGAGGGATACATCCTCGAACAGGCGGATGCGGCGAAACTGAAGTCTGGGACGGTGATCGACTGGAAGCAGAAGCTGTCCAGCCGCAAATTGTGGGCGGCGGTAATGTCTGCAATTCTGATGTGTGTTTCTGCAGTGTTCGGGGAAGAAATGACTGCGGAAGTTGCGGATGTGCTGAAAACGGCGGCGTATGGTCTGATAGCGTATGTGTTCAGCGAGGGTGTCGTTGATGCGGCGCGTGAGATCGGCAACGGGAAGGTGGATGCCGCGAAGGAACTTTCGGATGTATGGTTTCACAGTGACACCGGGGACGGCGGAGATTCCGTCCTTAAATAGGCGTGAGAGGGGGCTTGATACATGGAACAACCCCTACACGATGCGAAGCACAAGACGATCCCCGCGCTTGCGGAACCGGAGAAAATCGAAGCGATGATCCAGAAGTGTGCGCTGGAACCGCGGGATTTGGAAATTCTGCGGCGGGTGCATCTCCGGCATCAGTCGCAGGTTGAGATTGCCGCCGCGATGAACATGTCCGTGGAGACGGTAGGACGGCGGTACCGGAAAGCGCTGAAGGTGCTGCACATGATCGCGCAGCGGTATGTGGGCATCTGAAATGACAGAATTCTGACAGAATGTCGGCAGTTTGTTGACAGTTTCACCTCCCCTTTCTGTGATATAATTTAATCACAGGAAGGGGAGGTGTTCTTCTTTCTGGAGTAAGAAGGGAGTGATCCGGATGATGAATTTCGGAGGAATCAGTCAGGGTGTTCCGCAGCAGTACGGGCAGCCGATGATGTATCCTTACGGCGGGATGAGTCAGAATCTTCCGCAGCAGGCACCACAGAGGCAGGTGGACCGGGTGACGGGAATCGAAGGTGCGCGGATGTTCCAGCTTGCACCGAATTCGGCAGTCGCGCTGTTTGACAACACGAGGGACATATTTTTCTGGAAGACGACGGATTCCGGAGGGTTCCCGACGATCCGTGCGTTTTCATTCACGGAAATCGATCTGAATACCGGGCAGACCAGTACGGAGACCATGAGCAGATCGGACATTGAAACTATGATTCAGACGGAGGTACAGAGATATGCCGAGCAGTTTATTCGGAACTTCGCCGGCGGCACAGCCGCAGCAGGGGCAGGCACCGTCCCAGCAGCCGAACATGGCGCAGCAGGTGGCTCAGCTCCGGGAAATGTTTAACGGGAAGAATCCGCAGGCGGTCATGCAGTTGTTCGCTCAGCGGAATCCACAGTTTGCACAGTTCATGCAGATGTACGGGAACAGCACGCCGGAGCAGGTATGTGCGGCGTACGGGCTGGACTGGCGGCAGATCGCACCGCTCCTCAGATAAGGCAAACCCCGGTGATGCGCACACCGGTTTGCAAATATATGACGTAAATCCACCAGAGAAATTGAATATTCAGGGAGGTAATTATGGATAACCTTTCGGTAGCGGACATTGCAGCCGTAACAGATAAAAATTACTGCAATATGGGATATGGCGGCTTCGGCGGAGGCTGGGGCAACGACTGGACGATGATCATTCTGTTCGCACTGATTTTCGGCAACGGGTTCGGCGGATTCGGCGGAAACCGCGGCTTCGGTGAAAATCTGGCGACGGAGGGCACGGTACAGCGTGGTTTCGACCACCAGACCACCACTTCCAAACTCGACAATCTGGCGTATGGTATCGCCAATGCGGGATATGAAACTGCGCGTCAGATCGACGGCGTAAACACCAACATTCTGACTCAGTTCGGCGAACTGTCCCATCAGATCGCGGCGTGCTGCTGCGACATCCAGAGGGGTATTGATTCCGTCAACTACAACGGCGCGATCAATACCGCAAACATCATCCAGGCACAGGAACGCGGAACGCAGAAGATTCTCGACGCGATCTGCGGCAACCGGATGGCGGATATGCAGAACCAGATCAATCAGCTCCAGCTTCAGGCTGCACTGTGCGGTGTGGTACGGTATCCGACGGCAACCACGTTCTCGGCCCAGAATCCGTTCTGTTTCAACAGCGGATGCGGCTGTAACGGCGGTTATTAAATCAGCAGAACAGTTTCAGACTGTCGTGACAAAACCGGGAGGGCGGCAGTTCTCCCGGTTCATTTTTTGAATTTACAGGAGGTATATATGATTCAGGTTTTCAGAAACACTCCGGTCGATGTTCTGGCCGGCGGCGAGCTGACGTTCACGGGGACGAAGTTCCGGAAAGGGAGTACCGCTGTACTGAACAACGGCGGGATTGATCTTAACTGCGACGGTGTATACATGATCACTGCAAACTTTTCGTTTACGGCAACAGCGGCAGGGGATGTGACGGTAACGATGCAGGTTGACGGTATGCTGTCTGCGGCGGATGTTGCGGTTGCGACTGCGGCAGCGGGAGACACGGTCAATGTAACGGTAGTATCGCTGATTCCGGTACGGAAGTGCGGATGTTCTCCAGCGGACATCGGGTACATTGTCAGTGTTGCCGGTACGCTGGTAGATGCGGATGCGGTTGTAACGAAGCTGTGCTGACGGAGGTACATCATGGAAGAAACGAAGTTTGACGGAATGGCACTCGGCTGCGCGGACGGCGCAGAGAAAATGGATGAATTCACGTTATGGATTCTGATGATGCTGTTTCTTTCGGTTGGCATTCCTGCACCTGATCCGGGCATCCAGAAGATGAAGGAGGATATGGCGGAGATACGCGGAAAGATGTCGGTGATCGAAAAGATGATCGGAGGTAAGTGATGGCAAACTATTCGAAAATCGAGGGGATCATTGCGGTAATCGACGACAGCATCAAGGACGCGGCGATGCAGTGCGACTGGGCGTGTGAAGCGAAGGATGCCGGCGAACGCGAGACGGCGATGATGTTTCACGGGGAGGCGTCGAAGCGGTTGACGGGCGCGAAGGAGTGGCTGGAGAAAAACCGCGAGATGCTGCACGACCCGAAGAACGCCGAAGCCGTAGCGAAGGTTATGGTGCGGAGGCTGGAGGACAAGATTGCACATATGATGTCGAAAACTGCGGGGTTCAAGGCATGAGAAAAAGCGAGGGCGGAAGCTCTCGCTTTTTGTGTGGCATAGTGATAACATATATCATTAATGTTCATATACATATAACAACAAATGTTATATGTTATATTTTATAAAAAATTTGCAGGGATATAGGGGTGTCCTCCCACCTGCCGCGGGTGCTTTTGGGGCGGTTATATTTTATAATCGTTATAACACTTTTTAACATACTATTGATTTCTTTTGCGGGGGAATCCGGATTGCGGATAATATCAATACATTTTTGCATAGATGCACAGAAAACAGAGTAGTCGTTTTCTGTTTTTTTATTGGATTCGATTTTTTCAATTTCGGCGGTTACATTTTTTATTCGTTCGTTTACTTCCGCACTTCGTTCCAAAAATACCTCTTCGGAGTATATACCGCGTTCGAGCAATTCAAACTGGCGTTTCTGCTGTTTTTGGAGTTCTGCGAGTTCCTTTTGATAGATTTCGGTGGTAGGATCAGACGCAGCGGCATTAGAATTTTTCTCAATTTTCTGGCGGTATTCTTCGAGGGTGAATTGCATGGAACCGCAGATATGTTCCAGCAAGACGGAAAGGCGGACGGAACGTGTGGTACAATCAGCAGAGGCACAAAGGATGAATGGCTGGGAATCGTGATCGCCGAAACGGTAGGTCATGGATTTTCCGCATACTCCGCATTTCACTAACCCTGCGAGCGGGTTGACGATATCATAATTTGCTCGGACAGCAGGGTGGGCGCGCGATCGGCGGAGTTCCTGCGCAAGAGCAAATGTTTCCTGCGTGATAATAGCCGGGTGACGTGCATCGGCGCAGATATAATCCCCTTCGTCGGACAGTCTGCGACGGGTGATGATTTTTCCATCGGAAAACTCTTTCGTCTCTTTTTGGCGTTGCCATGTGATTTTTGATATATACAACGGATTGATGAGAATTCCTTTGACTGCGTAATTTGTCCAGCGGTCGGATTTTCGGGGTTTTACACCCAAAGTATTCAGACGTCTGGCGATTTCCGTAGGACCGGCGTGCTCCGGCCCGGTGTACAGTTCATAGATCAGCCGGACGACGGCGGCTTCCTCTTCGCAGATTTCAAGGGTAGGACGTTTATCTACATACACACGGCGGTAGCCGTAGGGATCACCGGAATAGATGTAGTTTCCTTCCAGTACGCTTTGCCGTCGGCCTCGTCCCATGATTTTTTTGATGTACTCGAGGTAGTCGTTACCGTGCATGATTTCCATCTCAAAAAATTTCCGGTCATACTCATCGGCGACGTTGTATGTGCGGATGGGCGTGACAATCAGGCAGCCGGTGTATCGGAAGAGGGCGGACAATTCGCCGACGTCGGAAAGATCGCCGCGGGAGAGACGCTGAAGGTCTACGCAGAGGACGGCGTCGATTTCTTTATTCTGGATCATGCGGATGACATACTGCATCACCGGACGGGACGCGATGGTTTCGCCGGACTGGACTTCACGGTAGATACGGTCGGCGGGAAGTTCGGCGTTGTAGGTGCGGAGGCAGTAGTCCTGGATCATGCGTTCGTGCTTGGCGAGAACGGATTCGACGGTTTCCTCACCGTCTGCGCGTGATTTGCGCAGATAAGCGACAATCCGATGGAAGGGGGGCAGTTTTGTTTCCATGGGGATTCCTTTCGTTAGAGTAAGATTACGCCGAGGACAACCACAAGAACAACCACGAGAACCAACACAAGCGCGAGGGAAATGAACAGCCATGTGATATACTTGTTCTTTCTGTCCATCCGTACTCGATAGTCCTTGAGCTGTCCTTTCAGATCTCGTATGTCATTTTCGAGGCGTGAGATTTTGTCGTCTTTGTGGCGGATTTCGAGGTCATACATTTCTGTGAGGTGGGCGACGTAGCTGTAATAATCTTCTTCGTCGATTTCGTCGTCTGTATCCGGGAGATCATCGGTGTTGATGTCGATGCCGAGCTCTTTGAAAAACTTCTGGGAAAACTCGGTCGGCCAGCGGTCGGTGGTTTCAAACTTCATGTAGCGGTAGTAGGTGCTGGGGGCGGTTTCGGTTTTTTCGATCATGCGGCTTGCCTTGATGTCCTTCTGTTTCATGATCGCGCGAACCTGCTGCATTTTCATTCGGGGAGTCCTCCGGATTTAATGTTGTTGGGAGAGAGTGAGAGTATTTTGGGAGTTTTCTCACGGATTTTCACGGTTTTCCAAGGGGTGGGTGAGATTTACAACCAAAAAATGGTGGTGCAGTTCTGAATTTTAGCACTTGTTTCCTACAGGAAAGGTGTGTTATAATAGCACCGAAATGTTTGATACCTATAGTGTACAGCATTTCACAAGGACTATCAATTGACAATCCGCACAAAAAAGAGCGGAAAAATTTTTATTTTAAAATAATACAGGAGGTAACACTTATGACGAAGGCCGAAATGATTAAGCAAATCATCGAAATGTTAAGAGGGTCCAGCTACGGCACCGTACTGCTGATTTATAATTTTGCGATCGGAGTTACCTCCGCGACTAAGTAGAGGGAACGACAAGAAGAAAAACCGGAAGCGGGTCTCCGACGGGGAGAGGCTTCCGGTTTTTATAAGTTAGAGTTACTTACTTTTGTTAAGATGCATAACCCTGTACTCTGCATCCGAACGATCTGTGAATACATTACAGCCAAAATCAGAAAGATCATAAGTCATACCACTGCATTGTGCAACAACGTAATGTCCGGTAATGACAAAGTTCAGCACGATTTCTTCTGTGAGTATGTAAATTTCTTTATCTTCATCGGGATCATATTTTTTATGCACCGTATAGACTACTTCTTCCGGTTTGCATGGAAGCCGGAATAAACGTCCGTTTTCTTCTGCTTCTTCGTATCTTTTTAACTTTTGATAGGCGGATTCAAACCATTCCGCGAAGCCACGGGTCATTTCGTCGGGATTGTCGCAGGGGGATGTAAGACGTTCGGACATAATATGTTCCTCCGGTTCATAAATTTTCTGTCAATCAACAATGATTTTACAGCGATTGAGTTTTAAGTATTGTCCTTCAGAAAGGGAGATATAGCGCGATCCGGTGAAGGAACCGTTGCTGTCGATATCGTTGCGGCGAACATCATTATATATGCAGTAGTAGCCGCCATATTTTTCGTCAGTGATTTCAAGTTTATATTCTCCCGCAGGGATATGTTCACCAATTATATAAAATCCTTCACCAAAGGCCCCATTTTGCTTCCGAGGAGCTTCTGCCTGTTTTATCGGGAAGGCATCGCACCGGCGGAGTTCAAGATATTCTCCATCGTACACTTCGATAATGGAATTGGTCGCAAAACTGTCATTCTCAATGATGTCATCTGCGTTCGGGTCGGATGAATACACAAAATACCCACCGTATTTCACATCAGATACCCAGAGCATATATGTCCCCGCCGGAATATCCTTACCGACCTTGTACTGACCTTCACCGTATTTTTCGGACGGCTGTACCGGAGCGGCAGGGGTATCATACGTTTTACCCGGTTCGCTCACTGTCGCCATGTTCCGTGCGGCATCGTAGCCTACTTCCAGACCGTAGGCTTCGGCCAGAGCACGGAGGGGAGCGTAGGTAGTGCCATTGTAGATGAACGTCATGACATCGTTTCCGTTTGCGTCCTTCGGCTGGAATTCCGTTCCGTTGACGAGGATTTTGACGGAAGGGTCTACGCTGATGGAGATCATGTTTCCGGCGGCGAAGGACGTGACAGCCAGGGTACACGCCGCGCCGACGGTGAGGATGGTTTTTTGAAGTTTATTCATATTACGCCTCCAAAAGTTGTTTTTTCTTTTTGTCAAACTCTTCTTGAGTTATAATACCCATATCAAGAAGTTGTTTCAATTTCAGAATTTCGTCTGCTGCTGACATCGAAGGAGAGGGTTTGGGAGAATTAATTTCTTCGATACGTTTTTCGATGTATTCTTGGATTTTTGCGCCTATATTGCTTTGTTCGCCTGCTCTTAAGATAACTGTGTTATCTTTTTCACGTCCGCCGGATATGCCGAACTGAATATAACCATTTGTCCATATCGAACCAGCCTTGAACTGAACAGAACGAATGGAAGAAAAACGTATGGTCTTATTTCCCGCTCCTCCAAATAAAATAAAGCCAAATGCACCTTTACGAGAAATTATAACCTTATCATCATAAACAGCGAGCTGTCCATCTACTCCGTTGAGTTCAAAAATGGCATGCATTATTTTTACCTCTTTTATTTATTATTATCTATTATATCCCACAATCTCACAAATTACAACAGAAAAACGCAAAAAGGACAGGAATTATTTTTCCTGTCCTTCTTTTAATGCACTGGCGATCTGTTCGGCGTAGTCACCGATGATCGGGATGGCATCTTCGGGAAGACGTTTCAGCATTTCGATGGTGGCTTTCACGGCCTTCTTGATACGGGGGTCGGTATCAGGCGTGAAAAGTTCACCGAACATTTTGGCGAGTTCTTCGTCTTCCGTCATGGGAAGAAACATATCTCCTTCGCCGGTTTCAAGCCACTCGCGGTTGATGTTATAGGTACTACATAACAACTGCATAAAGGATTCTTTGGGTTCAACCAAACCTTTTTCAATGTTGTAGATAGCACCTCTTCCAATTCCGAGAGTGTTGCCGAATTCTTCCTGACTTAAATTAAGGTATTTGGTTCGCACCTCTTTAAGTCGATCTCCAATGGTCGTCTGCAATGGAAGGTGTACCTCCTTTCTGTTTTTTTACATTATAGCACACATGAGATTCATTGTCAATGAAAATATTAAATATTTTTTATCGTAAATGTATTGACAATGAAGCGGATATGTGTTATACTTTCATCAACAATGAATCATTGCTTGTTTTGATTCACTGATAATGAAAAAAACGGAGGTGAGGGGGATGAGGAGGAACAATAACGGTTATGATCCGTTGGCAATCCTGTTTTACATTCTCGGCGGAATCTCAGGATGGTTCATAATGTCTGCAATAGACTACCTATTGCGGGTATCAGGTGTACTGTGAGTAGATAAGTAACTGCAGAAGTCAGGAGTCCCCACAGATACCCAACAATCCGTTCCTTCCAGCGCTCTCTGGTTTCAAGCTGACGATCATACATATAGGACTGGTGAGCGACGAGACCGGAATTTGTGAGCTTATAGGGAGAGGCAGGATCGCGGTCTAAAATACTTTCTCCGGTGCTTTCGACAGTCAGGAGTTTGCGAGAAACAAGGTCACTCGCGGCGGCGCGTCCGGCGTCACCGAACTTTGCGGTGATTTCATACGGTGAGACAGGTTCGTCCGAGGAACAGATGTAGTCGAGGATTCTGTAGTCGTAGTTGGAAATATCGGACACGGTATCACTTCCTTTCGCTTTTATTATACAGCGGGGGGCAGAGTAAATCAAGAAAAATTACCAAAAGAGAGGTATAGAAAATGAGCGAAGCAATGAAGGCGGCTTGTTCCAGACTGGCGGAACAGCTCAGTGCAATCAACAAGGTAGCGGGCGATCCCGAAAAGACAGAGGTAGCCTGTGCAGCGGTAAAGGAAATCGAAACCTTTACGGCGGGTGTAGTGGCCGGTGTTACTGCGGCGGCGAAGCTGTCGAAGAAGCAGGACAAGCCGGAAGAAGAAAAGGGAGAGGGGGTGTGATGCGGATGCGGACATTCAACAGAAAGCGTTCCAAGATTCCGGAAGAAGTTGAAGTACCGATCGAGGAACTGATTGCCGAACTTCCGGAGGAAAGTCGGATATTCATCCGAAGCTGGCAGTGTGTAAAAGAAGCGGCCATGAAAACTGACGACCGTGCACTTGAAGTTGTCAGTGTATATACAAAAAGAGCGTATTTGATAGCTCTGTGCGATATTGGATATATAAGTATGGATGAGGCAGACAGAATTTTCTCGTATTACGCCAGCAGGGAAGAACTGAAGCATATTGACGGAAAGATCGCCGAGAAAGCCTTGCAAAGCATGGTCGGAACACAGGCTACGCTTAAGCGAACGGGGTGGTAAGATGCGGCGAACAAAAATTGATGAAGACATGGTCTTTCCTGCGGTAAGGGATACGTTCAAGAAGAAACGCTTCCGCGAAAGACATCCGGTAGTTTTTAATACACTGGTGGCTTGTGTCACGAGTATTATTGCAAATATATTACTCATGAAGTACGGGCACTTATTGGTGGAATATTTTTTAGGGAATACAGGAATCTGAAACGCGAACGCAGAGGGACGGGGGATTTTCCCCCGGTAATGCGGGATTGACGGTTTCAACCCCGTCGGTCGCGTTAAAAAAATATCAAACACATCACAGGAGGAACACACATGGATACCCCGATCACTATTCCGAACAATCCGAACTTTCTCCCGCCTGCAAAGGCTTCCAAGGCAACACAGATTCCTGAAAACGCCATCCGCCGTATGATTAAGCAGGGGACTTGTCCCGGTTTCTATTCCGGGAACCGCTTCACGGTAAACACGGAAGCTCTTGTGGCTCTGCTTGCCGCTCAGACCGCCGCTGATAAACCGAATAAGTAAACCGAAAGGAGAAGAACACATGGAAGTGCAAAAGTTAACTGTTACCGTATGCGAAATGGCAAAGATGCTGGGAATCAGCCGTCCGACAGCCTACGAACTTACCAAGAGAGATGGATTCCCCGCAATCCGAGTTTCTGACCGCCTTATCATTATTCCGGTGGACAGGTTAAAAAAGTGGCTTGATGAAGCACCCACTATCAGCGAAGAAATCGAAGAAGAAAAATTTGGCGCATAAACGCGTTGAATACCAAAACAGGAGGTATAGTTTATGAACATTGATAAACTGGACGGGATTCTCCGAAAGTTTGAAAACGTCCATAACCAGAAGCCGGAATACATCTGTCTGGCCGAGGATACCTATCAGGAAATCGTCCGGCAGTCCGGGAGACAGCTCCGCGCGGATGATGTGATGTATCTCCGGAACGTGCGTCTGAAGGCGGTTTATTTCCAGTCGCCGGCCGAAGTGATCTGCTGTGCCAAGCGGTTTGACGAGAGGTATCTGGTCACGCCGGGAGGGGATATCATCACCTCGGAAATGCGTCCGGACAGTGCGGCGGCTCTGCTGATCCGCATCGCGGAGGTGTACGCACAGTATCTGTTCCGGGCAGGAGACATCGTACAGTCATGTATTTCGGACGAAGAGAGAGATGAACTTTATGATGAATGCGCCGTTGTGGAGGCGAACTACGCGAACCTTTGCACGCTGTACGAGCTGGACGAAGGCGCGTTTATCGCCAAATACGCCAAGTACGGTTCGCCGGATGTGGAGGACATGACAATCCAAATGGATGTGCTGATTCACGGAGGTACCAATGGTTGAAGAAATCCTGAAAACCATGGAACACCGAGGAATCCAGCGGAAGGAGATGGCCGAGATGATCGGCATTTCCGAAGGATCGTTTTTGAATAAAGCGAACGGCTACAATGACTTCACGGTATCGGAACTTGAGAAGATGTGTATCATCCTCGGCATCAAGTTTCAGCTGTTCCACACTCCGGGAGGGTGGGATATTGACGCATGGCGGGAGAGACGTGCCGCAGAGACGGGAAACTCCGGACGGAAGGCACGGAAAGACTGCAAATAAACAGGAAAGCCGGGACTGTCCGGCGAATAGAATCTAGTGAAAGGAAGGTGCTTGTGGAAATGGAGATCATCAAGAAAACCCGCGAGGTGGTTGATGGGGTAGAGTACAACGTTACATACTTAAAAGGAAAGTACGGGACATCAACCGTTTACGATCCGGTACGTACTCCGGAGCAGCAGGAGAAGCGCGATGAAACGCTGAGACGTGCCGCAGCGGATTATGCCCGGGCGTGCATCCGCACGATGGGGATCGAATGGGCCAGGAAGCACCTTTCCGCAGAAGAATAAGAAAGGAGTCTTGGAGATGATGAACATAAAGGACATCGAAGCGGCGATCACCGCAAAGGCGGAGAAGCTCCGCGCAAGAAAGTTATCGGAAGAGTATATCATTCAGCGATACGATCATTATTATGCCCTGTACAAAAACGCAGTTCTGGAACACAACGGAATGTCGGTTGATTATTACATCACCTTCAAGGCGTATGAAATAATCGCAAAAGAGAGGGAGTTAATATGATCGACAACAAACGGCAGCAGGCTATCAATGATGTAATCGGAAGGATTCTGAAGGGGCTGGCGTACGATCAGCACATCAACGGGATTCCGCTCACGTTTTCGGTAGGTATCAGTGACGGCGCGGACATGATTAATAATGTGATCGTGATCCATGAGGCTCCGGGCGAAATCATCCGAGACATCATGTTTCTCGAAGAACGCTTCCCCGGTGTGAAGGTGGATCAGAAGCGCGGCGGAATCTGGATTGACTGTGAACATGTGCATCTTGAAAAACGGGAGGTACCGTTTTTGCGGAAGATTCGTGAACTGGTGGGGTGTCCGGCATGACGAAGGAAGAAGTGATGTATGCCGCGAAAGAGCGGAAACCGGTCATCTGCAACGGCATCCGGTACCGCAGGATTTCGGCGATCATCTTCCGTTACATCGGAGATACCGATCGGATCGGGATGGCGCATAATGTCCCGAGCGAAATGATGCTGGTGGAACTGGAAGATATGCGCACGAACAGCCGGACCATTGCAAACCCCAGTGCGGTTGAACTGGGGAGGTGGTAACCATGGCGTTTCAGACGACGAAGGTGTGCGAACACTGCGGATGCCGGTTTGTCATAGAAGATGAGGAAGCATGGGCGTACAAGCGGTATATGCGGATGCCGGGCGACCGGATGTGCAAGGTACACTGGTTTCATACATGGAGCTGTCTTGTGGCGGCACAGAAGAAAGCGGACGACCACTTTGAACCGATCTTCCGGGAACAGCGTGAACGGGAGCTGGAGAAAAAGAGGGAGTATGAACGTCTGCGCCGACGGAGACGGAGAGCGGCAAAAAGGGATGGCGCACGATGCAAGGCTGAATCATCGTGCGCCACCCCGGACAACAAAAGAAAGGAAGAAAACCTGTCCCCGTAAACAGTATAGCACATCTGAAACGTGGAGAGGGTACCACGCGAAAAAATAATGAAAAAAAGTTTGGTTATCACGAAACCTCTTGCGGACAAGCTGATGAAGCTGCCGGCGGAGGTGGTCGGCGGTGCGGTGAAATACCTGCTCCTGCGGGTGTTTGATGATGCGCCGGAAGATGCGAAGTACCGACCGATCGAAAAAATACTGGAGAGCAGTCGGAAAGCATCACAGGAGGACTGTGAACGGATTCTGGCATACCTCAACGGACGTTTGAAAACGCGATACACGCTGACAGATTCCGTCCGGACGAAGATCAATGCGCGTTTTTCGGAAGGATGCACGGTGGAAGATTTCATAACCGTGATCGACACGAAAGCGGAGGAGTGGATCGGGACGGATGCGGCGAAGTACCTCCGTCCGGAAACGCTGTTCGGAACGAAATTCGCGGGCTATCTGAATCAGCGGGCGGTTGAACGGCAGGGAGAGAAAAAGGACGAAGGCAGTTTTGATACGGATTCGTTCTTCGCGGCTTCGTTGGAACGTTCATACAGCAAGGATATAGCGGACGATTGTCCGTTTTTGAAATAATAAAAGGAAGGTATCAAAAAAATGGAAGAGTTTGTTTCCAAGGCAATTGAAAAGATCGAGGGTGGGCTGTCCTCGGTGAAAGGGCAGAAGGAGAACGTCGTGAAGCGTCCGGTCGCGGACGCGCTGATCTCGTTCTGCCGTCAGCAGGAAGAATTCGCGCAGGCGGTCGTCCAGTCGGAAAAGACATTCGCGGACTGCGTGGCGCACGTTGTCGCGGGATGCGGGAACGCATTGTCGGATATTGAAGCCTACCGGAAAGCGGTGGGCTTCTGGTTCCCCGGAGCGGTCGTGGATATGGTGCTGACGATCCGCATGAGTGAGTTTGAGGAACCGGCGAAGGAAGCGGTTCCGGAGGTTCCCGCAAAGCCGGAAAAAGCAAAATCCCAGACGACTGGCAATCTGGAATTCTCGCTGTTTGACCTGCTGTGAGGTGTGCGATGGATATTCTTGAAGAAGGGTACCGGAACATCCGGGCAGAATGGGAAGATGAAGTGCTGAAACGGTGTGATCACTACATTTTTTACTATCAGTATTCCAAGACGAAGCGGAGAGGGTTTTGCACTATCTGCGGACGTGAACTCGAAGCAGACAAGGAAGATGGCGGTTACTGGCATGAGTTCTATCATGCGAAGCACAACAGCAGCGGATTATGTCCGAACTGCGGAAGTGAGGTTGTGTTCAAGGCAACAGGTCGGTACCGGAACGGTCCGGGAACACTCAGTCAGGTACAGCGAATGCTGTTCGTGGATGTACGGTCGCCGGAATGTATCTGGATCAGAGGTTTTTACTGTGAGGTGAAGTTCTGGAATTTTACCGAAACACCGGAAGTATCCCTCGGAGAGATGGTGCGGTATGAGCTGACACCGGGAAAAGCGACGATGGCAGTGAGAACGTACAGCGATTTCGCGGGGTACACAAAATGGAAACAGCGGAAATCCATCGGGGAGCCGTGGTCGATGACAAGTAACGGCAGGACAATAGAGTATGATATCGGTTCGACGGCAGAACTGGAGAATACTTTTCTGAGATATATCCCGCTCGAGGAATTCTTTGAACGGGAGTATCCGGTAGATAGGTATGGGGCACATTACTTCACCAACCGGATTCCGTGGGGGAAGATTCTTTCCTGCGCGGCAAAGTATCCGTTTGCGTTTGAAATGGCAGTGAAGTACGGACTGGAAGACTTGTGGATGTCGTTGGTGTGTTACGGCAACAAGCACGCAATCCACATCAACTGGAAGGCAAAAGATGCGGGACACTTTCTTCGGGGGATCCCGAAACAGGATTACAAGACAATCCTGAAGAGCAGGAATCTTCTGAACACGATGGAGATGTACAAGCATCTGGAGATTTCTGCGAAAAAAGCCGAAGAATACGGTGCCGGATTTAACTGGTATGATGTCGCAGAAATATCAGCGCAGCTCGGCGACGATCCGAAAGGGATTATGGATTATTTGATTAAGCAGGGGTTCCGGAAAGGCGGATTGTACGTCCTTCGGGACTACCGTGCGGCAGCGGAAGTGTTGGGACGTGATACAGATGTACCGACAATCCGATGGCCGAAAACTCTGGCGACGGCGCACGATGAAGCCACAAAAGCCGCGGAACATCTGAAGATGGAAATGAAGTTTCCGTCTTACCGGAATAAGGTATATCCTCGATATCGGGATTTATATGAATTCGTGGAAGACGGATATATGGCGATCGTGCCGGAGCAGCTGTCGGACATCAAACTTGAAGGGACGATCCAGCACCATTGTGTCGGCGGGTACCTTGACCGGCACGCGACCGGAAGCACCATCATCATTTTTATCCGCCGGACGATGCTTCCGGCAATCCCTTTGTATACCGTCGAGATTTCTCCCGACGGAAACCTCCGTCAGATACAGGGATACCATAACGAAGAACGAAACAAACCCACACCGGAAGCGGACGCCTTCGTGAAACGCTGGCTTGCCGAAGTCCAGCGCAGACTTGCCAAAGATAAAAAGAAGAAAAAGAAAGAGGAAGCTGCATGAACAACACCATCATCCTCCGCACGCCGGACGTGATCGCGGCGGAGATCAACACCATCAAGAGGACGACCGCAAAATACGTCCTTGAACAGTCCATCGAAATCGGGCGTCTGCTCTGCGAAGCCAAGGAAGCCGTCCCCCACGGAGAGTGGGGGCATTGGCTCGAAGAAAACTGCGCCTATTCCACTTCAAATGCAAACAACCTCATGCGGATTTACACCGAATACGGCGAGGACGACGAACAGCTGTCCTTCTTCGCTGAGAACAAACTGGAACTGTACGGCGATCTGAACCGCTCGCAGGCGATCGCGCTTCTGGCACTTCCTCCGGCCGAACGTGCGGAATTCGTCCGGGAAAACGATGTTCCCGCGATGTCGGTGTCCGAGCTGGAAGCGAAGATCAAGGAAGCCAAAGCCGAAACCGAAGCGGCGGTGCGGGCCGAATTGGGTGCGGCACTGGAAAAGGCGAAGGCGGACGTCAGCGAACAGAAACGCCGTGCGGACAAGAACGCAGCTGACCTCGAAAAGATGAAGAAGAATCCGGAACTGAAGAAGGTGAAAGCGGAACTCATGGAAGCAAAGAATTCCGTGGAGACTCTGCGTGATGTGGCAGAAAAAGCGGCACAGGAAGCACAGCACCTCAAAACTGAGAGGGATGTACTTCAGATGCAGCTGTCCCAGCCGGTCGTCGCGGAAATCACGGAGGAACAGCGTGCGTCAATCATCGCGGAAGCAAATTCCCAGATGTCTGCGGAAATGGCGGCGAAGGACGCGGAACTTGCGAAGCTGAGACTGGCGGCGAATCCGATGGTGTCGAAGTTCTCGGCGTATCTCGATCAGATGCAGATCGCGTTTAAAAATATGAAGGAAATCATCGACGGCGCAGAACCGGAAGTTGCGGACAAGCTCGGCGGTGCGCTGTCGAAGGTAGTAGCCATGATGGCAGAAAGGGTATAACGTGCAGGATCGCAGGAAAGATGCAGAATACATTCCGAAGAAGCCGTATGTTGTGACCATGCTGATTCGCGGAGAGCGGTATTATTATGAACGTTTTCCGGTTGATGCAGAATCCGCCGCACATGCCATCGATCAGGTGATTGACTGGCTGCAGAACCATACCGACACCTGCGAATGGGCGGATTTTGAATTCAAAGCGGTAGAAGAAAGGGGAAGGAAAAGACGATGAGCAAAGAACTTGAACTGAAAACCTGTCCGTTCTGCGGGCAGTACGCAATGATGGACCCGGATATTGATCCGCGGGATGCGTGTACTTGTGACGGTGCGCAGAGCTGGCGCGCCAGATGCCGTGTCTACGAAGCACGGGTAAGTGCAATGGAAAAACTCTGCGGAAAGGAATGTGAAAAAATCAGCGCACATTACCATCCGGTCGGAGAAGAAACCTTCGCACTGCCGAAAGATATCCTTCACGGGGTTTGCTTCGATCAGATCGGGAAGACAGTCATTGCTCTGACGGACGGAACTGCGCTGACACTCAGCCAAAAGGGTGTCCGGCGGGTTGCCAAGGTTGACTTGGAATTAGGACAGTAATCTACATTATTATAAGGCACATTGCGGACAGGGTTCCGCAATGCAGTCCTTGTAAGGGATATTAACAATTCACGCATCACGAAAACGGGAGGGGCGTATGAAGTGCAAATACAAGGAAAAGATCATAGAAGCCGGCGACATGATCTTCGGCGCGGTATATGCTACCTTCCGTAAACCGGGAAAGCGGAGAGGAAAATATCGGGAAACATCAGAGATCCAATCCAAACTCAACGACCGGAAGGCAAGAGAAAAGCTGACATGGAAAGTCCATGCGAACTTCACGAAGAAGGACTACGTTGTCACGCTGACCTATGCGGAAGGATGTCATCCGGATACAGTAGAACGCTTCGACAAGGATGTCCGGAACTACATCGACAGACTGAAACGGTTGTACAAGAAATATAACGTGGAGCTGAAGTATATCGTTATCAAGGCATTTGGTGAAGGCGGAAGATGCCATCTGCACATTATCGTGTCCGGCGGTGTGGATCGGGAACTTATCGAAAACGCGTGGGAATACGGACGGAGAAATACCAGACGTCTGCAATTCAACGCCTGTGGTGTGGTGGATTTATCCCGGTACCTTTCGGATCAGCGTCACGCCGGTAAGCGGAGATGGAGCGGTTCGCGGAATCTGGTAGAACCGATCGAGCGGACCAATACGACCAGATATGCACGGAAGGACATTGCGGCAATCGCGGAGAGCGCAAATCCGCATAAGTTTTTCACGGACCGTTATCCTGGATACTGGCTATCCGAATTCCCGGAAGTAGAAAAGAATATGTTCAATGGCAGTTACTACATGACATTCGTGATGTACAAGCCGGAGAGCGACAATCTGGAGAGATATGCGCGGAGGAGATCGTGAAGAAAGAAAACTACATAAACGGCCTCCGGATGATCCCGACCGAAGACGAAGAGCAGATATGGTTGTTTTCGTGGGCGAAGATAAATTCGGGGAAGTGGCCGGAGCTGGAACTGATGCACCATATCCCTAACGGCGGGATGCGGTCGAAGTCTGAGGCGGCGCGATTCAAGGCTATGGGGGTGAAGCGCGGAGTATCGGACGTGTTTCTTCCGGTTGCCAAAGGTGGATACCACGGATTATACATTGAACTGAAAGCCAAGGATGGAAGACCGGAGAAAGAACAGAAGGACTGGATCGCCGCTGTGCGGGAGCAGGGGTACTATGCTGCTGTGTGTTATGGTGGGTTTGAAGCGGCGAATCTTGTGGAGGCTTACATGAAAGGGGAGGTGGCAAAACCTTGAAGAAGGATTTTATCAGAGACTATGCAACGGCGGCGTTTGTATATTGGGCGCGGCATGGTTGCCCGACGTATGACGAGGCGGCAGAGCGCATTCGTGCGCGAGCACTTCGCCGGGCGCAGGGAATTGATCCTGCAAAGGCATTGGTATACGCCGACGCGGAGGTGGACAAAGCGGCGGCTGGACTGTGCGATATCATGGCGTGCTCGGAGACATTCCGGGTTCTGGAGGACTCCGGTAAGGTACTGGTGTGTGATGCTGTGCGGGCGGTGTACATGGTGGAGCCGTGGAAGAAACCGCAGCAGCACGACATCAGCAGCAGGGTGTTAAAGTTTGCACTGAGGGTACCGCTGTCAGAACGGCAGGTGTGGTATTATCTCGATGATGCACGGAAAACCTTTGCAATCATGCGCGGACTGCGCGTTGAAGAAGACGAAATCGATTAATAAACTCCCCCACCCATGCAGGGGCAGGCGTTTCAAAAAACGGGGAGGTGGGGCAGAATGGAAACCAACACAAAGAAACATCGAGAGGAGAGGGAAGACAGGGTGGATCGTGACAAGAAGAGTGACACATACGCTGTACTTCCGTTGAAACCGTGTCGGCGCACGGGATGTCCGGAATTGGTTCGCGGCGGTGGATATTGTGAAAAGCATCGGAAGGATGTCCGGCGGGTGAAGCGTGTCGTGCAGGGAGAACGCGGAGAATCGGGAGAATGGCATGGGCTGTACTTCACAGAACGATGGCGTGAGATGCGGGCGGCACAACTGATCCGTGAACCTTACTGTCGTGAATGCGGACTTCACGGCGTGCGAACCAAGGCGACGGACGTTGACCACATTGTACCGCACCGTGGGAATCGAACACGGTTCTATGATGCATCGAACCTTCAATCGTTGTGTCACGCTTGCCACAGCCGGAAGACAATGGCGGAACGGCGGGCGTTCAACACTCCCCCCCTGCCTTAAAACTTATACAGGCAATCCATCCCAACCGCCACGCCTCTCGTTTGTGCGAAAAACCCCTGTTTGAGCTTTTTTGAAATGTGGCGGAAAGTGGATTTGCTACACAATTATCATACATAGGCGTGCGCTAGGTAAATGCGGCGTAAATCATAGTGGAAAGGAGAAACGGGATGCAGAATCCGAAAAAAGTTGAAAATCTCAAGGGCCATTTAAGCAACGAGGAACTGGAAGAGCGGGAACGTCAGGAAGGAGCATTCCGGCGAGAGAAGGTTGAAATCCGAATGCCGGAATCGTTATCGAATGACATCACCGGTCAGCAGGTATGGTCGCAGACGTTGAATGATGCAGACACGTTCGGAATTTTCGATAACCTTGACAGTGAAACGCTCGGATCGTATTGTTCGATTGTGTCGCGGATCACATCGCTGAGAAAGAAATATCTCTCAGCGTTGAACGGGCATCGGAAGAATGCGGATGTATTGGAGCTGTCGAAAGAACTGAGACTGCTAGAAGCGTCACAACTGAACTACGCGGGAAAACTTGGGCTGACACCGGAGAGCCGGGTGAGACTGGCACAAAAGTTGGTGCCGCCGGAGACTGATCCGGACGATGATCTGTATGGAGACTGAACGAGCGATGGACGCTGTCACACAGTATGCGTGGAATGTGCTGAATACGGATTACGGGCAGATGTGTGGAAAGCCGGAAAAGCAGGCCTGTGAACGGCACCTGCGAGATATGGAACGAGCAGAACATGATCCGGAATTCCCGTGGGTGTTTGACTGGTCGAGGGTGGAACGGATTATACGGCACTTTGCTAATATTCCGCGCGTGGACGTCGCCGGTGAGATGATCGAGCTGGAACCGTGGCAAATCTTTGACTACGGGAACATCTTCGGATGGGTAGAACGGGAAACCGGGAAACGAAAATACGATACTGCTTATATCGAGAACCCGAGAGGGCACGCGAAAACGACGATGGCGGCGGGAACGGGGCTGTACTTCATGACCGGGGATGCGCTTTATCCGCCGGGACAGCCGGAAGCGGCGGTGTATGAGCTGCAACCGGAAGTCAACATTGTCGCGGTGGACAAGTTTCAGGGGCGAAAAGCCCGTGAGGACATGGCGACGATGGCGGAAAGTTCAAAGGCACTTTCCAAGAGGCTTTCCGTCAAGCGGTCGTACATACGGCACAAGAAGCGCGGCGGGGAAGTTGTGGTTTTCTCCAAGGACAAGAAAAACAAGGACGGCGGTCGTCCTTCGCTGGTCATCACGGAAGAATACCATCTGCATCCCGACAGCTCACAGCATGACGCGGCCCGTCAGGGGATGGGGAAGCGGGCGCAGTCGCTTGACCTTATCATCACGACGGCGGGGGAAGACTGTGAGAACAGCCCCTGTTACCGGGATCATCTGCAGTATCTGATGATTCTCGACGGGCGGATCGTGCAGGAAAATGTCTTTGTGATGATCCGGACGATTGACGAGGACGACGATCCGCATGACAAATCGTGCTGGTACAAGGCAAATGCGTTCTTCCGGGCGGGGAGTGAGTACGGGAAACGGCTGTATACCCGCGTGGAGAACGAATACAACGATGCATACGCTAACAATGATCCGGACAAAATCCGGAAATTCCTCATCAAACGTCTGGATCGATGGCAGTCAGACACGCAGAACAAGTATTTTTCGGGCTGTATGGATCGATTCAAGGCTCTGGAGGTTTCGTCGGAAGAGTTCTGTGAGCTGACGAGAGGAATTCCGGGATATTACGGGTTTGACCTCTCCAAGACCACCGACCTTACCGGAGCGGCATGGTGCGGACGGCTTCCGGACGGACGGATCGCGGTGTCGGTGATGGGATTTATCCCTCAGAACCGTGCGGAAGAGCACCGGAGGTCTGACCGGATTCCTTATCTGGAATGGGCGAACGCTGGACACGTTATCATGACGCCGGGGGATGTTGTGGACAATGCGTATGTTGAGGATTACATCTACACCTGCGAGTCGGAGACGGACGGTGTGATGCACGCAAACGGACGGACGGCGGTGGAAGTCGATTATGACGGTTACAATGCCACGGACATGGCTCTGCGGATGCGGGCGCACTACAATTCCGAAGAGAAAGTAGTTGAGATCCCGCAGACGTGTGCGGCACTGAACCTCGGGACGAAGCGGTTCCGGGAGTTGGTGCTGACCGGGGAGCTGGTGGCGGAGTATTCGCCGATGTTTGAGTGGTGTCTGAATAATGCCGTGGAGCAGAGGAACCAGAACGACAACATCAAGCTGTCGAAGCGGCACAAGGACGACACGCAGCGCATTGACCCGGTCGCCGCGCTGATGAATGCGATGACGCGGCTGATCGTGGCGGTGGACAACAAGGTCGACGTAAACAAGGCAATCGAAGATCGCGGGTATGTTTTTGACTGACCTGCGGAAAGGAAGAAAGTATGGGAAACACTCGTACAATTTCAGCACAACTCGGAGCGCGAAACTACGCCAGAGAAGCCCGAGAAGAACACGATTATTACGCGACCGATCCGAACGCAGCACATCTGCTGATGAAAAATGAGTGTTTTTCGCCGGTGATCTGGGAGTGCGCTTGTGGGGAAGGACATCTGGCAAAAGTGTTTGAACAGTACGGTTATACGGTATACGCGACCGATCTTGTGGATCGCGGGTATGGTAAAACGCTTGATTTTCTGGAAGTTTCTTCCCCCCCCGGTGCAGGATGCAGATATCATAACCAATCCGCCGTACATACTGGCAACAGAATTTGTATATCATGCGCTTGAGTTGGTTAAAAACGGACGGAAAGTGGCGATGTTTCTGAAAATTCAGTTTTTGGAGGGAAAAAAACGCCGAAAACTGTTTGAAGAACATCCGCCGAAATTAGTTTATGTAAGTTCCGGTCGGCTCACCTGCGCGAAAAACGGCGATTTTGAACGTGCGAAAGGTTCAAATGCGATTTGTTTTGCCTGGTACGTATGGGAAAAGGGCTGGCGCGGAGATACAATTTTGAAATGGATCAATTGAGAGGAGAAGGAGAATGGCAAAATATATCGACGTTGAAAGGTACTGCCGGGAGATTTGCCAGTATGTCGGCCGTGCAAAAAATGGATGCGACATATCAAAATGCCCGATCTGGAATGCGCCTGCGGAAGATGTTCTTCCGGTGCGGGACACGCAAGAACAGGCAGAAGTCCCGAAAATATATTACGAATGCAACCGAAAGAGGTGTGAGGTCTGCAATCCGGCTTGCAGACAGACAACGGATGTGCGGTTTGCCAAGAATTTCGATAAAGTTCTGCTGCGAGAGGGAAATGTTTTTGTGGAACTGACGAAGGACGATGCGGAGAGTTTCCGGGAACAGCGTACCTATCGCAATATGTACCGGCTGATGGAAGTTCTGGATTATGCGGACATTGCGAGGATAATCATGACATCCAAGGAAACAGAAAAGGCTATACGGACGGTGGCTCTGGAGGATGAAATCCGGATTCTTGCAGGAAATAACTTTGTGATCGATCTTCGTCCGCTGGCGCAAAGATTGGCCGACATTGACACCGAAATGACGGACTATAATACATGGCTGGATCATGTGTGGCGAAGACTTCGGGAAGGGGTCAGTCCGGAAGATGTGGTGAAAGACTTGCAGTATCTCTTGGATAAGTCCATTGAAAAAATTACGGAGGATATGTGATGGACAAACGTGAACGACTTTTCAAGATGCTTGTGGAGGCAAATTACATGGTGGCGGGGGACGTTGTTCCCCGTTCGCCGGCTGAACGCTGGTATGCGATTGTTGATTATCTCTTTGCCCACGGTGTGGAGATTCCGCCGTGCAAGGTGGGAGATACGGTTTATCAGACGGACGGTGAGAGGGTGTATGAATATGTGGTCGAAAACGTATTCTACAATACCGACTTAATCACTTTCGACGAAGCGGATATTGGAAGATTGGTTTTTATTAACCGGGAAGAAGCGGAAATCGAAATGAGACGGCTGGAATACCGTAAAGATTGCAGTAGCTGACCGAAAAAGTGTGGTATAATCCTATCATCGAAGCAAAGCGGGACGAAAACGTCTCGCTTTTTTCTTTTGCTTCGGGATTTTGAAGAGGAGGTTAATCGATGCGATATATTGACGATGTGCTTTATCTGCTCGGGTGGGTATGTCTGATCGTCTGTGCGTTTTCGGTCGGGTGGCAGATCGGTTTGATCGGCTGTGCGGCGGCGTTCTGGACGACGGCGGTCATCTGGGCGAAGGCTTACGCGAAATTTGCAAAGAAAAGCCGTGACGAACCGAACAGGAGGGATATGCTGTGATATTTTCGAATGCGATCCGGAACGCGGCGAACAGTGCGGGGACGGTGACGAACAATTTTGAGAAGATCTTCCGTGACCTTCTGACGGTTTCGTCGGTCGGCAATGTGCCGGAGAACGCGGAAAAGCTCGGCGCGGTTGCGGCGGCTCACCGGATTCTGACGAATTCGCTTGCGGCGATGCCCTGGCAGATCCGGCGGCGCGAAGGGGAACAGCGGTTCGAAGCGGATCACGCGCTTGCCTACCCGCTGAAGACGCGGGCGAACGATTACATGAGTCCGTACATGGCGGAGAAGGTGATTCTTTCGCGGGCGTTCTGGTACGGTGCGGGATACGCCTACATCGAGAGGGACGAACGCGGAGCGGTTTCCGAGATCATTCCGATTCCGGCCGAACCGGAAATTTCCATGAATGCGCGGGACAATATGCGGTGGTACAAATTCACGGTACCGGACACGCAGGCGTACGGGAAGGTGCTGACGCGGAACTTCGCGGAATCGCAGATTTTACGGTTTCTGTTCGAAACCTACGACGGAGTCGGCGGACGGGGGATGCTCCATCTTGGGGAAGACACCATTGACACCGATCTGAAAGCGCAGAAGTACGGGAACCGGTTCTACACAAACGGTGCGCGGCTGTCGGGGGTGATCGAAGTAGACGCGGAACTCGGTCCCGACAAGCGGACGCAGCTGAAAGAGGAATTCAACCGCAAGTATTCCGGAGACAACGCCTTCAAGGTGGCGGTACTTGATCTCGGTATGAAGTACACGCAGCTCGGCATCAGTCATCAGGAAGCGCAGTACCTTGAAAACCGGGAATTTTCGGTAGAAGAGGTTTCGAGGGCTACAGGGATTCCCCTGCACATGCTCCAGAGCGGGAAGCAAAGTTATCAATCGAACGAACAGCAGAGGCTTGACTTTCTGACGGATACGCTCACGCCGCATCTGGTTCAGATCGAACAGGAGTGGAAGTACAAGCTGTTCTCGAAGAAGGACATTGACGAGGGGTATTACCTCAAGAAAAACGAGAATTCGATCATGCGCGGTACTCATGAAGCGCGTGCGAATTACTATCAGAAGATGATCGGCATCGGTGCGATGTGTGCGGACGATATCCGCGCGGACGAAGACCGTTCTCCCCTTCCGGACGGATGGGGCAAGAAGTTCTGGATGTCCAAAAATTTCGCTCCGGTCGATGACGAAGCGGCGTTCCGGACGGGAAGCAGTGCCGGGAACGGAACGAACGCGGGAGACGGTACGGGAAAGGAGGAATAAGGAATGGCTGAATTTCATTTTAACGGTGACATTCTTCCGGACGAATACGCGGAAATCTGGCGGTGGTTCGGATGGGAAGACGTTGTCTGTCCGGGGGATATCCGGAATTTATGTGAAACGGCTGCCGGTGAGGAATTGACGATTTACATCAACTCGGACGGCGGTTCGCTGATCGCGGGAACGGAAATTTACTCCATCCTCCATGCGTACAGGGGAAGAAAAACGGCGCACATCCAGTCCCGCGCCGCATCGGCAGCTACGGTAGCTATTATGGCATGTGAACGCATTGTAGCGGAACCGGTATCGCTGATCTGTGTTCACAACCCTTACACCTATGCAAGCGGGGATGCGGACGAAATGCGGCATACGGCGGAAGAACTGGACAACATCAAGCGGTCGATCGTGAATGCGTATGAACCGAGAATCAAGGTTCCGCGTGCGGAAATCGAAGAGCTGATGAACAAAAATCTGTGGCTGGACGCCGCAGCCGCCAAAGGGTACGGGTTGATCGACGAGATTGTCGGCGAACCGGTACCGGCGGGGATGATCGTGAACGCAGCGGGGCGGGTACGATATCCCACACAGAAGATGATTGACGAATACCGCGCCGCAAAGCAGGGTGCCGCAGATGCGGAAAAGGCTGCGAAGGCGTGGCTTGAAAACTACAGACATTAATTTTCGGAGGTAGATATGCCTAAAATGGATTATTTTGCACTGATTAATCAGGCGAAGGCGGAAAAGGCCGCGCTGGTGGATCAGGCGGATCAGATGATCGCGGACAAGAAGTTCGGTACCGATCTGGAAACGATCCAGAACAAGATCAAGGACAAGGCGGCGGAAATCGACCAGATTACGAATCAGGCGGCGATTTCTGCGGCAGGCGCGGACCCGGTGAAGAACCCGGACGGCGTACAGGACGACAAGGACGGGGGCAAGGAAAAGCCGCTGAAGGTGTTCAATTCCCTCGGCGAACAGCTTCAGGCAATCCGCAATGCGGCGAAAGGGGAGGTGGACGAACGTCTGATCCGCGTGAACAACGCGATCATGGGTACGAATACGGAAACCGGCGCAGACGGCGGCTATGCCATTCAGGAAGATTTCGCGGGGAATATTCTTGAGTCGGCGGCACAGACGGGCGAAATTCTTTCCCGCGTGGATACCTACACCTGCAGTGCGAACTCCAATTCTGTCCGCTGGATGACGGCAAAGGAAGAAGATATTTCCGACTCCGTGTTCGGCGGTGTAAAGATGTTCTGGGCGGAAGAAGGCGAAACCGTAGAAGCTACGAAGCCGCAGTTCCGTGAAGCGCGTCTGGAACTGGAAAAGATGATGGGCTTTGCGTATGCGACGGAAGAGCTTCTTCAGGACGCGGCGTTCATGTCCTCGCTGTTCGGCAGAGCGTTCATGATCGGTGCGCGGAGACTGCTGGAAGGCGCGATCATCAGCGGCGACGGCGAAAAGAAACCGCTCGGTATGCTGAATTCCACGGCGACGATTGAAGTGGCAAAAGCTGCCGATCAGGGTGCCGGCACGATCACGGCGGACAACATTTTCAGCATGTGGCAGAGAACGCTCCACGAATACCGCAGCCGTCTGGTATGGCTTGCTCATCCGGACGCGGAACTTCAGCTTCAGAAGCTGACCTTCAACGGCGAATCGATCTGGATGCCGGAAGGCGGTCTGCGCGATACTCCGTTCCAGAAGGTTCTCGGACGTCCGGTAATCTATACCGACCACATGTCCGCGCTCGGCACGAAGGGGGACATCATGCTGTGTGACCCGATGAAGTATCTGCTCGTCAAGAAGGGTTCTGTGAAGCAGGACTGGTCCATGCACGTTGAATTCCTCACGGCTCAGCATTGCTTCCGTGTGATCTACCGCTGCAACGGCAAGCCGAAGGTTGACGCGCCGCTGAAGATCAAGAATTCCACGCTCACCCGTTCGCCGTTCGTCACGCTGGCGGCGAGACAGTAAAACGCAGTGACAGGAGGCGCGGAGGATGCTGAATTTTAATGGATTCTGCGCATACGCGAAGATCGACGAAGCGACGCTGGCGATTCCGGAAGAACTGCGGAACGCGCAGTTGTGTTATGACGGCGCGATCTGGGCGGCCAAAGGGTGTGGAATTCCGGTGGACAAACTTGACGAAGAAGGAAATCGTCTGCTTGAGTTATACATCTACGCACTCGCCGGGCACTATTACGACAACCGGAACTTCCAGTCCTCCGTGCAGTCCTACACCGGCGATCAGTATACACAGCGCATGATGACGCGGATGCGGATCGCGCTGGAATCGGAGGGGTGGTTCTGATGGCAACAAACAATGTTTATGCGGGGGAACTGACTTCCCGGATCGTCGTGGAGGTTCCCGACACGCAGAAAACCGGGAGGGGCGGTAAAACGGTGACGTGGAAGCCCCTCTTCGGTGAGAGGGTATCGCTTCCGGCGAAATGGCGGACGACCGTGCGGGTTGCCGACACGGTGGATCACGACCATGTGGCGGCGGTGGAATCCGCGACGGTGACGATCCGGAACAACAAGCGGGTCGGCGCGGTCTGCCGTATCCGGCGGATCGGTGACACCGGGGAACCGTGGGATGTTGTCGCCGCGCCGGTGCCGTCGCCGAACCGGATGTGGCTGGAATTCACGGTACAGCGAAAGGCGGCGGCGTTATGATGCCGCGCACTGATGGGGAGCTGAACGAGCTTCTGGTCGCGGCTTTGGAGACCGTTTTGCCAGACGTCTGGGAAGGGGTATACACAGGAAACGACATCGATAAATACCTGACCTTTTCCCATTACAGCCGGGGAATCGTCTACGCGAATGACCGGCCGACGGTGAAATCGTGGCGGGTGACGGTGACGCTCTGGGCGAAGAACCGGGTGAACGCGGATGCCGAGCGGGATGCGGTCCGGCTGGCAATCTGGCGGGCGTTCGGGGAATATCCCGCCTGTGAGAACGCGACGGATGACGGATGGCAGCAGTATATCTATGAATTCACCGTGACCGGAGCGGTGGAAACGGAGGTATACGGTGGCTAAGGTGACGACGAAAACGCTTACGGGCGGGATGTCGCACGACCGGATACAGGAGTACATTGACGAGATTCCGGTGGATGTGATTGACGATATGCTGACCGCCGAGGCGGATGTGATCGAACCTGCCATTGCGGATAATGCGGCATCCATGCTGCGCGGTCCGTATGCGGTCGGCGACACGTCTCGTGCCCTTTACCGGAAAAAGCCTGCAAACTGGGGCGGGAGAAAAGGGAACGGACAGCGGCAGATCGCGCTGACGTTCCGCGGTATCCGGAGGGATGATAAATATCATCCGAACGGTACCAGAAACGCGGAGATTGCTTTTGTGAACGAATACGGGAACCGGGGGAATCCCGCGAGACCGTTTGTGCAGAGAGCGATTGACGAAAAAGCAGAAGCTGCCTTTGACAATGCCGAAAAGGTATTTGACGAATGGCTGAAGAAAGAAAAAATGATTTAGGGGAGGTATATATGGCTGAGACCAATCCTGCACTGAACAGTGTAAGAAAAACGACCATGGGCGCGACGTTCCCGTACTGGGCGAAGGTTGCGACGGACGTAACCGGGGCGATGCCGACTTACGAGAGCGGCACGGAATTCTCGGAATTTGTGAAGGTAACGGAAAACCTTCAGAAGGCGGAATCGCAGTTCTATTCCAACGACGCGCTGTCCGAATCGGCGGACGAATTCAAATACTGCGAAATCACGTTTGACAACAAGGGTGTTCCCAACACGCTGAAAGCGGCACTGTACGGCGCGAAGCTGGACGGAAACCGCATTACCTACGGCGCAGGCGACAACCCGCCGATGGGCGGATTTGCGTTCTACCGCGTCCTTCAGGACAACGGCACGAAATACTACGAAGGTGTGTTCTATCCCCGTGTGAAGGCGTCGCTGACCGGCATGACGTACGACACGAAGGGGGAAAACGTCACCTTCAACGGCGAACAGACCAAGCTGATCGCCTATGCGACGAAGACCACGGCGCAGGAATGGAAGATCGAAGAGATTTTTGCCACGGCGGACGAGGCTCTTGCATGGGTCAAGGAACAGCTCGGCATTACGGCGTAAGGGGGCGTGAACTATGACGGGCGGCTGTAAATGCAGGCTTGGCGGTCGTGAATACTGGCTTGTATATACAGCCGACGCATATTTCGACATCCAGGGCGCGTATGGGGCGGATTTTCTCGAAAAACTCCGTCCCGGTACGCGGGATGCTTACGAAGTGGCGGTCGGCTGTCTTTTGATTTTGGCCAGAGAGGGCGAGCTTTGCCGGAGATACATGGGATATACGGCGGCAGAGATGCTGACGGAAGAGGATGTACGGCGGTGTATGCTGCCGGATTCCATCGTGAAGGTGAAGACCTTAGTAAACGAAGCGGTTCTCGCGGGGCTTCGGGTGGAGAACGCGAAGGTTTCGGACGAACCGGTGGACTTAGGGTTGCTGGAATATGAAAAAAAAACGGTGTTGGACTGAGGCTGTCGGATTTTCTGATTATGGCTTCGCTCTGCGGGATGTCCGTAGTGGACGCCAGACGGTGCCGGATCGGGCTGGTGTTTGAGATGTTTAACAGCCGGTACCGGAGAGAGGAGGAATAAGTGGCTACACGAAATGTGACGACCGTATTTGCGGTACAGGGGGAGAATGAGTACCGGAAGGCGGTTCAGAACATAAACCGTTCCATCAATGAGGTGAATTCCGAACTCAAATTGTGGGAAGAAACCTACAAGGGACAGGAAAATACCCTGAAAGCTCAGCAGGAACGCACACGGATTTTGAATGAACTGTATGAGAAACAGGCACAGAAAATTGAAGAAGTCCAGAAAGCATTGAAAAACTGCGAGGATGCTTCTGCCAAGTACGCCAAAAAGGGCGCGGAACTCCAGACGGCACTGGAGAGGAACGTCGGAGAAATGGAAAAGCTGGCGACGGCGGGAGACAAAAGCAGTGAAGCGTATACCAAACTGAAAGAAGAGAACGAAAAACTGCAGAAGGAAATTTCCGACAACACCGCAAAGCTGGATGCCGCAGAACGCGGGGTTTCCGACTGGAGAATATCGCTCAACAAAGCGAAAGCATCACTGGAAAGCACAAAAAACGAGTTGGACGGTACAAACAGCAAGCTCAAGGACACGGGGGATGCGTTTGGTGCAATCGCCGATGTCATTGCCGCAGCAGGTTTGGAGCGTGCGCTGGATGCGTTTTTGGATTCCATGGAGGCTTGCATTGATAAGTCCATAGAGTTTGAAAGCGCGATGGCAGGGGTGTTCAAAACAGTGAATATGTCTGCCGAGGAAGAAATGCAGCTTTCTCAGGATATCCGGAAGATGGCGGAAGAAATTCCGGTCAGCACGACGGAGATTGCGGGTGTCGCAGAGCTTGCCGGACAGCTCGGGATCGCCAACGAAGACCTTCTCGACTTTACGGAGACGATGGTGAAGCTCGGCACAGCAACTAATCTTTCAGCAGAGGAAGCGGCAGATGCTCTGGCGAAGTTTGCGAATATTGCGGGGACATCGTCCAAGGATTACGAACGACTGGGTTCCACCATTGTTGACCTCGGTAATAATTTTGCTACGACAGAAGCAGACATCATGAATATGACAACGAGACTGGCATCTACAGGTTCTGTCGTCGGTCTTTCCGAGCCGCAGATGCTGGCAGTTGCAACCGCGCTTTCTTCCGTTGGTATCGAGGCGGAAGCAGGCGGATCAGCGATTTCCAAACTGTTGAAAGAAATTGAAACATCCGTTGCAACATACCAGAGAGCCAGCGACACGATATCCAGAACTGGGTACAGTCTGCGTGATCTGGAATTGATGCAGTCGAATCAGGGAAAGAGTTTCAAGGAGCTTGCAGACGGAATCGGCGTAACTGCCGGAGAACTCGGCGGGTATATTGACACGGTCAAAAACCTCAATAAATACGCAGAGATTTCAGGACAGACAGCGGAACAGTTCATTCAGTCATGGGGAAATGATGCAGTCCTGGCACTGGATCAGTTTATTACAGGGCTTGGAAACGTCGATCAGACCGGCGGAAACGCGGTAGAAGTTCTGGAAGAGATGGGACTTACCGAAGTACGGCTGTCCAATGCGGTTCTTGCACTGGCAGAATCCGACGGAATTCTTACAGATACGCTGAATGTTTCAAAACAGGCATGGCAGGACAACACCGCGTTGTCGGAAGAAGCGGCCAGACGGTTTGAAACGACCGAAAGCAAGGTGCAGATTTTAAAAAATTCGGTTGGAAATCTGCTGATTGCGCTCGGTGATGACTATGTGAACGCCTTGGAACCGGCGATCGATGGGACAACGGATTTTGTTCAGTGGCTTTCGGAAGGTGCTGAAGCCGGACCGGAACTGGCAACCACGATTGCCACCATTGCCGGAGCTCTTGCAGGCCTGACCGGTGCGGCGGCAATTGGTTCGGGGATGAAGTTGATTGTGGGAGCGTTAGCGGGTCTTGGACCAGTTGGCGCAGGAATCACAATCGCGGCGACTGCGCTCGGAGGACTTGCGGCAGGGATTGCGACATATGTTGCAAACGCTAACGAGCTTCCGGCGGCAACGCAGACTCTTATCGATACCAATGAACGGCTGACAGAGAGTATCAGCGACGGCAAGACTGCGTATGACGAAACATCTGCTTCTATCGACGAAAACCGCGACAAGGTGGACGGGCTGATTGAAAAAATTTCCGCTCTCTCCAACACGATTGGAAAGACACCAGCCGACGAAGCTCTTGTCCGGAGCATGGTCACGGAGTTGAACGGACTTCTTCCGGGACTGGGATTGACATACGATGGAGTGACCGAGAAAATCAACCTGTCACGGGAAGCGATGCTGGAATTTGCGGACGAAACGCAGAAGACAGCAAAACTGTCGGCGTTTGAAGAATATCTGGCCGGTTTGACATCGCAACAGGCAGATTTGCAGGTTCAGCACGAACTGACTGGCGAAAAAATCAAAGAAACGCAGAAGATTCTCAGGGATGCCCAAGAAGAATTAGACAGTTATGAATCATGGCAAAAAAGCAGTGTTATCGGCGATTCTACCGGAAGAATCAAGGAACTCCAGAAAATCGTCAGTGATGCTACCCGCGAATTAAACGCACTCAAAGAATCACAGGTCGGTATACAGGACGCTTTAAAAAACACAAATGCCGAAATTGATACAGCAAAAGAAAAATACGATCAGTATGCCAGCGAAGCGGAGAGAGCGGAGTCCAGAATTTCTAAGATTTCCGAGAAGATTTCCAATGTTCAAACCGGTCTGAACGATACTCTCGCCAGGGAAGAGGAACTGTACTCCAATGCAACACAGGCGGCGGTTGACAGCTATAATGAGCGGGTTGAAGAAGCGCGTTCAGCACAGGCGGAAGAACTGGACGATTTTGAAGATGCACAGGCTAAGAAGCTAAAGGCGTTTCAGAAAGCAAACCAGACGGAGCTGAAAGAATACCGTAAAGCGCAGGACGAACTTCGGGATGAACTGGAAGATCGTCTGGATGCCGAAATGGAAGCTCTGGAAGAATCCCATGAAGCCAAGCTCCGGATGATCGACGAGGAATATACCGCACGGCTGAAACTGCTTGACGAAGAACGCTATAACGCCATCAAGGAAATTGAAGATCAGATTGATGCGATTGACGCTCTGACCGAGGCGGAAGAAAAAGCCGAAGAAGAGAGGGAGCGTATACGGCGGGTTGCCGAAGCAGAGAACAAGGTGTTACAGGCGGAAACCATCGAAGAACGTCTGGAAGCACAGGAAGAACTGGACGAACTTTTACTGAAATATGAGAGGGAACGTGTCCTCGAAGAACGCGACATCCAGAAGGAAGCTCTGGAAGCGCAGATCGACGCGCTTGAAGAAGAATACGATAAAAAAGAGGAGGTAATCAAAGCCGAACAGAAAGCCGCAGAAGAAGCGGAAAAAGCCGCATACAAGGCCGCCGAAGATGCTTTGCGGGAATCTCACGAAAAACAAAGAGAGATTCTGGAAGAGCAGTTGGAACTTGAACTGGAGGCATTTCAGGAAAAGCAGGACGAAAAGGTCGAAGCATACCGGGATGCGCTCGATCAGGAACTGGAAGACTTCAAGCAGAATCAGGCAGATACGCTGGCGGCGATGGAAGAAGCACATAACAATCAGCTTCTGGCACTCCAAGCACACCATGAAGAACAGGTACGGATGGCCGAGGAAAGTGCACAAAAGCAGATTGAAGCCTATCAGCGGATTTTGAGCGGCGCAAATGACATTGCACAAAGACTGGGTAATGATTTTGTGACCGGATTCACCAAGGGTATTGACGAACTGGGCCCCCATGCGGCTTCTTCTGTCAGAAAACTCGGGGAACTTTCCATAAACAGTCTGCGCACAGAACTTGATGAACACTCGCCGTCACGGAAAGCACGGAAAATCGGGCAGTTCTTCGGCGAAGGGCTGGCACTTGGGATTACGGATTCCGGGATGGATGTAGACGCGGCGGTACACAGGTTATCCACACAGCTGGACATTGCACCGGAAGTGGCGGATCGTGTCCGTGCGGCACAGGCGGAAATCGGGAAACTGTCGTTCGGAGAGGGATTCGCGGTCGATGCGGCGGCGCAGTACCGGAACAGCATGGCGCAGATCGGACGGATGGCGGCACAGGCCAGTTCCGGTGCGTCGAACGGTCAGCCGATGGAAATCACGAATGTGATCCAGCTCGACGGACGGGTGATCGCGCAGTCGGTATCACGGATGCAGTACAATCAGAACCGGACGGTTCTGCGGACAAACGGAATCAAAAAATAGGGGAGGTGGTGGATTTGTATCATGCAGGACTGCATTAATATTTACAACAGCGGAGTGCTGGCGGTATCCATCGATCAGGTGATTGATTCGCTGTATTCCGACCGGATTACCGGGGAACTTACACTTTCCTTCACGTCAAAAGTGGAGAGAATCCCGGAGATCACGGGAGATACGCTGATCGAGTTCCGGGGACAGTATTTCCGAGCGGTACAGGTACAGTACAGCACCGCGGACGGAGAGTTTCTGCTGACGGTTTCCTGCGAACAGGAGACGATGACTCTGGTGGACGACGAACTGCCGTTGTTTGAATTCAGCGGTACTCCGGGGGATGCTCTGGCTTCGCTTCTCTCCGGTACGGGGATTTCCGGAACATCGGAGTACACGGATACGATCCAGTTGAAAGAAGAGAACACAAACCGGCGGGCGGTGATGATCGTGATTCGCGGAATGGCCGGCGGTGAAATCGAATATGTCGGGCATACGGTACGGATTGTGAAGCACCGTGGGCGAACGGAACCGCGGAAGCTGATCGGACTTATGCAGTGCACGGACATTGCACGGAACATTGATCTGCAGACCGGAACCGAATCGTTTGAAATCACCGGATGGAAGCCGGGAGATTTTGGTGTCGGTGACGAAGTTATACTGGATTTCGCACCGCTGAACACGAACACACAGCGGAGAATTATCGGAATATCGTACAATCCGTTCAACTGCACATCGGTTTCGGTGGAGGTCGGGGATTTTGTGCCGGATATTCTGGACAGTTACAGGGAGGTGATCGAGGACAGCGAGGAAGCGAACGGCAGGCTTGACAAGATCGACGAAGAGATTGGCGACACGGTAAAGAAAAGCGAACTTTCCGCAGGCATTGATACCTATATCAACGAAGAACGCGGCCGGGCATCTATTGTTGCGGCACTGAAGGGAACGTATGTGGAACCGGATGCGCTGACGGGGTACAC
>JAGBAA010000013.1 GCA_017939795.1 Thermoguttaceae bacterium
AGTTGAGATCATTGGCTGAAGATCCCACGCGCGACGGCACTCTTCGAGAGCCGTCTGGCTGCCCGTGAAGAGGCCGCGCTCGTGAGAGGGAAACATTTTGAAAATTGTTTCCCTCTCAGACTCTCCCTTCAAAAACTTTTTAATGTTTTTTTGTTTTGATGTTTCGGTGTTTTGATGTTGGTTTTTTTGCTTTTTTCTTTTTGTGTCACCCCTTGATTTTAATTTTCTTTTCGGCTAAAATCAATAAAAAGTCATTTCTCCACCTCTTTCTAATTTTGAAAGGTCCTTTATGCATCATTTATTTCATTTTGCGTTCATTTTTGTTGCAGTCTCGTATTTTCTGATTCGGGAGGCTCCGGCCGCTCCGCCGTCTGAGGAGTACAAGCTGGTCTGGTCAGACGAGTTTGATGGGACGCGGCTGGATGAGAGTAAATGGTTTTTTCGGGAAGAAAATAAAAGACGCCGTAACGCGATCAATTCCCGTGACGGTGTCTCGCTTGACGGAAACGGGCATCTGCTCCTCACGACTTTTAAACGTGACGGCAAGTACCATACCGGTTTCATCGCGACGCAGCATCGTTTCTCGTTCCTTTACGGTTACGTTGAGTGCCGGGTCGAAATGCAGAAAGTCCAGGGACACTGGTCGGCTTTTTGGATGATGCCTGATGAAATGAAGGCTTTTGATGAGCCGGATCCAGGCAAGGGGGGCGTGGAGATGGATATTTACGAGTACCTGTGCCGTTACCCGGATTCCCTGAAACAGGCTTTGCATTGGAACTACAAGCACGGTGGCAAACATCATTGCGTGAACAAGGAACAGGTCCTGCCGGGCCTTGGTGAGGGACCTCATGTCATTGGGATGGAGTGGACACCCGATGAGTGCGTGTTTTATGTGGACGGAAAAGAGACATGGCGCACGGACCGAGGGGTATCGGGGGTTCCTTCCTATGTGCTTTTGACCTGCGAAGTCGATAAATGGGGCGGCAATATGGAGGAGTTTGAGCACCTGTTGCCGGACTCAGTGAAATTTGACTACGTGCGCATCTACCAGAAATAGTATCTGGGAAACCGGGATTCTGTGTGCGTGAACCGGATCTTTCCAGAATGCCGAAAAAGGGTGGGGAAAAGCACCTTCCCCCCCTTGCTTTTTTGCGGAGTGCGGAGTAAAATAAAAAACGGCAGCGTGAAACAGTCTCATGTCTTGAAGAACAGCAAGGAGGACATCATGAAGAGAAGCGTTTTGTTTTTTGCCGTCGGTCTGATGATTTTTGCTTCGGATGCATTTGCACAGATTCCGGCTCTGCTGAAGGGGACGCCTGAGGCGTTTGAGATGGAATGCTATTTGCGGGAACAGGAAATGCGGGAGCGGCTTTACTGGGAAAGTGCAGAAAAGATTGGAATGTACGAGGTCGAACTATCCTACGATTTCGTCGGAACCTACGAAACGTGCAGGCCATCGGAGATGGAAGCTGGAAAAGAGTACTGGCTCCCGGCACTTACTGCCAGGATCACGGAGATCGTGGATCGGGAGATCTGCGATCTGCAATTCGAGATCGACGGTACATATGCCATTTTGAAAGGTTATCCGACGGGAGATCTCTATGAGGGAATGCACATTATTCTGACCAGTCCGGTCCTCTGTACCAAAGTGTTTCCAAACGGCTGGCTGTCCATGAAATTCGTTTCGAAGGAAGAGCTTGCGGAACGGACCGTCGAAGGGGAGGATTTTGATAAAAATCAGCTCGCGGCGATCCGGAAAGCCGGTTACGAGAAGTGGGACTACCGTGACGGAGGGTATTTCTGGGCGAAATATGGATCGGTCTCCAAGGGAAAGCTCCATCTGATCGACATGGAAGGAAAAGAGATGACGGTGAAACCTGCGGAACTGACGCCTGAAAGCTCCGCTGTCTATCGGCGTGAGTGGAAAAAAGCCGTCGCTGAAGAGCGGAAGGAGCGGGCTGAACGGAAGAAGGGATCCGATCTGAGACCGGGGCAGTATCGTCCGGCCGACCTCCGTTGAAAGAGCTGGGAACGTGAAGGAAAACCTGCCGGCTGCGTGAGAGCGGGACCGGCGCAGATCGGGAGGTTTGTCTGATGGAGAAAACGAAGTGCGTGCCATTTTTTCTTTTTCCGGGGCTTGCGTGTACAGAGCGTCTTTTTGAGCCGCAGAAGGAAGGGCTGGCACCGGTCTGCCGAGTCTGCGTTCCTGCGTGGACGGAGCCTTCTGCTGGCGAACCGCTTCGTGATTTTGCCCGACGCTGGGGCGAAGCGGTCTGGAGGGCGTACTATTCGCCGGAAGTCCCCGAGTCGGAGCGTCTGGATCCTGCGGCAGGATGTTTCGTGGGCGGACTTTCGTTCGGAGGGATGTGTGCGCCGTTTGCGGGTGAGGTGCTTGAGGAACACGGCGTGCGGGTCTTTGCGTGTTTCGGTCTGGCGACGATCCAGGACGGAACGCAGATCCCGCGATCCTCCCGTTTTTTGTGGCGGACGGTGAATTTTCTTCCGTGCGGAGGCTGGGGGCTTCTGAAGGTACTTTGCGGAGCTTCTCTGAAGTGTTTCTCCCGGCGGTTTTCGATGCCGAGGCGGGAGACGTACCTTCAGCTTCTGGAATCTCCGTGCCGGCGGAGTCACCGTGTGCTTCGGATGATCGTCGGGTGGCGGGACGGACGGGCAGAGTACAGTTTCCCCAGGATCCATATTCACGGACAGCGGGATATGCTTCTGCCTCTGCGGAAACTTGAGCGTGAGAGCGTTTCGCGCATTCTGGATGCAGGGCATCTTCTGACTCTGACGAGACCGGCTGAGGTGAATGATTTTCTGAAGGAGGAGATCCGGCGGATCCTGGATGTACAGGAGTAGGGGGACTGGAAAAAAATTGGTCTTTTTTTAATTTTCTTTTTCGGAATGATTTCCTACCCGCTTGACAAAAAACTACGGATGGAGTAAACTATGCGAAAACGATTCCGGTCCGTATCATTCCGGTTCAGGTCCGATGGGAGAATGAGCGGGTAACGTGCGGGTCCGGGACGGAGAAACCAACCTTTTTCAGTTTAATTTGATCTTCACAGGAGATTTGAAACATGATCATCGGCGTTCCAAAAGAAATCAAGGCACAGGAAGACCGCGTCGCCATGTCCCCGGCAGGGGTGGATGCCTGCGTACGGGCAGGGCACACCATCCTGATCGAATCGGGAGCGGGCAACGGAAGCGGATTTACGGATGAAGAGTATCTGCGTGCCGGCGCGACCATTCTTCGGTCGGCAAAAGAGGTCTTCGAGAAGGCCGAGATGATCGTGAAGGTCAAGGAACCGCTTCCGGCGGAATATGAAATGCTCCGTGAGGATCAGGTCGTCTTCACGTACTTCCACCTCGCTCCGGATCCGGTTTTGACGAAGGCGATGCTTGATTCCAAGATCGTCGGGATCGCGTATGAGACAGTGCAGCTTCCGAACGGTTCTCTGCCGCTTCTGATGCCGATGAGCGAGATCGCGGGCCGAATGGCGGTCCAGGTCGGCGCGTTTCTGCTTGAGCGGACGAATAATGGACGCGGTGTGCTTCTGGGCGGCGTCTCCGGCGTGGAAAAAGGGAAAGTCGTCATCATCGGCGGCGGAAGCGTCGGCGTGTCGGCTGCGAAGATCGCGCTGGGGATGGGTGCGCAGGTGACGGTCCTGGATATTTCGGTCCAGCGTCTCGCGTATCTTGACGATATTTTCAACAGCCGGATCCAGACTCTTATGTCCAACCTCTACAATATCGAGGCGGCGGTGAAGGAAGCGGATCTCGTTGTCGGTGCGGTCCTCGTGACGGGGTCCAAGACGCCGAAGCTGGTGAAAGAGTACATGGTGGAGCAGATGAAGCCGGGTGCGGTGCTCGTGGACGTCGCGATCGACCAGGGCGGTTCGATCGAAACGATGGACCGATGCACCACGCACGAAGAACCGTACTTCATGAAGCATGGCGTCGTGCACTACTCCGTGGCGAATATGCCGGGTGCTGTCTCCCGCACGTCTACGTTTGCGCTGACGAACGCGACGCTGCCGTACATCCTGAAGCTGGCGAACATGGGAGCCGTCGAAGCAATGAAAGCGGATCCCGCGCTGATGAAAGGGCTGAACGTCTACAAAGGGAAGCTCACCTTCCAGGGCGTCGCCGAGGCGCAGGGCCTCGAATATACGCCGGCTGAAGAAGCCATCGGAATTGCCTGACCGAACTTTCAGCCTCCCTCAAAAAGGGAGGTTTTTTTATGTGTTTGTTTATTCAGCCTCCTTTTTGATCCTGTTTTTTGTTTTTGCGGTTTCTGTAGTGGAGATCCGGGTTGGGGGGACCGGAAAAACCTGAAATTTTCCGGAAATGGTAATTTTTGCGCGGGAAAGTTTCGATAAATGGGAGAAGATGTCCCAGTTGGTGGTTTTTTCTGTTTCCGTTACTTTTCCCTGTGAGTCATGGATCCGAAAGTCTCCCTCATCATCCCGGTTTTCAATGCAGAAAAGTACCTTGCGCAGTGTCTGGATTCCGCGATCCGTCAGACATTGCGCGAGCTTGAGATCATCTGTATCGATGACGGTTCCACCGATTCCTCGGCAGAGATCCTGAAGCAGTATGCGGTTCGCGATTCAAGGATCCGCGTCATTCATCAGGAAAACGGCGGTCCCGGTCCCTCCGCAGCACGGAATCGCGGTCTCGATGCCGCGCACGGTGAATTCATTGCGTTCATGGATGCCGACGACTGGTGCGAGCCGGAAATGTGCGAGACGGCCTACTCGCTGGCAGTTCAACACAATGCGGAGATCGCACAGTTTAATTTTTACGAAGAAGAGAATGGAACCAGCCGTCTTTGGAAGAAGAGTTTGAAAGAAACGCGTCTCTTTACGGAGCCGCATGAGCGGTTCGTTTCTGTCGAGATACTCGCGCTGACGATCTGGTCCCGGATTTTTCGGCGTACATTTCTTGTGGAACACGGTATCCGTTTTCCGGAAGGCTGCACGTGGGAGGATAATTATTTCAGCATTCTTGCTGGACTTTCCGCACATCGGATCGTTCACTGCGATGCAGCACTCTACCATTACCGACGCGGAACCGGCTTCACGCAAAATCAGGGCTGGAGCCGACTTTTTCCGGATGAGGCCAATATTTACCTGCACACCATTCCAATTTGGACGGCGATCTTGCGCGATACGGAAAAACTGGAACTTTCGGAAGAACTCCGGAAAGAACTCCTTTTTCGGAAGCTGAAGGTTCTTTCGCACACTTTCCGAAAACTCGCTGCTCCCCATCAGAAAGCTGCGTGTCTCGAAATGATCCGCCGTGCGCTGACTTTCGAGGATCTGCGATTTTTGAGAGATCCCGGAGATTTTTATCTACCGCTGAAAATAAAGATCTTCTACGCCTGGCTGTTTGACCAGAAAGGTGCGTGGCTCGGAAAACTCTGGCTTGGAAAGCGCCCGGACATTTCGAAAAAACGCAAATAAGACCGGCTCACGCTGTGTTTCGGGAGCGTTTTCTCTGAAGGATCCGAATCGTCTGGACCGAGTATCGCCGGATCCGCATTCCGATCTGGGCAATATTGCGGAAGAACCCCAGCATCAGAGAGCGGATCTTCCGTCTTTCCCCGATCTCCGAAAATTCACTTCCGGGGGCTAGAGAGACCGGGCACGGCATCAGACTTGCTTCGCGCACATTTAGCCGTCCCTGAAAGAGGGCAAGATCATAGGGAAGCTGCATCGGCGTAAGGTTTTTCAGGAGCATCTCTGCTCCTTTTCGTGAAACGACGTAAGCTGCGGCAAATGCAAACCCCTTCAGATTCGTCCCAATGGCGGTCCCGCACGGCAATTTCCTCCATACCTGGAACCCTTTCTCCCGGCATTTTGCCGCACGAAGCAGATCCCATCCGGGAATTTCCAAGCTCTCACGCAGAACGTCCATCAGATCGGCATTCGGCACGACGTCATCTTCGCAGATGAGGCAGAAATCAAAATCTGTCGCGAGAAATTCTTTCATCGCCTTCAGGTGGCTCGCATAGCATCCGATCTCGCCCGGAACCGCCGGTCTTCCCATGCGCAAGGCAAACGACACGGAAAGAAACGGAACGGGAAGCGGCTCATCCAGGGAACGGACTTCGATTCCGGAAATTCGGCGGACCGTCAGCGGGATCTGCGAGAAATTCGCCTGGATCTTCTCCCAGCGTTCCGGACTCCGGTCCAAATTAATGATGTGGCAGAGCAGCGTTTTTTTACCTTCCATGACGTTTCATCTCCTCCATTTTCTCAGGGCCGTTTCTGCGGAAAAGCGAGAAGATCCGACATAAGATCCCGAATCGGTTTGTTCGCACACATGAAGTAGCGTCCGCTGAAAAGTTCCGCTATCCAGAGAGGCGGACGTCTCCAGATGGATTCATGCATCCGGACCCGATTTTCCAGATGGATCGCGATATTTTGCGCAAATATGAATTCCGGTTTTCCCTTGACCTGTTCAAATCGGCTCAGATCCACGGTCAGGCAATGCCAGAGCTGCAATTTGAACAAAATATGGTTCAGATCCGAATGTCTTTTCACTGAATTCCAAAGCAGTTTGAGCGGATTTTTCACCCTGCCGGCACGTGCCGTCAAATTTTCACCATGACGGCGCCAGTAAGTACAGGGTTCCAACACAACACGCACTTCACTTAAGAAACCGGACATCATGTAGAGGTAGCAGTCAAACGAAATTCCTTCCCAGCCATCCTGGCGGACCAAATGATCCCGCAGAGAGGTTCGGCACGCCATGTTGTGTGCTGCCCATGTCCAGCATTGATTTTGAAAAAGAGCCCGAAAACTATTTTTCTTCTTGAGATACGGGATCAAGTAACTTCGACGGCATCCCAAGGGAATCTGGTTTCCTGCCGCGTCCACGCGATGATCATAGCTCAGGACCATCCCGACTTCCGGTTCACGTTCAAAAGCGGAGAGCATCTTTTCGATCTTTTTCGGGAGCCAGATGTCGTCCTGATCGCAGAAAAAAGTCACGTCTTTTTCG
>JAGBAA010000117.1 GCA_017939795.1 Thermoguttaceae bacterium
AAAATCGGACGGCATCCGCACAACAGAAGCATCAGAAGTAACAAACTTTTTACGCTTGAAATCAACCGAATCAAGCCGAACAGAACGCCCTTCAAATTCGAAAAACTCGCCGACATTCACACGCCCTTTTTCTCGCAAAACAATAAAATCCGGTCCATAAATATAAACACCTGTAAAATTATAAAAATCGCGTTCGCGCTCATATTTGAACAACTGGGACTCGTCTCGAACATCCTTTTTCTCTTCAACGTGACCAGGAGAAACCGCAGCAGGAACGGCTTGAAGTTTCTCTACGGAAGAAACTTCGGAAACGAGCGGAGCAGGGGACTCGACGGCCTCCGGCATCCCTTCGGAAACTGCTTTATCTCCAACACCGCCAACAGTAGAAGCAAGGACCGTTGGAAATTTCGTAAACATGAAAACAAGCCCCAAATATCCAGCATAAAGTAAGCCGGCCTTTATCGACAAATGAAACCAATGACGCCGACCAAACCAAAAAAGCGAACCGATCGGCGACAACTTCAAAGAGGGCCGATCACCTTCACCGCCGAGAGTATGCGATTTATAGAGCGCAAAAATTTCAGGTTTAAGAATGATATTAAATTCACTCTGAACTTTGACCGCACGCCCTACATAATTGCCATAAAGGACTGTAGCAACCTGACGCTGACAGCCGAAAGCCTCTTTAACGACATCCAGATCAGCAAACGGGATCCGCAAAACAGGAAGTACTTTATTTTTCACGTTCACAACATGAAAAATATCAGAAGCCATGCAAAGTACATTCTTATGAATAGTATCTGTATGCTGCGTAATCAATATAAGATCATGCTCTCTGTGCCGATGCATTGATACATACTCTGTAAAAAGCTGCATATAATCCCGTCCGCCAGTTCCCCCCTGTGGCATGTACTGATGAACTTCATCGATAACAAGAAAAGCCTTATTCGGCACCTCATCCCACCATTTGTAGGGAGATCGAACGCCGGAATCTGAAACTTGAAAAAAGAAATCGTCGCCAACATGAACGAGGTATTTACTTACATCGACATCACCAACATACTTTTTTATAAACTTTTGAAACTCTTCAACATTCAGATACAAATTGGTATACAATTTGCGCGGAAACTCCTTGCCCTCCCGAAGCTCATACGCGCACCAATCGCGCACCATATCCGCAATCCGTGAAACTGCGTAATAACTCTTTCCAGACCCCGGTTTTCCAATAATCATACTGATTGCCATAGTTCACCTCAACTGCCGGAAACGGAAGGGATCCAGCTCTTCACAAACTTATACACGATCCAAATAAACAAAAACGTAAAATAAACGCCTGCACAATAAAAAAAAGTATCCAGCGGGACCCACGCATTAATGACTGAAACACGCTGAAAAATCTCCGCGTAAGGCATCAAATCAATCTCAAAAGTTACCTTTTCTGCCAAAAGATCCAGAATCCCCATAAACAGAGACAGGATCCAATCAACGGCACAAAGAAAGCCCCAGCTGACCCAATCCCAAAGATAGTGCCAGCAATCAAGGAAAAACTGCCCGATCCCCTGAAGGATACCCCAGAAGAAGTCGATGATTCCTTCTATCGCGCTTTTTATAAGATTACCAAGCCAGCTGAAGAACTTCCCCATTTTTCACCTCAAACCATTAACTTAAACGAAGCCAAACAAGTACCCAAAATACACAGGTACGACATTGCAGTACGCGCGAACTGCACCACCTCAAGCTGTGCGACCTGCGACCAAGGCACAACAAAGGAATAACCGAAAACCGTAATCGTCCAGTCTGTAATCATATCCGAAGACGAAACACCCGTCTCAAAAAAAATCTTTATATCCTCAAAATGAAAAATCTCGTTCAGGCGATCCTCAACATCCGACCAAAACTTTTCCCAGTCGAGAGAATAATCTTCAGACCCGCCCTTCACGATGTACGAATACTCCGGTTCAGTCTCCGTCAGTAATTCGGAAGAGCTGGAAACTTCACGATCCTCGGTAGTAAAGGAATCCGCCGCGGGAGCGTCGCCCAACTCCAAGTTCGTATTAATCGTGGTATTGTTCGTCACGTTAATTGACCCGTCGGAGCCCTCGGATACCGACGCTTCAGAAGTCACTTCTGACGTACCCACCGTGTCGCCTTCTGCATCTACTTTCTGGACGGTGTACTGCGTAACGGCAACATCTTTACTGCCCGACGTCAACTTGACCATGGACGTGCCGGAATCGGCCTGCGCAAGCTGGTTTCCGTTCAGCTGCACAGAGCCGGTATTACTTGCTGATGCAGTCGCAGATGGACCGTAGATCTCGATTACATTATAACCGCCGGTACCGCCTGCGCCCATGCTGTAATCGCTCAAACACTGGAAGTAGGCGGAATCATACTGACCGACCGTCTCCATCTTGTCGCCCGTGTAGTCCTGAAAGAAGACACGCCAGAAAACAAACGAAACGGCACCGCCACGGATCACGTAGCACTTATAAACCTTCGGATCGGACCAAGGAAGGACCGCCGGGCGACCATACCACGGCCACTCATACGACGCGAGAAAATCTGCAAAAGCGGCCGCGCACCGCTCGGCATCTTCTTCCGTGTCTGCATACAGAGACGGACCGCGAAAGATGACATCCGCAGTCGGGCCCTCACGTTCCGAAGTATACCGCCACGCGCCCTGATAGTAGGTGATACAGCCATCTGCAAGCCCTTCCGGCGGCGTGGGTTCCTGCGGTTCCGGTTCCAGATCTTCCGGGTACTCTGCATCAGCATAATAAACGCCGAAATCTTCTTGATAAAAAGAATACGTCGAAAATCCAGCGTCGATGAAAGCAGACTCACACTGCATACAAAAATCGGGATCGATCAAATAACCATCCAGTGGCTTTGAAATATAGACACATATATTATAAAGAGAATCGTTATAATACACGTGTACGATTTCAGCATCAGACAAGTATTCAGCGTAATCGGACTCTTGCACAAAGGCGCTGGAACGAATAGAATCTTCGTAGTACTCAGCCATCCTAACTGCATCTTCGATGCGATCTGCAAAAAAACCCAATCGAGCTTTTTCACCTCCTTGGGTATAGATTTTCCCATCAGCAACAATGTAATTTACATCCGCAGGATAATTGATCGGCAAGTCGTTCGCGTGGATCGGCGCGACGATCAGGGCAAAAAACAGAAAAAGTAAAAGTCTCATACCTTAAAACCTTTCTGAACAAACGAAATATAAAGGACACTTCCCCAAATACCTGCGAGAAGCATCACACCATAAAGAAGAAGCTCTGACTCGGAAAGAGCAGACTCTTCTTCCTGACTAAGAAGAAATGAATGGACTGCCTCCAAACTCGTTCGCATCGACTCAAGGTCCGCAGACTGCCGTTCAAGTTCATCATCCATATCGATACTCTTTGCCAATAGCTGACGGAAAACATCCAGCTGCGCCCCAGTTTTTGAGTAAGGTTCAGCATCGCAACGCTCGATCAGATCCCAAACTTCGGAATCATCAGCATGAACGGACGAAACTAAAAACAGGAGCAAGGCAGAAAGACTACCAAGAAAAATCTTCAAAATGGCCTCCTTTACCTGAGTTATAGCCATAACTTCCAAAAGTCTTCAACTCTTCCATTTCCATACGATGACGGTTTTCGCGTTTCTGACGGCGTGAAACCTTAGGAACAGCCGCAGAAGACCGTACTTCATGCGTACGCATAGCATAGGCCAGAGCCTCGGGATCAGTCTCTCCAACAAAATCTGGATCCGACAAAAAGTCACCACGAAGAAAAGCAGCCTCTTCCTCTCGCTTTTTCCTCTGCTTTTCAGTCTCACGATCCCTGCGTCGATCAGAATATTTACGAGCAGTTCGCGAACGATAAGGACGATGGTACTGACGACGACCACATCGGCACCTGCACCGACTACGGCGATAATCAACACTGAATAACTGCCGCAAGGTATCCCACACATACCAGATGAAAAAAACGGCAATCATGAACCCCTGCGCCGTAAAAAGCTGACGGAAAAGTTCAGCCTTCACAACTTCAAGCACAGGCCCCAAATCGATAGCAAGCTGAATCTGCGTATCAGCGGTCACATACTCTGCATAATCGGCCACTTCGATCACTTCATCCGCCCAAACGAACGAAGGAGACAACATCAGCAAAAAAATTAAAATTCGCATAAAAAAAGGGAGGCCGAAACCTCCCCCTCCGTTAAGTGACGACTAATACATAACGGACCGGATTTTAGACCAGGCAAGACGCACCACAAAAACGGTAATCGCAATACCAAGCGCAGAAAGCACCCAAGGCATAATAGTACTACTGATAGTAGTCAAGATCGAATCAAATCCGACGTTGTTCAACTGCGTCTGGATCTCAGTCGCGACGCCATTTTCCCCCTCAGCAAAAACAGAGGAAGTAACCGCCAGAGCACCGGCACCGGCACAAACAGAAAGGAAACGACCTTTCATGGAACGAAGAAACTCAATCATCTTTCAATACTCCTAAACTGGAATAAATACTAAAATGGATCACGTTAAAAATCAGGCTCAAACCGAACCCAAAACATATAAAAGGAATAAAAGCGGCCATCTTTTTACCTCCGGGCACTCCATCGACATAAAAAAGAGCGCGTACAAAATGGAAACAAAAAAAACTCCAAAAAAATAAAAAAAAAGCGTCACACCCCGAAAAAATCAGGTTAAAAATTTTTGGCAAAATAGCTAAAATAATTAACCTTTTTACCACAAATCGAAAAATTCGGCTACTGCAGGATGCAAAAACGCTAAAGAAGCCTCACGCTTACAGTCAACTCTACTTACTCCATCCGAAGTAAACCCTCGGAGGACTTCATATAAAACCTTTTTTTTCAATACTTTTTCAGTACAAACATGGGAAAAGGCGGAGAGAACATCCGAACAGTACCCGACGACATCATCCTCATCATCCGAAGGAGGCATAGTAAGGGCAGCATACGACGCAAGACACCCGACGGCCTGTTTTAAAACACGCTCGGCCTGCGGAGGTTTCTTCTCTGACCGGAATTCTTTCAAAGAGTCTACGGATCTCTTAGACGAAGTTATTTCACGGCCAAAATAGAACTGAAACGCCTGTAAAGTCTCATCCCAGATCTTCGCATTTTTAATCTCTCGTTCGCTGCCGCGCACCTTGTCACGATCAAGAATGCGAAACCATTCCTGCCCAACAAGCTGGGGCAGAGCACCTTGAGACCTGCGCAAATCGTCAAAACTTCTGATCCCGTAACGGTCCAGCATCGCCCGGCGGAATCGAAACTCAATGCGAGTTAAATTTTCCGGAACTTCGCCCCCTAAGATCCACCTGTAAAAAGTCATGTAATACACAGCATCAGAATCAAGGAAATGCGCTTTTTTATCGTATATGCAAAGTTCCATAGAACGACTGCGAAAAGTCAAAGTTTGGATCCGCAGCGTTCGGCAATCACTGACCATCTCGCACTTTCCCCGACACTGAGTTACAACACGCGCTCCCTGCATCGCCTGAACAAACTCATAAATATCAACAGGAAGCATAACCTGCATATCTACGCGGGAAAGCACCTCCCTCTCCCATGAAAAACCCACATCAGAGAGACACTTTTTCAGTGTGTCGACCGCCTCAAAAAGATCCGTTCGGGCCAGACACTCAAACCCGAAACGCACGCGGACAGGCGGAATCGTTCCTTTCGGGTTGCTGTGAATATAGAGCTTCACGCCGTGAGATTCAAGCACATACTTGTACTTCCAGTACCCAGAAGAAGCACCAGCAGGCCGCACAAACCAAAGAAAGGGGCCAATATCGAGCAGGGCACCTTCCAAGTCTCCATCGTCAGCGGCCCGCTTGGCACGATCCAGACGAAGACACAGAGCATCAAAAGTATCCCCTTTCCATTCACCATCTATCGAAGCCTCAACTCCACCGTCATATCCCCCCCAGGACCTGCGGTACTCATGCCCGCGGTACTTGACAGTATCCGTGTTACTGGCAGAGGGAACACCGGCGAAAAACTTCTCTTCGGACGTCATCGGCTCTGCGCCGGTCTGCCCGCTGACGCTGTGCAGTCCCGGCGCAGAGCCTCCCCACTTTGCCAAATTCAGAAGCCCTTGCGCCTCATCAACAAAACGCAAAGGTTGAGGCCGAAAATAAAAATCGTCTGGAGAAATAAAGGGAGAATCATTTTCAATCTCGTAACGTTCTGAATAGCTCCGAATTTCTTCCAAACTTCGCACTGTATCGGCCATATTAAACCCCGTAAAAATGGATACTTAAAATTTTCCTTCCGCGCGATCGCGCGAAACATTCACCTACGCCCAAACCGCAGAATCTGGCCGGACCTCTTCGAGCATCCGGCCTAAATTCTGCTCCGTTAAAATTCCTCTGAAAGGGGAGCATTAACGCCCAGCCCTCCGGTCACGTCGAAAGGCCGGGACGTTTTCCCCGTTCGCTTTTTTCCTATGGTCTCATTGGCGACGGCCTAGGCTCGCTACCGCGCCGCGGAAACCTCCAATCGCTCCCGATGGTCGCAAACCATATCGTCCGGCCGTGGATCCGGAGCACAAAGCGCGCTCGATGGCGCGAAACACCGCCAATACAGACGATTCAAGGGTCGTCGATGGTCTCAATCGTCGCTTGTATGAAAAGTACAAAAAACGAAGAAACACACCAAATAGCAAAAACCGCCCATCACCGCAGATCCGGAGCACAAGACGCGCTCGCTGGCGCGAAATCCGCAAAAATTTTATTCCAGGACTCGACAACAGTTTCCTCATCATCAGCACTGACGCGGAATATATGCGGAACCGGGTCACTCCCCATACACTCGCAAAGGAAGCACTCCCGATCGGTCGACTCATAAACGATCGGCAAAAAACCGCACAAAGGGCAAGAAACAGGCGCAACTGGAATACGTGACGAAAAATCACAAACGAAAAGCATCGTTAATCCTCCACTTTATCAAGAAACTTCTTTAAAATTTCAAGCCTCTGACTTTCAAGATGCTCCAGAACTTCCCGATTGCCAGAAGTGCCGTCTGCATCAACATTCGAAAACTTCAATTTTTCAACCTGATCCCAAGTGAAAATGCCGCTGGCCTGCAGGGTCCGAAGTACGACAAGAAAGTTATCGTACGCTTCAAAAACGTGATCGGCATTCATCCGTTTCGCAATAATGAACCGCTTGAGGTACCGGGCACAATGTTCATACAAAAGCCGCTTTTCAATCTTCATTTTCAACGCCCTCCGGAATCAAAATCGACCGCATTTCCGGAACCTCTGTCGATTCAGTCCCGCGCAAAATAACCAGAGTCTCATCAGTCAAAATGGCATATTTCCATCCAATCTGAAACCCAATGAAAAAGAAAAAAACAAGAATAAGAGCATGGAGTACACTCCGAAAAAAGACGCTCCAAAAAGTCCATAAATCCTGTCTGTACTCATACTCTTCAAAAGCACTGCCGAAAGACTTCTCCGGCTGATGCACGTGCATTTCATTCAATTTCACTTCGTTCGATTCCATTTTCAAAGTCTCCCTCTTCAAAAGGTAATGATTCAATGATTCCGAAAAGTTCCTCAAACTCGGACATCGTCCCGCTATAAGAAACGTCGAAACCTTCCTCAAGCATCAAGCGAACAAGGACACACGCCCTGCGCTTCTTCAAAATGTAAAAATCCACTGCACAGATATGGTATTCAGTCTGACGAGGAATGAATTTCATCTCACCAAGAGCATGAATAAACCCGCGCAAACAACCTTCAAAATATGGACGCCTAAAAAACTCAGAAGGATCATAAAAACTCTTGACATACCCAAGAGCCTTCTGAACGATCTGAAAATCAACCTCGTGCGTCCTTTTGCTTCCCTGCATTTTTCCGCCTTCCTTTCTTTGAAGTTTTACGTTTCCTTCTCTTGTATTTCTGAAAAGGAGCGACAAACTCCGGGCTGGTATTCCAGACTGAAACGACGATATTACGCCGCGCGGTCTCAAGTTCAAGCATTTTCTCCATCATTGAAGAAACTAATGGAACCAGCGATGCCGGAACACGCATTAATTCAGTCGGCTCTCCAAACTTTCCGGGCGAACCGGCCGGCATATATTCCCAAGCACCATTTTCATAAACCCGGAATTTTCTGCCCGCAGACCACCGATAAATCGGCCCCTTCTGTTCCACCTCCTCGGAAGAGGACACTGGATCAGGAAAGATAACTCTTTCAAAAATCACCTCACCAGGCGAATAAAAAAAATCAGGTCCAAAAACAAAAAATTCCGGCTCCATGAAACACCCCCCTGTACAAATTGTTAATTCAACTCTCTCTACACATTCTTAAAATCTCCATTTTGTTCCGTCTTTTACCGTCTCATGTGCTAAACAACACATAATAAACACTAAAAGAATCTGAACAAAATAGAGAAAATTTAAGAATTGTGTAAAAATAAACGTTAGTTTTCGGCTCTAACTCGCCGACGCTCTTCTCCTCTCGCAGCAAGCAAATTAAACCAGTTCGAACTCTTCAGATTGCCCTTATAGTCTTTTTTGACTTCGGAAACGACCTGACCAGTAATCACAACCTGTCCCTCTGGAAGCGTTTTATAAACTTCGGGAGCGACTTGAAAATCAGTAAGCGATGCACCAAAAAGTTTCAAGTCGATCTGACACGAAAGAGTATCATCTTTCCTGATCCAGTGTCTTTTACGACTGATAAATCCGATGCCAGTAAAAATAAGCCCCTGAACAGCATCTTCAAACGAAAGCGGCACAAAGTTTTTATCGCCTTCAAAAAATACCTGCTCAAGCAAAAGCCTAAACTTTCCACCCGCAACGAGAACCGACCCCTCAGCACGAACATCAGCACCAACTGGCCGGCCTTCGTACTGTTTCGCGAACTCTTCGGAAACCTGCACATTCACACGACCGCCCATATAATCGATCGCCATCATCGTAACGTCAACGTCATCATCATTAACGAAACTACTGATACCGGCGAACGTTCCGCCGACATTGAATGAATAACCCTTTTTCATTCTCTTCTTCTATCCTTTCTGAGCTTTTTCTTAAGCCACAAAAAAAACAAATCCAAACCATAAACAAAAACAAGCAGTGGGATTAAATACCACCAAATATTTGCAAACACCTGATTAAAAAACTGGTCAACCTGAACCAGATTCTTTTCAACGTGTTCAGCAGCCGTTTGTGCTAAAAAAAACATTATAACTCCTCCTGTACATAAAAGGAATTATAAACCGCAAGAAAAAAAATGTCAAGTACTGTTTGTACATTTTTGCAAAAAAACTTCCCGAATCTTCACCCATACAGTAATCAACTCGTCAGAATCGACAGAATTGACACCAAAAAAGTTACTTCCCCGACTCTGTTCCTGCATCTGTAAAGATCCAAGAAAGTAAACTCCACCATCCGTCACCAAGACCCCCGGCGAAACAATTGACGATTTATCATTCTTCGGAACATCAGATAGAGAATCAGAATCAAACTTGCTGACACTCAAATCTACATCAAGACTAATAAGAGAATCACCGATCCGAGATGGTGTCAAACTGACTTCTATGCCATCATTAAACTTTTCATACCCGGAGACAGTCGAATAACCCTCACTTGAGACGGACGACCGAGAACGAACAAGTTCACTACCGACGGTCAAAGTAGCTTGCCTGCCTTCCGACAGATAAAGACGCGGGGTATTCTGGATCATTCGCACCTGCCGGGTCCCTTCAACAGAAAGCAACGCCGAAAAAAGCTCTTCAAGGTTCCAAGAACACGAAAAAAGATCAACTGCCTCAGTCTCAAGTTTCGCCTGCAAATTCAATAATTCAGAACTCTTGCACCGGATAAAAAAAAGCTCCGCGATATACGAACGGCCCATTTTCTCACGAAGCGAATCGATAACACCAACAACTTTACGCACATTGTAAACATAATCGGAAATGACATAACAGGAACCAAAAACAGCGATTTTTCCATTTTCGGAAAGGCACGACTGGACCGCCGGCATCAACTGCGGATCCGCAAACGGAGAACGAACGACGATCGAAACGAAGTCGGACTGCGAAGGCGTCCCCATGAAATAGACACCATCCAAATTTGAAAGTCCAAGACCATACCGTTTACCAATCGCAAGAAGAAGTGAATTTACATCAACTTCTTCATAGATACCGGAAATATACGTCTTATCTGCTTCTTGCCCCCACACAATTGGAACTCCGGTAACAGAAGAAATCTCAGCCATAGCAACTGAAAAAGGTGCCTGATCAAAACTCATACTGATTTTCTCCGACATGTGAGACAGCTCCGGCCTCGACTCGACACTGGGGCGAAACTTCACCCGATCCAGATCCTCCAGACTGTACCGCTGGGGCAAAATCGGACGGCATCCGCACAACAGAAGCATCAGAAGTAACAAACTTTTTACGCTTGAAATCAACCGAATCAAGCCGAACAGAACGCCCTTCAAATTCGAAAAACTCGCCGACATTCACACGCCCTTTTTCTCGCAAAAC
>JAGBAA010000118.1 GCA_017939795.1 Thermoguttaceae bacterium
AATGAATTTAATCTCTTTGAGTTTTACACTCTTTCACTCTCTTTGATTTTACTTTCTTCCCCGGTCTTTTCCCCGGTCTTTTCCCCGGTCTGTCTGGACAGGAGAAACGGAGAAAGAAGAGGCCTCCATAAAATCATTTGCAGTTACCTGCGTGTAGTGTTTCAGGCTGATTTCTGGTGTGTGCCCGATCCATGCGCAAACCTTGTGAATCGGGTAAACCCCTTGTAATTCCGTAGCCCGCGTCGCTCGAAGGTTCACGAACAGTTTCGGCCAGGGAGGAATTCCAGCACGCCGGAGAACTTCCCGAAATTCTTTCCGAAGCAGCGCACCCGCACTCGGTGAGGCCAGAAATTCTGGGAAAATAAAATCTTCCTCCCCGGTCTTTTCCCCGGTCTCGGCCAGAAATTCCTCTAAAGCGGTCCGAATTTCAGGAAAAATCGGAATATACCGCTCGGAAAAAATCCCCTGTTCCTGTTCGCGTCTGCGGGTCTTCTTCGGCTCGCAGATCCGAATCCGGTTCCCGGTCCAATCAATATCAGACCAGCGAAGGAACGTAATTTCTGACGGCATCCGCAGTCCGCCCCAGCGTGCGAAGCTGAACAGCAAACGCCACCTTGCCGAAGGACACGCCGTCAGGACCTGCTGTGCGAGTTCCGGCGAAATGTTAAAATCACGCGAACGGCTCACGACCGCGGAACCGCGAAGTTTGGCAAATGGATTTTCACTGATCCAGCCAGCGTGGACTGCCATTTCAAACATTACCTTAAAATGTTTGACCCTGCGTCCCCAAGTCGATTGACGGTAGGTTTTCTGCATATAGGCATAGAACTTCCGGACGAAATCAGGCGTAATTTCATTAACCAGACGTTCCGAAGCCAAACGAAGGGCCACGCGGTCCTGATGGAAATTGCCGGGTTTCTGGTTTGCAATGAAATTCAGAAGAGTTTTAGAAGCAACCGCCCTATTTCTGCTCGTTCGCTCCTTTGGTTCCTGCCCATTGATCGCGTAGGTTTTATAGCGTTCGATCAGTTCGCCGATAGTCCCGCAATCCTCGCGAGCGTCTGCCAGTCCCATTTCTGCCAGTTTGTGGTATTGGAACCGGTTTTTCTCCCAAAGTTTCGCAAGCCAAAGTTTCAAATGGGCCGGAACATTCCCCAGTTTGACGCAGACCTGAAGCTCTTCGAGCCGTTCTTTGAACGCGACCGCGTCACGGCGTTGGGGGAATCCGTAAAGCCGGAACCGGTCGCCGTCTATCAAAATTTCGATTCCGAATGAATCGAATTTCTTATTTTGGAAAATCGATGCCATTACTTTAATCTCCTATATTTTACACAAAATATTTATCATGGGAAGCCCCCCCCTGCGGAATACCCAATATTGGGGAACATCTTTCCATTGTTTCACTTTCTTTTTCCCCCCATTTCCTGAATTTTTGAAAGAAAAGCCACTTCTCCACATCAATTATCCGAAACCGCACGGAATTACCGACCTTGAGGAACGGCAAACCATGTAATTTACGGTAGTTGTCTATCGTTCGGACGTTCACTTTCAGGTATTCTGCCAACTGTTGACGTGTCAGCAGAACTGCCCGGCTCAGTTCGAGTTTTGTTGGTTTGAGTGCCTTAAATTCCTTTTGACAAATAATTTTTTTATCCATTGAAAGTAAATCCCTTAAACTAAAATACGACTTAAAAAAACGATCGTCTGCGGAGCTGTACCCCCTACACTCGCGCGGACAATATGTTATCGGCAAAACTTTAGCATTTTTGACTGAAATTTCCAAAAAAAGTCAAAAATATTTTCCCCACATCGTTTTTAGCTTGAAATTTACGGCACTTATGAATAAAAAAATTTATTCGTATTCTGGTAAAATAGTGAACATTTTACACTTCAAACCACAAAATAACCAGTTTAGGGGGTGATTTTTAGCCTCTTTTAACTCTCTCCCGCGAACTCCAACAGGCACGACCAGCGGGCATCGCCGAGGGCCTGCTGGACCTCCGGGAGACAGTCAAAACGGCGTTGACGGTAGAAGGAATGAACGATTTCATTTTCTATCTGCCGTTCAATGACTTTCTGGTACAGTTCATCCACGAACCGCCCTGCCTGCTCATGGATGAACGCCACGACCTCCTCGCCCGTCTGGACCGTCTTTTCCAGAAGGACCGAAGCCGCGGACGCAAGACACCCGATCCCCTGTTTTACGGTCTTCTCGACCTGCGGTACTCCCGGAAGTTTGCGGAATCCCCGAAGCTGTTGAGGCGTGCGCCTGTCGTAGGTCTCCGACGCGAAATAGTAATGAAACGCCTGCCGGACCCGCTCCCAGAGGGGCGCGTTTTTGATTTCCCGTTCACTCCCGCGCACTTTGTCACGTTCAAGAATACGGAACCAGTCCGAACTGGCGACATCCAGCAGAGCCGCGATACTTCCCCGCAGGTCCTCAAACGTCCGGATCCCGTAACGGTCCAGCATCGCCCGGCGGAATCGAAACTCAATGCGCGTCAGCTGTTCCGGAAGCTGGGCGTTTTCGTCGCCGAAG
>JAGBAA010000119.1 GCA_017939795.1 Thermoguttaceae bacterium
CTTCGGCGACGAAAACGCCCAGCTTCCGGAACAGCTGACGCGCGTTGAGTTTCGATTCCGCCGGGCGATGCTGGACCGTTACGGGATCCGGACGTTTGAGGACCTGCGGGGAAGTATCGCGGCTCTGCTGGATGTCGCCAGCTCGGACTGGTTCCGTATTCTTGAACGTGACAAAGTGCGCGGGAGTGAACGGGAAATCAAAAACGCGCCCCTCTGGGAGCGGGTCCGGCAGGCGTTTCACTACTATTTCGCGTCGGAGACCTACGACAGGCGAACGCCTCAACAGCTTCGGGGATTCCGCAAACTTCCGGGAGTACCGCAGGTCGAGAAGACCGTAAAACAGGGAATCGGGTGTCTTGCGTCCGCGGCTTCGGTCCTTCTGGAAAAGACGGTCCAGACGGGCGAGGAGGTCGTGGCGTTCATCCATGAGCAGGCGGGGCGGTTCGTGGATGAACTGTACCAGAAAGTCATTGAACGTCAGATAGAAAATGAAATCGTTCATTCCTTCTACCGTCAACGCCGTTTTGACTGTCTCCCGGAGGTCCAGCAGGCCCTCGGCGATGCCCGCTGGTCGTGCTTGTTGGAGTTCGCGGGAGAGAGTTGAGGGGGAGAAAATAGTCTAAATGGGGGGTGTTCTTGTGCAAATTAAATTTTATTGGTACAAAAAGTGCAAAAAATGGCCCCTTTTTGGAAAAACGGACGTTGTGTTTTGAGATTTTTTTGTTGGCCTGAATTGGTTTATATCCTTGTTTTTACGGGACATGAAAAAGAAGGTGAAAATATTTTCGACTTTTTTATGATATGCGAACATTATCCGAAGTTGTACATCAATTTCTTGCGGAAAAATATGGTATAATTAAATCAACATTCGGGGACAGTTCCCCCGGAATGCAAAACAGAAGAAAATGATACCAGAAAACGCAGGAGAAAAAAACGATGAAAAATGTTCGTGAAATTGGTTCGGTGTCCACTGTCGCGGGAGTTTGGAACATGGATATTTACAGTATCGAGGACTTGGCCCTTGTGATGGGCTGTTCACGCAGAACGATTTTGAACTGGCGTAAAGAACGGGGGCTTCCCTGGATAACACTGGGCCGAAAGGTCTATTTCCGCCGTGATGACATTGCGGAATGGTGTTTGAAAAATCGAAAAATATCGGGTGACTGATTTTTTTGTAAAATTTTACAAATAGTACGGGACCGGGGCTTGTCCCCGATTCCCAAATATGTTATACTGAAAGGGGTGGCAATGGCTTCCATTACCAAAAATCGCGTTTCCGATTCGTGGTACATTCAAATCGTCTGGAAAGGCAAACGCCGTAAGATTTACGGTTTCAAGACTAAAAAGCAGGCCTGCTTTATTGGTGAAAGGCTTGAACTGTTGAAAGATTGTCTTGAAATCGGCTGTCTTTCGCGTGAGGTCAAATATTGGCTTGTGGATATTTGGCATAATAACCCGGCCCTATATCAGAAGTTGGTTGATTTGAAAATGGCTGAACCGCGTGAAGAGTGCGGAACGCTCAACGAATTGATTCGCCGGTATGTTGTTCTTCCAATTAGTGGGAGATTGCCGAAGAAACGCACGAGCCGAAACCGGCAAATCGTTGGAAATATGCTCCTTCATATATTGGCTGATCAGCCTCTTGGAAATATCAAGGGGAACGAAAAAGCCTTAGAAAAGGCGGGGGCCATTTCTGCGGATGCCATTACCATTGAGAAAGCAAACGAGATATTCACCACGATGCAGGAAACCTACCAGCCCGCAACGTGGGGACGCAGAATCAAGCATTTACAGAGAATGTTTGAGTATGCGGTTTCCCTTCATTGGATGGAGGTCAACCCGTTCGGCCATTTGCGCGGAACGGCTCCGGCGAACGCCTC
>JAGBAA010000120.1 GCA_017939795.1 Thermoguttaceae bacterium
CCTCGATCCCTCTGCTCTTTCAAAAATTTCAAACTGCGCAAAACAGGCAAGTTAAACAACATGGATATTTTGACACAAGATCCCCATTTTGTCAAGGGGTAGGAGTCGCAAATTCACGGCGCAAAACCGTTTTTTGAACTCTCGAAACTTCTGCAATTCACCCGGCTCCTGGAATATCCTGTTCACATCGTCCAGCCCCCTGCCCCTTCATTTCCTCTTGAGAGTTCCGAAACATGAGGCACTTCGAGGATTCCAGAAATTTGAGCCAGGATCCCATCCTCCTGTTCACACGGACCATCTACAAAAAAAGTCTGAAAAAATTTCTAAAAAAACTAAAAAAAGTCAAAATTTCGCTTCATCCGGCAACCTGCCGCCCATTCAAATCGCGATTTCTGCGCAAAAACCGCAGAGAATACACGGAAGCACACGGATCCTGAGCAAAGAAACACGAAAATCTGAAACGTCAGGAAGATGTGCTGCAAAATTCACAAAATACAGGCGATCGGCAATAGAAACAGCCGATAAATAAATAGACCCGGTTTTGCCTGAATTGTTTTTTGCGCTTTAGAAACCGTCTCTTTTCCATGGATCCAAATCAAAACAGGATGGAATGATCCCCCGGCACGTTAAAGGAAAACATAAAATGCCTCGACCGAAAATTATTCGCAAAGCGGAAGACCCCCGTACACTTTCTCTGGAAGAATGCCTGGCCAAAACAGCAAGAAATGCGTCCGAAACCATTGGCCCCGGCTGTACAGTGGAGGCACACTCAGCGGCCGCCTTTGAGATCGCGCGGGAATTGCTTGACGGCTGGTTCTCGCATTTCCGGACCGATTCCCTTTGGGAAAAGCGCGACCTGCTCGCCCCGCTGCTTCACGATGTGGGGAAAGTCTCGCCGCATTTTCAGGAAAAGATCCATCGTGCGTTTGACCCGGAATTTCAGGAGATCATTCCCGGATCTTTTGCCCATGGATCGTGGAAAACGGAAAACCACTGCGTTCCGTCGTTTCTGACGCTTGAGAAACTCGATCTTCGCCGTCTGGCCAAAATCGCGGGCGCGCATCACGGAAAAGAATGTTCTCCGATGGGAAGATCTGTAGATGATGAAAGTCTTGGCGGAGAAAAATGGAAAGAACTGCGAGAAAATTTTGTTCAGAAACTGATTCAGAAGTATGCCGAGCCGTTGGGGATCAAGCTGGAGGACATTTCTGCTGAGGAATCGAAACAGCCGCTGGTTTTGGGGCTGACGATCCTTGCGGACTGGCTCAGTTCCGGGATGGAGCTGAAAAATGGAGAAGTACCGGAAAAAGAACGATTTGCGCAGGTCGTGCAGGACGCGGGTTTCGTGCCGTTTGCGTGTCGGCAGGGATTGGGATTCGGAAAACTGTTCGCGGCGGAGGGCGTACCGGAATTCGAGCCGAATGTGCTTCAGCAGGCGATGACGGCTCCGGAAAATGTGAGACCTGGCGGCGTTTACGTTCTGGAAATGGAGATGGGGGCTGGAAAAACGGAAGCCGCGCTGGCTCTGGCGTACGAGCTGCTCGCGAAACATAGGCACAGCGGGATCTATTTTGCTCTGCCGACGCAGCTGACCTCAAACAAGATCCACGAGCGCGTCGAGCCGTTTTTGCGGAACATTCTTGAGCCGAACACCCTGCGGCGTGCGCTTCTGGTCCACGGAAAATCCTGGCTTGAGGACCGTTCTTTAAAGAACTCTTTCCAAAATGACGGTGAAGAAGGTTTCCAGTCGGCAGGACCGAAGGCAGATTCCTGGTTTGCGAGCCGAAAGCGTGCACTTCTGGCACCGTTTGCCGTCGGGACGATCGACCAGCTTTTGATGGCGGTCATCAACGTGCGGCACAATGCGCTTCGGGCACTCGGAGCCGCGGGGAAAGTCGTGATCCTGGACGAAGTCCACAGCTACGATGCCTACACAGGCACACTGATCCGTCATCTCGTGAAGCGTCTCCGGCAGTGGGGCTGCTCGGTCATCCTTCTGTCGGCCACACTGACGCAAAAGCTCCGAAACGAGCTGCTTGAGCTTGAAAATTCGGAAAATACGCTGGAAAATGCGTCCAAAGTACCCTACCCGCTTTTGAGCATCCGCGATAAAGAGGGCGTTTTCTATCCGGAGCTGGACCGCTCTGGAATGCGCTCCAAGGAAGTTCGGATCGTCCACAGTTCCTCGCTTGAAGACTCACTGAACTCTGCCATGGAATGCGCCATGCGGGGCGAGTGCGTCCTCTGGATCGAAAACACGGTCGGCGACGCGCAGGAAGTTTTTAGCCGTTTCGCCGCGAATCCGCCTTCAGGGATCGACGTTGGCCTCATCCACTCGCGTTTTCAGGAATTCGCCCGACGTGAGCGGGAAGATCTCTGGGTCGAGAAGTACGGGAAATCGGGACAGAAACGCGCAGGCGGGAAGATCCTCGTTGGCACGCAGGTCCTGGAACAGTCGGTCGATATTGACGCGGATCGGCTCTTTACGCGCCTTTGCCCGACGGATATGCTCCTCCAGCGTATCGGGAGGCTTTGGCGTCATGAAAAACTGGATCCGCTTCGGCCAAAATCAGCGGAATGCGTCGTCGAGATCCTGAACGAGTCGCCGTTCCAAAATAAAGAGACCTCCTCTGGATACGAAAAAACGCCGCCGGTCTACGCGCCGTACGTTCTCATGCGCACGCAGGAAGTTTTCGAGGGACGCACGCAGTTGACCATCCCCGGCGATATGCGGGAACTGATCGAAGCGACGTATGCCGAGCGGGAGGAGACCGGCTGGTATGCTGAGCTGAAACACCAGCTGGATAAAGAGGTCCGGAAACTGGAGCGATTTGCTGCACTTGGAACATCCAAAGCGGCAGAAACTGCTCCAGACACAGAGGCCTCAACGCGCTATTCCGAGGAGGAGACCGTCGAAGTCCTTCTTCTGAAAGACAGCAGAGAGGGGAGCCTTCTGCCGTTTGGAAGCGAAAACTGGATCCCGATCCCGCCGAAGACTGCCTCCCGCGAAGCACGGACACAGTGCGCACGGGAACTGAACCGGTTTCTCGTCCGCGTCCGAGTCAGTGCGGCCCCTGCGTACTCCGGATTTCGTCTTGAAGAGCTGAAGCACGTGCTTTACGTCGGTTCCGACGACGGGGACCGGCCGCTTCGCGCAGCCTTCGTCGGCGATAATTGCGGCAAACTGCTTGACCGCGCCAAAAACCCGGCGAAACCGGACTCTCGCGGAGCAGGCGAAAAAGAAAATACGATCAGTTCCCTGAATTACCGGGAGAAATTCGGCTACTCCTATTCCAGAAAGAAGGACGCCTGATGGAAAATATCGAAACGATCGCGCAAAGTAATCAACGAACGGCTCACAGTATCATCGAAAAAATCGGCGTTCGGCAGGCGTGGGAGGCGATCGGCGCACGGGTCAACCTCGTTGGATCGCTGGCGATGGGGCTTCTGATGAAACATCGGGATATCGATCTCCATATCTACACGGAACGGCTCGACATCACGGAGAGCTTTCAGGCGATCCGGACCATCTGCGCGGATCCTGCCGTGACGCGTCTGGAATACCGCAACCTCGCAGATACGGAAGAGGCGTGCCTGGAATGGCATGTTTGGATCCTGCACGAGACCGAGGAATGGCAGATCGACATGATCCAGATCCTGAAAGGCTCTCGTTTCGACGGCTATTTTGAGCACATTGCCGAGCGGATCAGGGAAGTCCTCACGCCTGAAATGCGCACTGCCATCCTGAAACTCAAATACGAAACTCCCGAAACGGAACACATCATGGGGATCGAATACTACCAGGCCGTGATCGAAGGCCGAGTCCGGAATTACTCCGACTTTCTCGCGTGGCGTCAGGAACATCCTGCCGACGGAATCGTCACATGGTGTCCGTGACGCATCAAAAATCCGGTTCTGACGAACGAAAACCATCGTTGCGGTCCACGATAAGCTGGAAACCGGTCAGAACATCCAGCGTTTTGGCCGGCGTGCCGTGCGCGTAGATGCGGTAAAACGGTGCTTCACGGGTCGATTTGAAGACCAGAAGACCGGAACTTTCCGGCGCGTATTTCAGCACCAGATCCACGACCCGGTCCGCCAGAGAGTCTTTGACTCCGGAAACAAAAACATTCGGTTTCGGCTCCACGAACCAGAGTTTCAGTTTTCCGCGAATGGCCGGCGGAAGCGAGTTGGCGACGATCACGATCATGGTTTTCTCTCCGTTTTTCTATCATTCGCTGGTTTCTCTCGATTTCAGGGCCGCGCGCAAATTAAGGGATGAGGTACGTTTCGGAAACTTTTTGGACGATCTCACAGAACAGCCCTGCATTCATTCCGAAAGTGACGGCAGCCGCAGCAAACAGAAAAAGCGCAGCCTGATGCCGTCGATTTCCCAAAAGCCGGTAAAATGGGAGCGCCGCCAGAGGCAGGATCGCCCACGAGAAATAGGAAACGTAAAGAGTCATTTCGTTGAAACGCGCTCCAAAACCAAGGACGCACAACAGAAGAAACGCCGTCAGGGACCAGAGAAGAGCGGTCTGTACGAAGAAAGATCTTCGGTACATCATGCCGGCAAGAAGTCCAAGAAGACCGATCACCGCGCCAATATAGAGGCAGCCGGAAGAGATTTCGCTAAAGGAAACGGAATTACATCCGACGGAAGTGACGGCGGCATCCGGAGTGAAAATATTCGCTTCCAGAAAATGCAGGTACTGGCACTCCTGCGCACTGTCGGCGACTTCGACTTCGGAAGTGTGCGGCGTCCATCGGAAACACTGGTAGATCCCATCGTGCAGGTCAAGCAGACAGGAGCCTAAAAGCACAAAAACTACGCTGCTCAAAACCGCAAAGCGGGACATCTCCTTGAAAAATCCGCGGATGGAAGTTCGGTACTGCCAGAGTACCCAGACCGGAATGAGTACGGAAGTCAGCGTCGTTCCTATGGCGGCAAAGGCCCAGACGGAATCCGCAGGAGTGAGTCTGGAGGCTTCCGCGGGTTCCTGTGCCGGTTTCCGCGTATACCAGAAATACACGAATGCGACGAGAGTCGCCGTCGTGAGGATCAGACGTTCCGGAATGAATACAAAAAGCGCAGGAAATGAAAGCGCGTAAAGGACCATGAGTGCGAAGGAAAAAGAACGGTCTGTGATCTCTTTGACCAGCCTGCGCAGCATGACCGCAGTAATGGTCCACCAGACGATCTGAAGGAACACGGCCGCCAGTCCGGCAGAGTAAAACCAGACGCCAAAGCCGCAAAAATGAAAGATCAGCGAGAGTAAAAGGAAGAGCGGAATGAACGGCATCCAGGCGAATCCGTAAAATGGATGACGGAAAATGTTCAGCCAGGTGAAGTTCCAGAAGGAGTAAAAAGAGCGGGTGTCCGTTCCGAAAAAAACGTCCGTCAGGATCCTTTCGGGATTCCATGCCGCATCGCCGCGCATCTGCATCAGTTCGGAGTTTTCCAGGAACGATTCTGCTGTTTTGGGCGCAATAAAAAAACTGGTTTGGGTCGAAGTCCAAAAAACAGTTCCGAACATCAGGAGAAACAGTACTGCTGCGAAAATGGTCTCCGCGCGGCTAAACGAAGTAAAAAATCGTTTGAGATCCGGCAGGATCCAGGAAAAGATCCATCGCCATCCCCAAAAGAGAAATGGCATACTTCCCAGCCAGAGAATGACTCCCAGCACTGAAAATGGAAGGAAGGGGAGAATTTCCGCTTCTTTTTGAACGATAGAAGGGTAAAGTTCCTCCAAACTTACGATTTGGCAGCTGTACCCAGTGAGAGTAAGCAGAAGAAGATAAAAAATTTCGAAAACAGAAGCTTTTTTCTTTGGAAACACTCCATTTCTGCAAATAAGAACGTAAACCAGGAAAAAAATCACTGCCTGGACGAGCAAAACGAATGCTGCCGAAAGGCGTGCGGTACCAAAAATAAAAAATGCGGAAGAAAGCGCGACCAAAAATGCTGGAAAATGGAAATGCCGACGAATGGAAACAGATTTTTCTATGGAGGCTTCTGGATTCATTTTCTTTGGTAAATTTTTCTTAAAGCTCTACTTTTAGGGTGAAAAATTCCGATATTGCAAATAATCGGTAAATTTTAACCATTCCATTAGTTTGCCAAAAAGGACTTTCGGGCGGATACTGAAAATTTTTCCGCCGATCGTTCCCCCTGTTTGAAACGCAGTTTAGATCATTTCGTCAAAATCATGAATGTACGTGCCTGTATCAAGATGCTTCGCCCGACCCAGTGGACGAAAAATGTTTTTCTCCTGCTTCCGATCCTTTTCGGAAATGCCTTTGCGCACTGGACGGGGATCCAGATCCTGCTTTTCAGCGGAAGTGCTTTTGCGGCATTCTGCTGCTGGTCAAGCACGGTCTACATTCTGAACGACATTCTTGACCGAAAGACCGACGCGCTTCATCCCCGAAAGAAAAACCGTCCGATCGCTTCGGGAAAGGTTTCGGTCCCGGCGGCTCTCTGCATCGCGATTTTCCTTGCGTTCTTCCCGTTTGTGCTCTTTCTTCTCCCTGCATCCGTCTGGCCGTTTGCCGTGCCTGAAATGCTGCGGTGGGTCCCGCTCGCCGGTCTGTGCTATCTGGTGAATTCCATCCTGTACTGCCTCTTTTTCAAGCATCAGGTCCTGCTGGATGTTTTTTCCATCGCGCTTGGTTTCGTCATCCGAGTCACGGCCGGCTGTCTTGCGCTGGATCTGCGTCCGTCCAACTGGATCCTGCTCTGCACCTTTTCGCTCGCGCTTTATCTTGGTTTCGGCAAACGCCAGATGGAGATCGCGTGCCTGAAGGAACGGCCCGGGGAATTCCGTCCGGTTTTGGAACTCTACTCTCGGGAGTATCTGAATTTTCTTCTGGGGATCTCCGGCGCGGTCTGTCTGATCTCGTATCTTTTCTACACGCTCTCGCCGGCGACGTACCAGCTTCACCATACCGACGGTCTGATCTTCACCGTACCGTTTGTTTTTTACGGAATTTTCAAGTACGCGCAGGACGCGATGCTCGGAACGTTTGACGGACCGGACGAAGTGCTGTTTCGGGATCGGGCGTTTTTCATCAACGCGCTCCTCTGGGGAGCGTGCAGCACGCTGATCCTCTACGGACGCACGGTCCTGGGACTGTTTTAGGACCAGCATTCGCAGAACGGCTCTCAGAAAAATCTTCGTTCATCCCTCTTCAAATTTTCCGCACAGTAAAGGAGAAACGGACGGCGCAGCCAATTTGCATCGTCTTCAAACTCCTCATCCTGAAGCAGCTCTTCCTCCGCCAGTGCCGAATGTTCCAACGTGTCCCAGTATTCTGAAAGCTCTTCCGCGGAAACGCTTCCATTCTGCAGAAATTCTATGTTCCGAGCAATATGGTACCGATCCGCGAAACGGTACTGCCGCACGAGCCAGGCGTCGAAACGTTTCTGCCAGCTTTCCTGCGTTTCCGTGTTCAGACGATACTCGAACGTTTTTTCTCCCGTGAAGGGATCCGTGAGGAGTTCATCCGGAAGGTCCAGTTCGTCGAGCGATTCCGGATACCTGCCGTTCTTTCGATGAAAGATCTCCGCTTCAAGCGCGATCTGAGCCATTTGAAAGCGCGCGTTCCCGCGATCCATGCCGTCATCCAGCATCGTGTAAATCGGACACGCGATATTAAGAAATATCCGCGTCAAGCACTCCGCACGGACTTTGGCGGAGAGAAAACCATACGTCAGACGCCAAACAGCCGCTTCCCAGTCTGCATTGAGGACTTCTTCCGCCTCTTCCAATTTCTTCCGGCGCAGAATGGGATCGGATTCCAGACTCGCGTGCCGAAGCGTTTCCAAATGCTCACAGAGTACCTTTCGCGCGGCATTTTCGTCCATTTCGTTTTTCCACCAGCGGAAACGATCCCGGAGCTGCGCTCTCCACGAACGGTCCTCACCATCAGACTCGGAACGGTCCAGAACCATCTGCGTCAAGTAGTCACTCACGAACCACTGGAAGATCCGGTACGTATCGAGCGTTTCCGTTTCGAAGACCTCCTGGAACGTGCGTCTTTCCGAGAGTTCCTGAAACATTTCCCGAAACTGTTCCAGCTGCGCGGACGTGACGTTTTCCGAGAGCAGGACTTTCCAGAAGACACCATACGCGATCTGCTCGATCCTGTATTGCGTCAAAACACTGATGGTATCTCCCATTTTCCCTGCGTGTTTTCCCAGCCGAAAGAGCGCCCTGAGATCCCGCAGCGCGGATCCTGTCTCGCCTGCCTCCAAACGCAAATTCGCTCGAAGTGCCAAGGCGCGGGCCATCGGTCGGTTGTCTGCTTGCAAAGCGGCGACATACGTTGGGGAGCTTTGCTCTTCCATCACAGTCCACGGCATCAGGTACGGTTTCTCCGCCGCCTCGACGATCCGGTCCAGAAGAGGATCCAGCGTCTGAAAGAGACGCAGTGCTTCTTCCTGTTCCGCGATCATTTTCGCCGCATCGGGATCCGGAGCGTTTTCTGTTTCCCCGTTTTTCTCCGACGCCGCGCTCTGGATCTCTTTCAGACACGCAGCCGCCGATTTTTCCAGAAGTTTCCTTTTTCGTGCCTCCCGGCAGAGTTCCACGGTTCGATCCAGATCCACTTCCGGCCAATTCGGTTTCAGATCCGGATCCAGACCGAGTTTTTCGCACGTTTTGAGCCAGATCCATTCCCGGCACGGATCTTGCGGAAGGTCGGCATACATACAGAGTTCACACAAGACCGCAGGACCAAATTCTTCCGCGAGGATCCGAAAACCATTCTGTTCCTGGTCCTCAAAACACTCCGCATGACGCATCATGACGGCAGTCCCGTAATCGACCGAGCCATCAGGAAATCGGGGTTCCGTGAGACCATGCGTCGCTTTCGTCACTTCCGCAGGAATGAACGTCGAGATCTGTGCAGAAACGATCAGAAGAACCGAGCTGAAAACGATGCAGAGTCCCGTGACTTTTCCCAAACGGCGGGCAAAAGAGTCTTTTTTCTGATCGAATCGGTTTTCCCTGACCGTTCCCCTGGCCAAAAGAAGCCACAGCAGCAGAAAGACGGTGAAAATCGGCAGGAAACCAAGCCAAAGCCAGTGTCCTCTCCGGTCCATGTCGTGCAGACGGCGCACACTTGCGGAAAGGAACGGCGGAAACAGCAAAATGTTCAGTGCCAGAGCAAAACACACCCCTTCGATCGGCGGAAAAAAGACCGAAAAGGCAAACGCGCCCACGAGCTCCAAAATCAGGACCCAAAGAAGCACTCTCCCAAATTCCATTCGGGAGGCACGTCCGGAAAAAGATGCGTAGTGCGTAAAAAATACTTTCATTGTTTTCTCCATCAGGGATCCAGCGGCGTGTCAGGAAACGGTTTTCAGGGGGTCAGGATATCTTTTCCTTACTTTTGATTCCCAGGATATTCAGGATGTCTTTCGGACAGCGGCCCATGAAGTCGGTTTCGAGAAGACGGTTTTTGAAAGCCTCCAGGATGCAGAACCGGTCGTAGTCGCCGCCGAGTTTGGCAGTCAGGGAGAACGCAAGGTCGAAAACGAGTTCCGCTTTATACAGGTCGGCAATATCGTAGACAAACGGCAGCGGCGAGCCGGAATGGATGAAGCCGATGCGAGGATCAAACCCCAGCGAGTAGAGGACCGACGAACAGAGCGCGTAGAGCGCGGCATTCGCGGAGGTGATGATGCGGTTCGTCGTGTCGCTGAGCTGAAATTCACCCGGAACATACGCTCGGCCTTTCCAGCCGACACGGTATTTTTCGGAAAGTTCGAGGTAAAGTGCCTTGACGCGCTGTCCTTCCATCGTCATGAGTTCCTTCAGGGACTTTCCGCGAAGATCCGCGTCCGGAAATCGGGAAGCAAACATTTTGCGGGCGATTCCGAGCGACTTTTCAGGATCGGAGGCAAGCGCAAGCTGTTTCTTCAGATTGTACGTATTCGCCGTGGGAGCCTGACCGACCGCATAGAAGATGAGGGAGTCTTCCCCGACCCAGCAGACCGTCGCGTTGAGTGATGCGAGGATCTTGACCGCTTCGTGCGTGATGGAAGTTCCCGGACCGAGCAGAATGGTGGAGATGACGGCCGCGGGGATGCGGAAGTGCTTGCCGTCGGCACTGATCCACTTGATGCTGGAATCGTCGATCTCCATACGTCCGCGCTCGAAATAGAGGAATGGATACCGGTCGCGCAGCATCGGAATGTTCGAAAGCTGCGTGCGAATGATCAGAGGTTGACCCATGGGAAAACTCCTTTACTGCGGAAACGGAGAACAGACCGTGAATTGCGAAACGCAAACTCTTTTCAAAAAACGCTCCGGAATCTGTCGAAAGATCCCGGAGACCATATGCAGCCGCTCAAAAAACGCTCCCTTTATTTGGAAAATCCAAGTTCTTTTCCGTCGTGCGTCACGAGACCGATCTGTTCAATGTTTCGGTTCCTTCCATTGTACCACAAAAGCCATCGGTCGGCCTGTTCATCAAAGATCACGAACGGTTTGTAGCACGCGGAAGCGTCCCACGTTCCTTCGTCCGGGCCGATGATCGGATTTTCCGGAAGACGTTCCCAGTTCGTCAACCCATCCTCCGAGCGCGCGATGCCGATCCGGGCCAGATGCTCATTTTCAAACCCGATGTAGAACATGAGATACTTTCCCTCCCACGGGAAAACCTGACACGCCGTCACCTTATGCTGTTCCCACGGAGTGTTCGGATCTGCCGCGAAAACCGGATTTTCCGCGCGTTTCCGCCAATGGATGCCGTCCGTGCTTTCCGCGTATCCGATCGCGTTCGGCTCGTACTGTTCGCCGCCGGAATACCACATCTGGAAGAGCTTCTCCTTTTCATTCCAGAGAACGTGCGGGCACATGACCGAGGTTTTTTCCCACGTTTCTTCCGCGATCAATACAGGATCTTTCTGTACCCGCGTCCAGTTTATCCCATCCTCGCTCACAGCCAGCCCGATGCGGGAATGCGTCTGCGTCTGTCCGGTAAACCACATGAAGTACTTCCCGTCCTTTTTCACGACGGAGGAACGATTGATGAGTTCCTCCCATCCGCTTTCCGTCGGTGAAAGAACGACCTTCGGCTCGGACCAATGGATCCCGTCGCGGCTTTCCGTGTAGCCCATCGACCTTTTCGTACGCCAGGAGAACCACATTTTGTAGAGGTCCCCTTCCTTCAGCAGAGTCACGTCAAAACAGACTCCCAATTTACCGCCGAGGACCGGATTTCCCGGATATTTCACCCAGCCTCCCGCCGTGTCTGCGTAAAGGACAGCGGAAGTCAGGATGATCAAAAGCGAAAGCAAAAATGAAATGATTTTTTTCATGGCTATTTAAGGGGGCAAGGGGAAGGTTAAGAAATTTCGGAAATACAGGCACTCCGGAATGAGATCAAAAATCGCAGAAACCTTCCGGAAACGAAGACTTCCGCGATTTGTTTTTAATCCGCCGTTTCCTCGGAAAGATCCACGATCTGGACCAGTCGGTCGGCATAGCGTTTGACCGGACCAAATTGGAGCGGGACGTCCGTGAGGAAAAATCCGTCCTCGATCAGCACGTCGGCCGTGACTGGGACCTGAATCAGTTTCCTGGCCGGACGGAGCTGTTTTTCGCCCGCGATCCGAAGCATTTCCGTTTCGGCGTCTTCCTCCGAATCAAACGTTCCGCGGAAAATGAAATCCGTCGGCACGCAGCATTTCCGGCCAAGGTAAAGATCAAAAACCGGAGCCGCCAGACTTGCCGCGAATTTCTCCGCCAGATCATCTTCCAGACCGAGAATGACCGCGAATTTCTGACCCTGGAGGTAGTAGCGGTAGGTCAGTTTCGCTCCGCCTCCGACGGCAGGTTTTCCCTCAGAGGTCCGCAAAGAATGAAGTTTCACCCACTTGTCTTCGGAATCGTACCCGTTCCCGACCACCTGATAGTCGCACAGGGTGTCCGACTGCCCGGCTTGAGCTTCCGGCTCTTTGGAAACCAGCGAAACGGCCGTGAACGGTGCGTCTTTCATCCGATGCAGGAGTTCGCATTGCGGACCGGAATCTCCGCTCGATGCCAGGAGGATACCGTAAACTCCGGATTTGGTCGGAAACGAAAACGTTTGCCGCAGGTCAAATCTGGAATCGTATCCCCATGACTGAAGCGGAGCCTCCAGCCAAAGTAAAAGGAATTTCATCGGACGCCTCCTAACCAAGCTGGAGTTTGCGGACTTCCGCGGTCAGAGCGTCAGCAAGCGCGTCGATGGAGAAATCTTCATTTTCGCCAAATTCGAACGAAGCGATCTTGCCGTAGAGCGAGCCGGAGAGCTTTTCGGCACGTTCCAGCTGGCCTTTGAGTTCCTTTTTGCTGGCTTCCATAAGTGAGGGCGTGTCTTTCTTCGTGACGGCAGTTTCAAACGACGCCTGGATCCGCTGACCTTTACGGACGACGACCTGCGCGTAATCCCAGAGCGTCGAGGCGGTCATGGTCGTCTGGCGGGCGTTCGGGACGGCAAGATAGAGTGCCTTCGTGAACGCGGAGATCGCAGGCGAAAGGTCGAGGGAATCGTCGTTTCCGAGGTTCGCGAGCAGCTGTCCCAGATCGAGCGAAATGTAGCGGTAGTACGTCGCGGAATTGAATTCCAGAGACCCCATGTGGCCGGAACCAAGGATCTCCTGATCGACCTTCACATCATCCACGGCGGTGAAGAACTCGACTTCCGAGACCGCTTTGTGGGTGGAAATGGCGTGCGCGACCGAGGCAGAGGCTTCCACATTCAGTTCCGGCGCACTGGCAGCCATACGTCCGAAGAGCGCGATGTCCACTCCGTCCACGACCGTGTTGACGTTGGATCTCAGGAGTTTCACCAATTCCTTGGCATCTTTGGAAGCATCGAATCCGTTCGCTTTAAAGAATTCCGCGACCGTTTTAGCTTCTGCTTTCGAAATGTAGAAAAGCGTATCGCTTTCGCCGTCTTTCACGGTTTTAGTGAGTGCTTTTGCGACCGTTTCACCACAGGCAAGTGCCTGATCTTCCGCGGCCCCTTCCGCCTGGCAGGCATCCTGGATGAATTTCTGGACCAGACGGGTCCTCGAAGCCGTCTGCACGCCGCAGTAATCGTGCATCGCCATCCGGATCGCGCGTTTCCAGCACTGGCTGCTGACGCGGGCACGGAGAGTACCGCCGATCATCGCGCTTTTCGGGGCGCCGACATCATCGCGGTTCAGGCAGGAGACCGGGAAGGACTGGAGAATATGGAACTCGATGCGGGTATTCTGAAGTTTGTTTTTCATGATTTTTCCTTTTCTGAAAATGTTGGATCTCTGGATCGTTTCGTAAATTTTGAAGGAACGGCTCAATCCCAGACCGGAACGAGCTGGAGCATTCCGAAACCGAAAGCTCTGGCTTTGCCGATCCCCTGCTCAAACGCTTTTTGAAAAAGTTCGGGATCGGAAACCGTCAGCGTACCGGAGAATTGGACCCGATGATGATGAACGGAACACTCCGGCCTGTCTTTCTGCCGAAATTTCTGCGTCTCCATCTGTCGGATGACCAGTCGGGCTTTGTCCTCCGGCGTGAGCGTGAATCCATGCGCAGCCGCTTTTTCCAGGAACCATTCATACTGAAGGATCTCTCCCCGGATCGGGACACATTTCCGCGAACGGGTCTCCTGACGGACCGGATTCAGCAGGATCTCAAATGCGTAGCGGAAATGTTTCAGGAATCCCGGCTCGATCTCCTTCGTTTCGATATTCTGCGGCGTTTCCGGCGAACAGACCGGCCTGATTCTGGAAAGGATCAGGATCGTGTGAAGGGCATTCCTTACCCCGCGGTCCGCGTAAAGGATCCGGCCGGGATCCGCGTTTTCCGGAAAGAAAGAGTAGACCACGCGATGGATCGAATAATCATCCGTGATCCGGAACGCCCGGTAATCCTGAAGCGTCAGCGTCAAACGGGAAAGAAACATCATTCCGCCTCCTTCTCTTCCGCGTCTTCATCCTTCGAGCCTTTACCGTAGTAGTCTTTGGCCCATTGGACTTTCACCCGGTCGCTGAAATAGAGAATATCGCACAGAAGACGCTCGTAGTCCAGCCGGACTTTTTCAGCCTTCTGCACATAGCGAATGATCTGGCGCAGGACCGCGATGAGTTCCGATCGGTTTTCGCACGCCAAAATACGGCGCAGACGGCGTTCGACACTGTCGTCTGCCTCTTTCGGATCCGCTTTGCAGCAGAAAAGCGCTCTTCCCAGGGACTGCGTACCATTCCCCTCCGTTCTCTCCCGAGCCATGGCTGCGCCGACCAGTGCGAAAGCCTGACGCTCCGGATCATTGCCCAGATCCGCATTCCCCAGCTCAAGGAGAAACCGCCACGCCTGCGGTGCCGTAGCCTCATGGTCCGCCCGCGTCATGGCGGCGCGAAACCCATTGTCCGTTTTCAGTCGGGAAATGACCCGTTCCACAAAAAGTTCCGTCCTCGTTTTACTTTTAGAAACCGTTTCCGTCATTTCTTTCCCTCCTTCTTCTTTTTCTCTTTCGTCTCCTTCTTTTCGCTGAAATTCGGCATACACTGCACATACGCCTGCATCTGACGCGGAGTCACACACGGACAGAACTCCCGATAGCAGGAAACAGCCAGTTTCTGCCAGCTTTTTTTGGCATTTTCTACCACCTCAGGATCCGTCTCCTCTGAAAGTTCGATCACCGACTGCGCCTGCGGCTCCATCCGTTCCCAGAAAAGCCGAACGGCCGACTCTCTCTGGCCAGGCTCCGCGACCATCTGCTTACTGTAGAACGCCGTCACCGATTTCCAGAGAATGGAAGCGTAACGTTCGATCTCATCCATCAGGATACCGAAAGCCTTCCAGGAATCCGTACGGAACCATTCCATCGGAATGAGAAATTCAGAGTTCACGTAGTCGTTCTTTCCGGAAACATACTGTTCCCCGGAGTTCGTGCTGACCGCAACACCGCCCGCCCAAAGTCCAAACTCCTGGATCTTCGGATCATGCCGAAATTTGTCCGTTCCGCGCACGACAAAAGCCGGCATCGTATCCTTCGTATTGATAAACTGAAGCAATCCGGTAAGTTGACGCCATGGAGTACGTTCCATGCTGCACCATCTGGCTTTCATGTCCTTTTTATCGAGGTAAAGCGTGATTCCAGGGTCCCACTGACCATTTTTGTGCGACGGGTAAAGTTCGTTCGAGATCCCCTGCGTCATCAGCAGATCGCCGTCTTCCAGACAGAAAAATTTATCCATCGGAAAAAGAATTCCCAAATATCCCGAACTGTACCGTTTCGCAGTCACGCCATTCTCATCCGTCGGCATCTCCTCCCAAAACGGACGCCCCAGCGGCATTTCAGGCCGAAGTTCCCGAAGATCTTCCTCCGTCAGCATGTTCAGACGCACCGTCTCCAGGATCGTAGAACCAAGAAGAAAAGAATGAAGATAGCCAATATACCCAGTCAGCGTTCCCTGCGATCCAGAACTTCCTTTCACGGTTTCCGGAGCGATTTTTGCATTCTTGTCGTACTTTTTTCCCCCCATCCCATAACCGGAACCGCAAAGGATCGATCGCACCAGCTCCGCATCCGAACATTCCTTGCCGGCACTCCACTGAGTCAAAACCGTTTTGTTCCCCCCCGCAATATTCAATGAAAGCCGGTTTGGACTCGATTTCTCACACTGCCCTCTCAACTGCGGGAACTGCAAAAACGGCCGTTTCTCATCGTAAAGATCAAATCGGTCCTTCCACTTTTCAAGATACTCCAGCGCGTTGGCGGCGAGCTTTTCCGGCGTGAGCGCACTCCAGGCGTCCACATCCGGAAGCGGTGTACTGGCATGAGCGATACAAAGAAGAAAACGCAGGATCACCACCTTTTCGACCGGCGTACCGCCAAGACGAACATACTCCAGATTTTTAAACAACTCGGTGAGACTCACGTCTCCCACCCCGGCGATCGGGATCCAGGGATCATCCAAAAGATCGAACGACCGTCTGGCCGTACTTCCATCCATAAGAATTCCTTTCCATATCAGTGCGGGCAATATTTCTGACAGTGCTATAAATCAATAAAGCGTTCTCTATCACAATAGCTCCCATTCTGAACGATCCTCCTCACCATCCTCGGCAAGCTCTCCTGTCAAAACCGGATACCATCATGATTCTTTATTATACCAACGATTCGGCCATCTGGCAAGGTTATTTTTAGTAAAATCACAAAAATTCCCTAAAAAAATTTCAATATGTACTTGTGTTCTTCCTGATTATCATGTAAAATATCATAACTTTCCTGCTTCCGAATAATATGGAAGACATTCTTTGAAAAGACGAATGTATATCAAACATTATTTGACGTGATTGATTCTCCAAAAATCTCGAAAGTCCTCAACTACCAGTTCCTGTATGCCGATGAAATTCCTATACCTCATCTTGCTATCTTCCCTGCACGCGCAGGGGTGTTTCTTTTATTCCATATGTGGTATCCTGCCCCACATAATCTTCCCTGCACGCGCAGGGGTGTTTCCTTCGTGAGCTTTCAGGCGAGGATCCGGTCCGGATCTTCCCTGCACGCGCAGGGGTGTTTCTCGGACCTCCAGATCGTCAGGA
>JAGBAA010000121.1 GCA_017939795.1 Thermoguttaceae bacterium
CCAACTCGGAAACCAACTCGGAAACCAACTCGGAAACCAACTCGGAAACCAACTCGGAAACCAACTCGGAAACCAACTCGGAAACCAACTCGGAAACCAACTCGGAAACCAACTCGGAAACCAACTCGGAAACCAATTCGGAAACCAATTCGGAAACCAATTCGGAAACCAATTCGGAAACCAATTCGGAAACCAATTCGGAAACCAATTCGGAAACAGAAACGGAAACAGAAACGGAAACAGAAACGGAAACAGAAGCGGAAACGGAAGCGGAAATGGAAGCGGAAACGGAAGCGGAAACGGAAGCGGAAGCGGAAACGGAAACGGAAGCGGAAATGGAAGCGGAAATGGAAGCGGAAACGGAAGCGGAAGCGGAAGCGGAAATGGAAGTGTGTCCGAAACGGCTTGACTTTTCAGGATTTCCCATTTTTGTCCATCGATTCCATTTTCGTTCCCTGGTGAAGTCGCCGCGGGAACGTGCCATGCGGGAAGAACGCATTCTTTCCCAGATCCGTTACGCACATCCGGCAAATACGCAGACCTGGCGTGCCCGGGCAATTCGAGTGACGGAACGGATCGACGCAGCATTGCAGTCTGCCGTTTTGTGCGGTCCTTCTGCTGTTTTGCCGCAGGGAGGAAAGGCGGCCATGAACGGGACGGCAGCCGCTCCAGTATCGAAGAATTTTGGAGAAAGTGCTTCCTGGAATGGAGCGATCGGAATTTCATTGGTGGAGACCCGGATCCTTTCAAAAGACCAGGAACTGACGTTTGATCCGGTCCAGGTCGCTGATTTTTCGGAAATGGAAAATGAAGCGGTACTTTCCACGGTATCTGCCGTCTGTACACTTCCGGAAGATTGGCACGAATGCACGTACGTTGTGGGCAAAACGATCGAACCGGGATTTTCATGCAGTCCGGTTTTGAAACGACGAAACGAGAAAGAGACGTTCCATGAAGTACCGAAGAATTTCACGGTCGAGAGCCTGCTCGAATCGGAGGAACTGCGGCGTACTGAAAATGGGAACGTTTGCGGTAATGTCCCGATCGGGGAAAGCGAAACGTCCGAATTTCGGGAAGGGGAACGTCTCCGTTCACCGTTTGATCGGGATTTTGAAGAAGAACCGGATGCCGAAATTTTCTGTGAAGTCTCTGACCTCATGAGTCGTCCGAACGTAATGGAGATCCCGGCTGAATTTTCCATTTTGCTCGGACGGAGCCGATTCCCGATTTCCGAAATTCTGGGATGGAAGGTCGGCACGGTACTGAATCTGGGGCAAAAATTGGAAGAAAGTGCGGAAGTTTTCGTAAATGGAGGTTGCGCGGGTCGCGGATTTCCGGTAGAATGCGAGAATCGTGTAGGAGTCCGGCTCTGCAGTCCGGTTCCTGAAAGATTTTGAGAGTTCCGCCGATTTGCGATTTTCGCAGGAGTTTTCCGTGTTTTTGCGTTCCCGTGTCCTCACGCCGCGTTTTTTTTCGATCCTTTTGCTGCTCCATGTCGTCGGCTTTGCGCTGGCATTACCGTCGGCGGGCTGGAAATGGCTCATTTTCCCTGCGCTTGCTGCGGGAGTACTCCCCATTCTGATCGAACGGCTTCCCGGACGCCATCCCTATCTGAAACTCTGGTTTTTCGGGACACTTTTCTGGGTCTATCTGGTACATTTCGTGCGTTTTCCGCATTGGGTCAACTACGGACTCTGGTTTTTGCTTGCGGGATACATGGGGGCAGGTTTACCGATCTTCGTTGGGATTTCCCGTACGCTGATCCATGAACGCCTTCCGAATTGGGGACGCCGATTCCTGGGAAAAGATCTCCGGAGTCCGGGACTCCAGTGTGCGTCGGCACTTCTGGTCATTCCGATCATCTGGATGGCGAGCGATCTGATGCGCGGATTTCTGTTTGCCGGAGCCATCATCGGGACGGCAGCAGATGTTTTCTATCGCGATCCGATTTTCATTCAGACTGCGGACATTGCGGGACAGCGCGGCGTCGCGGCCTTTTTGGTCTTTTTGAGTACGGCCCTCGTTCTGGCACTGAAGCCGATTTTCGAGAAATTCCTTCTCTTCGGCAGTACGGCAGTTTCCAAAAATGAAGTCTCGCAGAATCATTTTGCGTCAGATCGGACGGCATGCATTTGGGGAGTTTCGGCATTTCTGACCGGTTTGGCGTTCCTGCTTGGGTATGGAAGCTGGCGGCTCGGAGAGTCGAATCCCAACGCGCCGTCGGGAAATTTCGCGCTTCTTCAGGGATGCGTCAAAGCAGAGTTGACCGTCACTCCGGAACTCATGCGCAAAACAGATTCCGCCTACTCTGCGCTTCTGCAGAAAGTTCACGCAGATCAAAATCTCTGGGAAAGTATGGACGAAGCCAAACATCTGGATCTGGTCGTCTATCCTGAGAGTATCTATCGGTTTCCGATCCTGTTTGCGGAGAAAAATGCCCGAATGCCTGCGGGGCTGCTGACGGAGGATGGAACGCCGTTTTCGAAAGACGAATTTCAGGCGGAAGTAGAGCGTTCGGCCAAAGAGAGCCAGGAATATTTCCTCGATTTTACGGAACAGGTCATCCAGGCTCCGTTTTTGACCGGCTGCGCGATTTCTTTCTATCTCGAAAACGGTCCGAAACATTTCAATTCCGCGATTTTTGCGATGCCGGGTGACCAAAAGATCGATCCGGAGCGCATCTACCATAAAATGGGACTCGTGCCGTTCGGCGAGTACATTCCGCTGATGCGGTCCCTGCGCACATGGTTCCCGCAGTTGGAAAACTGGATGCCGATCTATTCTCTCGATGCCGGAACACAGCCCGTCGCGATCCCGATCCCGATCTCTTCCGCAAAACGTTCCGCTGCGGAAGAGACTTCGGCAGGGCCGGTTTCAGAAGGTCTGCTTTTGAATGGGAAAGAGGAAAAACTTAACGCACTGTGCAGCATCTGCTTCGAAACGACGCTTTCGCAGTTGACCCGGAAGCAGATCGCGGAGCTTCGGGGAAAGGGGACGGAAGCAGATTTCATCCTGACGCTCGCGAACAATGGGTGGTTTGGGCTTTCCCATGAATCGGAACTTCTGCTTGCCTGCGGAGTCCTGCGTGCTGTGGAAAACCGAAAGCCGCTCCTGATGGCGGCAAACTACGGGATCACGGCCTCCGTTGACGGTAACGGACGGATCCTAGGAGAGATCGAAACAGGAAAAGAGGACGTTTTGTTCGCACAGATACAGAAAGATCCGCGCCGTTCATTCTTCACCGAATGGGGATGGATCTTCTTCTGGTTCCCGCTCGCGTTTGCGGCACTCGGAATCCCGCGGCGAAAAAGGAAAGACGCCGCACAAAATGAACCTTCCGGCGTGCTGATCGAAGCATGAAGCCCAAAGGGTACAGATCTTGGGCAAACGGAACAGGAAAAATAAAAAACGGCATCTCTGAACTTTAGGAGACGCCGTTTTGTACATTCATCCAAACCCGTCGGCATGTTTCCGTGAAATTAGAGGCTCGACATATCGACGAGCTGGCCGTCTTCACGATGCAGAAGACGTTTCAGGACCTCCGACGTTACACTGTACGAGACAGGCTGGCAGTGGCCGTCCGCAAACATGAATCCGACGAAACCCAAATGTACGGAACCGAATGCGTTCGCGTTCGAAGCTCCAATGCGGCTCTGGTAGAGCTGGCCGTTTGCATAACACCGCAGCGTATCATAATTTTGGCCGCCGAGGAAACAGTCATCGTCGTCTCCAAGAGGCGGATTCGTGATGCTTGCGAAACTGAGGTTCAAAGACCGCTCACCGACGAGGATCGTGTTGCTCAGGCCGTCCGTGACGTCTTTTTCATAAACCATGCTTTGCTTGAAAATCAGACCGCCGGATGGATTATTTGCGTCCTCACTGGCTTCGACGTTACTGTACGCGCCGCGGTTGGCGGCATAATCGCTTTTGGGCATCATGGAAGGTCCCGTAGTCTGTTGACTGTCGGAGATGACCTCGCGGGCACGGGATGGGTAATTTTTGGCCGGACGACATGACGGGCAGTAGAAAAATGGAACGGGTGTCGTGACGCGCGTGGAGATGTCTGCCTGATGAAGTGTCGCGAGTTCCAGAAACGGCAGTACATTGTACGTCCACCCTCCGCGCTGATTGTAATCGGACCCTCGTTCGCGGTCGCCAATGTACGGATAGCCATGACCTCCGGAAGGAAAGCGTCCCTGATTATTCGCATTATGTGCCTGAACGGCCGTGCCGAGCTGGCGCATATTATTCGTACACTGCATCTGACGCGCCGCTTCACGAGCATTCTGAACAGCAGGAAGAAGCAGTCCCATCAAAACCCCGATGATGGCGATGACGACCAGCAGTTCTACGAGCGTAAATCCTGATTTTTTCACGTTTTGTTCTCCGTTTGCTTTTTGGACCCCATGTGGTTTTCTGTTTTATCGGCAGAAAAAGCCGATCGGTTTATTTTTTACGTTTCGGAACGTACATTCGTTTGGAAATTTTATTTTTTCGCCTCCGCCTGCGTTTCCGGTCCCGGTTTCGGATCGGATCTCATGTCCGGTTTTGTCCCGGCTCCCGATTCTTTCTTTCCATGCTCCTGAAGATTTCGCAGGTAAAGGGTCCCGCCGATCAGGAGGAGGATCCCGAGCAGGATAAACGCGGAGATCCGGTAAATCGTTTCCAGGCGGGAAATGTCCACGAGGAAGATCTTTCCGACCGTCAGCGCGAAAAGGAGATGCGCGGCCGTCCGGATCGGCTTCCAATTCCAGCGGATGCCGGTCGAAAGCAGCATCAGCGCAAAGAGGCTCCACACGATGGAGACCGCTCCCTGACGCATGGAGGGAAGGTACTCCGTCATGCAGAGACTGGTTTCCAGCGTCAGCCAGCCCCAGAGATAGAGAAGTCCCAGCGTACCGAAGACCTTGGCCGTGCCGAGAGAATTGGAAATATTGGCGTTTTCCCGGGCGCGGAATGCGCTTCCGGCAAGAACCAGCATCGAAATGCCCGGAATGAGGAATCGCAGTGCGCGGATCGGCAGTTCCTGCAGGCAGTCCCACTGATCCTGAAATTCGCGGAAGGCGTAGGCTTTTCCCAAAAGGGCACTGAAATTCTGGACCTGATAGTATTCCAGGAGAGCGAAATACGCGGTGATCCCCAGAAGCATCGCGAGGACCCGGACCAGCCACGTCGTGAGATTACTCGGGATCTTCTGCGACGCGCTGTGGAAGGCGGCGCAAATGAGAAGGAGGCACGGCAGGTTCCAGTATCCGAGACTGTTTCCGAGCGTCAGCGGGAAAACGAGGAATGCCAGCGCGAGGTCAGCAGCACGGAATGGAAGGTTCTGCTCCGTTCGTTTCAGAAGAAAGAACGCCAAAAGGTACCCGAACGCCAGAAGTGCCGGAAGTGTGCGGATCGCGGACGTGTGCGGGATGCCGAAGAGGGAAATTCCCGGATCCCACATGGTCAGAAGATTTTGAAGCATCGTGCAGAAAAACAGTGCGTTGAAGAACGCCAGAACAAGATCCCCTGCCGTGGAAGAGAAAACAAGCTGACGGACTCTGCGCTGTGCGATAAGGTGGAAGGCAGCGAGGAAAAAAATCGATATTCCTGCGAGGAATGTTTGAAGGAAAAGCGGCGTCATCTGCAGTTCCACGCCCATCTGCACAATGGTTCCCGTATTCCATCCGAAGGAGGGATAGACCCAGAGCATCAGAGTCCCGGCAAACGCGATCCATGCGGGAAGACTCCACGAATGCGCACGGCGCATCCAGAGGATCCCCAGCGTCGGGAAGGAAAGGTAAACGGCGAGAAAAACGAAATTCTCGCGGAAAAACGGGAAAAAGTACGGCGTCAGGTACGCGCCGAGCATTCCGAGGACGGCGATCAGGCGGCTTTCCCGGTGAATGGCCGTCAGGACGAGCGCAAGCGTCACGGCACAGCACCATGCAAGTCCCCATTCCTGCGGGATCAGCGAGTAAAGCCGGCTCGCACCATAGGCGGAAAAGTAGAGGACGCACGTACTTCCGGCGATGAGTGCCTGACCGAGAAGATTCAGCGTCGTGTGCCAGAGCCGCAGACCTCCAAAGTACATGGCCAGACCGACGAGCGTAGTGCCGAGAATGCGGATCTGCGGACTGAGCCACCCCTGATCGATCGAGTACTTCACGAAGAAACCGAGGCCGAGCACAAGAACGAGCATTCCGAAACGGATGAGCCAGTTGGACGCCATGATGAATTCACGGTTTTCGTTTTCGTGAAGCTCTTCCCGCCCGTACCAGAACCAGTTCCAGCCGCGCGACATTTCCTGCTGCGGAGCGTTGACGGAATACGATTTCGATGCGGTGGAATGCGGTTTGGCAGAAGGAGCCGGACCGGTCGGCGTCAGGACTGGAGAGGCCGGCGCCTGAACTGGGGAGGTCGGCGTCAGAACTGGGGAGGTCGGCGTCAGAACTGGAGAGGCCGGTGCCTGAACTGGGGAGGAGGAAGCGCACGGAATGGGAGATGAAAGCGGAGAAACGGACGTTTCAGGGGTCTGCGGGGATCCTGCGGGCTTGGAAGTGCATTCGGAGATCGTATCGGAAACGGGTACGGAGCTGGCATGCAAAAGTTCTTCCGAAAGCGTTTCTTTTGGGAAGGGAGTGACCTCGGGAGGAGTTTGGACCGTTTGGGAATGAGCCGAAACAGACGTTTCCGCGGACGGAGGGACCGGCGAAGATGCCGATGCGGATGAATTTTCCGAAATGGTCTGCGAGCCGGTTGGATCCGTTTTTTGAAGTTCCTTTTGCTGAAGAAGAAGCGCTTTCAGGAAAATACGCAATTCGGAGCAGATCTTCTCCGTATTTTCCTGCATTCTACTGGTCAGGTACATCGTCAGAAAAAATGGAAACGCGAGAAATACGAATCCCGCAAGCAGAAAAAAGAGCACGATGATCTCAGGCATGACGCACCTCTAAAAGGATGGACCAAAATGATGAAAACAGGGCAGTACCCAAATCTCCCAATTACTAAAATAGTCAAAATTTGAAAAATTTCAAGGAGTAGAGGAGAAATTCTTGCGTTTTTTGAAGAAAATTAAAAGAAAATTTCAAATTTTTCAGAAAGCACCGATCGGCGATGAAAAACTGACGGCACACTGCCAACCGATCCGAACGTTCCCCGATCGGCGGCAGTAAAGAGATCGGATCCATGGAACGTTTCCGGATACGCGGAGGAAAACTGCCGGTTTCCCTCCGTGAAAGAACGAGTCAACGTCCGCGATTCTGGAGCTGGCGCGCCTGGTCTGCGGAAATGACCTGCGGACCTTCTCCCGCCGTTTTTTCGTAGAAGCCGTCGCCGCTTTTTTTGTACTGGGTAAAGCCGTGGTTTGCGAGATTTTTTGGGCTGAGCATATCTTTTTCGCTCTTGATGGAGGCGACGCGGATATTCAGCATTTTCCGCACCGGGTTTCCACAGTCGGGGCAGACCGTCAATTCCGGCTCGCTCCGATTCTGAAGCACTTCAAAAACTTCCGGACAGTCCTTCCCTTTTTCCTGCGTGTGGCCGTATTTGAACAGCGGCATGAATGGATCTCCTTTTAAAAGGATCAAAGATCTGAATGGTGTTGAATTTAAAATTTCCCTCATTTTATCCGAAAATCATCTTCCGTCAAGATACCCGGAGGGGAAAAAAGAAAATTTTGCGCGGATTTTGTCCGCATCGGATCCTTCGCAGGGAGTTTTGAATGGAAAATTTGCGGGAACCATAAAAGACCCGAGATCGTCTCTTGACAAAATAGGTTGGTTTGGGTAAAATGGAAGAGATTTTCTTCGCAGATAGACCGGGGTCCCCCCTTTTGAAAAATGCCATCATCTGGTATAATGGGGAGGAATTTTGTGTCGTTGAGGCATTAGTTTGGGAGAGCCATGAAAAAAATCGCGCTTTTTGGAGCAACCGGAAGTATCGGCCGCAGTACGCTGGATGTCGTTGGCACCATCGACGGATTTTGTGTTTCCGCCATTTCAGGCCATCGAAATCTCGAGCTTCTTCATCAGCAGGCGGAACGTTTTCGACCGCGCTGGGTCATTTTGACGGATGGATCTGCGGCAAAAGAGTGGAACTGGTCTCTTCCCAAAGGGACGGAACTCTGTGTCGGAATGAAGGCACTGACGGAGATCGCGGCAGAAGCAGAGATCGACATCGTAGTCTCCGCCATCGTGGGACGCGCAGGACTTGAAAGTACCGCCGCTGCGGCGAAGGCCGGAAAGCGGATCGCGCTGGCAAACAAGGAAAGTCTCGTCGCCGGCGGAGCGGTCGTGAAGCGTCTCGCAAAAGAAAACGGGGCAGAGATCGTGCCGGTGGACAGTGAACACAGTGCGATCTTTCAGTCGCTTCAGGCCGGGAAACGGAGCGAACTGGAACGCGTCATCCTGACGGCCAGCGGCGGACCATTTTTCCGAATGCCCGACGAGGAACTCAAAAACGTGACGCTTGCGCAGGCTTTGCGCCATCCGACGTGGAACATGGGGACAAAAGTAACGCTCGATTCCGCAACGCTCATGAACAAAGCACTCGAGATCATCGAGGCAAAGTGGCTCTTTGATCTCGATATGGAGCGCGGCGAGCTGGAAGTCATGATCCACCCGCAATCCGTCGTTCATTCCATGGTGGAATTCCGCGACGGTGCCGTCATTGCGCAGCTGAGTCCGCCGGACATGCGTCTCCCCATTCAGAATGCGCTCACATACCCGGACCGGATCGGCGGAGGACCGACACGAAGGACGAACTGGCGACTGGATCAGACGCTGGAATTTTTCGCGCCGGACTATTCCCGTCCCAAATTTGACGCGCTGAAACTCGGTATGGAGACCGCTCTTCGGGGCGGAACTGCCGGAGTCGTACTGAACGCGGCAAACGAAATGGCAGTCTCGGCATTTACGCGCGGAGAACTCCGTTTCGATCAGATCGTGCCGACGGTCCGTCAAATCGTCGAGGAACACGATTTTCAGCCGGAACCGACACTGGAAGAACTCACGGTCCTGGACGAGGAGATCCGGACGAACTTCCGCACACCGGAAAACTGAAAGTTCCGAAAAAACGGACCGTGCCTGTACGATCTCGCAGCACGGCATCAAGTACTCCGTGAATCGATCGGACGCACCGTGAATGTATCCGATGGACCGTAAATGCCTGGAGATTTCGCGGTGTCGGCGATCCGGAGGATTTCACGAAACAAAACCATCAATGGGCTTCAACCCTTCTGCCGAACTGCGTTTCCGGCGGGACGCTGATCCTGCCCGGGACGTGATTTCGGGATAGATTTTTTAGGAAAGAATGAAATTATGGAAAATATGCTGATTTTGGCGGCATGGGATCTCGCCTTTTTCAAAGCGGTTTTTCTTTGCGCTCTTGCGCTTGGACTCATCATTTTTATTCACGAACTTGGCCATTTTCTCGTGGCGAAGGCGTGCGGCGTCCGGTGCGACAAATTCTACATCGGGTTCGACTTTTTCGGTCTGAAACTTCTGCATTTCAAGTACGGCGAGACGGAATACGGCATCGGCGTTTTTCCGCTGGGCGGTTATGTGAAGATGCTTGGTCAGGAAGATAATCCGGGAGAGACCCGTGAACGGATCGCGAAAGCGAAAGAAGCGCAGGAGAAACTGGCGAAGTATCGTGAAGCTCTCCAGAACGGTCAGCAGCCAGCCGAGATGCCGGGAGAGCTTCTTGAAGACGGAACACGGGAATCGCTTACGGAAGAAGAGATCGGAACTGCAGAAAAACGCATTCTTGCGGAGATCGAGGAAGCCGAAAAGCTCATCAACGATCCGCGCAGCTACCAGGCGAAAAGTGTGCCTCAGCGTCTCGCCATCATCGTCGCCGGCGTGACGATGAACGTGATCCTCGCGTTTTTGGCGGCCGTCACGGCATTCATGCTCGGTACGTTTAAGGCTCCGTGCGAGATCGGACACGTGCATCCCGGTCAGGCTGCATGGGAAGCTGGTCTTCAGCCGGACGACCGGATCCTGCAGATCGGCAAAAATCAGCTCACGTACTTTGAAGAGATCCAGAAAAACGTCACCCTCGGCAGCAATCTGGAAGAGGGCCTCTACATCAAGTATCAGCGCGGCGGCGAAACTCCGGAAGCGGTGAAGGCGTCTCCGAAGAAATATGCCCTTGCGCCGATGCTCGGAGCAACTGCCGGCATGGTCCCCGTTCTGGAAGCGCAGCCCGTCATTCCGGCATCTCCAACGTTCTTTACGGAACAGGAATTGAAAAAAGGCGACGTTCTGGTCGGCGTAAATGACCGCGAGATCCGATCCAATCTCGAAGCGCAGAAAGCGCTTTACGCCGTGACCGGTGAAAACATGACGCTGAAATTTCTCCGTCCGTCTGCCGAAGCGCAGGAAAAACGGAGGGAGGCGCTCAAAAAACTGAAAGTAGGAGATGACGCACAGCGGGCGTTGATCGAAGATGAGTACCGGCAGGGGGCGGAAGCATTCGAAGTCATGGTCGAGCCGATGAAGGCCCGTCATCTGGGCATCGTGCTGACCATGGGACCTATCCAGTGCATCCGTGAAGGTCAGAGTTCGCTGGAAGGTGCCGGCCGTGCGGGTCTGAAACCCGGAGATCAGATCACGGGCTTCGAAATCACGGTCGACGGGAAAACGCAGATGGTGCGCGAGCTTGACCCGGTCAAACTTCCGTTTATGGTCCAGCAGGAAGCGAAATTGCGGGCTGGAGCGGGGATCCCGACGCTGAATTTCGCGGTTTTGAAAAAGGAAACCGGTACGGAAGAGGTAGTCCCGGTCGAATTTTCGCTGGATGTCTTCAGTGCGGAACAGTATTTCTTCGGCAGCGGCGAGGTACTTCCGGAAATCGGTCTGACGTATGAGATCCTTCCGAAAGTCGCGTCCGTCATGCCGGGTTCTGAGGCGGAAAAGAACGGCGTGAAACCGGGGTTCGTCATGGGATCCATGAAGCTGAAATTCGAGGAGCCGAAGAATGTAGAAGGTTCCGAAAAAGAGAAAAAGATCGTGAGCTTTTTTGAAGGGAACGAACCGAAGCACATTTTCCGTGAAGGGATCTGTTCCTGGCCGATGGTCTACCATGGCATGATCCTGCTTTGGCCGAAATTCAGTTCCTCCGTCGAAGTCGTCTTCAATGATCCGGATTCCGGGGTCTCGAAAACCGTCGACCTGCCGATCCAGGAATACGAAGATGCCTGCGCCTACCATATGGACCTGAATTTTGAAGCTCGCCGGATCTACATTCAGGAGAGTTTCGGAAGCGCGGTCGCCAGCGGTGCGCGGGAAACGGGAAATGCCCTGACGATGGTCTACCAGATGCTCGGGAAACTTTTCTCCGGCCAGGTCTCGGTCAAGGGACTCGGCGGACCGGTCCTGATCGCACAGGCGGCTTATTCGTCCGCAAAAGAGGGACTTTCCCCGCTCCTCATGTTCATCTGCCTGATCAGCGCGAACCTGGCGGTCCTGAACCTCCTGCCGATCCCGGTTTTGGACGGCGGACACGTCGTGTTCCTGCTTTGGGAAGGGATCACCGGAAAGGAACCGAACGAAAATCTCGTCATCATTTTGTCGTACATGGGACTCCTTTTGTTCCTCGGCCTGACGATTTTCGTGCTGGGACTGGATCTCGGATTCATTCCGCGTTTTTAGGCACTGCGGTTTCTGGCTGGCACACGGTTTCTGGCTGGCAGTTTCAGACTGTCGAGGCGTCCTCTTGATCCATCCGGATTTTTTGAAGAAGACGAAAAACGCCTGAAATCAGGATTTTTTGTGAAGAGATTCCGTTTGCTTCGGATCTTTCGCTGAATTTTTACGCAGCGTAAAAGTTGGAGGCAAACGGAATTCCGATTTTTGGAAGGATTTTGAAAATGCGTTTTCCCTTTTCGCTCACGGCGTCCATGACGCGGCATATTTTAACTCAGGGGATCAAAGGGGTGAAAAAGTACCCGCTCGTTTTGATGCTTGAGCCGCTCTTTAAGTGCAATCTCCACTGCGCCGGCTGCGGGAGGATCCGTGAATACGCGGACCACATGACGGAAATGCTCTCGGTCGAAGAGTGCCTGGATTCCATGAATGAATGCGGCGCGCCGATCGTCAGTATTTGCGGAGGGGAACCGCTGATCTATCCGGAGATCGGAGAACTGGTCCGCCGGACGGTTTTCGAGCAGAAACGGCACGTTTACCTCTGCACGAACGGGCTGATGCTCAAAAAGCACATCGAGGACGGAACGTTTCGCCCCACGAGCCGGTTTTTCATCAACGTGCATCTCGATGGAATGGAGAAAAACCACGACGCATCCACTTCACGCACCGGTGTCTGGTCCGCGGCGGTCGAGGGGCTGAAAGCGGCAGTCGAAGCGGGTTTCCAGGTCTGCACGAACACGACGCTCTATCGGGAATCTTCCGTCGACGAGATCACGGAACTCTGCACGATGCTGGAATCTCTCGGAGTCTGCAGCATGATGCTCGCGCCGGCATACTCTTACGAGACATTTGACGCGGAATCGCAGGAATCGCTTTTCCTGGTCCGCGAGGAGACACAGGCACGTTTCCGCGAGCTGGAAAAGAGACTGAAGGGAAAACGGCTCGCGACCACGCCGCTGTATATGGATTTCCTGACGGGGAGACGGCAGCTTCCGTGTGCCGCCTGGGCAAATCCAACGCGAAATGTCTGCGGATGGAAGGGACCGTGCTATCTGCTGACGGACGCCCACTATGCGTCCTACCGCGAACTGCTGGAAAAGACGGACTGGGAAACGCTTGGCCCGACCGGTTCCGATCCGCGATGCGCAAACTGCATGATGCACTGCGGTTTCGAACCCGGTGCGGTTCTCGTGAGTACCAAAAATCCGATCCAGGGGCTTCGCACGATGCTCTGGCAGCTTGGGATATTTTAAGTCGAAAGATCTTTTCCGAAAGGGGGATTTCGGCAGCGGAACGTATCTGCAGAAACCGGCGGGTAAAATGAAAATTTTGTCTGCGGAATGATGAATGACGGGATTTTTGCCGATACTTTCTCGGTATGGTCCTTGAAATTTACGCTGGCTCCATTCGGGAATTCAGGCATTCGGGCAATCTGTTTGTGCAGGGACAGGAATTTAAGAAAGTGGGAAAAACGTGGCAGAAAATGAATTAACGAAAGCCGCCATCGGCTTTTTAACGGTCGTGGATGAAGGTCCTCACGGCCTTTTTGGGGGGTATCTGATCCTGAATCCGGCAGGTCGTCCGGTAGAATTTCACTGCACGGCAGCCGTCAAAGCCAATCGCGCGCAGGAGATCCTCTACGGGACGACTCTGAAACCGTATCTTTACGGAGAGCAGATCGCGCGAACGCTCATTGAAAAATCGAAGATCCTGCCGCGGGCGGTCTGTTTCGATCAGGAATGTGCACTTTGCGTGCGTCCTTTGGTCTCGATCCCCGCCATTCTGGTTGAAGACGCACAGGGAGCCGACTCGGTACCAGAAGATCAGATCCTCTGGAATCAGAAGCAGATCCTTTCTGCCCGCACTGAGGACACGGACGACATTCCGGCTCTCAGAAAAGTCCTTGAGGAACTGGTCATCGAATTCGATTTCATGGAGCCGTTTGAGCGGATCCGCAGTGCCATTCTCGAGGCAAAAAAGGCAAACTGATCCGACCGAACAGCACTTCGCAGAGTCCAGAGCAGCCCCCGGAGAGAAATCCCGGAGAGAAATCCCGGAGAGAAAATCCGGGAAATCGCGTACTCTGAATGTCCGGCGGATCATGAATTCAGAAAGCCCGATAGATTGCGTATTTCTGGAAATTTAAGAATTTTTGGAGAAAAGAAATTCCATGGATGAAATTCAGGTCCTGACGCTTGATCTTCCGAAAACCAGAGTCAACGAGCTGGCTTTGGGTTGGAATATTGCGATGAATCGCGCTCCGAAAGTGGAGATCCGCAGTTTCTCCGTCCAGATGCGCACGCCGCAGGCTTTGACCGTCCGGATCTCTCCGCCGGGCATCTCGGTCAGCAGTTTCTATTTTGGAGATCCGGAGGAACTCTGCAAGCCGAACGAGAAACGAGAGAAAAAGAGCGGCGGACGCGGAGACGGCGAAAATGCGGACGGCGCAGGAAACGCAGCGGATGGAATGGGCACAAACGGCGGTTTTTCGGAAGAAGATTCCACTCTGCCGTGGGACGAAAATGCGCCGGGAAGTGCGGAAGACGACACGCTGGAAGCTCCCGGATGCCGATGCGAAAAAGCACTTCAGGAACCCAGCGATGAGGAACTTCTTCCGGATGGCGTAACGCGGGAGACGATGGCGGATCTGGATGGCGAACTGGGAGAGGACGCAGAAGAAGGCAGTGCTTCCGAAACGGATGGGGAAGATGCAGAAACAGAGGATCCGGAAACAGAAGGCGATTCCGGAAGCGACGCACTTCATCAAAGTATTCCGGAGGGAATGACGCACCTGCTGCCTCCGAAAAATCTCATCAAACTGGAAGACCGGCTGCGCTATCTTCTTCAGCCGCCGCTTGAGCAGCTCTGCACGGACAGAAACCTGGTCTTTCCGTTCGTCCCGTTTCAGTACCAGTGGGAGGGGGTTTCCTTCCTCTACTCCCGCGATGCGGCCATTCTCGCAGACGAAATGGGGCTTGGAAAAACGATGCAGGCCATCACGACAGTGCGGCTCCTTTTGCGAAACGGCGACATTCGGAACGTGCTTTTTGTCTGCCCGAAGCCGCTGGTAACGAACTGGAAGCGGGAATTTGAAGTCTGGGCACCGGAGATCCCGGTTTTGGTGATCCAGGGAGATCGTGTGCGGCGCGAATGGCAATGGGGACTTCAGGACATCCCGGTGAAGATCGCGAACTACGAGCTTCTGCATCGCGACCGGGAGATCTATGCGCCGAAAAAGGACGGGATCCCGAAACACTTTGACCTGGTGGTTTTGGATGAATCGCAGAAGATCAAGAACGTCCGGAGCGCGACTTCCGTGGCGGCGCGAAGCATTTCCAGAACGCGAAACTGGGCAATGACGGGTACGCCGATCGAAAATTCGCCAGAAGATCTGGTGGGGATCTTTGAGTTTCTCTCGCCGGGGTATCTCTCCAGCGACATGAAGCCGATGGTCATGAGCCGGGCAGTCCAGGACTACATTCTGCGCCGAACGAAAGACCTCGTGCAGAAGGACATGCCGCCGAGACTTTACCGCGACGCGGCACTCTGCATGACGCCGGAACAGCAGGAAACGTACTTTATGGCGGAATCGCAGGGCGCGCTGAGGCTTTCGGAAATGGGAGCCTCCATCACGATCCAGCATGTTTTTGAACTGGTGCTGCGTCTGAAGCAGATCTGCAATTTCGACCCGTGCACAGGAGACAGTCCGAAACTTCAGCGTCTGGAGGCAGATCTGGAAGAAATCGCGGCCAGCGGACGGAAGGCGATCGTTTTCAGTCAGTGGACCGAGACGATTTTCCGGCTGAGCAAACATCTTCAGCGTTTCGGCGCACTTGAGTATCATGGAAAGATCCCGCCTGCGCAGCGGGACGCGGTCATTCAGAAATTCAAGACATCGCCGGAGAATCATGTGCTGCTGATGAGCTACGCGACCGGGGCGGTAGGGCTGAATCTTCAGTTCTGCAATTACGTCTTCCTCTTTGACCGGTGGTGGAATCCCGCGATCGAGGATCAGGCGATCAACCGTGCGCACCGCATCGGCGTAAAGGGGGCCGTCACGATCACCCGATTTTTGATGCAGAACACGATCGAGGAGCGCATCAACCGCATTCTGGAAGAGAAGCGCGCGCTTTTCGAAACCATCCTTTCCGGTTCCCGCGAGCAGCCGAAGAAGCTGGGACTCACTCAGGATGAGGTCTTCGGCCTCTTCAAGCTCAAGAGTCCGCGCGGAGTCATCGAGAAAATCTGAAAACGGATTCCAAACAGGATCAGAGCCGGTCCGGGAAACGACATTTCCGGACCGGACTTTATGTGCAGAACGTATTCAGAATCGTGCTTTTCGGACGTACCGGAGGAATTCTTTTTCCAGTTCTTCGACCGGGCCAAAAATTTCTTCAAAATCTGCGAGACGCTCTTCGTAGGCGTCCCACATCAGGATCGGCTTTTCTCCCATCTTTCGGACATACTCCAGATACTGTTTCGGCCGCGTCTTGATGAGAAACCAGGTGAGCGTCCAGGATTCGGCATAGGCTTCCTGCACGGAATCGGTGTTTTGAAAAAGCGCGTCGTTCGTCAGAAGCTGTTCCAGCTGACCTTCCGGACGGCGCGGAAGGTAGTTTTTGAAGTAGGGGAGCCAAAACGGATTGGGACGTCCGATCCCGCTCCATCCCTTTTCGCTTTTCAGGTTGGGAGACTCGAAAAAGAGCGCGATCCCCTCATTGTACCAGCGCGGAATGTCGCCGAACCGGTTCGCCAGCCCGCGATTGTGTGCGAGTTGGTGTGCAGCTTCGTGAATGACGGTCGCGACCTGTTTTTCCGCATTGGGACGCTTGAGGATCTCACGCGTGAAAGTCAGAAAATTCCGGTTAGCGGCATTTCCGTCTGCGTCTTCTGCGGCGGCAAGCGTTTCCCGACCGCTCAGATCGCAGCAGACTACGCGATTCGTCTGGAAACTATAGTATGCGATGACGGAGCTTCCGACGGCCTCATTTTCGGACTCGGCAAAGGCATGGTATTCGGCACGGTTTGGGAAAATGATGCAGAAAAGCGGAAATTCCGGTTCACGGAGCGGCAATCCGCGGTTCGTCCAATAGTTTTCAAATGCAGAGTAAAGCCGTTCCAGAAGCAGACCATTCCAGCGAGCGTACTCTTTCGAGGTCTTGAAAAAAAGGACAAAATGCTTCGTTTTCAGAACACGGAATCCGTCCGGGAGACGCTCCAGGTACGTTTCTGCGAGTTCATCCTGCGTCATGGGAACGAATTCCTGCGGATCGCGCGTCGCTTTGAGGATCATTTCGTACTCGATCGGATGGATCGAACCGTTTCGTTCCTGAAGAAGGAGACTTTTATCCTGCGCAACGACCAGAACACGCCCGACGGACGTTATGGGCGCAGATCCAGGAGTCGGTTTCCAGATGACGGTATCGAGTGCGGAGACCTGAAGGACGGAAAAGAAACAGAGCGTCAGGCACAGGATCCCGGAGAATCGCCGGGAAAAGCAGCGTCTGTCGGCTTTTTGGCACATCATTTTCTTTTCCGCCCTTTCTCTCATCCGTTGGATCCTTCGTCCGCACCGTCTTCCGGTGCAAGCTGGTAGATCGACGGCAATTCACGTCCCTGCTCGCAATAGTCCAGACCGTAGCCGACGATGAATTCGTCCGTGATCTCAAATCCGCAGTAATCGATGGTGAGTTCTTTTTTGCATTTTCCGGGTTTAAAGAAGAGTGCCGCGATCCGGACTTCTTTGGCTCCAAGTTCCAAAAGTTTGGTTCGCAGGAAGTGCATGGAATTCCCAGTCTCCACGATGTCTTCCACGATGACGACCGTCCGTCCTTCCACCGGCCTCGGGAAAGGTTTCGCCGCCCGGACATTTCCGGAACTCTGCGTTCCAGTGTAGCTGGAGATCCGGAAGAAGGTCATGTTATGCGGAATGTCGATATTTTCCATCAGATCCGCGAAAAAGAAGACGGCTCCTTTCAAAATGCAGACAAAAAGCGGGCAGGAATCCTTCAATTCCTCGTTCATTTGGTGAGTGAGGCGTTTGACGGCCGCTTCGATCTCGTCCTGGGAAATGTATGGGACGAATGTTTTGTCGAGTATCTGTACTTTCATTTTGAGGATGAAAATAAAAGGGATCCGCAGGCAGCGAGTCCGTTTTGCTGCCTGTCCGGGACATGATTTTTTAGAAACGATTGAATACGATACGCTCTTCCAGCGGTTTCTTTGCCGGGCTGGCGCCTTTTTCTGCCGGAACACCGATGGGAAGGAGAACTTCCACGGACTGACCGGCAGGAACGTTGAGCATTTCATTAAGTTTAGCTCCGATCTCATTCATCATCAGGCCGCCCTGGACCCAGACGGAAGCGTAGCCAAGTGCGGTGATGGCGAGGAGCATGTTCTGGACGGCGGCGGCAAAATCTTCCACGTGGAAAGAGCGGCCCATGAAGACGTGATCCGGACGCGCAACGACGGCGATCGCGGCTTTGGCGGTCTTCATCCCGGCGGGACGTTCGATCATTTCACCAAGTTTCGCGAGGATCTCCGGATCATCGATCAGAACGAAAGAGCAGGTCTGCGCATTTTTCCCGGTCGGAGCCAGACGCCCGGCTTCCGCGATCTTCAGGAGGTCTTCACGCGGGACGGGAGCGTCTGTGTACGAGGCGCGGTAGGAGAAACGCTTTTCAATGGCTTCAAAAAGTTCCATGATTTTCCTTTCCTGAGGTTAAGATCCTGTGCGAGGATCGGTTTTCTGTCTTTCCGAAAGCGCGGGAAGGCAGATGAAGTGGAGTTTTGTATCTTTCTCATTAAAATTTTACGGAGCTCAGGAACCGTCTGCGTCTGCGCAGGGAATGGACTGTTCGAGCGCAACGGTACGGGTCACTCAAGCGTAACGGGGTCGCCGTCGTTTCTTGCTCCGAGGTCTGCGTAGGTCTCCGGGTCGATGGAGTAGGAGATCGCGTGGACGGAACCATCGCACAGAACGGCCCCGAAACTTCCGGCGTGTACGCTTCCCATGTTGTTGCTGTTTACCATGTATCCCGGCCGGTCCTGATAGGGGAGCGCGCCAGTGGTCATCAGACGGTAGGAATCCCAGTCTGCGCCGGTGAAAATCGGCTCATTGTCCGAGTTGGAGGTTCCCGTTTCGTAGTAGTCGGGAGCCAAGTATTTTTCACCGACGAGCAGTGTATTGGAGGTCCCGTCGCGGATCTCGCCGATCGAGACTTCGCTTCGTCCGAAGATGATGCCTTTGGAAGTTGGATTTGGCCAATTGTAGGACTTTGACGCGCTGTAGGAGCCGGGGTCTACGTTACTGTAGGTGTCGGCACAGTTGGCTGCGTAGTCGATTTTGGCACCGTTGGTGACTGTTTCGGAGTTTTTTACGTTGGTCCCGGCCGGGTATGTTTTGCCCATTCGGCGTGAGGGACAGCTGAAGACGGAAAGGGGCGTTTCCGCGCGAATGCGTGCGTTTGTTTTCTGCGTCGCGCTTTCTGTACCGGGGTCGCCGTCTGCACCGAGCTGGTAGAGTGCGTTCTGTTCCATGAACGGAAGGAGCGAGTAGGTCCAGCCGCCCATCTGATTTTTCCCAAAACCTGCGTCAGCATCTCCCGTCCAGCTCCAGTACCAGCCGCCGGAGGGGAATTTGCGAGTCTGACTCTCGTGATTCAGGGAGGCCAGGCCCATTTGTTTCAAATTATTATTGCACTGCATTCTGCGTGCGGCTTCGCGAGCCTGCTGAACTGCCGGAAGAAGCAGACCGACCAACATTCCGATGATGGCGATGACCACCAGAAGCTCGACGAGAGTGAATCCTGTTTTTCGCATAATTACTCCTTTTGGGGGCATTGCAGGAGGAAAATCAGGGGAATTTTAAAAGTTTTTTGCTCCTTTGGACGTAAAGAGCACCGTTTTCGTTACGCTCGAAAACGAATTTCAGTTCATTGGGAAACGCGCATTCGCCAGCCTGTCTGTCGATATTGGCTATCAAATGATTTCTGCATTCGGAGTGTTTTTTGCCAGGCACAGCCACTTGGAGATCGCCATGAGCGGGAAGTACTGATGGTAGTAGTGGTAGCGGAGGTAAAAAACGGCGGGAAAACCAGTTCCCGTAAAGACGTCCTGAGACCAGCTTCCGTCAGGATTCTGATTTTCCGCCAGCCATTGGATCCCGGCTCGAACGGCAGGATGATCCGCCATTTCGAATCCGATGAGTCCCAGGATCGCCCATGCAGTCTGACTCGGCGTGACGGGGCCCGTGCCGCGCAGGGAAATGTCTTCGTAGGACTCGGGCGTTTCTCCCCATGCACCGCAGGACTGCTGGTGCGCCAGAAGCCAATTGATCCCGGCACGGACCGCCGGATCGTCTTTCGGGATCCCGATCGCCGCCATTCCTGCGAGAACTTCACCAGTCCCATAAATATAGTTGGTTCCCCAGCGTCCGAACCAACTGCCGTCGGGACGCTGTGTTTCGCGCAGATGGCGGATACTTCGTTCCAGCGTTCGATCCCCCTGTCCGACGCGGAAACCGAGGGTACCGAAGCACTCCATGATCCGTGCCGTCAGGTCCGGCGTGCTTGGATCGGTCATCGCATTATGGTCGGCAAAGGGGACCTGCGTGAGGAATTCCTTATTGTTGTTGCGGTCAAACGCTCCCCAGCCGCCGTCCGAGTTCTGCATGGCTCGGAGCCAGTTCAGCGCACCGTCGACCGCCTCGTCGATCCGCGGGTCAACTCCGCGTTCCGGCACCATGTTCCTCAGTGCCATGATGGCCATGGCCGTGTCGTCGCAGTCCGGGTAGAAGTCGTTTCGGTACTCAAAACACCACATGGCGGGTCTGCATCGGACGGATTTGCTCCAGTCACCCGGAACATGGATCTGCTGGTCCAGGACCCAGTCCACGGATTTTTTGATCTGCGGATGGTCCGCGCGGATCCCGCCTGCCGCGAGCGCACGCATGGTGATGATAGTGTCCCAGACTGGCGAAAGGCACGGTTCGCAGCGTGCGGAATCGTTTTCCGGCTCGTCGATGACGAGATTCATGAGCTGGTCGTAGAAATAGCGCGTTTTCTCATGGTCATCGCTGAGTCCCAATGCCTTCATGGCGACGAGTCCCCACATGATGGGAGGCTGGATCGCACCGGGTCCGTCGCTGTTTCGGCAATGTTCCCACAGCCATTTTTCAGACCATTTCAGAGCCAGACGGCGCGTCGGTTTCCAGGGAAGCGACTGGTAGGATCTCAGCAGTTTATCCGTCATGCGGAAGAACGTGTCCCAGCTGAAAAAGCCCGGATTTTCCGGTTTTCCGGGAGCACGGAGCGGTCCCCAGTCTTTCGGGTCCTTAATGAAAAGTTCCCGGATCCCTCTTTCCACCGGGATCTCGCGGACCGGGCGCAATGCCGAGACGATCGAGAGCGGCACGACGATGGTGCGCGTCCAGGAGCTGATGGCGTAGAGATTCACGGGGAACCATTTCGGCAGGAGGATCATTTCCGGCGGAACGGCAGGACAGATCGAGTAGGGGATCTGCCCAAGAAGTGCGAGATAGAACCGCGTGAAACTGTTCACCTTGTCTGCACCGCCCATTCGCATGACGCACTGTCTTGCCCGCTGCATATAGTCCGCCGAGAGCGGATGCCCGGTGAGCTTCAGGGCAAAATATGCCTTCACGGTATTCGGGACCGTACTTTTCCCGCCGGTAAACATCGCCCACCCGCCGTCTTCCGCCTGCGTCTTGAGCAGCTGATTTGCGAGCCGTTTGGCCAGCGGAGTCTCTTCAAGTCCCAGGAACGTCAGGATGATGATCAGCTCACTCTGAAGCAGTGCGTCGCCTTCCAGCTCCGCACGCCAGTGTCCGTCCGGTTTCTGCTGGGAGAAAAACCAGTTTTGCGAATTTTGAATTTTTTCCTGAACGAGTATCTGAAGGGGATCCATGACGAAATACGGGCCGGGTCTTCCGGAAATGAATGGGAGGTGAAAAAACCAAACGGAAGTGGAAAACGAAACGAATGCGGAATACGAAAACCGGACATTTCCACACGATATTTTTCTCCATTTTACTCCAAATCCCGAAAACTTTCAAGCCCCCGGAATGAAATTTTGCGGAACCTGGGAAAGAAAGAGGAAATTTTTGAGTGATTTTGGAGCCATTCGTCATTTCCTGGAACTCCGACTGACTTTCGGATGGGATGAAACCGCAGACACAGACCGGAAACACAGAACGGCAACAGAACGTACGGAAAGTTTCCCGAAAAAAATTTGAAGAAATTTCCGTTTTTTTTGGGAAAAGAATGCTGGAAAGAGTTGAATTTTCGTAAAAGTCTGGTAGAATAGTATTGGGAAGATTTTCCCTGATGAAAGAAATCCAATTTCCTGATGGAATTTCAAGATATGTGCATCCGGAGCAAAAACAGTCTTTCGAAGCACAGAGGATGCCGGACGGCGGACCTGATTTTGGGAGTTTGCCGTTTCGGCGTAAATTCAATCCGGTTTTGAGTTTGAAAAAGAAAGTTGACGTAATGTTTTTCCTGTCCTTCATTTGCGGATTCGTGCAGTACTGCCTTCTGCGCGTGTTCCGGATGTTCCGAACCGAGCGAAAGCGGGTTTGGGAAAATCTGGTGCATGTCTGGCGGTCTGCTGCTCGTATTTCGGCAGAAAGGGAGCGTTTTCTGCGTTTCTCACAGACGCGGTGCCCCGCTGTTTTTGCCGGAATGAGCCGATGGACTCCGTGCCGAAATACACTTGAGGAGGACAGCGAGATCCCGCCTGGAAAATTTCCGGAGTTTTTCTTTCTTTCAACTTCTGAAAAACGATTTCTTTCTGGAATTTCTGCCTTTTACGGCTGACTTTCGGCGCAGATGCGTTTCCGGCCAGATCCCGGAAGTGCTGTGTTGGTCAGGGCGGAGCTTTGAGAAGATCCGCATTTCCGACCGGCAAAACGAAACTGTGCTTTGAAATTTTCGCACATGATGGGGAATCGTGCGAAGGCCGCCGTAAATTCTTTTCCCGATTTTTTCGCAGAAGAGGACGTTTTTGATTCCCAAACCGAAAGATCATGCCGGTTTGGGAAACACGGTATTTCGTGTTTGGATGAAGCGTTTTCTTCCGGAAACTGCACGCGGACCGTTTTGCGACAGGACCGTGCGCGATACAATATATGCCTGAATTTTTGATCAAGAGGTTTTTATGTTTTTGCCTGTTTCCATATTTGGATCCATGGGGGACCTCCCTCTTCCTCTGGCGATCAGCCATGAGGAAGTCGCGACGCTTGGCCTCCTTTTTTTCCTCGCCGGCTCTGTGTTGGCCTTTTTTGTCGTTCGATGGATCGATCGAATGCGTCTGGCTGATGCGGAAACAAAGACGAAGGATATTCTGCAGAAAGCAGAGGAAGAAGCGAAACTGACGCTTCAGAATGCGGAGATCGAGATCCGCCAGAAAGAACTGGCCTCAAAAGAAAAAGCCGAACAGGAACTGCGTGCCCTGCGCGAAGAACTTCATGAAAGAGAGCGCACGCTGAACAAACGCGACGATGCCATCGCGATCCAGCAGGACCAGCTCAAAAAGCAGGAGCGTCTGAACGAAACGACTCAGCGCAAACTCTCAGACCGGCTCCAGGAAGTCACGAACCGGACGAATGAACTGGAACAGCTGATCCAGTCCGAACGTCAGACCCTCCATCAGATCAGCGGTCTCTCCAAAGAAGAAGCGACCCGAATGATCCTCTCTGAACTGGAAGATTCTCTTCAGCAGGAATCCGGTGCGATCATCGCGCGCCATGAGAAAAAAATGAAGGAAAACTGTGAGGATCTTTCTCGGGAGATCCTTCTTTCGGCACTTCAGAGATACTCGGCGGCACACACGGCCGAAGCGACGACCAGTACCGTCGACATTCCGAGTGACGAAATGAAAGGACGCATCATCGGACGCGAAGGACGAAACATCCGGACCTTCGAAAGCATCACGGGCGTGGACGTCATCATCGACGACACTCCGGGCGTCGTGATCGTGAGCTCCTTCGATACGATCCGCCGTGAAGTCGCGCGCCTTTCGCTTCAGAAACTGATTCTGGACGGACGCATCCATCCGTCGCGCATTGAAGAGATCGTTTACCAGACGCAGGCTCAGCTCGAGAAAAACATTCAAAAGATCGGTGAAGCTGCGGCTCTGGAAGTCGGCTTCCCCGGAATGCATGAACGCATCATCAATTTGCTGGGACGCCTGCACTACCGAACGAGCTACAGCCAGAATGTACTGCGCCACAGCGTGGAAGTTGCGTTCCTTTCCGGCATGATCGCGGAACAGATGGGGCTGGATGAACGTCTGGCACGGCGCTGCGGACTTCTGCACGATATTGGGAAAGCTGCGGACCACGAAGCGGAAGGCGGTCATCCAAAGATCGGAGCGGAACTTCTGAAACGTTTTGGAGAATCGAAAGAAGTCGTTCTGGCGGCGTTGGGACACCATGATGATTTCCGTGCGGACCACGTCTACACTTCGATCGTGGCGGCGGCAGATGCGGCCAGTGCGTCACGGCCCGGCGCACGTCGGGAAACGCTCGAAAGGTACATTCGGCGCATGGAAGAGCTGGAAACGATCGCGTGCAAATTCAAAGGTGTTGAGCAGGCGTTTGCGATCCAGGCCGGCCGTGAACTGCGTGTCATCGTTTCTTCCCGCGAAACGACAGACGAGCAGGCGGCCAAGATCTGCCGCGACATCGTGCACGCTTTTGAAGAGCAGCTAAGCTACCCCGGAGAGATCAAAGTGACCGTCACGCGCGAGACCCGATGCGTCGAGGTCGCGAAATAGAACGAGCCTGAAGGCTGGGAATGCCTGACGAAGAATGGAATGCGGCTCCGGAAGACGCACGTTCTTCGTCAGAGGCAGTCCATGAATGGATCCTGCGGTACTTTGGGTACCGCTTTCCGCACATCTTTTACTTGCCAGGAAAGGATGAAAATCATGTCGGACGACGCGTTGAATTCCGGATTTCAGAAACCGAAGGAAATTTCTTTTTCTTCCAGGAATGAAGCCCCTTCCCGTATTGAAACTCTCGTTCCCGGACAAATTTTACGCGAAAAATTTCGATTGGAAAAAGCCGTCGGGCGCGGCGAGATGGGACTCGTCTGGCAGGCGATGGATCTTGAAGCAAATGCCTGGCGCGCACTGCTTTTCTTTCCGGATGAGATCCGAATGCTCCCGGCCGATGCCTTCGACGCAATGCGCCGGGAGATCGGAAAGGTCCAAAGACTGGACCATCCGTTCATCTGCCCGGTCCACGCACTGGAAAGAGATGAAGTGCTCGGCCATTTCCTGGTTTTGGAGTGGCTGGAAGGAATGACTCTGGAGGAAATGCTCATCGCACGCTCCAAAGCCTATTCGCCGATGGAACCTGCGGCGATCCTGGATATTCTGCGGCGTATCGCCGAAGCATTGGACTGTGCACATGCACGGGATCTGAATCACCGAAATCTGACTCCCGCCAGCATTTTTCTCCGAATGAAAGACGGAGTTCCTTCTGAAGCCGTTCTTCTGCACTGCGGTTTTGGTGCCGAATTTCTGGAACTGATGGACCGGTTTGCCAAAACATCTTCACGTCCGGAGGTCAAATTTGCCTACCTCGCTCCGGAACAGTGGAAAGGATGGAATCTGAATGCGCTGACGGACCAGTACGCGCTGGGAGTTATCGCATACGAGATGCTCGCAAGCCGTCTGCCGTTCCGAACTGGAAACCTGGAGCTTCTCAGACTCTGTGTGCTTCAGGATGCCCCGCAGAAGATCGAGGGATTTTCTGACCGGGTAAACGCGGCGTTGCAGAAAGCGATGGGAAAGGAACTGCACGATCGTTTCGTTTCCTGCTCGGCATTCATTCGGGAACTTGACTTTCTGAATCCGGAACCGGCACCGGAACAGATCCCTCAGGCAAACCCGGAAAATGGAAACCGGATCTTATCCCAAGGGGATCCTGCTGGAAATACAGTTCAGGACCCGCTTGCGTTTCTGAACTTTTCTGCGGAGGACTCCCAAAGCTCCGGTGCTTCCAAAATTGAAAAAAGCACAGAAAAAAATCCAGAACCCGCCTTCACGATGCCGATTTCAGATACGGGATCCCCATCTCAAACGTCTGAAGGACCGTTTGCCGGATTTTCAGAAAGCCAGTCAGATTCCTCGATCGATCTGGGCGGATCCGGCGAACTCCTGAATTTCCAGACCGAAAAAAAGAAACCCGGAAATTCTTCGATCCTGAAAAAAAGAGTCCCCGCGCGGGCAAATGCTGTTCCGGAAGTTTCTTTTGATGCCCTGCTCGCTCCGCAAAAGCCGAAAGCGAAGTGGAGCAATACTCTGCCGCCGGACACAGCTCCCATTGCCGTAAAAGCGGCGCCGCAAAACACTTCCGTGATCCAGGAAACGGGGAAGGCAGACGCATCCTCATCTTCGATTTTCGGTCCTTCATCCACGGTCGAATCCTCTGTTCCGCCGGTCCAGAATCCGGGTGCATCGGGCGTAAATTTCGCCGCGCCGTCCGTTTCGGCTCCCGCGTCTTCGGGCGTCGAATTCCCTGCTCCGCCGATCCAGAATCCGGGTGCGTCAGGCGTAAATTTCGCTGCGCCGTCCGTTTCGGCTCCCGCGTTTTCGGGCGTCGAATTCCCTGCTCCGCCGGTCCAGGATCCGGGTGCGTCAGGCGTAAATTTCGCTGCGCCGTCCGTTTCGGCTCCCGCGTCTTCCGGCGTCGAATTCCCTGCTCCGCCGATCCAGAATCCGGGTGCGTCAGGCGTAAATTTCGCCGCGCCGTCCGTTTCGGCTCCCGCGTCTTCGGGCGTCGAATTCCCTGCTCCGCCGGTCCAGAATCCGGGTGCATCCGGCGTAAATTTCGCTGCGCCGTCCGTTTCG
>JAGBAA010000122.1 GCA_017939795.1 Thermoguttaceae bacterium
CCCTCAGACTCCCTCTTCAAAAACTTTTTGATGGTTTGATGTTTTTTGAAATTTTTTGTGCTTTGCGTGTCTGTTTCTGCAGCTCTTCGGTGCTCTTAGTGGTTGATGTCTTTCGGCTAAAGGTCCCACGCGCGACGGCACTCTTCGAGAGCCGTCTGGCTGCCCGTCATGTCATGAACGGCCGAGAGGGAAAAACATTTTGGAAATTGTTTTTCCCTCTGGACTCCCTTTTCAAAAACTTTTTGATGTTTTGATGTTTTGATGTTTTTGTTTTGTTTTGTTTTATGCATCAGACGACGGCCAGCTCCCACTCCCGCTTCAAAAACTCGATCGACCTGGGGATCTCCACCTCCCGGTCTCCGCGAATGCCGCACTCAAATGAGCAGAATCGATCATACCCAATGTACTTCAAACCGCGGAATCCCTCCACAAACCGGCTCCTGTTCTGCCCCGGAATCGAACGGCGCGGGTCGGAAAGTCCGCCGGCAAGATGAACGTGCGTGAGGTACCGGCCTCCGGAGATCACCGCCCCCATCATGTCGGTCTCCTCGACGCTCATGTGGTAGAAATCGGCCATGACTTTCATCCCGTCCGAATCCACGTCCCGCGCGATCGCAGCAGCGTCGGAGACCCGGTTCAGGAAAGACGTTTCCATGCGGCAAAGCGGCTCAAAAACGATTGCCGTGCTGTGCTCCAGCGCGAATTCCGCCAGCGGATGCAGGACCTCGACCAACCGTGCACGGATACTCTGGTTCGTCTCGCCGTTTCCTGGTGCGCCGAAGAGCGGGACGTAGAGCATTCCGGCACATCCGACCTTTCCGGCAGACTCGAGTTTGCGCTTCATGGAATCGATCCCGAGCTGACGTTCCTGCGGATCCGGCGAAATGATGTTTCCCGGATTTCTTCCGAAGTTGGTCATCGCTGCCGTTAGTCCCGCGTTGGCGAGCGCACGGCGGATCTGCTCTTCGCGGCCGTAAAGATCGACGTTCACCTCCGCGCCTTCCATGCCCCACGCTTTCATCTTCGCAAATTTCTCTTCCAGCTCCTTTCCTGGAATGACCTCCATCCGCGAACAGATTCGCAGACGCGCCTTCGCGCTTTGGTCCGCGCTCTTTCCGTCAAATGCCGAGCCGGTGACTTCATGCTCTTTCATCTTTTTTGACCTCCTGAAAAAAATGCAGCTCCTCGCGCTCAATCGAACGGTACGGAAACGGGTTCTCCATCATTCCGTTCGAGAAGACACTTCCAGATATTCTGGTCGATACTGTCACGGATCACCTGAACGCTTCCGTCTGCCATTCCTATTTTCGTCATACCATTTCTGGAAACAGGCGGTCTTTTCTTTACCTCTTCCCAAGTTGGATCTCCGCTGGGGTCCATCCAGCAGACCGGCTTGCACTCGACCGTCAGTATCGTGTTGCTCGTTCCGTCGCTAACTTCCCCCATCCGCGTTCCGCCAATGAATCCGCCAGTCCGATTCGGCATTCTTTTCGCGGGTCCGGGATCGCGGAATATCGTATTTTCACCAACGACGACACCGATCGTAGCCTCCGAGGGAGCCAGCTCCAGCCGCGGATCTTTGAAACAGGCCGGGCAGAGATCGTGGAACTGGGAATTCCACTCGCTGTCCCACGGTTCGTCGTGACGGATCTGCTGATAAAGTGTGTTCTCTTCAAGGAACGGCAGAAGCTGAACACGCCAGGAATGAAGCGGTTTTCCCTCCGTATCGGTCGTGAACGGAGCTGGGAACGACTTCATCACAGACTCAAAATTGAGCATTGCAAGGCTGACCTGCTTGAAATTGTTCGAGTACTGCATCGTCCGGGCAGCCTCACGCGCCTGCTGAACTGCCGGAAGGAGCAGCCCCGCCGTCACTCCGAGCATCGGCGTGCTGGCGAAGTTCATCAGCGGGAAACGGGCATTCATCTCGTTCACGTCCCAGACCAGACGGTTTTCTTCCTGCACCGGTCTGAACATTTCCAGATAAAGTTCGACCATATCCATCATGATCGCGCGCTGGATAGATTCACTATCTGCCATTTCTTTTTCAATATTTTCCAGGATCTGCCAGTACCACCGGTCATAGAGCCTCATGAGACGGTTCGCAGCCTTTTCGTTCTTGCTCACGACGGTGAGTTTCAGCACGCCGTCATACACGTCCGCACTCAAAAGTACCGCGTCCAGCCCTTCCTCGATCACGAACGCCTTGGGGATACTGAGTCCAAGCTCATTCCTATCACGCATCGGAGCCAGTATCGCCGGGATCATGGATTTTGCCTGTTCGGTCATCCCAAACGCGAGATTCAGCGCGTTTCCCTCCGAAAAAGAAAGCGCGTTCATGAGCTTTTCATTCGGTGCCGTCTTCTTCTCTGCAAAGTATTTCGCGACGTAGTCCTTCTTCGTTTCCTCATCCAGCGGGAAAAGCGTCACGGCAAAGACCACCGCTCCGTTTACTTGCCCGGAATGAAGCACCGTCTCCATAGCGGCTTCCTGTTCCGGAGAAACTGCCGGGAATCCTTTCAGAATGTTTTCCACGGCGGAAACCGCCTCCGCGTCCTCGGAACTGAGCGGCAAAACGGCGAAGATCGGTGACGCGGCCCCGTTCGGCTCCGCGAAAATGAAGAGATCGCGTCCCCCGGCGTTTTTCACCGTTTCGATCCGCTTTTCGATCTCGGTCAAGAACATTTCAGCCGCCCCAAGCGCCGTTTGGACCTGATCTTCCTTCATCGTGCGCTTGAAAACTGACTGAAAGACCGCGAGCATCGAATCCCACGATCCGCGGAGTTTCAACTCCTCAAGATCCGCGTGCAGAACGAACATCGTCCCTTCACTCATCCAGGCGCCGGCAGCCTCAGCCGCACGTGTATCCGGCTGCTTTTCCGCGGCGAATACCGTCATCGAACTGAGGCAAAAAGCTAGCAAACAAAAGAACGTCAGTTTTAAATTCCTCAACATTTGAGATCCTCCGATCATCTATTCTGTGGGCCCTGTTTCCGGCAGCCGGCGGAAACGAAAAAACATACTTTCCCCAACTTCTTCAGTGTATCGCAGATCGAAAAAAAATCAAGAGTTTCCAGATTTATTCCAGAAATTTTGGTCAAAAAACAGAAAAAACGCCGTCTTTCGGGAATGAAAGACGGCGGAAAATGGTTTTGGGGCTAAAGATCCGCTGAAAATCAGTCGTGGAACTTCAGCAGACGCGCGCTGTTGATGATGACGAACGCTTCGCCGAAATTGTGCAGGATCGCACTCGCCAGCGCGTTGATGACCCCCATCGACGCCAGCCAGACGAAGAAGAACGTCATGGCCAGACCGACGATGATGTTGATGTGGATGGTCATCTGCGTCGCACGCGCCAGACGGATGGTCATCGGCAGACGGCGGAGGTCGTTGGTCATGAGCGCAATGTCAGCACTCTGAAGCGCGATGTCGCTCGCCACCGCTCCCAGCGCGATCCCGACGTCACCGCTGGCCAGTGCCGGGGCGTCATTCACACCGTCACCGACCATCATGACGGAGCGTCCCGCAGCCTTTTCCTGCGCCACGACGTCCAGTTTCTGCGACGGAAGCACTTCCGCGATGACCTGATCGACTTTCAGGAACCGTCCGATGTCCTCGGCCGTCGCGCGGCGGTCGCCCGTCAGGAGAACACTGCGCTCGATGCCCAGTTCACGGAGTTCATCCAGTGCTTCGCACGCCTCCGGACGCGGTCGGTCCGCAAGCAGGAAGCAGCCGGCAACTTCTTTCCGAACGGTCCCGTCTTCTTCCGTGATCGCGCGGCCGAGCCACACGGTCGTTCCGATGAAGTTTTCCGGCACGAGTGCTTCACATTCCGCAACATCGAAACCATCTTCTTCCAGCCAGCCAAGGCGTCCAAGCCAGGTCGTTTCAGATGTTTCCTTCAGCAAAACGCCTTTTCCGGGAACTTCCTGGATCGCGGCACTCGGCGGGGTGAGCATCGTGACGTCACGGTCCTGCGCAGCCTTCACGATCGCTTTGGATGCGGGGTGACGCGAACCGGATGCACAGCGAAGCGCCTCGACCATGAGGTCTTTTTCGTTCTCCGCATCCTTCAGGACCATGCCGGAAAGCTGAAGATGCCCGATCGTGACCGTCCCCGTTTTGTCGAGGACCACAGTATCGATCCCGGAAAGAGCTTCGAGGAATCGCGTATTTTTGATGAGGATCCCGAGTTTCGACGCAGCCGCAAGAGCCGCGATCATGGCGGCGGGACCCGCGAGGACCAGTGCACCGGGGCATCCGACCACCAGAACAGCCATGGCGCGGTCAATGTCGCGCGTGAGGAAAAGGACGACGCCCGCGACGGTCAGGATGATCGGAATATAGTACGTCGCGTACTTTTCGATCAGTTTCATGACCGGCGTTTTCGCATTTTCCGCTTCCTTGAGCAGTTCCATCACACGACCGATGGCGGTCTTTTCGCCCGTCTTGGTCACGCGGATCTTCAAAACGCCCGTCATGTTGACCGTACCGGCAAAGACGTTCTTGCCGACCGAAACGTCTTCCGGAAGCGACTCACCAGTGATGGAAGACTGGTCGATCGTCGAAATACCTTCCACGATCTCACCGTCCGCCGCGATGATGTCGCCCGGACGCACGAGAAGCAGGTCATTCACTTTCAGTTCGCTCGGATCGACTTCCCGCTGGGATCCGTCTTCACCGATGAGCGTCGCATTTCGGGCCTGGAGCGTCTTGAGACCGTCGATGGCGGCCTGCGCACCAAGGATACTTCGCTCTTCGAGGAAATGCCCGAGGTTCATGATGATCGGGATGAGTGTCGCGACGACGAACTGCTGGTTCATCATCGCAGCGAGCGTCGCGAGAGCCACGAGCTGCTCCGTCATGGCGTGCGCGTCAGCGTCCCGGGTAAAGATGCCGTAAATAGAGGTCAGAAAGATCGGTGTCGCGACGATGAGCGAGGCAATGGCGATGATGAGATTCCCCACCACTTCCATCTCGAAGATCTTCCACTCGACCAGCCCCACGACAAGAAGCCCGCCCGCGAGCATTGCCGAACCGAGCTGGATCACGATACGGATCCGTTCCATCAGCGTCAGCGGAACTTCCAGATCGTGAATTCGGTTGGAAAGGGGATTCGCCAGATTCTGTGTACTCATTCTTCACCCTCCTGTTCATCCTGGAGCACCACACGGGAATTCGCAGGCACGAATTTCAATTCACCAACATTCGTCCAGACGTTTTCCATCGTATTCAGATACTCACGCTGCCAGACATAATCGGGAGCATCGATGAATTCACGCAGTTTCGGAAGGTACTCAAGCACTTCCTTCCGCGTGTTGGCGAGGACCTGCTGACGGTAGATCTCCGCATTGTTCCGGAGCTGGATCGCCTGTGTTTCCGCTTCGGTCCTCATGCTGTTCGCCTGCTTCAGAGCCTCATCCAGCGCGACCTGGACCGCAATGTCCGCCGTCTGTTTGTTTTCGAAATCAGCCTTCACGTGGCGGAGGTGGTGCACGTCCACAAAATCCACGTTGCTGATCCGGATGGCGCTTTTTCCAGTTTCCGGATTCCCGGTCCGGTCAAGCCGGCTCTGGAGGTTTTTCGCGACGACTTCGTCAAGCGTTTCTTTCCGAAATTCCATTTTGTTCTGTTCTTTACCGTCAATGACCTCACGGACCATCACGGGGACCTCGCGGTTCATGTGCTGGACTTCCTCGAATTTCCACGACGCGATGCACTCCGTCAGCGACGCAACCGTCATTGCGTCGATCATGTCTTTCGGATCGATCATGTTGAACTCGTATTCAACGGGGTCCGAAATATAGTACTTCACGACGACCTTGACCTGAATGACGTCGTTTTCCGCCGTCAGACAGTATCCTTCGATCGTCGGATCGATCTCGTCGTTCCACTCTTTATCGTCAAGCGCAGCCCAGACGTTGGTGACTTCATGCTGCTGTTCCTGCGTGTTGGGAAGGAGGATGAGCTGGTCGATCGGATATGGAAACGCAAGAACGAATCCCGGCTCGCGGATCTCCTGACCGGGACCGACCGGAACGAGTTTTCCAAAGCGCGTCAGGATACCGATATGCGTCGGCTGGACTTTCGCCAGTCCCGAGACCAGAAAGAGGATCACGAGGACAAGCACCATCCAGCGAAAGACTTTCATCCCGGATTCGATTCCCTGGAAGAGGACTTTTCCTGGTTTTTTCTGTGCCATGATAGTATTTCCAATTTGGATTCAAATTTAAATTTTCAGTCATGCCGTCCCGAAAAAGGAACGGTCCCGGAAGGGATCAGCTGCCCAAAATCGTCTGGATCCCGCCGCCCGGTGCAGGTGCTGCCGGAGCGGGAATTGCCGGAGCCGGAGTTTCAGCCGGTGCCGGAGTTTCAGCCGGTGCGGGAATTGCCGGAGCGGAAGTTTCAGCCGGAGCCGGAATTGCCGGAGCCGGAATTGCCGGAGCGGAAGTTTCAGCTGAAGCCGGAGCTACAGCCGGAGGCCAGTTTCCTGCCGGAACATCCTTCTTTTCCGTTTCCTGACGAAGCAGGTTCTCGACCGCCTGGATATTTTCCTGCGTCGCCGTCGTGGTTTTCGTCCATTTCGGCATTTCAAACAGCGGACGGAAGACATTATTGTCGTGCTTGAGGACCAGTGTCGTACGCGCACCGATCGTCTTCCGGATCGTGCTCATCGTCTTCCAGAACTCGTAGAATTCCGGTTCCAGTTCATGCACGCGGGCCGTGATGGTCATTGCCTCATTGTCCGCCTGCTGCGTGATCTTCGTCGCGTCTTCGATCCCCTGGGAAATGATCTTCTGCGCATCGACTTCACCCTGTTTCGTGATGGCCGTCACGTCGCGTTCTCCCTGACTGGTGATCTTCGCAGCTTCCACACGGCGGTTTTCGCGCATTTTCGCGATGATGTCCTTGATGTTGATCTCCGGAAGCGAAATGCGCTTGATCCCGATCTGGAGGACCTCGATCCCGGAATCCTTCTCTTTCAGCACTTCGTTGACCGCTTCACAGATACGCTGCTCGATCTCCGCGATCTTCACTTCGGAACCGTTCACCGAAATGAGCGCCGACATCGGATACGCACCGAGGACCGGGTTTTTCATCCCGATGACAGACGATTCCAGGTTCTTCTCCGCCGCTTCCACGTCCCCGCCGAACGCGCGGATGAATTTCAGCGCATCGCAGACTCTCCACGTCATGTATGTCTTGATCATGACCGTCTTGTCGTCCTGCGTCTGATTGGCGACGTGCGGCGTCTCGTAGATCCGCTTGCGCATATCGACGATACGTGTCTGGTCGATCGGCCACGGCAGCTTGAAGTGCAGGCCCGGTTCCGTCGTGACGGGTTCCATCGGTCTGTCGAAACGCGTGACGACCGCGTTCTCATATTCGGAGACCTGGTAGCTCATTCCGTACCCCAGAACGATCGTGATGATGAGCAGGGAAAGAAAAATGCGGAAAATGTACGTCTTCATCGAAAGTTTATTTTCCGGATCATGATGGTGGCAGTGGCAGCCGTGACCGTGATGGTGATGATGCGACATGAAAAACTCCATTTATTTTAAATTTGATTTGATCTGTTTCGTAAATGCGTGAAAAAGTGCGCTATTTCGCGTTACTCAGGATCGCGCGGGACATTCCGCCTCCGTCCGATCGCTTCTGAGTGTCGAAAAAGACGTCGATCGATTCGTCGACCAGCACCATACGCCGATCTGTCAGGACGGACTCCGAATTGTTGAGCCAGAACTGGCAGCGGTAGCAGGCCGGGTGAAGACGGTACGTTTCGTAAGCCTGCAGAACACCGGCAGTCTCGCTTCGGGCATTCTGGACTTTCTGGATCCCGTTGACTTTCGCCTGCGCCACATGCGACGCCGCCTGAACTTCCGCTTTGTACTGAAGGCATTTACTCTCTTCACGCGCCGCGTGCAGCTTGCTTTCCTGCCGGATCTCTTCTGAAAGGACTTCCAGATAGTTTTTCGCGGCTCCGACCGGCGGATGGATATTCAAAAGCGACACTTCAAGGATCTGGATGCCGATCTCTTCCTGATCCAGCTGTTTCTGCAGCCGCTCAGAAAGCTCGTTCGCAAACGCAGCCCGGTCCACGCTCATGACGTACTCCATCGTGCGTCCCATCGTCGCATCGACCAGCGCACGGTGCGCAAATTCCGAGACCGCATTGTCCGGATTCTGGCATTTTTCCACGTAATTGAAGAAGCCGGCCTGATCTTCCTTGATCTTGTACTGGACCATCGCGTTCACGACGATCAGCTCATTCTGATTGAGCGGGATCTCAAACTCAGTCCCATGCTCTTTCGTCCATATGTAGGAGTACTCCGAAGAGGTCTTTTTCTCAAACCCGACCGGCAGCATGGAGATCTTCTTCACCGGATACGTCATGACAGTTCCGAAAGGATACGGCAGTTTCAGATGGATGCCCGGTTCAATGATCTCATGGTGGATCTTTCCGAAATCCTTCCGGACACCAAACTCACCCAGTCCTACGACGTAAAGGCAGGAAAGCGCCCACGCCATGAAGAAGACCATCACGAGCGACGGGACCATCGCACGCGCCACGAATCGGATCGACCAGGATGAACGGAAGCTCACGCCCCATTTCTGTTCCATCGTATAAAAGAAGCTCTTGATCGGATTTCCGCGCACGAAGACCATATAGCGGAGGAAAACGACCGTCGGAGATCTGAATGTCTCCTGCGTCGCCTTTGTCGTCATCCAGCCGGAGAAAAGACGGCAGAGCTGCTCGACGGAAACCATCAGGATCCAGGCAAGGAAAAAGATCGTCAGTGCCGTTTCCGGCCAGTTCACGATCTGACGCGCAAGCATGACGCCCGCAAAAAGCGCCATCGACCAGCACGCTTCCCACGCCGCCTGCATCATCGATTCCGCTTCCGGAAGATCGGAATTCTGAGACTCTTCATCGTGTGCGATCGCGTCAAAGGAACGCGCAAGCATCAGCCACATGATACTGCACGTCATGACCAGGATCGAGATCAGGACTGTATGTTCCATCGGCACGAGGAGTATCTTTTCGACCGGAAACGCCCACTTTGCCAGCGCGTAAAGCGCGAAACCGGCAAACGCGATCGTCGGAAGGATACCGATCAGCAGAAAATGGATCACTTTTGCCTGATCGTATTCGATCTCGTACGGATTTTCGACGTTCGTTCCCCATTCCGGACGCCGCCACCCTTTCACTTCAGCAAGTTTCGCGCGCATTTTCCCGGCATGAAGGACCAGGAATGACGTGACTGCGACAAGCGAAAGCTGGATCCCCAAAACCGTCATCAGCAGGGAACCCGCTCCGTAGACTCTCAAGCCGTAGATAAACATCGCGAGTGCCGAAACGACCGCGAAACCAGCCGTCGCCATCACCAGTCCCCGCCAGCTGCCGCTGCGGTGAGCCGGCATACCGGAAGAACTGGAGGACGCGGGAGGATTTCCCATAGTGTTCTCGTATTCAAATCTGCTCATATTTTATTTCCCTCTTTGTTCGGGCATTGAATTGCAGGGTTCCGAAAACGCCGAGTATGCGGAAGAAAAAACACACACTCCCTGCGCATCCCGCACATTCTGCATTTTCGCCATTCTGCAAATTTTTCACTATCGCTATTCCCATTCATTATACCACAAATCTATTTATTTGCAATACTTCACTCATTTTTCCCATTTTATTTCAAAAATATTTCGGGGAGAGACTCCGCAGAATCCTCAAAATCGCACCTTCTCACATGGAAGGTAAAAAAAATACGTAAGAGAGGTCCTTTTTGTTTTGCCTAAAACAAGAAAACCACAAAAACATCGGCACATCAAAGCCGGCACATCAAAACATCAAAAAGTTTTTGAAGAGGGAGTCTGAGGGAGGAACAATTTTCAAAATGTTCCTCCCTCACGGCCGTCGTCTCTTCGCGGGCAGCCAGACGGCTCTCGAAGAGTGCCGTCGCGCGTGGGACCTTTAGCCGAAA
>JAGBAA010000123.1 GCA_017939795.1 Thermoguttaceae bacterium
ACTGACAGGTCGGAAAACCCGCCAGATTTGGTTTGTTAATTACGTTGATTACTCAACAAACCCACTTGTTGACTCAAAGACTTTATCAAGGTTCTCAATAAAATCTTGTGCTTCATGTGATTTCATCATATTGTCAAAGATAAATCAGTCTTGCGACTTGACTTCCTCTTAAGTTTCATTGCTTTCACTTAAGATGCGAATGAATATACCACATTCAAAAAATTATTCAAGGGGGGTCCTCTCCTTTTTTTAAACTTTTCTTGTCTTCCCTACACTCAAATAGCTGTTTCGTCCCGTGTTTTACGATACAAAACACATCTTAAACTTTTTTGGAATTTTTCCATAAAACTCCCAATTTACCATATTTTACCACATTGCGGCACCTATTTTCTTCCTTTTTTTATTCTTTCGCCGGCTCTTTTCTACTTTATTTTCTTTCAAAATCCTGTTTTTTCTCATCCCCGGTTGCCTTTTCTTTTAGAATTGATTCAAAACCTGGTCATTGACCCCGTTTTTTTCACAACTTTTCAAAATTAAAGGAGGAATCTATGACGACATCATCCCGTCTCACCCAAAAACAGATCGCTCTTTGGGCTTCCGTCGGTTTTCTCGGCGCGATCGCATCCGCCTTCCTGAGCGGCTGTGCGGATCCGGTCCACGAGACCATGAAACAGCCTGCAGAAGAAGTCATTGAGATCACCGAAGTGGACATCATCTCGCCGCATCATTCCGACGCGGATAAAAAAGCAATGAAAGAGGTCCTTGAAAAGACCTACGCTGCCGAATATGGTGCAAAAGTACGGTGCGAGAACTGGGCACTGAAGGCTGATGCTTTCGGAGCGAAGCGGGTCGGCGATTTTCTGCGTGCACTTGCGTCTTCCGAAGGCGTTCATGCAAACAAATATGCAGAGATGCTGAAAGAACTTGGTGAAAATCCGGTCGCGAACGTAGAGATCCCAGAGGTCGTGAGCCTCGAAAATTTGCTTGATGAAGCACTGAAATTCGAGAAAAAGGCAGCCTCGGAATTCTACCCTGCCCAGCTGGAGCTTATAAAGAAACTGCCGTCATCCACGGCACTCGTCGGCATGCTTGATTCCGCAATGGCGAATGATGCGGAACACGTGAAGATCCTCGAAGAGATCCGGAAGGACTGGAAAAAATGGAACGGGAAAACAGAACCCTTCTGCGTCTGCCAGATCTGCGGACACCTCGAGGAAAATGCACCGCCGGTAAACTGTCCGAAATGCGGCGCTCCGAAAGAAAAGTTTCAGAGCTTCGGTCCCAAAGAAACGGCTCCCAAGTCCGAAACCGCGCCCAAAACTGATCCGGCAGGTAAATGATCCAGAGACGGTTGAAGACTCCTTTTCTTCGTGGGAGTGTGCCCGGACACGAATTTTACGAAAAAAACAAAAAAACATGAATGGAGCTTAAGTTTTTTAATTACTTCGTGAAGTTCGCGTTATGAGTTCCTGCGGATATTCTGTGCTTTCAGTGGTGGAGATCTATCGGCACAAACGTTCCCGCACACAACGGCACTCTGCGAGAGCCGTCTGGCTGTCCGCAATGAAGTCAAAGCCGTGAGAGGGAAATATTTTGAAAATCGTTTCCCTCTCCGACACTCCCTTCAAAAACTTTTTGATCTTGTGCTTGATGTTTGAATGTTTTTTCAGAATTCTTCTCCCACAAGTGGTTTCCTGTGCTCAGGAACCAGAATGACTCGGAATCCATGGTATGGCGAGTGGATCCTGGAAGGCACCTTCCTGAGAGTCGGCTCGACCGGGCCTGCCGCTGCCGAAGTTCCATGCATCCAACCAAACTTTTGCTCCTGGTCGGAAAACGAAGCCGATTCCCAACACCATTCCGAGAGATTCCCCGCCATGTCGCAGATCCCCCAATCATTCGGTTTCTTCGTGCCAGCGGGATGGATCTTTCCCTGACTTTCCGGTCTCAGCCAGCCGAATTCCTGAAGCGAGTCTCCCGATTTTTCCCATTTTCCGCCGCATCGGTATGCATGGATCCACTGGTCCTGCCTCGGAAGCGCGACCTGCTTTTTCAGCATCAGCGAGAGTTTCATGCAGAATTCCTCACTCTCCTTTCGACTAACGAACGGCATGGGAAACACGAGGTCCTTTTCCGGTGAAAAAACGGAATCCAGACCGTAAAATCTCAGCCGGTCATCCTTTTCACGCAGACGGCACAATACATGATGCTCCGTCCCCATGACCGACTCCCACATCGGGACCGTCACTTCCGTCTCGAGGATCCAAAAACCTTTCAGTGCCTCACGATGCGGTCCGGACGGCATCGGCGAACACCACCGAAACGCATACGAAACGCCGTCCGCCTCCAGTACAAGACGTTCTCCAGCCGTCATTCCCGGCTCGGGGAGCGGGAATTTCCGGATCACCTCCCACACTTCCGCAGCATTGATCCCGGACACGTACCCCTCCGCAGGTGCCGGTTTTCTTCGTTGAGGAACCGGTTTCGGCTCCAACGTTTCACCGCTTTGTGTCTCCACGACAGGCTTACCTGTTTCCGGCTTCGGAAGCAAAGAATCGATCTGTTGGGCCATTTCCTGGAATCCATCTGACGTTTCCGACACATCCATGTTTTCCGAAGTCTCAGCGTTTTCCGGAATTGCTGGGGCGGTCCCCGTCACGGGTTCACTCATCTGCGCGGAAAGGGCATTGAGTTCCTCCAAATGCTGACTCAGAGAATCCGGCGAGAGCGGCTCGGCAGTCGGACGCACGACGATGCGGAATCCAAGATCCGGAGCTTTTTCCAGAAACGGCAGCGCGGAACGGAACGTCATGTCTGCGTTTTCCGGCGGCGTATTCCAGCCTCCGCCGCGGACACAGCGAACGATTTCGTTCATGGGGCCGACGGGATCGGTCTGCGGTTTTTCTGTCCATGGGCCGTAGCCGTCAAGACACCATTCTCGAACGTTTCCGATCATGTCGCAGAGTCCCCATGGATTCCTCTCGAAAGAACCGACGGGGGCAGTATTTTCAAATGGATCGACGCTCTTGCCTTTCAGATTCGCAGTGAATTTCAACTCATCGTTCAAAAATGCGCTTCCGCTTTCTCCCGCACGGCAGGCGTATTCCCACTGTGCCTCGGTCGGAAGATCGACGAGCAAGTTCATTCTTTGCGAGAGTTCCGCACAAAATCTGCGGCAGTCCACCCAGGAAACATGATCTTTGGGATGGTCATTCGGTGTAGGAAACGGGATCACCGTCTCAGCCATGACGGCATTCCACATTCCAGACGTCACCTCGGACTCCAGGATCCAGAAACCCTCGGTGAGGGTCACGTCATGCGGCAGGATCGACGGAGGGAGGGGATCCCTGCCGATCCTGAATTTCCCGGGCGGACACCATCGGAAACGGAATTTCGGACCATTGAGCTGCACGACCTTTTCCTCTCCCGGCTTCGTACCCGGCGCGAAATGTTCCCGCTTCTCGTCCGGTTTCAGGACCAGACGCATTCCGATGAAGGAAGTTCGGCTGGAATTTGAGTGGAAGCTGGTCGTACTTTTTTTGTCCGCCAGATCCAGAACACTTTCGACCCAGCTTCCGCCGCAGGTTTCCGCCTTGGAACTGCTGCTCATCCGAAGTCTTGAGAATGGATCGCTTCGGACCCACTCCTGAACGTTTCCGAAAAGGTCGAAGATCCCCAGCTCATTCGGCTTTTTCTGCCGGACGGGATGCGCGGCAAACTCGCTGTTTTCCCGCAGCCAGCCGCTTTCAAGAAGATGGGAAAGTTCCGAATTTCGAGTTCCGTGTCTTCCTGAATATCGTGCAGCCAGCACCCACTGTGAATGTGTCGGCAGATCGGCAGTGCACCCGCATTCCTTCAGCGCATGACTGATCCATTCGGCAAAACTCAGCGCCTCCGTCCAATGGATACACGTGACGGGGTACTCATCCGTGACTTTGAATCCAGGATCTTCCGGTCCGCGTCCGGGTTCATTCACCATTCCGCGGCCGTTCCAGACGATGGCCTGATCCGGACGGTTTTCCCATGCGCCCGACTCCATGAATTTCCGAAACATTTTCATCGTGACTTCGGTCTCAAGCATCCAGAATCCGGAGATCTCCGGTTTGGGAGCCTTAAGCGCAGCCTCGCCGTGAAGATTTGAGGAGAGTTCCGGAGGGATCAGCGACCCGCCAGGGACCCAGACGAACGTGAACGGCACGCCATGAAGCGTCAGCGTGATCTTTTCTCCGGGAGATCTTCCCTCACGAAATTGCTCAAATTCCGGCGGGAATGAGGTAGAAATGTCCATCGACTCGATCGGTCCTGCACCTTCTCTGAATGCAGGACGTTCTTCTTTCATCTTCGGCACATCGGATTTCGGCACGTCGGATTTCGGCACGTCGGATTTCGGCACATCGGATTTCGGCACATCGGATTTCGGCACATCGGATTTCGGTACGTCGGGTTTCGGCACGTCGGGTTTCGGCACGTCGGGTTTCGGAGCGTCGGGTTTCGGAGCGTCGGGTTTCGTATCAGTTTTCTGCGATCCGGCAGTTTCGGCAGGTTTGGTCAGCTCGGCGATCGGCGTCGAAAGAAAACGCAAATGCTCTGCCATTTTTTCCGGCGAAACAGGCTTACTATTTGGCAAAACGACGATTCGAAACCCAAGGTCGTCGGCTTTTTCGTGATTCGGCAGAGCAAAACGATATGCCGGATCCGCATTTTTGGCCGGAGTTTGCCAGCTTCCGCCGCGCACACAGCGTTCTTTCCCGGTCATTAAGCCGTGAGGATCGACCTGCATTTGATGCGACCAGAAACCGTAGCCGTCCAGGCACCATTCCTGAACATTTCCGATCATGTCGCAGATACCCCACGCATTCCCTGGAAAACTCCGAACTGGCGCGGTCTTCTCGAACTGATCGAGGAACTCCGCATCCAGAAGTTCCGTTTTACCGGATCTGCCGTCTTTCTTCCCTTTCAGATTTGCGTACTTGAAAATTTCTCGAGACGGAAAATCGCCATATTTCCCGGCACAACAGGCGTACTCCCACTGCGCTTCCGTCGGAAGAGTGACGCAAAAATTCATTTTTTGTGAAAGAGCTGCGCAAAATCTGCGGCAGTCCTCCCACGAGATCTGCGTTTTGGGATGGTCCGCAAGTTTCTCGTCTGCGGGAGCTTCTCCCATGATGCGGCTCCACATTCTGTTCGTCACTTCGGAGTCAAGAATCCAGAAACCTCTTGAAAAAATCACATCATGCGGAACGAGCGACGGCATGACATTTCGACGCCCGATGCCGAATTTTCCGGGCGGACACCATCGAAATCGGAATTTCACGCCATCGATCACGCAGGTCTTTTCTGCACCGGGATCGATTCCCGAGTCAAATACCGCAGGCCCGTACCCCAACGGCGGTTTCAGCACGAGACGCATTCCAAGAGCGGAATTACGGCACGACACCGATTCCTGCGAGCAGGCCCAGAGGACTGCGGGACTCAAGGTGCTCTGACGCCAGCTGCCGCCGCAGCTCACCACATTGTCATCAGGTCCCCGGCACCACTCCTGCACGTTTCCAAAAAGGTCAAAGATCCCCAGCTCATTCGGTTTTTTCTGACCGACAGGATGTGCGGAGTGCCTGCTGTTCTCCCAAAACCAGCCTTGCTCGAGAAAATCGGAAACCTGCGAGGCACCATCCCGTTCCTGAGCAAAATATCCGGCAGCCCGAAACCACTGGAAAGCAGAGGGCAGCTCAACGGAAAAATCACGCCTATGCTCCTGCAGAACATTCGTGACCTTTCGGGCAAATATTCGAGCCTGCGACCAGTAGATACACGTGACGGGATGGGCATCCGTGATCTCGTATCCCGGATTCTCCGGTCCCGCGCCCTCCTGAGACCCCATTTTGTTTTCGTCCCGGACTCGATCTTCCTTGCACAGATCCCCAATTTCCGGCGCAATCAATTTCCGAAACATTTCCATCGTGACTTCAGTCTCAAGCATCCAGAATCCCGCGACCTGCGGCGTTTGCAAAGCAGAATACCGCCGTCTCTTTTCCGCATTTTTCGGATCCAGAACATTCAATTCATCTCGAGTCAGCGACCCGCCAGGGACCCAGACGAACGTGAAGGGCACGCCATGAAGCGTCAGCGTGATCTTTTCTCCGGGAGATCTTCCCTCACGAAATTGCTCAAATTCCGGCGGGAATGCGGCTGCGGGCTTCTCCGTTCCAGCCTCCTGCGCCAAGAGAGACGTCATGCAGACCATCCCCAAAAACAGTGTGCCTGCCGTCAGAAACCAATAGAAAGTGCGTTTCATGAAAAGCTCCCTCCTCCTGCCGGATCCGGCATGGAAAATGAGTCAGAAATCGGCCACAACTCACATTTTTTTCATTTTACCGCATTCAGACAGAATATTCAAGAGGCTTTCAAAAAAATCAAAGAAATTTCTCAAAAATTTCTCAAAAAAACGCCGTTCCCGTCTGATTCAGGAACAGCGTTAGAGTTCAGAGCGTCACTTCCGGATCTGCGTTTAGCGTTTCCGTCTCACGAGGAACAGTCCGCCAAGTCCAAGAGCGAGAAGAACCATCGTTCCGGGTTCGGGAACCTGATTGCGCGTGCCGTTAAAAGCCAAGATGCCGTCGGCGAATTCCCAGCCTTCGGTCAGTTCCATGCCATTCAGGGAGACGGCAAGGAAATCGCCAGTCAGTGTTCCGTTATTCACCGTCGAGAAAAGTTCCCACTCCGTGCCGGGCGCGACGTTCACAAGGTCGTCGATCGTCAGGTCAAGGAACGCATAGCTCACGTCCATCGAGCCGCCGTCGATGAGAATTTTGTCGAATTCCGACGCATCCGATTTCAGATCCATCTGGATTTCGGCAGCATTGCTCAGAATCTGCACTTCGGAAAGATTCAGCGTCAAATTATCTCCGGAAAGCGGGAAATTTTCCGGAAAATCACGCACGAGACGCAGAATGTTCCCTTCTTTTTCAAAATTCAGCGCAAGCTCTTTCCCCTGCGACCAGGAAGTCGAATCGAACCGTTCAGATCTTTCGATCATTTCGCCCGGATCCTCGAGCGTGCCGGAGTAAAGCTCGAAGTGGAATCCGCTTCCCTGTTCCGTCAAACGCCATCCGTCGTCCCCGCGGTTGAAGACCTTGACGAAATCAAACGACTGGTTTCCGTGTTCGGAGAACATGACCTGCCACCACTGGTTTGTGCCGCTGGCAGGATCGGTATGCGAAAACGTGTTCATATTTCCATCAACTGCATCTCCGGCATGATACAGTACTCCGTTCTGGTAATTATTGACCTGAGAAGCGGGTTTTCCGAGCGCAAGGTTCCCTGTTTCGGAAATGTAAGTTCCAGTGACGGCCGTTGTACCGTACGTGCCGACACCGCCGGGAGCGAACACGCCGTTCGAATGCGTCAGCGTATCCGTGATGGAGCCGGCCGTCAGAGTTCCGCCTGCGAGCCTCGTTGGAACGGCGACCGCGCCGGAAATGACTGCTTCGCCGGTTCCGCTGATGTTGAACGCCGCCGTCGTGTTGGTGTGACCGTACTTCACAGATGGAGCCGTGAGTTTTCCGCCGGACAGATTGTAGACGCCGGTTCCGCCGTATTCCATGGAACCGAAATAGACGGCCCCATTTTCGTCCTTGACCGAGATGGTCCCCCCCGTCTGATTTACCATTCCGCGGCTGTTTCCGTGCGCGCCGTACGCGACGATCAGACGGTTCACGGCCAGTGAGCCGCCGAAATATTCAGCACTGCGGCATTGCGCGTTCCGACCGAGAGTCCATTATTCACTGTCATCATACCGCCTGAGATGCTCAGCGTTCCGCTTCCGGAAGGCTGGTCTGCCATGTAGACTTCGCAGTCCGCAGTCACTGTTCCGCCGGTGACGTTGATGGTCCCGACACCGTGGATCCCGACGCGGAGATTGTTTCCGCTCCGGATGTTCAGCGACCCGCCGGAAACGTTTACTGTCCCGGCTGCCCCGGAGTTCGTACCGACCGTAAATCCGTAAGTATTTACAGTTCCATCAATGACGTTCAGCGTTCCGTTACTTCCGGAATTCTGACCGACGAGAAAACCTTCGACGTCCGCACCGTTTCTCGTGAAATCAAGCTCTCCGCCGTTTACGGTGAGGACTCCCGCACCGCCCACGCCAATGTTGAGCTGGCTGGCAACGGTAAGTTTTCCTCCCGCACCGATCTCCAGCGTACCGGACGCACCGGCACTGTACCCCATGTGGAGCTGATCGAGCGCCATTTCCGATGCAAGCCGCGATGTACTGGGCGATCCGGTGTACACACCATACAGGACGCTCTGATTCGCAGGGGCGCTGGACCAGTTCGCATTATTGGCGAAATTCGTGTCTGCGGCAGTTTCCTTCCAGTGAATCCGGCCCGTCTCAAAAGAGATCTTTCCCTCCGAGTTGAGTTTGTTCATTAACACGACGACATTCGCACTATCCAACGCCGAGATGTTCACTTTGGTGAAGGAGCCTGCATAGCTGCCCGCCTTGATGATCTGGTAGTCGACGCCGTTTGCGATATTGGCGGAATCGAGCAAATTCAGAGCAAGGGTGCCGCCGGCGGTAAACTGTCCCGCAACGTCGAGTACATCGTAGACCGGATCTGCCGCAGAGAAGTTCATATCGATCTGAAGCGTAGAATCCGCGGCGGAGGTAAACGTCGGCGCGATCCACCCTCCGTCCAGATTGCCGTACACGCCCGTCTTGCTCTCTTTGCCGCCGATGATCATGACCTCGGAGAGCGTAAGAGCGTTCGTGCTCGCATTCTCTTCTGGTACCTGATTCGTGATTTTGAGCCAAGTGCCTGCGACGTTTTCCGGTACCGCATACTCTTTACGCGGAGTGTTTGACGTATCGAAAATATCGGAACTCCAAACGAGATTTCCACCGCCGTCCGGGTCACCGTCCCAAACGGTGATCTGATAGTCATCCAGACGGTAAGTATAGCCTGCGCGGTCGAAAATCACGACGGAATCGATCCCGGCCGCCGTCTCAGCGTAATTGATCTTCCACCATGCCTTGTTTTCGTCTGCGGCATGAAAGAAATTCTGCACTCCGCTGTACGCGGAGTCATAAATTCCGTCCACAGCCTGTTCCGGCCCAAACATGCCCGGATTGTAGCGTGAGCTTGCACTCGCCGGTTTTCCCAACGCAAGGTTCTGAATGTACATATCGTACCGCTGATTTCCAACCGTACCGGCACCTCCCGGACTGTAAATATCCGCAGTATTTGTGTATTTATATCCGTACGTAGTATCTTCCGCTATTTCCGCACACGCAGTACCAGCCAGCGTCAGCAGTGCACTGCCAAAAAGCACTTTATGTAATTTTTTCATCATTTTCGTCTCACTTTCAGGGTTATATCCGAGCTGGAATTCAACGCCAATCTGAAAATCGAACTTAAATATTCAATCAATGACTACATTATATACCAGAAAGTCTTTTTTTCAAATTAAAAAATTAAAAAATCTAGAAAAAACAGAAGATTTCAAAGAATTTTTCCAGAAACCACTGAGAACTGGAAGGTAAGCAAAACCAGACCGTCGGAAAAAAGTACGCAGACCGGATTTTCAACGCGGTCAAGACGCAAAAAAAGTGAGCCGCAGACCATACCTCGTTCGGAGGCTGGACCGGACTCACTCTTTCCGAATGGAAATGGAGACTATTTTTCCGGAGAATTTGGCGTTTCCGAATCCTTCGGCGCATCGGTTCCCATATCGCGGATCGCGTTCTGGGAATTACGGATCGAGCAGAATTTCGGACCGCACATCGAGCAGTACCGACTGTGGAACCATAAAAAAACAGCCCGCAGTCTCCCGCAGGCCGTTTCAGGAAGTGTGTTCGGTCTTTTTGTATCAGAATCTCACGATGGCATCGCAGGAGACAGTAAATTCGTAGTTTGCCGAGTTGCGGTCGTAGGCGTAGAAGGTCTCGCCGTCCACATCCAGTTCCAGATCGCAGTAGTCCCAGCGCATTTCCGGACGAACAGTCAGCCACGGGCACGGATCCCAGTTCGCGCCGACAGTCCAGGAGAAGTAATTCGCTCCGACGTTGGCAAAAGTCGTATTCTGGCCGCCGGTGACTGCGGTGTTTTCTTTGTCGCAGAACCACTCAAACCGCGCTCCGAGCGTCAGGGTATCGCTCATGCAGTAGAAGAGGTAGTTGCTGAATCCGTACCAGTTGCGGCCTTTGAAGGTCGAGTCGGCCAGAATGTCGTAGACTTCCGCGTCATTCGTGCCGTAATTGAATTCCGCGACGTACGCAAGACGTTCGGTGAGCTTGAATTTCGCAAAAACGTCCACGACCGTCGTGTCTGCGCCTTCATCATGGCCGTTCGCCTGAAACGCGGCCGCAGACTGTTTTCCGCTCATGACCAGAGCAGAAAGCGCAAAGTTTCCACACGGATTTTCGTAGGTCGCTCCGACGACGAAAGAGAAATGGTCTTCCGGCGTATCGAATGCGTTCCACTCATTGACGGCCCCCGCAATGACGCTCAGACCATCGGTGATGCGCCAGTCGGTCATGACGCCCGTCATGCTCGTAGGCATTCCGTAAACGCTCGTGTAGGAGCGGGAGTAGAAGAAGTTCTGATTTGCCTGATTCGACTCAAACCCCATGACGGAATGGAAATGACCGATCTTCACGTCAACACCGCCGAGGATCGGAGCGTAGATCTCGCCGTAAGCCTGCGGGAGTGCCATGCCGTAGAGACTGCGCGAGGCGCGGAATCCCGGATCATCGCTCATACTGTTCCAATGCGGCTGATTGTCCGTGTCGGTTTCGAGCCCCGTGGCCGTCATGTAGTAGTAGTCCGTTCCAAACATGACGTCGATCCGTCCGCCGACCGACCACTGGCTTCCTTTGATGACGTGCCGGCCGAAAGACAGGTACGCCTGATTCATCTGGTAGCCTTCCCGGTCATTCACCGCCATCGGTTCGCCGCTCGTGCTGGAATTGGTGTTCACGTTGAACCCCTGCGCAATGTATCCCTCCACGAACAGACAGCCGGGACCCAGGATCCCGCCGCCGCAGGGTGCACAATACGGGGCACAAAAATCACTCAGAAACAGACCGTCGCACGGAATCGGCATATCGTACCCTTCCGCGATCGGTGCGCCTCCCATGACCGGAACGCCTTCTGCCGGGACACTGCCGTCCGGAGTATATGCCGGAACGCCAGCCTGCGGTGCCGACGGATAATTTGCCGGAGCGGGAGCGTAAGCCGACGGAGCGGAAACCGGTGCCGACTGGGCTGGACCATAAGCAGAAACCGGACCTTGTGCCGGACTTGGAGTCACGCCGGCATACTGGGCCGGGACGACATTCACGTCCGAGACTGGAGCCGAAAAACGCGACTGCACCGGCGTTTCTTCCGCAAGCTGGATCGAATCGGGGATCCACTCCTGCCCCGAAACGTTCGTGCCGAACGCCAGGAGCGCAAGGATCCCTGCGCTGAAGATCTTTTTGGAAACAAACCGTTTCTGAGTCATTTTGAATTTCCTTCTGACTGAAAAACACGATACACACTTCCATCCTGTTGGATATTATTGGTATCGGAAGTGCCTGTTCGGAAGTTTAGGTAAAATTTAACGATTTTTAAAAATTTTTGGATTATATCAAATTTAACGAAGGTTCACTCAAAAAGAATGCATCTATCCACTCTTGACAGAACGTCCAGAATGTGGTAAACTGCAAGCAGCCAGGAAAATATCGAACCCATTGTCCCCGGAAAACCCGTTCCCATGCAGCAGATGAAGTACGCAATTTTGGCAGGATGCCTCTTTCTTTCTCTGGTTTCAGGGTGTTTCCGTGGAAATTTATGTCCAGACAGGCAGAAGCAGAATATTTCCGTTTCATCGTATCAGTGCTGCAAACTGCCGGAAAATATCCAGCTGTCCATTTCTTCGCAAGAGTTCCGCGAAATAGACGAATGGGTCAAAAAAAAAGGCTGGAAACTGTCGCTGGACACCTACGTTTATTATGGAGTCGTCGTGAAGTCAGACCGCTATGATCTCCTGATCAATGAAAATGTGGTCCTGATGAACTCTCACCGTTTTCCGTTTCCGCAGTATGTTTGCTCACCGGATGAAAAGATCCTGGAAATTGCCGGTCAACTGGAGAGTCAGAAATGAGGATGAGGATGGTCGAAATGAGAATGAGTATGAAAAAATTCCTGTGGATCCCAATTTTTCTTTGTTGTCTGCTGGACACATCCGTGCTTTACGCACAGGTGGTGGGACTTCGGGCAGATTCTCCCGAGGCAGCCAGGAAATTCCTGCAGCTGCAGTTTGAAAGCCGTCTGGTCCAGATGCAGATCGCACCGCCGATGCAGACCGAGCCGCCGGCTAAAATCGGGTACCGGGAGAATATTCTTTGGGAAACAAAACCGGGAAAAGATCTTCCGCGGCATATCCGGGTCGGCGAGAAGGCGTATTTTCTCAGCGGCACGACAGCTCGGGTTGAAAAAATCGTGGACTCCCGCCGCAGCATCCTTCGGTTTGAGGACTCAAGTACGCTTTTTTATCTCCAGGGATACTCAACGAATGAGTTGACCGAGGGAATGGAGGTGACTCTCGTCGGTCCAGTCGAATGTACCGGGACACAATATGGTCATCGTGTCCTGAAATTCATCTCGCCATCGGAAATAAAAGAGAAGGAAAAATACAAAAGTTTTTGATGTTCTGTGGTTTCTGTGATTGAGATTTCTGGCTAAAGGTCCCAGACGCGAACCGCGGGAGGAAAGGGGCGGGTGTTTTACGGACTCAGGATTTCCGGAACGTCTACCTACCCCCCCCGTCAGACCTTCGGTCTGCTGCCCCTCCTGGGAGGATGGGTTTCTTGTGTACGCGTGAGGGAGGAACATTTTGGAAACTGTTCCTCCCTCAGACTCCTTCTTCAAAAACTTTTTGATATTTTGAAATTTCTTTTTTCTTTAGTTTTTCGACGCTTTGAAACGTTCGCCCGAAACACGTTCCGCAGAAATCGCGTCCGCGATGGTCTGCGCAGCGGAATCAAGCGCAACGTTCTGACAGTCGGATTCCCAGCGCCATTTCAGTTCCACTTCGTTGTTCGCGAGGCCCTTCGGACCGATCACCACGCGAAGCGGGAAACCGATCAGGTCGATGTCGTTGAACTTCACGCCCGGACGTGCGTCGCGGTCGTCGATCAGAACGTCAACACCAGCAGCCTGAAGGTCGGCGTACAGTTTGTTCGCGGCAGCCATCGTCGCTTCATCGTTCACGCGCATCGGAACGATGCAGACTTCATACGGCGCGATGGAGACCGGCCAGATGATCCCTTTTTCATCGTAGCTGTTTTCGATGCAGCCTGCGAGGATACGCGCGACGCCGATCCCATAGCAGCCCATGATGATGGTCTTGAGGGCCTGACCGTCGGCATCGAGGAACTTCGCACCGAGAGCTTCGGAGTACTTCGTGCCGAGCTTGAAGACGTGGCCGACTTCCATACCGCGCTTGATGATGAATTTGCCGTTCGCGCAGTTGGGACAGGAGTCGCCCGCGACGGCATTTCGGACGTCGGCGTACTGGGTCGGTTCGAAATCGCGTCCGGGATTCACGCCCGTGATGTGTGCTTCTTCACCGGCGGCGTTCGCCCCCGTGACGGCATTAACGACGTATTTCACCGCGATGTCGGCGTAGACCGGGACGTCTTCTTTCAGACCGACCGGGCCGGCGAAACCGACCGGGGCACCCGTAACGCGCATGATGGTTTCCGGCGAGGCAAGTTCAAGGGACTTGGCACCGAGCATACGCTTCACTTTGATCTCGTTCACATCATGATCGCCGCGGACGACGATGACGACGGGCTTTCCATCCGCTTCGAAAATCATCGTCTTGAGCATTTTGTCGGCCGTACATTTCAGGAATTTACAGACGGCTTCGATGCTGCTCGCGCCGGGAGTCTGGACCTTCTGGATCTCGGCGAGCGGCTCGTCCGATTTCGAGTAGGTGTTTTCGCCGATCTCGGCTTTTTCCGTGTTGGCTGCGTATTTGCAGTCGGGGCAGACGACCACATTGTCTTCGCCGTTTTCGCCAAGGACCATGAATTCCTTACTCGCGTTTCCGCCGATCGCTCCGCTGTCCGCGTCGACCGGGAGGAAGGTCAGGCCGGCACGCTCGAAAATGCGATGGTACGCATCGTACATTTTGTTGAAGGAGGCATCGAGACCTTCCAGCGAGGTGTCGAAACTGTACGCGTCCTTCATGATGAATTCGCTCGTGCGCATGACGCCGGAACGGGGACGTTCTTCGTTGCGGAATTTCGTCTGGATCTGGTAAAGCGTGATGGGGAGCTGGCGGTAGCTCGAAATATAGCGGGACACGATGTCGGTGATCGGCTCTTCATGCGTCGGACAGAGAGCGACCGGAGTGCTGGTCCCGGCACGGTTCAGATTGAATTTCATCAGAACGTTTCCGAACGCTTCCACGCGGTTGGTCTGTTCCCAGAGGGACTGCGGAGTCAGCGCGCTCATGAGAAGCTCAACGGCACCGGCGCGGTTCATTTCTTCACGCACGATGTTTTCCGCCTTTCGGAGCGATTTCAGACCGAGCGGCAGGTAGGCATACACACCCGCCATGGCCTGCGAGATGAGACCGGCGCGAAGCATCAGAATATGACTGGGGATCTTTGCTCCGTCCGGAGCTTCTTTCTGGGTCGTAATGAGCGTCTGTGTCCAGCGCATGATGGATTCCTCAAAAAAATGAAAAAATGAAACGCGGGAGAACCTCCCGAAAAATGACGATTTTCCAATCTGTATTTTAAACCTCAAGCGACTTCACGCAAGGGGGGGCGGAGCGATTTTTCCCGAATTCCCCCACAAATTTCAGTCAATTATTTCTCCGAACCGCAAAATTTCCTTTTTTTATAAAAAATTCATCAAAAAAACCGTCGAAACGCTTGAAATTTTAAAACTCCCGGATAAAATAAAATAGAGAGATGAAGTCTGCTTTTTTGATGCATTTATCCGCCTATCCGAAGGAGAGCTTTTATGGAAAACTTTTTGGAAAACCTTTTCGAATCCTCTCAAAATCTGTCCGTTACGGGAGAACTGCTTTTCTGGGCAGTCCTGACTGTCCTGTGCATTATCGTGGAAGCAATTACGGCCGGCCTGATCGCGATCTGGTTCGTTCTCGGTGCGCTTGCGGCCTTCGTGTCCGTTTTTTTTGGCGTCCCGTTCGTTTACCAGCTCGTGATCTTTGCAGGAACGGCAACCGTCACCATCCTGCTGGTCCGTCCGACGGCGAAATCGTGTCTTGGCATTCATGAAACAGCGACGAATGTGGATTCCCTCATCGGAATGAAAGGCGTCGTGCTGGAGACGGTCAACAATCTGCGCGAAACAGGCCGAGTGAAGGTCAACGGACTCACGTGGACCGCCAGATCGGTGGACGGAACCGAGATCGCCGAAGATCGTATCATTGAAGTACAGCGAGTGGAAGGGGTCACGCTTTTCGTTTTTGAAGCGGCGGAAAACGATTGACGGTACTGAAACCGCTTTGTCCTTTCGGGAATGACCTGGCACACAGCACGTCCCGGCAATTTTACGGAACAGGTTCCCGAATTTTGTTTTGGGGAATTTGGATCTTCAGATCTCAGACTTCCCCGTTTCAGACTTTTTTAATTTTTGATTTTCACCATGCCCGGCGGCATGAAAAAATCGTGAACGTTTCAGATCCAACAGAAAGGAATTCAAGATGTTTGGAGAAATCGTGATTTTCATTGTGGTGGCTTTCATTATCGCGCTGATCATCCTCCTCTCGTACTGCGTGCGCATCGTCCCTCAGACGCAGGTCTACGTCGTGGAACGCCTCGGAAGCTACCGTACATCACTTGCGGCCGGCCTTCATATCCTGATGCCGTTCATTGATTCCGTCGTGAATAAAGTCTCGCTCAAGGAACACGTGCTGGACTATGATCCGCAGCCGGTCATCACGAAGGATAACGTGACCATTCAGGTCGACTCGGTCGTCTTTTACCAGGTCACGGATGCGAAACTCTTCACGTACGGCGCGAATCAGCCGATCCTCGCGATCAAACAGCTGACCGCGACCACGCTGCGAAACATTATTGGCGAAATGGATCTTGACGGTACGCTGACCTCCCGCGACAATATCAACTCCAAGATCACGCGCATTCTGGATGAAGCCTCGGACAAATGGGGCATCAAGGTGAATCGCGTGGAATTGAAGAACATCCTGCCGCCGCCGGCCATTCAGGATGCCATGGAAAAGCAGATGAAGGCGGAACGTGAACGCCGTGAAGCGATCCTTCAGGCGGAAGGACGCAAGAAGAGCGAGATCCTCATTGCCGAAGGTGAAAAGCAGGCGCAGATCCTCCGTGCCGAAGCGGAAAAAGAGCAGGCGATCCTGAAAGCGCAGGCCGAAAAGGAAAAGCAGGTCCTGGAAGCCGCCGGTGAAGCAGACGCCATCCTGCTGGTCCAGAAAGCACTTGCGGACGGTATCCGGATGCTCAATGAAGCGAATCCGACCGAGCAGGTCCTGACACTCAAGTCGCTCGAAGCATTCGCCAAAGCCGCCGACGGCAAAGCGACCAAGCTCATCATCCCGAGCCAGATCCAGGGGATCGCCGGTCTTGCCTCCGCACTGAAAGACGTCATGAAAGACTGAGCCGGTACGCCGCAGATTTTCGTAAACTTCCGGGGCATCAGGAAACGTGAACTTCCTGGCCCCAGCCCTTTCAGAAAGTTCTGCGGGAGCGGATCTTTCTGATTTCGTGCCGAAGCCGGCGTGTGCTTCGGTTTGTTTCCTACCCCGTTTTAAATCGATTTTCCCATTTTATTAAAGGAGCCTACCTATGAAACGACGTCAGTTTCTTGAAAATACGTTAGCGTCAGCTGCTGCAGCGGGAATGCTTTCCACCTTCAATTCCCTTTATGCCGCGATGCCGTTTTCCGCGGATCCGGTCGCAGAATTCCAGCTCACTCCGCAGGTCAAAGCATCCCGCATCGGTCTTGGAACGGGAGTCCGCGGCGGAGGCCGTCAGTGCAATCTGACGCGCATGGACAAAACGAAAGCACTCGATCTGATCCGCTACTGCTATGATCAGGGGATCCGTTTCTTCGATTGCGCCGACATGTACGGCTCGCACCAGATCGTGGCGGAAGCTCTGGCCGGGAAGCCGCGCGACTCCTATGTTCTGAGCACCAAGATCTGGGCTCAGCCTGGCGGAGTTCCGGAAAAAGAACGTCCGACGGCAGACGTGCTGCTTCCGCGTTTCCTGAAAGAGCTGCGCACGGACTACATCGACATCGTGCAGCTCCACTGCCTTCACAATACGGAGTGGGTGAACGTCATGGGCTTCCAGTTCGAGCCGCTTGAAAAGCTGAAGCAGCAGGGCGTCATCCGCGCACATGGCGTTTCGTGCCATTCGCTCGCAGCAGCACACATGGCGGCAGAAATGCCGTGGGTCGACGTCATGCACGTGCGTCTGAACCCGGAAAACAAGAAAATGGACGGAAACTGGGAAGAAAACCTGAAGCTCGTGGAAAAAGCGAAGAAGAACGGAAAAGGTCTCATCGCGATGAAGATCATCGGTGAAGGAACGATCCGGACTCCGGAAGGACGTAAAGCATCGACCGCCGCCGTCACGCGCCTTCCGGGCATCGACACGATGATCGTCGGCTTCGAAGAACGCCAGCACGTCGATGAATTCCTCACGAACGTCCGTGAAACGCTCGCTGAAATGGCGAAAGAACGAGGTGTCTGAAAAAACCAAATGAAATCAAAAAAAGAGCACGGGATCAAAGGGACCCGTGCTTTTTTGATTTACCCGCAGACGCTGCGGAGAGTTGGAATCGCGATTTCCACCGCTGAAACAACTGCACGCGGTCTGGATCTTAGAGGAGCGTCACGCCGGCTTTTGCGTACTCCGTGACCATTTCGTCCGGCCAGATGCCGCAGGCAACTTCGCCGATATGCGCACAGCGGAGCATGAACATGCAGAGACGCGATTGACCGATCCCGCCGCCCATCGTCTGAGGAAGTTCGCCGTTGAGGAGCATCTGGTGGAACGGCAATTTCGCACGTTCTTCGAAACCGCGGATCTTCAGCTGACGCAGGAGCGTTTCCGCATCAACGCGGATCCCCATCGAGGAAAGCTCGAATGCCCGGCCGAGGATCGGATTCCAGACCACGATATCGCCGTTGAGTCCAATGCCGCCGTCTTCCCGCGGCGTCGTCCAGTCGTCGTAGTCCGGAGCGCGTCCGTCATGGATGGTTCCGTCCGAAAGTTCACCGCCGATGCCGATGATGAAGATCGCGCCATACTTTTTGCAGAATTCCGTTTCACGTTCCAGCGGCGTTTTTTCGGGATAGGCCGACCGAAGTTCTTCCGTCGTGACGAACGTGATCTCTTCCGGCAGGATCGGCGTGATCGCCGGATAGTGCGACGCGATAAAACGCTCCGTTTCCGCGAGGACCGCATAGATCTTCCGGACCGCGGCTTTCAGGGTCTCCGTGTTGCGGTCTTCCGGACGAATGACCTGGCACCAGTCCCACTGATCGACGTAGAAACTGTGAATATAGTCGAGCGTTTCATCTGGACGGATCGCGTTCATGTCTGTGTAGAGACCTTCGCCGGGCTGGAATCCGTAACGGCGCAAAGCAAAACGCTTCCATTTCGCGAGCGACTGCACGAGTTCCGCCTCGCAATCTGCCTGCTTCACGTAGAACGAAACCGGTTTTTCCACACCGTTCAGGTCGTCGTTCAGTCCCATTTTGCTCTTGACGAAAAGCGGGGCCGTGACGCGCTGAAGACCGACATGTTTGGCCAGCTCACTTTCGAAATGGTCTTTCAGCATTTTGATGGCGCGTTCTCTTTCGCGCAGACCGAGCAGTGACTGATAGCCAGCGGGAATGGTCATGATTTTCTCTCCTGGAAAAAACGATTTTGAATGTCTGAAGCGACGTGAATTGAATTTTTAGTCAGAAACGCTCTGCGAAGCTGCGAAGTGCCCCGGTTTTCTGTTTCAATCGCACAGAATGCCAGAAACGCAGCGAAACAGAACCAGCCGATCCCCGCTCCCCAAAAAAGTTCCAGTGCAAGGAACGCCGCAGCGATAGGGCAGCGGACGACGACGGCGAAAAGGACGATGAGACCAACAGCCGCAGCAAACGCAGGCTCAAGGCCAAGCCAAGGTGCGAGCACACAGCCAAGCGCAGCCCCGGAGAAGAATGCGGGAACGATCTGCCCGCCCTTGAATCCGATCCCAAGAGCGAGTGCCGTGAATCCGATCTTGAGGCAGAAATCCCAGTTTCCGGCTTCACCGAGCAGCGCGTTCTGAATGTTGACGAAACCGGCTCCGCAAAAGGTCTGCGTCCTGCACCCAAGCGTCAGCAAGACCAGAAGCAGACCTCCAAGCCCCATCGCCAAAAAACGATTCGGGCAAAACCGGTCAGTAAGACGTTCAATGCATTTCAAAAGGCGGCAAAATGCGATCCCCGCCAGGACACAGAGCAGAGAAAGCAGAAAAACACGAAACGCCGTCTGCATCGAAAAAGCCGGCACTGCCTCCGCAAGGGAGAATCGGCAGGGCGGCACGCCAAGCCAATGGGTGATCCCACAGGAAAAGAAAGAGGCCGCCAAACAAAAAACGAGTGCCGTGAGTCCTCCAAATCGGCAGCGTTCCAGCACAAAAACTGCCGCAGCGGCAGGCGTCCCCAAAAGTGGTGCAAACGCACCGGCCATGGCACACAAAATGACTAGCGAAAGATCTTTTCCCGAAAGATGAAACCAGCGCGCAAAGTGTGCTCCGATCCCGCCGCCGAGGAGAATGGATGCCCCCTCACATCCGACGGAAGCTCCGCAAAGATGCGAAAGGACCGACGCAGTGTAGATCAGCGGCGCAAGAAATGGCGGAACTTCCGAAGACGCACTTCCTTTCGCAGAAGAAAACGAAAGGGAACTTTCGGCAGTGTTTCCGACGGACTTTTTCCCATGGACAGCATCCGTCAGCAAAGTCAGTTCTCCGCGATGGCAAACATGGCAGACCCGGTAAAGGTACGCAATGAGCAGACCGGAAACAGGCAGTCCGAAAAGCAGCGCAGGATACTCCGTACGCACGGCATTGGCCCAGGAAACGCTCAGTCGAAAAAAAGCTCCGGCGAATCCTGCAGGAACGGCCGCAAGGAGCGAAATCAGAAAAATCTCCGCCAGATGCACGCCATGATGTCCGAATGACGACAAAAAATCCTCATGCCGGCGGCTGGAAAGTTTCTGCCCCGGAAAAGGATGCGTCAGGGAAAAGGAATGGACTTCGGATCTGAAAGACATACGGCACCCGCCAAATGAAAAAACCGCAATTTTCAAAAGATTTTACCAGATATTAAAAATTTTTCAAGGAGTACCGAACGGATTTACCGTTAGGATCTGCAAAAATTTCAGCTCATCCGGGAAGATGTTTTCGGGTCGCTCCATAAATTCCACCACTGAAATCACAGAAAATACGCAGAAACACACTGAAAGGGAACACGAAATTCCCCAAAAGAAACCAAATACATAAAAGCATCAAAAAGTTTTGAAGACCGAAAGCCGAAAGAAAAAGCGGCAAAAGTCACTGCGTGACTGGATCACCGCACGCCAAATTCCCCTCTTTCGGAGGGATGGCGAGTGAAGCGAGACGGGGTGGTTCGAGAGACTCGGCATTTCAGACCACCCCGACCCTGCGGGGCACCCCTCCATTGGAGGGGAATTTTTGAAGTTCGCCATTCCTGAAACCCACACCAACTCCCGGCGAAAGCGCGGACGCACACTCCCAAAATGAAGCGGCCAGCAAGCCTCGGCGGGCAGGCGAACTACTTCTTCAGGACCGTGTAGGCCATCGGTCTGACGGTCTGTCCTTCATACACAAAGTCTGTTTCCGAGTAATTGCAGATGATCTGCGTCCCGTTCGAGAACACAGAGCGGAATATCCCGGGCGCGATTTCGGAATGGTCGTTGAGGAACTCGTACTGAAGTTCTTTCATTGACTCAAATTCATCGTATCCTTTTTTGATCGCCGCGACGGACTGCCGGAGGATCTCATCCGTTCCGCACTCGATGTCTGCGTCTCCCATCCAGTTTTTTCCGGTACTTCGAAATTTACTGTAGAAGTAGAACATCGGCCGTCCTCCGAATTCAACGAGCTTCATTTTCGTGAGCGGATCCTTGATCGTGTAGTTCGTCGTCGCGCAGTACGGATTGTTCAAAACGATCCCATTGTACACGATGTGCCAGAACGGTACGTGCCGATCGACGAGATTCGGAAGAGGAGTGCCCGGATTGTAGAAGCTGATATACAGCGCGTAGTCCAGATTCGAGACCGCATAGTCGAACCCGCCCTCAGACCCCATTCCGCCAAGGTCTTTCTGCGTTTTGGCGAAGATCTCGCGGGTCCATTTTGCAAAATCCTCTTTCGTCGCCGGGTGATCCGAACTATGGCAGGTACGCGGATTCACGGTCGAATAGACGTCAATGTAGTGGATCCCGCGGAAACCGCACGCTGAGAGAGCCGGAAAATCTTCTTTCGGAAACCGCTTAAACATGCATTCGGGGCACGTCTCGTACATTGCGCCGCCGCCCCACGTCGTGTACGTGTTCGTGTTTCCGTCCTTCTTGCGCAGGAGGAAATTTTCGTCCCAGCGTCCTCCAAGATGCGAGACGCTGTACGCATCGGAGTAGTTCGTATGGCAGACGATCTGGTATCCGTTGGTCTGCGCGTACCGGACGGCTTCCTTAAGTTTTTCCGTTCCTCCGAGACGCGGATCTGCCGGAAATATCTGCGGGTAGCGTCCATCATGTCCCCCGATATTCCAGCCGACGAGGCAGAATTCGGCCTTTTTGATCCCCTGACGCTTAAATTCGTCCACGATCTCCTTGAATCGGTCAAACGTAATGGCCGGCTTCATTTCCGGCTCATTTTCCGCCGTCTGCTCCTTCACAGGAGACGGGACCGGCTTCCAGCCCATGCGGACGCGGATCTCCATCGCTTCGGCTGCGTATTTCAGTTCCGGACGCCCCGCGATCTTCTCTTTCAACGGCTTCACCTCACCGCGCGCAAGCTGCCAGTTTCGGTAAACACGTGCCATGTCGGCGTACTCGGCAGACTGCGGAAGAAGGTGGAATTCAAGCTGAATGTCCGAGTAAATTCTGTCGTTCACCAGATTGGAGAGGTCATACGACGGGAAAACGCGGTACTTACCGTCCCGCAGGTCGCAGAACTGACGCGCTTCATATCGCAGGCCGGTCATGATGACGGCCATCGCACCGCGGGGGGTCTTCACGCCGAAGGTCGGCATGACGACGTGCGAATTCACGTACCGGGCATTCTCACGTTCTTTGAATGTACCGTACATCCCGTTGCAGAACACGAAAAATCCGTCTTCACCCGCCTTCGCGTTCGCCCACGGATGGTGGACCTCAAGATAGCGCGTACCTTTCGGGATCGACGCGGCAGGAATGGTCAGATACTGAACGTTTCCTTTCTGTTCCAGAGAGATATTGTGCGTCTCGGCAGGACGGTTGGCTTCCGGCGCGAAGATCAGCGTATACCGCGCCTCGGCAGGTCCCTGGATCGCATCCAAATCCTCTTTCGCGAAAGATGGAAGCGCAAAACTGAAAAAGAACGCAAGTGCCAAAAACAGTTTCTTCATGAGATCTCCTCCTGATGAGTTGGGGGGGCTGTTGGGGGGCAGTGTCCGCAGAAATGAAAATCGGCACAGTAAAACGCCGAAAATCCACCTGAAACACTCAGAAATTTGAATTCTCTAATTTTAACCGGAATAAAACCAAAAGTCAAGGGGGCAGAAGAAAGGAAAAGAAAAAATCTGAAGGAGGAGCGTTTAAAATCACTCCTCCTCCAAACCTCTTTCTAAAATGCTTTTTGAGACCGCGAACTCATACTGTCCAACATCAGTTTTGAGGATCCGTTCCCATGTCGCGGATGGCATTCTGCGAATTACGGATCGAGCAGAACTTCGGCCCGCACATCGAGCAGTACTCGTGATGCGACCCGGAGCGGACGATCGATTCCTCGTGCATCCTCTTTGCCGTTTCAGGATCAAGGGAAAGCTCAAACTGCTTCGGCCAGTCAAACGCATAGCGGGCACGGCTCATCTCATCATCACGGTCCTGAGCGTGCGGGCGGTGACGCGCAATGTCCGCAGCGTGCGCCGCGATCTTATGCGCAATGACGCCGGCTCGGACGTCGTCGATGTTCGGCAGGCCAAGGTGTTCCTTCGGCGTAACGTAGCAGAGCATCGAAACGCCATGGTACGCCGCGAGAGTTCCGCCGATCGCGCTGGTAATGTGGTCGTACCCCGCCCCAATGTCGCAGACCAGCGGACCAAGGACGTAGAACGGAGCCTCATGGCACCATTCCTTCTGATTCTTTACGTTCATTTCGATCTGGTCGACCGGCACATGACCAGGGCCTTCGATCATGACCTGGCATCCGTGCTCCCACGCCTTAAGAGTCAGCTCGCCCATGACTTTCAGCTCGGCAAACTGCGCCTCGTCGGAAGCGTCCGCGATACACCCGGGACGCAGACCGTCACCGAGACTCCACGTGACGTCGTACGCGGCGAGGATCTCGCACATTTCGTCAAAATGCGTGTAGAACGGGTTCTCTTCCTTGTGGACCGCCATCCACTGCGCGACGAGCGAGCCGCCGCGTGAAACGATCCCCAAGGTCCGCTTCGCAGCCAACGGCACCATGTCCTTCAGAAGCGCACAATGGACCGTCATGTAGTCCACGCCCTGCTGTGCCTGAAATTCAATGATGCGGAGGAAATCTTCCGCCGTCATGTCCTCGATCTTCTCCAGCTCCTCGGCGACCTGATAAATCGGAACCGTCCCGATCGCCACGTTGATGCCGTCGATGATCGCCTGGCGGATCTCATTGATCTGCGCACCGGTCGAAAGGTCCATGACCGTGTCCGCACCGCATTCGACCGCACAGCGCACCTTGGCCAGTTCGCAGCAGATGTCGCTCTGGATCGGCGAGTTTCCAAGATTCGCGTTGATCTTCGTCCGGCATGAGATCCCGATCCCCGCAGGTACGAGACCTTTTTCAAGATGGATCCGGTTCGCCGGGATCACGAGCCGACCGCGTGCGATCTCATCGCGGATCGTTTCGACAGGAAGGTACTCCTGACGGGCCACGTGTTCCATTTCCGGCGTGATGCGGCCGGCCAGCGCTTCAGTTCGTTGGGTCATGTGCATTTTCTTCACTCAAAAAGGAATTCTGCAAAAATTTTGGGGTCAAATTTCCTTAATCTTACTCCATTTTGGAAAAAAGTCAACCCCACCGGAGACGATTGCGCGAAATTTCAGCGAGTTTTCCGCGTCTTCAGCGGCAGGATCGGTATTCAGCTGCCGGCTGGCCCCTTTTGGTATTTTTTCCACATTCTTTCGGATCGGAAAGCACCCAGGAACCATCACGTTTACTGCCTTGACGGAAAAGCAGATTTTTTTCCCGTAATGAATCCATCATACGCTTTATCGTCCGTTCCGATTTTTTTATTTCGGCCGCAAGCTGTTTTTGGGTGGTTTTAGGGGCTTTGGCGAGAATGCTTAAAATAGCTCGTTCCTCCAAAGTGACATTTTGGCACTTTGAAATGGCACTTTGAATTTTCATTTCCTGATCCCAGCGAATATGGCAAAACCGATCTTTCAGTTCATGCTGACCATTGAAAAGTAAATTTTCAAAGAAGCGTTCCAAAAAAACAGTAGTGGAGGCTATGTTCTGCTGGTAATTATTATAATTGGCCCGCACGAGTGCATTACGGAAATACCATGAGTGATTCCGGAAAGGTTCATTGCTGACCGAAAAACCGAATTGACGCAGATATTTGATCGCAAACACGGCCATCGTTCGAGTGTTTCCTTCCATGAAGGGATGGATCTGCCACAGCCCGGAGATAAACCGGACCATGTGTTTCACCGAATCCTCAATTAGGGACCATCTCTATTCCTGATTTTATACCATGTTCAAGGAATCCGCAAGTAGTCCCTCCGGAAATTTCAATAAAAAGGTTCATCCGGCAGACGGCGAACGTCGAAAAAGCAAAAGCGTAAGGAAAAACGGACCGCCCAGAAGTGCCGTAAGGATCCCGACGGGGATCTCGTCCGGGAAAATGGCGATCCGGGCAAACGTATCGCAGAGGATCAGGAGGAGCGCTCCCCCTAAAAACGCCGACGGCAGAAGGATCCGATGGCGCGCCCCGGCGAGATTCCGCATCATGTGCGGGACCATAAGCCCCAGAAATCCAATGGGACCGCAGACCGAAACGACTGCCGCAAGAGCCAGCGATGCCGTCACGAGGAGGGTCCTCCGCATCTTTCGGACCGGGACTCCGCGCGACTGGGCGATCTCGTCTCCCATGCAGAAAAGATCGAGTTCGCGATGATGCACGAGGAGGATCCCCATCGCCGGAAGGACCCACGGCAAAAGCGTCAGGACGGCGGAATACGTTCCCCCGCGGTCCAGACCGCCCATCGTCCAGCGCAGCATCCGCACGGTCTGCGTCGGGTCGCTGAGATACTGAAGCAGCATAATGAGGCTGGAATAGAGAAAACTGACCGCGACCCCCGCCAGCAGAATATCCGACGTGCTCGTCTGCCGAGCAGCCCGAACGATGGCGAAGATCAGCGCAAGCGAACCAAGTGCTCCCGCAAACGCCGCGAGGACCAGCGGAGAAAGTGCAGGGAAATTCGGAAAAAAAGGAGCTGCGGACGGCGCAAGAAAAAGCAGAAGCGTCGCTCCCAAAGCCGCGCCGCTTGCTGTCCCGAGCGTAAACGGCGTCGCGAGCGGATTCCGAAAAAGCGCCTGAAAGACCGCGCCGCAGACAGCCAGAGTCCCCCCCGCCAAAAACGCACAAAGAACACGCGGAACGCGAAGCTGCCAGAAGACCCAATTTTGACTTTCACCGGCATCCGGGCCAAGAAATGGAGCACCCAAAAGCACGAAAAGGAAACAGACCGTCAAAAAAAGGAATGCTCGCATCGAAATTTCCAGAACTCACGACCAAAAATTCTCAATTCCCCAAAAGGGCCTCCGCCGCGACCCCGATGTCGGAAACGTAAAGCGTCCCGGTGAACTCCTCCGCCTGAGGAAGCACCAGACCCGGTTTCGCCGCCGCAAACGTGACCGTCAGCGACGCTCGGACCACGGCCTCAGACGCCGGGCTGGATGCACAGTCCGACGCAGGATCTGACGCAAATGGAAAGCCCGTTTCGCAGTCCAGCCCCGTTGGAACGTCCACCGCGAGGACCGGAGTTCCGAGTTTTTGGCGAGCATTCATCCACGCAATGACTTCCGGCATGGGGAAACGCGGTACGCCGACCGCTCCGGTCCCAAGAAGCGCGTCGACCAGGCAGAGTCCGCCTTTTCCGACCGCAGGAAATGCCGCAGACTCCGTTCCCGCCATGGTTCTCGTTTCCGCCTCAGTTTCTGCGTCCGCCGCCAGCGCGTCAAGCTGGACCGAAACGGGAAGATCGGGCAAAATGGAGACCATCGGGATGCGCAGTTTCCGCGCAAGCTCGTACTGGAAAAGAGCGTCTCCGCGCAAACGAGCCGGATCCGCGCAGAGAATGACGCGGTGCGGGATCCCGCGCAGCTGGAAATGCCGAGCCGCCGCAAGTCCGTCCCCCGCATTGTTTCCCGTCCCGCAGAAGATCAGGATCGTGGGAAACGGCGCGGAGCTTCCCTCATTTTTCAGCCAGTCTCGTTTCAGCCAGTCAAGGAGGATCTCCACCATCCCGCGGGCCGCGTTCTCCATCAGAACAAGCCCGGGGATCCCGAAACGCTCGATGGCCGTACGGTCCAGCTGCCGGACGGCGTCCCGGGAAAGAACGGCGGAACGGTTGGACGCGGAATGAAACGGCTCGGCAAACATGAAGGTCCTCCTCTTTTTCAGTTTTCCGAAAGCTCTCCTCCAAACGCCGTGTCGAGAAGCTCTTGCGCCGCTTTCTGAATGGCCGAAGAAGACTCCAGCGCACGCAGAAGGACTGCTTCGTCCTGCGTTTCGGAAACCGCGACCGTAAAGCAAAGCGCAGCATCCGCCGACTCATCAAGCCACGCCTCCACCGGCAGCTGGCGAGCCTCGAAATTCCGGATCTCTTCCTCCGTCAGAGCGATACCCGCCGTCAGTGAGGCTCCCGCCGACGCAGAAAGCTCCGCAGCACGGAACGCCGCGGCATCCACCGTCACGGAAAACGCCGAGACTCCGGAAAGATCCAGTCCCGCCGTCTCGACTGACGTATTTTCGATCGCTGAAACTGTTTCGATCGAAGCCGTCGCCAGAAGCACAGCATCCGCAGCCGTCTTCACCGGGTAGATCAGCTCCGACGTACCCCAGATCTGGGACGCAGAAACCGACTCAGGTTCGACGCCAATGTTCAGCCCCGTCGATTCATCATCAGTGAACGGGAATCCAAGCTCCACCATCGAGGAAGCAAATTCCACTTCGACTGGAGCCGTGCCGGTTGCCGTCAGCTCGATCTGGAAGAGCTTGCCGAACGTGCCGTCCGCAAGCAGTTCTGCATTTCCGAACAGGGAGGAATTGAGCAGTGTGCATCCAACATTCCAGAGATTTCCGGACGAAGAGACAGAGTCCATCTGGCCCACGATCACGTTCGAAACAGCGGCAGAATCCAGCGTGAAGATGAAATTTCCCGTCAGATCTGCGTGCGCATAATCGTTCATGAATTCCTGCGCATACGTCGGCAGCGTGCACTTGAGCCAGGCAGTCAGGAAGTACGTACCGCCTTCCGCGTCGATCTGCGTTTCGCTGGTCGGCAGCGTGTCCTTTTCGTCGCCCGAGATCTTCTTTTTCGTCAGCGTGTACTGGATCTCAAACGGCTTCTCGCATTCCAGACGCAGAGCATAAAGGAACGTTTTGCCGCTTTCCATCTCTACAGACATCCAGATCGGCGAACGATCCTGCGTCACCTGGTACGGCACGTACTTCACGGTGCATTTCGGCTCATTTTCCGTCCACACGATCTCCCTGACCGCGTGCGTTTCACTCGGCTGCGTCAGCGTGATCTTCGAAACGGTCTCCCCTTCCGGGATCGGCAGTTCAACGTTCTGCGAAAGGAGCGTTCCTGCCGTCTGGTACGCCTCGTAAAGCGCCTTGACCTGCTCCATATTCGACGCCCAAACCGCAAGTTTTCCGTCTCCCTCGATCACCGAGCCTGCCGTCAGGCGCGAATCGGCACCGACCGCCGAAAGCACGACATTCGAGCAGTCCGCATCCAGCGTAACGTTCCGGGTGAGCGTCACGTCACTCACGAGCCGGTACGTATCCTCTTCATCCGCGATCTCAACCTCAGGACCGTCCTCATCAAGCCGGGCGTCTTTCAGCACATCCCAAGAAAGGATGGTCCCCTCCTTCAGAACTGTGCCGGCAGTCAGGACCGAGTCGGCTTCCGGAAGGACTTGAACGTCCGCGGCACTCTGCGCGACCTGAACGTCCGACGTGATCTCGCCGGAGATCTCCGTTTCCCGGTACGCTTTCAGACTTTCGTCCGAAAAACTGACCGAGACGGCATTCCGGATCTGAACGGTCTGCGAGGCAGAAGCGCCCTCCGCGTTGGTCACTTTGAGAGTCAGGTCCGCCGCCGAACCGATTTCCAGCGGCAGAGCGAATTTCCCGGTTTCCGGATCCGCAGTGATCTGCGTTCCCTCGGCATTTTCGAGCGCAACGCTGACCGGAGGTGCTCCGGAAAGAACTTTTGCCCGCATCGTGTCGAGTACTGAGCCGGTCTCATCCAGCGCATCGACCTGAACGAACCATTCCTTTTCGCCGTACTGGACTGTTTCGACCGTGAACCAGACGGTTTTTGCGTCAAAGACGTTAAATCCAGCGTTTCCGCTCGCGAACTCAACGCTCGTGAATTCCGGATGATCCAGGTCTTCGCGGATCACCAGGAGGATCGAGAAGACATTTTCCGCCGTCTGCGTACCATCTACGGAATCCGCCGTCGCACGCACCTGGATCAGGACGCCGTCCGTCACGAGATCCGGGTCGTTCGCGGTGAATTTCAGGATCCCATTCGCGTCGATCTCCGTCTTTCCTTCACCCGGCGCAGAAACGATGGAGAACTGGAGAGTTCCGCCGTTGACGTCCCGGATCCAGTCGTTCAGCTCTGCCGAGTACGTTCCGGCTTCCGAATTCACACCTTCACGCCAAATATACTTTCCGTCCGTCGTTTCGATTCCGGAAGCCCAGACCGGCGGCAGATCCGCATTGGAAATAGTCAGCGTGATCCGACTCTCGCGCAGTTCCCCGGTACGGGAATCTTTCATGGTGCACGTCATGACGGCCGTTCCGAACCACCCTGCTTTGACGGTAAATTTTCCGTCTTCCCAGGTCACGTTTTCTCCGCTCGAGCTCTCTTCTGCCGAAATGACCGACTCGATAGTCCAGACATTCGGATCCAGATTTTGGACCGCGCACAGATCGCTTTCGAAAGTCTGCTCATTCGCGGAACGGCTTCCCGAAACCGTCAGGTCAAACGGTGCGCCCTGGAACGTGAGTGTGAGTGCCGCAGGCGTACTCTCAAGCTGCGTTTCAGAATTCCGGATCGTGTAGAGCAGTTCCGCAGTCTTTCCGTCAAGCAGATTCCAGAGCGTCGGCTGCGTGTCGGAGAGTACATTGCCGTCCGCGTCCAGGATCCGGTCCATCACGATCGAAACGGAACCGGGAACCGTCGGTTCACCGCCTGAAATGACGACCTGGCCCTCAAAGATCTCGAAACGGAACTGACGCCCTTCTGCATCGCGGAGGACGAGGTATTTTCTGACGGAAGTCTGGGTTTCATTTCCGGAACTTTCTCCTGTTTCGCCGTCTGCACCATCCGGAGCGGAAATATTTTCCGAAACGATCTCGACCGTGAATCCCGCGATTTCCTGCGATTTGACGGTCAGCTCGCCCACTTTCAAAACATCAGCATCTTCTGCAGGATCTTCATCCGCCCCGCTGTTTACGCCGTTAAGAAGTTCCACGGTAACGTACTGCTGACTCACGGAAAGTTTCGCCTCCTGCGCCGCCGCAAACGGAACCGACGGCACATTCGCGACCGCAAGCGGAATGGCGAGTTCAGCCGTACGCTCCGTCCCGGCCTGCGTCCAAACCGCCTTGAGGGTCAGTTCCGCAGAACCGTAAGCAAATGGAGCCGGCGTGAAAGTCAGATTTCCGTCTCTGACCGCCGGAGCTTCCGCGAAAAGCGCAGTGCAGTGTTCCCTGCGCGAGCCGTCCTCGTTCAGCGTCCAGCCGAAGATCTCTTTTTCAAGAACTTCCACGGTAAAGGACGGCTGTTCCGCGTCGGTCACCAAGTACCCGCCGAAAGCCTGCACCGGGTCGAACGCATTTCCGAGCGTGAAGTAGTCCGAAAGTGCCGCAATGAATGTTTCCGCGCCTTCGGAAAGCTCGATCTTCGCGTTTTCTGCAGGAGTCAGCGTGAAACCGGCCCACTCAATGAGTCCCGCGATGGTGAGGTACTCCGTTTCCGTGTCCGGAATGACGGTACCGTCCGCTCCGATCTTCGCGGCAGAAACCTTCAGCGTGAAGTTTCCGTACTTTCCAGCAGACGGAGTCCAGCGGAGAACGTGCCCGTTTTCTTCAAGCGAAACATTTTCTTCCTGCGTCTCACCAACGAAGACCGCGAAGTCCGTCACTTTCCAGGTTTCGTTCGCGCCGGCTTTGAAAATGCAGTTCGTGTCCAGCTCATACGTTCCTGTTTCATTCTGAGTGACCGAGATCCGGTCCGAAATGACCTCCACCGGAGCGGCAGTCTGGAAAATGCTAAAGGAAAGGACTCCCTCTTCATCCGCAGGAGTCAGTCCCCATTTATCGCGGACGACGACGGAGATCGTACCCAGGACCGTCTGTCCCTCGATGCCTTTCAGGTCCGTGCAGAGGAACGTCAGGACGTAATTTTCGCCGCTTTCATCTTCTGCCGCCTTTACCTGAATGGTTCCCGGCGCAAATTCCTCAGCCTGCGCAAACTGGAAAGCGATCGCAAGCGCATCGCCGTTTCCCGCAATGTCGGCATCCGCGACCATAGCCAGGAGCTGTTCCTTCGACAGCGTGATGGCAAATGTGCGGTTTTCGGCATCAAACGCGGCTTTCTGATCCGCCAGCGGCTCCGCATCTTCCGCAAGGACCGGCCGCGAATCGCAAATGACGTTCAGAAGAGTGCTTCCGGAAGTCGCGCTGACGTTCCCCGCCTCATCGATGAGCCAGAAGTAGAGCGCATTCATGCCGTACTCCAGCGGGATACCCGCCGTTTCATCATAGAGAACGGCTTCCTTCGGATCATTTTTCGAGGAATAGAAGAGCCGGTCATTCTCTTCGGCATTTGCCGACAGAACTTCGAGACGAAAATCTTTCTCAAGGCAGAAGAACCGTCCTTCATGCACAAAAGTATTCTGCGGCGAGAGCGCGATGATCTTCGGCACAGTAAGGTCGATGGAAACCGTCAGCTCACCCGGCGTGCGATTCACATTCCCCGCAATATCGACCGTCTGAATGACGAAACGATGTTCGCCTTCCGCTAATTTCGCACTGGGATAGCGCAGCGAACACGTCCCGGTTTTGGGATCGATGATTCCGGATGCGTACAGGATCTCCGACGTATTTCCGTCCCCGTCCGTCACCAGACGCAGGATCTGGACCGTGTCTCCGTATTTCGACGGCGTTCCGGAAATCGCGATTTCAAACTCGGGATTTTTGTTGACGCACGACGAACTGGTCCCGGTCTGCTTGAGCGTCATGGAAGCAGAAAGTTCCGGTTTCGTCCGGTCAACGAGAACGTCAAAGAAATCTTCGGGCAGCTCGCCGTCATCGGTGGAATCGTTTCCTTTTTTGTCTTTACCCGCAAGGTAGAAGGAGTAGAGTCCCTCATCGATGGGAGAACCGTCCGTTTTCGTCAGCGTCAGCGTAAACCGCCCGCCGGTCCCATCGGCATTTTTCGCATACGTATACGAGTACGAGAAACCGTTCGTTCCGGCTCCGCTGGAATTTTCCAGAACTTCCAGTTCCGAAAGAATCGTCTTCTCCCCATTCGTGCCGGCATTCTGCACGATGTCGCACTCCGCATCCGAAATGCCGGAAAGATCGTAGATCTGTCCCGTGATGGTGAGGGAGTTCCCGTTCGAAACGAACATTCCGCTGGAATATCCGGATCCTTCAACATTCACGTTTTTCCAGACCGGAGCTTCATCGTCGTACGTATAGACTGCTTCAAAGGAGAAGTACTCCGTCTCTCCGAATTCGTCTGTCGCCGTGACTTCAATGAATGCCGCGAAATACCAATCATCTTCCGTGGGGCGTTTTTTGAAAGTGACGGTCAGATTCTCGCCGTACGTTCCGCTCTGGGAGACCGAGATCTCTCCATTCTCTTCATCGAAATTCTCGACAGAAAAGCGAAGCTGCTTCTGGTCCGAGAAATAGTCATTCAGATTCAGTTTCTTCACCGTTCCGGAACCGACAAGCTGCGTGAGACCATCCGTTTCCAGTTCCCATCCTGCATCACTGATCTCCGGGAAATCGTTCAGGAATACCATGAGCGAAAGCGGTTCTTTCATGGAGTTCCCCGCAGCATCCACCGCCTGGATCTTCACGATATTTTTGCCGTATTCGAGCGGAATATCGGTCGTGGAAATGCCGGACGACGTCCGTCCCTGCGTCTCGTGAATGACCGAGATCTCAAAACGCACCTCCGAATCATCCGATGCATTGACCCACAGACTGTACGTACCGTCCTCATTCAGATCCTCCATCGTGAGGTAAAGAGAATCCGGTTCGTAGGCGTCGCTCATGGCGTACGTGCCAAAATCGGAGGAAGCGTAGTTCAGATTTTCCGTTTCAAGCTGTGGAGCCGTGGAATCCACCGTGACGGAAACCAGATTTTCTTCCAGTTCCAGAATATTTCCGGCAGCATCGACCGTCTGGATACGGAACGTGTGCTCGCCATCCGCCAGCGTTTCCGTCAGGAAGTAGCTCAGCGTACCGAATGTTCCGGATCCCGCATCATATTTAGCCTGCGCGTAAAGCGTTTCAGTCTCCGATCCCGCATCCGTTTCCAAACTTTCCTGGAGGAAGATCTGCACATAAATGCCGTACTGCGCATCCATTTCTGACGGCGTACCAGACGGAGTCACGGCAAACCGCGGGTTCCCGCTCACGACGGTTTCTGAATCACCGGTCGGGATCACTGCTGCAGTCGCCCCGAGCTCCGGAGCTGCCGTCCGGACCGCGATGCAGATCTCCTGCCGTCCGTTTTCCATCGTCGATGTATTCCCCAGAATATCCGAGCCTGCGATGCAGAAAACGTAGTTCCCGTCCTCTGCATTTTCAAGACAGAACTCGAATTCCTGAGTCTGGGCATTCCATCGATACGTAAACGGCAGTTCCTCGGACGCATTTTCCAGAAGATCCAGTTCCGACCAGTAGACCTGACCGTCACGCAGTATCGTGAGTTCTGCAGAAACGATCTCGGACGCATCTTCCAGCTTGCCCTTGATGGAGATCGTGTCCGAATTCAGCAGATAGTTGAACGCACCGTTTGCGGCATCTCCGTCTTCCGGTACCGAAATGCTTCCTTCCACGGCATCAATGTGCCAGCGCGGCGCATCGCAGTCCGTCATGCACGTGAACTGAAATTCCAGTTCCGTACTCGGATTTTTCGCGGTTCGGGCCGTGAGGGTGATCTCCGTCTGGAAATATTCATCCGCTCCCGGTTTTTTCAGGAATTCGAAATACAGAATGCCGTCCGTAATGGACAGTTTGAGCCATTCTTTCGCCTCCTCCGGGCAGTCGGCTTCGTAGATCAGTTCGTCGGTGTGCGAGAAAAGCTCGGAAAGATCCAGTGTTTTCTGTTCCTCGGCACTCACGTCAAGAAGCAGTCCATACTTCTGGAGCAGGATCCCTGCTTCGGTCAGGACCGGCGGATTTTCCCAGACGACGAGGCACGTAAACGACGCCGAATTCCCCGCAAGATCCGTGACGGTGAAGACGATCTCATTCAGTCCGTCTTCCAGAGCAAATTCCCACACTTCACTTCCGTCTTCCTTCTGCGTCCGCGCGATCTCTTTTCCATTCTGCGTACAGACGATCTCCGCAATGTTCTCTTCCGTGATCTCCGGCACAAGAACGAGCGTTTTGTTCTCCGCCAGCATGGAGTTGAATCCTTCACTCTCTCCGACCCGATGGTTCAGAGTGTACCCATCCACGTTCGAAATGACCGGAGCTGCCGAATCCACACGGATCTCCGTCTCGTTTCCTTCCGCTTCCGTAATGTTTCCGGCCGCGTCGATCGTACGGACGGCCAGCGTATAGGTGCCGTCGGGGAGTTTCTTATCGACGTACGTCAGCTCCCCTGCCATGCCGGTCTGCGGATCGATCTCTCCGCGGGCGTAAAGTTCTGAAAGTCCCTCCGAATTCCGAATGAAGATCTCTACCCACGCTCCATACTCTGTATCCTGTTCATTCAGTTCACCTTCGGTCTGGACGGAAACTTCCGGTTTCCCGCTGCTCCACTGCGAAACCTCGATCTTCGCAGAAACACCCGGTTTCACCGTATCGACCACGACGCGGATCTCTTGCGGCACCGTCTGCGTTCCGTTTTCAGGATCGCCAGCCGCTCCGTCTTCCGAACCATCTTCCGAACTGCCGTTCTGTCCGTCTTTCGATTCCGTCATGGAGAAAACGTAGAGACCGTCTGCTGCGCCGGAGATCGTGAGGGTGAACGTTCCGTTTTCCGCATCGTAAACGTACGTCAGCTCGCCGTACGTGCCGGATCTCGTGAGGTCGATGTCCGCAAACGCAGGCTCTCCGTTCCGCAAAATGTTCAGGATCGCTGCTTTACCGTCTGCGGCAGTGAGTTTCCCTTTCATCTCCAAAGTGTCTTTTGCGATGATGTGCTCCACATCCGCCAGCGATTTTTCTGCGTAGTCGCCCGTGACGGTCACGTCCGAAATGACGGCGGCATTGCGGCGGTGAGTAAGGCGGAATTTCAGCGTCACTTTATTTCCCGCCCGGTCTTCCGCTTCGATCTCGACGTCCGCGGTCAGCGACTGACCGTCTTCCGGCACCGTATCGTACTTGAAGCTCAGAATTCCTTTCGCGTCGATGGCAATATCCGCGACTTTGGAATCACTGGAGACCGCCTTGAATTCCAGATCATTTCCATGCGTGAACATTTTGGAAAGGTCCACCGTTTCGTAGTCTTCCGCCTTCTCAGACCACTCCTGCACGAAACCGTTCTGCTGAAGTTCCTCGCCTTCCGGAGTCAGCGCCACCGGAATATCGCAGTAGACCCAGCACGTCTTCGTGAGTTTCAGTCCCTCGGAATCCGTGACGGTGAAGACGATTTTGTTGATGCCCGGCTTCAACTGGAATTCGTAGGTAAATTCCTCGCCGTTTTCCGAACCTGCCTGCGGGACCGGCTCTCCGTTGAGGGTACTTTCCACCTTGAAGGGATTCGTTTCCGGATCCTTTTCCGGAGCCTCCTCTTTCTTATCCCCGTTCGTGACTTTGACCGTCAGAGTCAGCTCTTCGTCTTCCACGCGCATGGAATCGAAATCTTTTGCGTCGGCATCGTACTTGAAGTCCAGAACATAATCCGGAACCGTAAGCGTCAGCGAGGAACGCACGTAATTCACCGTAAACGAAAGCGTGCAGATCTCCCCAAGCGCGTTGAGCGCCGCGACGGTAACTTTTGCGGAAAGGGTCTCCCCTTCTTTCGGAGTCTGTTTGAAATCAAACGTCAGAAGGCCGTTTTTCCCGACAGATGCCGTCAGGAGTTCTTTGTTGGACGTCATGGAAGAGAACGTCAGTCCGGAATCGTACGTGAAATAATCGTAGAGTTCCAGTGCACGCAGTTCACCGCCTTCGGAATACTTGAGCGTCAGACCTTCCTTCTGGAGCGTTTTGCCTTCCTCGGAAAGTTCCAGTTTTTCGGAGAAGTAAACGAGGCATTCCTGTTTCGTGACGTTTCCTGCCGCATCCATGACGGTGAAGACGATCGTATTGATGCCCGGTTTCAGTTCAAAATCGTACGCATACGTTCCCTCTTTCGCCGGGGAGACCGTCTTGCCGTCCTGCGTGCAGACGACACTCTGAAGATTCGCGTCCTCTGCCTTGACGGTAAGGGTCAGTTTTTCATCCTTCACGAGCATGGAGTCAAACGCATCTTTGCTCTGGTACTTGAAGTCCGGTTTGTATCCGTCGACTTCCACTTTCGGTGCCGTCGTATCGACGATGACGGAAAGCTCCGCTCCCGTTCCCTCGACCGCATTTCCTGCAAGGTCAGTGAGGAAAACCGTCAGTTTGTGCGTGCCGTCAGCCAGTTTGAAGGAAAGTTCCGTATCCGCGATGAGGACTTTTCCGTCTTTTTCGCTGATCTGGGACTTCTCGAGCCGTTTACGTGCGATCTGCTTTCCTTCCGCATCGTAAACCGTGACGTAAAGCCCGTCTTTCGGATCATTCAGAGCATCAAGGAGCGTGTCCGCGGCCGTACCTTCCGCCGCCGATGCCGAAACGGTCAGCGTGACCTCTTCGGTCTTCACGACGGCAGATTCCGCCTCTTTGTCGTCCGCATTCACGGCATTTTTCACCACGGCATCATCCACGACAGCCTGAGGAAGCACGATGTCGATCGACAGCGAGTACGTATTCGAGTCCATCGTGTGTTCCGGATCATTCCACAGCTCCATCGTCAGCGTGCCGTCACAGACCGAATCCTTCGGGAAAGAAATCGTGAAGGAACCGTCTTTCTGGATCACGTACGTCAGTTTCACGACGTCCGTTTCAGCCGCGTCTTTTGCCTGATTTTTGAGCGTAAACGTTCCGTCCTTCGTCAGATCCATCTGTCCGGAGTAGACCGTCCCGTCCTCCTTCGTCCAGGTGAAGATCCCGTCCTGCGCCTTCGTTTTTCCGCTGAGGATCAGGTCTTTCGACTCATTCGTGACGAACGAGAATTTCTGGTCTTCCACCTGTGCAGGCGTTTTACCGTTCACCTGGAAATCCTCGATCGTCGGAATAGTCAGGACCTCCTGCGTAAGTTCCAGCGGATCGAGATAGTTCGGCGCGATGACTGTGTCGAAAACATGGCGCGTGATTTTTCCGCTTCCGTCCGTATCGTAGACCGCATCGTAATTGTTGCGCGAAATGTCGACTCCGTACACGTTCCAGTAAGTGGAAACGAACCGATTGTGGACGCCGTTCCCTTTGTGGACTTCGCCAAGCAGCGTATAGTATTCTTCACGCGTGAAGATCCCGTCTCCGCCCGCGTCGCCCGCCATGGTAAAATGCACATTGAAGGCGGCGTCTTCATTTTCCGCCGCGATCTCGAAAGTATACATCTCGCCAAGCGTGTATTTCGCCAGGATCGACGCGACGCCGTTTTCTACCTTCGACGCAAGGATCTCGACCTCTTCGTCGTTCGCATCACGGATCGTCAGGTCCTCCACACGGAATCCGCTTCCATCGGCGGCTGCGATGTTCAAAATCACACAGCGGTCCGACGTATCTTCCGAATCCAAACGGTTTCCAAGAACAGCCTGAAACTGATTGTCTTCGACGAGATCGTCAGCTGTGAACGAGACCGCAGAAAGCATCTGGCGCGGCTCAAGCGCTTCAAGACCCGATTTGCGCATCCGGCGGCTTACGGATTCAGCACCGGCTGATTTTGCGGAATGATTCTGACTGGACAAAAAATGAAAGAGGCTCTTTTTGGACGACATTTCACTTCCTTTTTACGGGATTTTCTTCCACAATGAATGGCAAAATTTTAAAAATTGACACAATACTCCCCAGTATTATACACCATCTCATTGAAATATTCGTCATATTTTACCAAAAATGTGAGAAAAAGTAAAATTTTTCACAAGAATACCGTTTCGGCAAGCCATCAGAACAAAACAAAGACACACTCTGCTTCAATATGAAATACGTACTCTGAACGAAATGTACAGAATGGACGGTATCCGACGCTCAGCCGCGCGGATGGTATTTTTTGTGGATCGATTTGAGGCGTTTACTGTCGACGTGCGTGTAGATCTGCGTCGTCATGATGTTCGCGTGCCCTAGCATTTCCTGCACCTGACGCAGATCCGCACCGTTCATCAAAAGATGCGTCGCGAAACTGTGCCGGAGCGTATGCGGACTGATGTCTGTCCGGATACCGCTTCGGGCGGCATAGCGTTTGATCAGCTCCCAGATCCTGTGGCGGTCGAGCATCTGTCCGCTTCGTGAAAGAAAAAGAAACTCCGGTTCCGCACCGTACCGCATCCCGCGCTGAGCAAGAATGGGCCATTCCTCCTCCAGGTAATTCACCAGTGCTTCGACTGCCTGATCGCCGATCGGCACGATACGCTGCTTGCTCCCCTTCCCCGTACATTTGCAGAAATGCTCTTCAATGTGCACATCGCAGAGCTTCATCGTGGAGAGTTCCGAAACCCGGCATCCGGTAGCGTAGAGCATTTCCAGGATCGCCCGATCGCGCAGCCAGTTTCTATCTGCTTCGCACGGAGCAGCAAGAAGAAGCTCGACCTGATGCGGCGTGAGGTACTTCGGGATCCTCTCCCACAGTTTCTGACTTCCGAGCAGTTCGACCTGACTATCCGCAATGATCCCTTCCAGCTGAAGATACTTGAAGAAGATCCGCAGCGCGACGATATGCCGGGCCATCGTTGCGGGAGCGAGTTCCTGCTCATGCAGCCAGGTGACGTAGGCGGCGAAATTTGAGATCCGGAGGGTAAGGAGATCCATATCGCCGAGCCAGAGATAGAAACGTTCCAGATCCCGACGATACGCCATGACCGAATTATGCGCAAGATGGCACTCACCGGAACAGTATGCCAGAAAATTCTCCAGCCAGAGCCGCGGATCCTGCCGCACAACGAGCTTTCTGCGCCGGGAACTGCGTTTCAACACCATTCCATCCGCCATAAAAAGCCCCTCCGGATTCGCGAGCGGGTCTCTCTGCGGGACCGTTTCCACCAAGTTCTTTTTCTCACGGCGTACAAAACGGGAACGTTCTCCGGAATCCATGCGCAGTTCCTTCCGTCAGTCTATTTCTCCCAAAACCGCTTCAGTTCCTCGAACGGCATACCGGCCAACGCTGACTCAAAAATACGGTCCAGACGGGCAGGATCTTCGATCTGCGAGAGAGCCGAAACCTCCAAACCAGTAAAATAAAGAGGATAGAATGCCTTCAAAAGCGCAAGGACCGACTCACGTTTTGCTCGCAGTTCCCCCTGCTCGATCCCCTGCTCGATCCCAATACCGATCCCCTGCTCGATCCCCTGCTGACGGGCAAACGAAAGCCGGGCACGTTCATCTCGGGCACTTTTTTCGTAAGCAAATGCAAGCTCACGCATTTCTGTGTCTGAAACTGCGGAGTGCAGTTTCTCGACAGCCGCATCAAGTCCTTCCGTATTCAGCACCATATTTTCCATTTCAGCCTCCGTTCTTTCATGGCAGTGCAGCAAAAAATCCAGCCAATTACGCAGAGAATGTTTTTCCAGTGCATCTGCACCATGTTCTTTTTCATATTTTTTCAGGAAATGTGCCCATTTGGAAGCCGTCAGCTCCAGCGTATGAAGCTGAAAATCCCGAGTCAGGACAAAATTCGGATCCTTTTCTGCCGTAATGTTAAAAACATTGTGCATTTCTTCCAGCTCTCTGAAAAGCTGAAATCGAGTCAGCACGATGGAGATCGCCGGGCGAAGGCGATGGTAGTCTTCACCAGAAGCAAGCTGCCCGCTATACATACGGCTCCAATAGTAAAGCATCCGGTTGATGAAGGCAGTTTCTGCGTAGGTCTGGATCTCAATATCAAACGTCCGGTCCTTTTCATCCGTCGCACAAATATCGAGGACGACTTTTTTGTCTCCCCGGAACTTTTGCAGACTGAATGGATTCCGGATCCGAACCGACGTGATCCGTTCCCGGCCGGCATCCTGCAGGATCGCATTCAGGAACGGCAGAAGGCACTTCTCGGAATTTTCAGAGGAAAAGATGTACTGAAAAATCACGTCATTCGTCGGCAAAAGCTCAAAATCATATTCCAGCATCGCTCTTCTCCATCCTGTTCATCTCCTGAATCAATTATAGTCTGCGTCCTTCCAAAAGTCAAGATGCCGAAACAGATTTTTTCGAAAATTTCCGACTTTCCATTTCAAAAAAGTCTCTTTTATCGGAAAATCACTCTCAATTGACTTTTTCCCAAAATTTATGCAAAATTTATGCGGGAGACCATTTCAGGCACTTGACTTTTTCATAAACGTCCGGTAAAATAAACCCATTGGAAACGATTCCCAACATTTTACCTTTTTCTGAAGAAAGGACCGAACATGAGATCCATGACCCGCCGTCATTTCCTGCAGAGTTCCGCCGCACTCACCGCCGCATCGGTCAGCGTACCGGCATTCTGCTCCAGTGCCTCGCCATCCAGTAAACTGAACGTCGCCGTCATCGGTCCGTGCAATCGCGGAGCCGCCAATCTTTCCGGCGTCATCGGCGAAAATGTCGTTGCACTGTGCGACGTCAACGCCCTTTACCTCGATCAGGCCTCCAAGCGTGTGCCGGGAGCCCAAAAGTACGCCGACTTCCGCAAAATGCTCGACGAAATGGAAAAAACCATCGACGCCGTCGTCGTCTCGACTCCGGACCACACGCACGCTGTCTGTGCGTCCATGGCAATGCGGATGGGCAAGCACTGCTATTGCGAGAAACCGCTGGCTCACGATGTTTACGAGACCCGTTTTCTCCAGAATCTCGCCGCGGAGAAAAAAGTCGTGACGCAGATGGGGACCCAGATCCACGCGGGAGACAATTACCGCCGCGTCGTGGAACTGATCCAGTCCGGCGCCATCGGCAAGGTCGCGCGCGTCCACACGTGGTTCTCCGGAGGTCCGGTCCCCAAAGTCGGCAGACCGACCGACACACCGGCGGTCCCGGACTATCTCGACTGGGATCTCTGGCTCGGCCCGGCCGCCTGGCGTCCGTATAGTCCGGGATATTGCCCCCGCGAATGGCGTCGGTACTGGGCATTCGGAAACGGCATCCTCGGCGACTTCGGCTGCCATCATATGGACCTCGCGTTCTGGGCACTGGGTCTGCGTGACTGTGAGACCGTGAATGCCGTGGGACCGCATCGCGATCCGGAAGGTGTCGTCGGCGAGATCCAGGTCGACTACACGTTCCCCGCCCGCGGAGACCTCCCGCCAGTCCACCTTACCTGGGTAAACGGACGAATGCCCGCGATCATCGATGAACTTGGGATCAAAAACGCTCCGGCAGCCGGAAATCTCTTCATCGGAACGGAAGGAATGCTCATCGCAAACTACGATATGCACCGTCTCCTTCCGGAAGAAAAATACGCCGACTTCAAACGTCCGGAACAGTGGATCGAGCCGTCCATCGGCCACCATGCTGAATGGATCCAGGCGTGCAAGGAGAACAAACCGGAAGCCCCGACCTGTGCATTCTCCTACGCCGGCCGTCTGACGGAAACGGTCCTCCTCGGATTGGTTTCCTTCCGTGCAGATACGAAACTGGAATGGGATGCTGATGCCGCGAAGGTGAAGAATTCCGAACTCGCCAACGGATTCCTTTCCACGCCATATCGTGAAGGCTGGACGCTCTGAGGATCCTGACCTGCGGCTCTGGAAAACGTTCCCAGAAGGACGTTTTTCAGAGTGCAGATAAACGGCAGTTCGCCGGTCCGGGACGCGATTTTACCACGGAGAGCACGGAAGACACCGAAAGGGAAGGGGGAAAGGAAGAGACGCATCATGACACGAATTTCACAGGAAACGTGAAAAAACACGAAATACTTTTAAAATATTTTTAAATTGCCATTTTGTGGATCCCGAATTTTTTCGTGCTTTTTGTGTTTAAAATCAGTGTGATCCTGCGGCTTTTCCATGTATTCAGTGGTGAAAAATTCCAGGAGCAAGCAGTCCCACGCACGACGGCACTCTGCGAGAGCCGTTTGGCTGCCCGTGATGAGGCAGCGGCCGAGAGGGAAAAACATTTTGAAAATAGTTTTCCCTCTCGATTCCTTTTTCAAAAACTTTTTGATATTTCGATCTTTCGATCTTTAGCCGACGTTGATCCACGAATCGATCTTCTCGAACGTCCACGGGCCGCGCTGCGGACGGTCAAAGAACATGCTGGAATTCGCGATCTCCGCATTCTCGCCGATGAACTTCTTCACTTCAGGATCCCACTGGAGCGTCAGACCGCCATGGAACATCGCGATATTGCCCGCCAAGCCCGTGACGTCCGTGTTGAAGGCGTGACGCGCGGGATAGTAGGTTTCCGTCGTGCCGGCTTTGATGCAGTGCGTAAAGTGCACGTGCTCGCCCCCCTGGATCCCCTGCACGCCTTTTCCGGGCGTATGGCTCACGGTACAGTGTTCCATGCCGCGTCCAACGTCAATATCGTTCGGGCCGGGAGTCCACTTCGCGATCGATTCGCTGCTGGCGGTCAGCACGTTTGCGTAGGGACCAGGACCTTTCACCATGACCCACCCTTCTGTCCCTTCAAATTTGACGGCCGGATTGTCGCTCCAGACGTTCATGGTGACGCCGTTGGCGAATTCTGCCGTAATGTCAAATCCCGCAGTCGTCGTCCACGGAGCGTCTTCTTTCGGAAATTCCCAGGATGTTTTCGGATCTTTTCGGTTCGGCGTGAAACGGATCGGAGACGTTTCGTCGGAGCCGTTCCCCCAGTACGCGAGATTCACGTAGTGTGCCGACCAGTCGGGGTACGTCCCGCCGGAGTATGCGAGATGATTCCGCCAGTTGATGTGGTTTCGTCCCGGCATGTACGGCAGAAGGGGAGCCGGACCGGTCCAGAGTTCGTAGTCAAGATGTTCGGGGACCGGCTGAACACGGAAGTCCATATTTCCGCGCTTCCGGTTTCCGAACGGGATGAGGACCTTGATGTTTTTCAGCTCACCAATGATTTTGTTCCGGACGATGTTCACGATCTGCTGACTCGTATCGATCGTGCGGGTCTCGGAGGCGGTGTGAAAGATCCGGCCCGTTTCTTTCTGCGTCTGGACGAGACGGAGTCCCTCTTTGATCGTGAGGACCGGCTTCTCGCAGATGACGTGCTTTCCTGCTTTCATCGCAAAGACCGCCATCGTAACGTGCCAGTGGTCCGGCGTGATGATGTCCACGGCATCGATGTCCTTCCGGTTCACCAGATCACGGAAGTCGCGGTATGCTGCCGTCCGGGATTCTTTTCCAGTCTGTTTTGCGTAGGCGGAATCGACCTGGTTTCGGACGGCTTCCAGATGTTTGGAATCCGGATCACAGAGTGCGACGATCTGCTGTTCGCGATTCGCCAGCATCAGCGGGACATTCCAGGTCCGGGAATGACTTCCGCAGCCGATGACGCCCATCGTGATGCGTGAGTTGGCCGGCACATTGCCGTCAAGTCCCAGTGCGGGACCGGAAACGAGAGCGGGAATCGAAACAGAAAGTGCAGCTCCAGCAGAGAGCTGACGAAGAAATTGACGGCGGGTCGAATAAGCCATAAAGGGATCCTTTCTTGAATGGAAGGCAAGGAATTGGAATATGCGGCTCCAAACAGACGCACATTTTCCTGAAAAGTTCATTTTAGCAGAAGCAGTCCAGAAAGTCAAGGAGACCGACGGGAAATTTCCGATTTCGATCCAGATGCTCGTGCACCAGTTCTACCACAGAGAGCACAGGATCTCCGCAAAAACAGACTGAAGAGGCACATAAAAAGCACAAAAATATTCAAAATACACAAAACATCAAAAAGTTCTTGAAGAGGGAGTCTGAGGGAGAAACAACTTTCAAGATGTTTCTCCCTCACGAGCGTCACGACATGACGGGCAGCCAGACGGCTCTCGAAGAGTGCCGTCGCGCGTGGGACCTTCAGCCGAAGGATCTTAACCTCAAAAACATACAAAACATCAAAAAGTTCTTGAAGAGGGAGTCTGAGGGAGAAACAACTTTCAAGATGTTTCTCCCTCACGAGCGTCACGACATGACGGGCAGCCAGACGGCTCTCGC